>PABA01000142.1 GCA_002699025.1 Sandaracinus sp. | reverse complement strand
GGCGCGGTTCTTCCGAGTCAGCGGGGGGGCGGCTCCGTGGGGCCGAGCTGGCGGGGCAGACGTGGGTGCGCTCCCCTTCGCGCGGCTGGGGGAGAACACGGGCTGCGGTGGCGCTTCGAGTGCGGGGGTGGTCGCGTGGTCGCTTCGTCCCCGCGGCGCTTCGGGGCGACGCGGCGGTCGGGCTCGGCGCGGAGGAGCTGCCACGCATCGGGGTGACGCCGGCGGTCGGACGGCGTGGTGGAGAGCTGCGGCTCAGGGCGAGCCGGGTGGTCGTTCGGTGTCGGCTCGGCGCCGGCGGTCGGACAGAGTGGCTGCGGGCTCCTGCTCGCGGCTTGGGCTCTTCGCTCGGGCTCGGGCCGACGCTTCCGTTCCGACTCGCGCTCGAGCTCGGGCGCCCCGGCTGCTCGCTCACGCAGGGTCTCGCGGTTGGGCTCGCGCTCGAGCTCGGGCGCCCCGGCTGCTCGCTCACGCAGGGTCTCGCGCTTGGGCTCGCGCTCGAGCTCGGGCTGCTCGCTCGAGCTTGGGCTGCTCGCTCGAGCTTGGGCTTGCGCTTGCGCTTGGGCTCGGCGTCGGCTCGCGCTTGGGCTCGAGCTCGCGCTCACGTTCGGCCTCGAGCCCGGGCTCGGCTTCGGCTCGGGCTGGGGCTCCGGCTCCGCTCTCGCTGCTGCAGCTGGGCCTCCCGCTTCCCGCTCGAGCTCCGCCCCACGCCTCCGACCTCCCCCTCCCCTACACGCCTCCGCCTCCCGCCCCTACACCCCGCGGCATGGACCGCTACGACGTCGCGGTGATCGGCGCGGGCTTCGGCGGGCTCGCCGCGGCGCTCACGGCCGCGGAGGCGGGGGCGAAGGTCGCGCTCCTCGAGCAGCTCCGCTACCCGGGCGGCTGCGCCTCGACCTTCACGCGCCGCGGCGCCCGCTTCGAGTCGGGCGCGACGCTCTTCAGCGGCTTCGGCGAGGGGCAGCTCTTCGCCGAGTGGATCGAGCGGCTCCGCCTCCCGGTCACCTTCCAGCCGCTCGACCCGGTCATCGAGCTCCGCGCGCCAGGCTTCACGCTCCCGATCCCGCCGGACCGCGCCGCCTTCGTCGAGCGCGTCGCCGCCCTCCCGGACGTGCCCGCCGAGCGCGCCCGCGCCTTCTTCGCGGAGCAGCGCCGCGTCGCCGACGCGCTCTGGTCCCTCTTCGACGACCCCTCGCTCCTCCCGCCCCTCTCCGCCCGCGCCTTCGCCCGCCACCTCGCCCGCGCCCCGCGCTACCTCCCGCTGCTCCGGCACGTCGGTCGCCCCCTCGAGCGCATGCTCCGGCGCCACGGCCTCGAGGGCTGCGCGCCGCTCCGCACCTACCTCGACGCCGTCTGCCAGATCACCGTCCAGGCCGGCACGCGCGAGGTCGAGGCGCCCTTCGCCCTCGGCGCCATGGACTACTGCTTTCGCGGCACGGGCCACGTGCACGGCGGCATCGGCGAGCTCGCCTGGGCCCTCGCCCACGCCGCGGAGGCGCGCGGCGCGGCGCTCCGCACGAGCGATCGGGTCAAGGCCCTCACGCGCACGCCCGAGGGCTGGCGCGTCGACGCGCGGAAGGGCTCGCTCCTCGCCGATCGCGTCGTCGCCAACCTCACGCCCCACGCACTCCGGCGCGTCCTCGGCGCCGAGGTCGGCGCGCACCCGCGGCTCGACGCGCTCGCCGAGCGGGTGGAGCGCGGCTGGGGCGCGGCCATGCTCTACCTCGTGCTCGAACCCGGCGCCCAGCTCCGCCCGGAGGCGCACCACCTCGAGCTCGTCGTCGACCCCGGCGCGCCCTTCGTCGAAGGCAACCACCTCTTCGCGTCCATCAGCGGCGCCGACGAGGATCGGAGCGAGAGCGGCGGACGCACGGTGACGGTCTCGACGCACGTGCCGATGGAGCGGCTTCGCGCCGCAGAGGACCCGGGCGCCTACGTCGCGCGCATCCAGCAGCGCATGCGCGAGGGCCTCGCCACGCGCGCCCCGGAGCTCGCCGCCGCCGTGCGCGAGGAGATGACGGCGAGCCCGCGCACGTTCGAGCGCTTCACGGGCCGCGACTTCGGCTACGTCGGCGGGATCCCGCGGCGCGCCGGGCTCGGCTGCTACGCTGGGCTCTGGCCCCGCGCGCTGCTGCCCGACCTCTGGATGGTCGGCGACAGCGTCTTCCCCGGCCAGTCCACGCTCGCGACCGCGCTCGGCGGCGTGCGCACCACCCACGCCATGCTCCCCACGCACACCCCCGCGCTCCTCCCCGCCCCCGCCGCCGGCTGAGCGCCGCCGCGCCGACCGCTCACTTCCCTCTCGCTTCCTTCGCGAGGGCCCGCGCGCCGCTCGCCTCCCCGATGCCCCGCTACTTCCCTCCCACGCGTGCCCACGCGCGCCAACTCAGGCATGATGCACGCCTCGTGAACAGGCTCGAGTCGCTTCCCATCCTCGTCGACGTGCAGCCCGCCGAGCTGCTGGTGCACGACGCCACGGAAGCCTGCCCCTACCTCGAGGGCCGCACCGCGCGCATGCCGCTGCGCCTCCCCGTGCGCGCCCTGACCCGCAGCGAGCTCGACGATCGGCTCGCCCGCGGCGACCGACGCCACGGCGCGCTCTTCTATCGGCCGACCTGCCCCGAGTGCCAGGCCTGCCAGGCCATCCGCCTGCCCGCCGACTTCCCGCTCTCGAAGTCGCAGCGCCGCGTCTTCAACCGCGGCGAGCGCGAGCTGCGCGTGGAGATCGGATCGCCGACGGTGAGCGACGAGCGCGTGGCCCTCTACGACGCGCACCGCTTCGGCCGCGGGCTCGCGCGGCCCGAGGCGACGCCGATGGATCCGCTGAGCTACCAGCGCTTCCTCGTCGACCGGCAATGCGACGCCTTCGAGCTCCGCTACTTCGATCGCGACGATCGGCTCGTGGCCGTCGCCGTGACCGACCGCGGCGAGCGCGCGATGAGCGCCGTCTACTGCTACTACGATCCGAGCCTGCCGAAGCTCAGCCTCGGCACGTACTCGATCCTCAAGCAGCTCGAGCTCTGCCAGCGCTGGGACCTCGATTGGCTCTACCTCGGCCTCTACATCGAGGGCTGCGACGCGATGAGCTACAAGGCGCGCTTCCAGCCGCACGAGCGGCTCGTCGACGGCACCTGGACGCGCTTCGAGTAGGCGCGCGACGACGACGCTTCGCGCGCGGACGCCACGCGGGCTCGTGCGGCGAGCGACCCTTCGCGCCGTCACTTCCCGCTCGCGCTGCGCCGGGGCGTCGCACTCCTCGGATGCGACTCTCCGCGCGTGCGGTGCGCCCACTCGACCTGCGGGCACGCACGGGCACGGGCACGGGCCCTCGCCGTCCCGGTGCGGTCGCTCAGAACACCGCGCGGGCGAGCAGCTCGGCGCCGAAGGCGAGGAGGCCCACCAGCACGCTGACCTTCAGCGCGATGCCCCAGCCGTCGACCTCGAGCCGCTTCGTCAGCCGCCCGGTCAGGCGGATCAGGTAGGCGCGCACGAAGATGCGCGCGACGAAGCCGAGCAGGAGCCCGAGGACCGGGATCAGCACGCCGAGCACGAGCGTCAGGGCGAAGGTCAGGAGCCCGCCGAGGAGCGTCTCGAGCAGGGCGAAGAGCAGCGGCACGGTCAGGTAGCCGAGCGCGCCGCGGATCTTCATCCCGTCGACGACGCGCGCCGAGATGCCGAGCGTCAGCGCGGAGACGAGGAAGGACGCGGCGAACGTGGCGACGAGCTCCATGAAGACGGAATGCCGGTCCCCGACCGCCCCGGCAAGGGTTGGAGCTCAATCGGCGCGAAAGCGTCGCCCGCTTCGGAGAGCCTGGCGGGCTCGCTCTCGGCCCGCATGTGGACCGCTGCGCTCGCGCTTCCACCCGCGGCGCTCGGCGCTGCTTCCCCGCCGCGCTCGCGCTTCCACCCACGTCGCTCGGCTCGGCTTCCTCGCGGCGCTCGCACTTCCACCCGCGTCGCTCGGCTCGGCTTCCCCGCGGCGCTCGGCGCTGCTTCCCCGCTGCGCTCGGCCTCCTCGCGGCGCTCGGCTCGGCTTCCCCGCGTCGCTCGGCTGTCGGCCCTCGGCGAGGAGGCGCGGCCGGCTCAGCGCGGCGCGCCCTGGACGGCGCCGCGCAGCAGCAGGCGCGCGTGCTCCGCGCAGGTCTCCCGGAAGTCCAGGCGGAGCGGCGCGAACTCGGGCTCGGCGAGCACCTCGGCGACGGGCTCCGCCGGGTGCGCCGTCGGGTAGAGGCCGCCGGCGAAGACGAGCACCAGGTGCATCAGCCGCTGGGCGCGCTCGACGCTCAGCTCCGGCACGGCCGCGTGCAGCGCGAAGACCGGGCGCGCCCCGATGCGCACCGTGCGCCGCTTGTACTCACGTACGAAGTCCGCGCTCACGTTGTGCTCGAGCACGCTCGCGATGCTCGCGAAGAGCTCGAGGGCGCGCGGGTTGGAGTCGAGCGCGTCGGCGATCGCCTCGGCCACGGCGTCGAGATCGCCGCGCCCGGCGAGCGGCACGAGGGCCGCCTCGAAGCGCTCGGCGATGGCCTCGTAGTCGCGCGCGAGGAGCTCGAGGAAGATCGCCTCCCGGCTCTCGAAGTAGCGGTAGACGCTCGCCTTGCTCATGCCCGCGCGCCGGGCGATGGCGCTCAGGCTGACGTCGCCGAGGCCGCGCTCGGCCAGGAGGGCCGCCGCCGCGTCGAGGAGCGCCTCGCGCCGCTGGGCCTTCTGCTCGGGCTGCCGGGCGCGCTCGAAGTCCACGGAAGCAACCTAGTGCGTGATCCACCTGGGTAGAAGGGGACCTGCACCAAACGACCGGTGTTTCGCCGTCGAAATGCGAAAAAAGCGGGCCCTCTCGTTACGCTCCCCGGCTTTATGCGACCACCAGTCAGCAAATAGGTGACCGCCGGTCTGCAAGCGACCGGGGAGGAGACGAGATGCACGACGGCAAGTGGACCCACGCGAACATCGGCGACCAGAGCGGCAAGGTGGCGATCGTCACCGGCGCCAACAGCGGCATCGGCTACGAGACGGCGAAGGCCCTCGCGGAGAAGGGCGCGACGGTGGTGCTCGCCTGCCGGAGCGCGGAGCGTGGCGAGGGGGCCGTGGCGCGCATCCGCGAGGCGGCGCCGGACGCCGACGTGCGCTTCATGGCCCTCGACCTCGCGGACCTCGAGGAGGTCGCCGCCTTCGCCGACGCCTTCCGGGAGGCCTTCGATCGCCTCGACCTGCTGATCAACAACGCCGGCGTGATGATGCCGCCGCTCACGCGCACGGCGCAGGGCTTCGAGCTTCAGATCGGCGTGAACCACCTCGGCCACTTCGCGCTGACCGGCCGGCTCCTCGAGCTCGTGCTCGCGACGCCCGGCGCGCGCGTCGTCACCGTCTCGAGCATCGCCCACAAGCAGGGCAAGCTGGACCTGGCCGACCTGAGCTGGGAGACGCGCTCCTACGGCAAGGTCGCGGCCTACGCGCAGAGCAAGCTCGCGAACCTGCTCTTCACCTTCGAGCTCCAGCGTCGCCTCGAGGCGGCGGGCGCCGGGGCCCTCGCCCTCGCCGCGCACCCGGGCTGGACCGGCACGGAGCTCCAGCGCCACGTGAAGCTCTTCGAGCTCGCCAACCACGTCTTCGCCATGCCCCAGCCGCAGGGCGCCCTGCCGACGCTCCGCGCGGCGACCGACCCGGCCGCCGAGGGCGGCGACTACTACGGCCCGCACGCCTTCTTCGAGTGGCGCGGCTACCCGGTGAAGGTCGGCTGCACGAAGGCCGCCCGGGACGAGGCGGACGCGGCGGCGCTCTGGGAGAAGAGCGTCGCGCTCACGGGCGTCGACTTCGGCGCGCTCGCGCGAGCTCGCGCCGCGTGAGGGGCGGCCGGCGTCCCGTAGGGTGGCGCGCCGGCCGGGCCCCCGCATGTCCGCCGCATGTCCGGCTGGGCGAGGACCGGCTCGGCCCGCCGCGAGTCGGGTCGCCGTTCAGGAGGACCAGACGGCGAGGCGGTTGCCCGCCGGGTCCTCGAGCTCGAAACGGCGCCCGCCGGGGAAGTCGAAGATCGGCTTCACGATCTCACCCCCGGCGGCGCGCACGGCAGCCTCGGTCGCCTCGAGGTCGCGCGAATGGAGCACCACCAGCGGGCCGCCGCGCACCACCTCCCCGAGCGTGAGGCCGCCCGCCTCGCGTTCGCCGCGGGCGCCGTCCACGAAGCCGACGTAGCTCGGCGCGTACTCGGTGAACCGCCAGCCGAAGGCCTCGCCGTAGAAGCGCTTCGCGCGCGCCATGTCGGAGACGGTGATCTCGATGTAGTCGATGCCGTGGTGCGGGCCGCGCGGGCCGCCCGGGTCGGTCGGGTCGCTCATGGATAGAAGCCTCGCACGAACCTCTGACGGGCAGCGGCGAGCGTGCGGGGGGGCTCGTTCAGAAGCGGGCGCCGATGATCGCCCGGAGGGCCTGGGCCGGCTTGGCGCCCTCGCCCTCGCCCTCGCCGTCGAGACCGGCGAGGGGGACGAGCACGCCGTAGCGCACGGCGAGGTAGGCGCCGGGCTCACCGTCGGCGGCCTCCGTGCCGTACTCGAGGCCGGCGTCGACCTCGAGGCCGAGGTCGCGATCGCCCGGGCCCGCGGAGGCGCGGCTGTAGACGCCGTGGAGCGTGACGCCGAGGCCGCGGCCGCGCGCGTCCCGGAGGAGGTCGTAGCGGCCGCCGGCGCGGAGGACCCAGGCGCCCTGCACGCGGCCGACGAGGCGCCGCCAGAGGATCTCGTCGACGCGGTGGCTCGGGTGGATCGCGAAGCGGCTCGCGGTGGCGCCCGCGTCCTGCAGCTCCGCCTCGCCCGCGACGCCGAGGGCGCCGTCGCCGCTCGCGTAGACGCCGCCGAGGTCGAGGCGGAGCCGGTCGTCGAGGAGGCGCTGCTCGAGCTGGAGGGCGACGCCGAGCTGGCGAAGGTCGACGCGCTGACCGCGGCCCTCGTCGGTGGCGTCCTCGACCCGGCCGACGTGCGCGGCGGCCTCGAGCTCGGCGCGGAAGCCCCGCCAGCGGAGGCGGAGCCAGACGTCGGGCGTGTAGACGCGCGCGCCGCGCCGGGCCCAGCCCTCCTCGACGGGCGCGAGGTGCTGGCGGCGACCGAGGAGCTGGGCGGCGCCCTCGAGGAGGACGTCCCCGCGGGCGAGGCGCGCCTCGGCCTCGGCGGGGGCGAGGCGGTGCGCGACGGCGAGGGTCCACTGGCGGACGTCGTCCTCCGGCGAGGGGTCGAAGGGCACGCGCGGGAGCTCGGCGCGGCCGGCGCCCACGTCCCCGCGGGCGGCGAAGTCCCAGGCGCCGCGGAGCACCAGGGGCCCGAGCGGGACGCGCGCCTCGATGCGATCGACGTCCGTGCTGGCGTCGTCGTCGAGGTCCATCCCGTCGTCCTGCACCAGGCCGAGGCCGAAGCGCGCGCCCATGCGGCCGGCCCGGAGCTCGCCGACGCCGCGGAGGCGGAAGCGCGCCCAGACGCGGCGGACGGCGACGGCGCCGCGGGCGGCGCGCTGGGTCTCGGGGAGCGAGAGGTCGTCGGCGTCGGCGCCGAGGACGCGGTCGTCGAAGGCGTCGAAGAGGGCGTGGACGGAGATGTCGTCGGTGACGTGGATGCGCGGGGCGAGGCGGAGGCGGAGGGTGGCGAAGCGGAGGGTCGAGCCGCCGCAGGTCTCGCGCTCGCCGCCGCAGCCGCCGGCCGGGGCCTCGTCCGCGGTGGCGGCGCGGAAGCGGTCGAAGGGGCCGTCCTCCAGGCCGAGGTGGAAGCGCTGCCAGCGCTCGAGGCGGAGGCGGAAGTCGCCGTGGAGATCGATGACGGAGCGGAGCCGATCGCGCCAGCCCGGGTCGTCCTCGGGGGCGTCGCTCGAGGCGGCGTCCGGGGGGCGGGCGTCCGGGTCGGCTTCGGAGGAGACGGGTCGCGTCGGATCGTCCTCCGGCGCCGCGTCTTCGCGCGAGGCGCCGGCGGGCGCGTCTCCGCGCGGCGTGTCGGTCCCGGGATCGGCGGGCGCGCCTGGGCGAGCGCGCGGCTCCCCCCGCGACACAGCGGTGGCCTCGCCGGCCGCCGGCCCCGGGTCGCTCGCGCCCACGCCCGCGTCGATCGCGTCGGGCGGCGCGGCGTCGTCGATGGAGAGGCGGAGCCCGTCGCCCGAGCCCTCCGATGCCTCGGGCGGGTCGGCCTCGGCGCCGCCGTTCGGGGGCTCGCCCTCCTCCTCGACGTCCTCGCCGCGCACCGGGCGCTCCGTCTGGCCCCCGTGCCCTTCCACGGGCGCCTCCTGCGCGAGCGCGAGCGCCGGCGCCCAGGCGCACGCCAGCCACACGCCGTGCCTCCATCGATGCACGCGTACCTCCTCCTGCCGGGCGAGCGCCCGGCGTCTCCTCGCGGACCCCTCGCGTCGCAGCGACGTCCCCTGGGGGGAGCCATCGCGGGGTCGCCTCCGCAACAGACCGGCGCCGCTCCTATTCCGCGGCGGCCTGGTCATCGGCCCCGGGCGTGGTATCCCGCCGCCCATGCAGCGCGAGCTCGAGACCGTCACCCGCATCGCCCGCGACGCGGGCGAGATCATCCGCGGCGTCTACGCCAAGGACTTCTCCGTCGCCTACAAGTCGCCGCGGGACCCGGTCACGGACGCCGACCGCCAGGCCAACGCGCTCATCGTGAAGGCGCTCCGCGAGGCCTTCCCCGAGGATGGCATCGTCGCCGAGGAGAGCGAGGACAAGAGCGACAGCACGGCCGCCGGCCGGGTCTGGTACGTCGACCCGCTCGACGGCACCAAGGAGTTCATCGCCAAGAACGGCGAGTTCGCCGTGATGATCGGGCTGGCCGTGGACGGCGCGGCGAAGCTCGGCGTCGTCTACCAGGTCGCGAAGGACAAGCTCTACACGGGTGTGGTCGGCGAGGGCGCGTGGCTCGAGGCGGGCGGCGAGAAGCGCGCGCTGAAGGTGAGCGACACGCCCGAGGCGAAGGACCTCCGGCTGGTGGTCTCGCGCTCGCACCGGGCCGAGTCCATCGACATGGTCGTGAAGCGCCTCGGCATCACCAGCGAGATGAAGAGCGGCTCGGTCGGCCTGAAGGTCGGGCTCATCGCCGAGCAGGTCGCCGACCTCTACGTGCACATCAGCGACAAGTCGTCGCTCTGGGACGCCTGCGGGCCGGAGGCCGTGCTGCGCGGCGCGGGCGGTCGCTTCGTGCGCCTCGACGGAGCGCCCTACCAGTACAAGAGCGACGACCTGCGGACGAGCGGCGGCATCCTCGCGTGCAACGCGGCGGCCTACGAGAAGGTCCTGCCGGTCGCCGAGGCCGTGGCGCGCGAGATCGGCTTCCTGGAGGGCTGAGCGCCCGCGCGGCGCCGACGGCTCGCGCCCCCCTCGACGACCGCGGCTCGGCCAGGCCCCGCCATCCGGCGGTCGTGGGAGGACGGTCCGGGCCCGTCGCGCCCACGCTCTCGAGCTGCGCGGCCGAGGCTCAGCCGCGCCCGAGGCTCAGCCGCGCTCGAGCACGACCAGCCGATCGCGCCCGGCCCGCTCGACCGTGCCCACGGCGAGCACGCGCGGCGCCGCCTCCTCGGCGACCCAGACCTGCACCTCGGGCGGCTCCTCCGAGTAGGGCGCGGCGTAGCGGATCAGCGCCCGCGGCACCGCGAGCTCCAGGCCCCCGACGCGCAGCCGCTCGCCCTCCCAGGCGGCGTCGCGACGCACGGCCCGGAAGGGGAAGGCCTCGGCGTGGGCCCGCAGGTAGCGCCCGCGGCGCCGTCGGATCGCCGCCTCCACTTCGGCCGGCGCCCGCTCGCGCCAGGTCGAGGGGTCGCTCCAGTCGCGCGTCCCGCGGAGCAGCTCCGTGCGCTCGAGGAGCTCGAGATCGCCCGTGCGCCGCCGCTCCATGCCGTGCGCCGAGACGCCGTCGGGGAAGCAGCGGTCGCGCTCGACGACCTCGACCAGGACCTGGCCGCCGTCCGCGCCGAAGCGGAGCGGCGTGCGGGTCACGGTTCGCTCGCAAGCCTGCCCGCGAGCGCCGGCCGGCGCGGCGAAGAGCGGGCAGAGCGCGACGAGGGCGGCGAGCAGGAGGGGGGCGGGGCGCGCGAGAGACACCGGGGCGAGGTCGCGCACCATTCGGGCCAGCGCGGACGATCGCGAAAGGCCCGGCATTCACCCACGAAACGCCGTGAACGGACGGCGCCGGTGGCGACTCGAGCAGCCACCGGCGGGCCTCCAGCCCCCCGGCGAGCGGGCGCTACCAGCGCATGACGGGGGCGAGGCCGGTGGCGAGGAGCCCGGCGGCGCCGACGCCGGCCAGGCCGCGCGTGAGCACGCTCGGTCGATCGGTGGCGATGGCGGCCGGCGCGAGGAAGCTGAGCGAGCCGACGAGGAGCGCGTAGAAGAGGCCCACGCGCGTGCCGGAGCGCTCGCCCGCGATGCGGTGGAGGAGCGCGCCGAGGACGGAGAAGGCCGCCGTCGAACCGAGGAGCACGGCCCGAGCGGGGCGCCCCTCGAGGCCGGTCTCCTGGACGATCAGCCCGCCGACGAGCGAGCCCTCGAGCATGCCCGGATAGAGGCCGGCGAGCGCGTGGCCGAGCTCGGGACGCCAGCCGAGCCGCTCCGCCTGGCGGCCGAGGAGGTTGGCGCCGACGGCCGCGAGGACGTAGCTGCCGACCCCGCCGACGATGCCGCTGGCCCGCCGCGAGCCATCGCGGGCGGAGAGCCCGAGGCCGGCGCCGACACCGAGGAAGAGGCCGCTCTGGGCGCCGAAGGCCACCCAGCCACCCCAGCGACGGTCCCGCTGCTCGCGGGGCTGCCGGCGGGGCGGCGGCCGATGGGCGGGGACGACGGCCTGAGCGGCCGCGGCGCGAGCGGGGGTGGCCTGGCCCGGCGCGACGGGCGAGGCCGAGGGGGTGGCCGGACCGGCCGCGGGGAGGGGCTCCACGCGCGGCGGGGCGCTGGCGTGGGCGGGCGCGGCGACGAAGGCGAGGGCGGCGACGAGCGCGAGGGCGGCGGCGAGGCGGAGCATCGGGCGAGCAACGGCACAGCCCGACCGGCGCTTACACCCGCGTGACGACCCGGAAGCTCCGGTCCCGGTCCGGGCCGCCGACGGCGGCTGGCCAGGCCCCACCACGAGGGATCGGCTTCGCCCGGTTCGGAGCCACGACTTCGCGCGCCGGGAGCTTCACCAGGTTTCCGCGGGCCGTGCTACTCGCCGCCGACCTGCGCGGGGAGCTCGGGGCGCGCGTCCGGGTCTTCGAGGTAGCGGTAGCGCGCGAAGTGGCTGACGACGCGGCGCACGTAGCCGCGGGTCTCGTCGAAGGGGATGCGCTCGACGAAGAGGTCGAGGTCCGTGGGGCCGTCGAGCTCGCCGACCCACTCGTCCACCCGATGGGCGCCGGCGTTGTACGCGGCGATCACGAGCGGGAGCACCCCCTCGTAGCGCTCCCAGAGCGCGGCGATCTCGGCGGCGCCGATGCGCACGTTGAAGGCCGGGTCGAAGAGCCGGTCGCGCTCGAAGGGCAGGCCGAGGCGCGCGGCGGCGCGGGCGCCGGAGGAGGGGAGCACCTGGAGCAGGCCGATGGCGTCGGCGTGGCTGACGACGTCCGGGTCGTAGGCGCTCTCCTGGCGCATGGTCGCGTAGAGGTGCTCCCAGGGGACGCCGCTCTCGCGCGCGGCGGCGCGGACGGCGTCCTCTTCCGGGCGCGGGTAGGCGGCGTCCCAGGCCCAGCGCGCGGCGCCCTCGGGGCGTTGGCCGAGGAGCGTGTGCTGGAGGGCGGCGAGCCGGTAGGCGCGCTCGGTCCCGTCGAGCATGCGGTAGGCGGCGACGCGGGTCTCCGTGACACGGCCGCGCGGGGCGGCGGCGCGGACGGCGCGCTCGTGGCGGCGGAGGGCGTCGAGGGCATCGGCCTGGAGCCCGAGGCGACGGAAGAAGCGCGCCTCGGCCGGCAGGCTCGGCGGCGGGAGGGGCTCGGCCGACGCGGCCGGGTCGAGGGGGATCGGGTCCGACTCCCCGAGCTCCGCGAGGCGTCGCTCGGCCCAGAGCCCGTACCAGTGGAGCGGGTCGATGGCGCGGGCGCGCCGGTAGGCGGCGATCGCGGCCGTCCTCCGGCCGCGGCCCTGCTCGGCGCGACCGGTCCAGTAATGACCCCGCCCGGCGACCATCGCGCCCGAGCCGGTGGAGGCGTATCGCTCGAAATACCGGGCGGCGCTGGCGTGGCGACCGCGCTCGAAGTCGGTCAGGCCGAGCTGCCAGAGCGCCGAGCGGCGCCGGTTGGCGCGGAGGCGCGCGCGCGGCCCGCCGAGGAAGCGGTCCATGCTGCGCCGGCCGCGGGCGCGGCCGATGTGGATCTCGAGCCAGGCCGCGAGGAACTCGGCGTCCGCGGCGCGTGGGTGTCGGGGATGAGACCGGACGAAGCGGCGGTAGGCACGGATGGCCTGCGGATCCCGGTCGGCGCGGGAGAGCGCGCGGGCGGCGTGGAACTCGTCCTCGAGCGCGGTGGCGCCCCCGAGGCGGGCGGCCTGGGCGAGGAGCTCGGCGGCCTCGGCGTAGTGGTGCCGCGTGCGATACAGGGCCATGCCGCGGGTGTGGAGCCAGCGCGCGCGGAGGGCGCGGTCTCGGGGCGGATTCCCCTCCAGCAGGGCGGCCGCGTCGGCGGGGATGCGGCGGCGGAGGAGCGTCCTGGCGCGGGAGAGGCGCTGCTCGGCGGTCGGGTCGAAGCTCGGTCCGAGGGCGGCCTCGACCTGGGGCGCCTCCGGGTGGGCGGGCCGATCGACCCAGAGGGCGACGAGCTCGCGGCGCGCTTCGTCGGCGTCGCCGGTGGCGAGGAGGGTCTCGGCGAGCATCCAGCGGAGGGCGAAGACGTCGACGGCGCGGCCGTTGGTGGCGATGGCGGCGCGGAGAGCGTCGAGGGCCTCCTCGCGCGCGTCGTCGGTGCGGGCCTCGCGGAGGAGGCACTCGGCGCGGAGGGCCTCGGCGACGGCGGCGCGGCGGGGTGGAGCGGAGATCGCCTCGAGGAGCGGGCGCGCGGCGGCGCAGCGGCCGAGCCGGGCGAGGAGGTGGGCGCGGCGGTAGTGGGCGTCGGCGCGGACTGAGGAAGGGAGCGCGGCGGCGTCCGCTTCCGCGTCCGCCTCGGCGAGGGCGCCGTAGGCCTCGGCGGCGTCGGCCAGCCGCCCCCGGCGCTCGTGGAGGCGACCGCGGAGGGACGCCGCGTCGGCGCCGCTCGCCCCACGGAGGGCCGCGAGCGCGTCGGCGTCCCGGCGGGCGCGCACGTGCGCGCCGATCGCGTCCCAGTCCTGCGCCCCGGCGAGGCCGGGCGCGAGGAGGAGGCAGAGGAGCGGGGCGACGAGGCGCACGCTTCGACCTACCACGAACCCCGGCGTCCGGCGCCAAAGGCGCCGGTGCGGGGCGCTTCCAGGCCTGGCCTCGTCCACGTGGGACGGGCACGGGGGCCGGCGCCCTTCGGGCTTCCCGGCTAGATCGCGTCGGGGTCCGCCACGCAGAACGACTTCTCGGTGCGTCCCTCGCGCAGGTCCACGATCTGCGCGATCGGCTCGCTCTCGAGGTCGTCCGGGTAGCCCTCGAGCAAGCGCGGGTCCTCGGTGCCCATGCACGAGTAGCCGTCGCGGCAGCCCGAGTCGATCCCGCACTTCTTCATGCAGAAGCGCACGGCCGTGCGGTCCGGCGTGCCCCGCCACTCCACGCAGAGCGCCCCGTCCGGGCAGGTGTCGGGCTCGCACCCGGACACCGTGCAGTAGCCGCGCGGCTGGGCCGTGTCGCAGATGCGGTCGCCGTTCACCGAGCAGTCCACGGAGCTCTCGCAGGAGTCGCCGATGGCCGGGGCGCAGCCCGCGAGGGCGGCGAGGGCGAGGCACGCGGAGGCGAGGAGCCGGGACGAGGGGGCGAGCATGGGCGGCGGAGCATAGGGGACGGGCCGAGGGCCCGCCACGTGGCGTCGCGAGGGCAGCGCGCGGGCCCCCTCCTTTGTTCCGCCGGGCCGCCCCCGCTGCCGTTTTCTCGGCGCGATCGCCCGAGCCCACTACACACGAGACCGTGCGCCCCGAGGAGATCGAGCGAGCCCGGCGAGCGGAGCGGCGGCCATGAGCGGCCTCGGCTACCTCGCGCGCCGCCTCCTCCGCGCCCTCCTCACCATCCTCGGCGTCGTCACCCTCGTCTTCCTCCTCGTGCGCCTCGTCCCCGGCGACCCGGTCGACGTCATCCTCGGCGACCGCGCCTCCCCCGAGGACCGGGCCGCCATGCGCGCCCACCTCCACCTCGACGACCCGCTCCCGCTCCAGTACGGCCGCTTCCTCGGCGACGTCGCCGACGGCTCCCTCGGCCAGTCCTTCCGCGGCGACCGCCCGGTCTCCGAGCTCGTCGCCGAGGTCCTCCCGGGCACCGCCGCCCTCGCCCTCGCCGCCCTCCTCGTCGCCTGGCTCCTCGCCATCCCCCTCGGCGTCCTCGCCGCCCGCTTCCGCGGCCGCGCCCCGGACCGGCTCGCCAGCACCGTCGCCGTCCTCGGCCTCGCCATCCCGAACATCTGGCTCGGCCCGCTCCTGGTCCTCCTCTTCGCCGTCCAGCTCCGCTGGCTTCCCCTCCCCGGCGACGACGCCGCCGGCCTCGCCAGCCTGGTCCTCCCCGCGATCACCCTCGGCACCGCCCTCGCCGCCTCGCTCACGCGCCAGACCCGCGCCTCCCTCGCCGAGGTACTCTCGCGCCCCTACGTGCTCGCCGCCCACGCCCGCGGCCTCCCCCCGCGCCGCGTGTACTTCCGCCACGCCCTCCGCAACGCCGCGCTCCCCGTGCTCACCGTCGGCGCCGCCCAGCTCGGCGCCCTCCTCAGCGGCACGGTCGTCGTCGAGAAGATCTTCGAGCGCCGCGGCCTCGGCACCCTCTTCCTGAACGCCTTCTTCGATCGCGACATGCCGGTGGTGCAGGGCTGCGTGCTGGTCATCGCCACGACCTACGTCGTCGTGAACGTGCTCCTGGACCTGGCCTACGCGGCCGCCGATCCGCGGGTGAGGCTGGAGTGAGTCGACCGACTGACTCAGCTCCCGCTCGACGCGTCCGCGACCTCGGCGCGCGCCTCCGGGTCGGCGCCCCGCTGGTCGGGCTCTTCGTCTTCCTCGCGCTCGCCGGGCCCTGGCTCGCGCCCGCCGATCCCCAGGCCATCGACCTCGCCGACCAGTACGCCCTGCCGAGCGCGGCGCACCTCCTGGGCACGGGCGACAACGGCATCGATCTCGCCAGCGTCCTGCTCCACGGCGCCCGCCTCGCCGGCCTGGTGGCGCTCGTCGTCGTCGGCGTCTCGGCCAGCGTGGGGACGCTCCTCGGGGCCTGGGCGGGCTACGCGGGCGGGGCGGTGGACCACGCCGTGAGCGGCCTCGCCGACCTGCTCCAGGCCTTCCCCGGTATCGTGCTGAACATCGCCATCCTCGCCGTCGTGGACGAGCCCGGTGTGTCGCACGTGATTCTCGCCCTCTGCGTGCCCGGCTGGGTGCTCTACGCGCGCATCGCGCGGGCGGAGGCGATGGCGCTGCGCCAGCGCGAGTTCGTGGAGGCGGCGCTCGCGCTCGGCATGACGCGCTCCCGCGTGCTCGGTCGGCACGTGCTGCCGAACCTGCTCGGCCCGATCGTGGTGCAGGCGACCAGCGGCGTCGGCGGCGTGGTGCTCGCCGAGTCGACGCTCTCCTTCCTCGGGCTCGGACCGAGCGAGGGGGTGAGCTGGGGCGCGCTGCTGGACCAGGGGAGCGGCGTGCTGCTCCGCTACCCGCACGTCGCGCTGGTCGCCGGCGGGGCCATCGCCGCGACCGTGCTCGGCTTCAATCTCGCGGGAGACGGCTTGCGAGACCGGCTCGATCCGCGAAGCGCAGGGCGAGCCCCTCGCAAGGCGTGAGCGCCCAGGCGGCCCCGTCGGTGGAGACCTCGCGGCGAGCGCAGCTCAGGCCGGGCGGGAAGGCCTCGGCCCAGCTCGGCGCCTCGAGCTCCGGGTCGCGGTAGACGAGCGCGTGCTCTCCGTCGACGCCGCGCTCGCCCTCGAGCGGGGTGCCGAGGCGGACCGTCGCCCCCTCGGGAAGGAGCACCAGCTCGCCGAGGGCCACGCCCCCCTCGAAGGCGGCAGGCGGCGGCCGATCGGGGAGCGCGACCCAGAAGGCGCCGCTCTCGACGCGCCCTTCACCATGCACCAACCCGCGGCCGGCTTCGGCCCATCGGACGGCGAGGGTCCCACGCTCGAGGCCGACGCCCTCCGCCGAGCCCGTCGCGCGCAGCTCGCTCTGGCAGCCACCGAGCGCGAGGCAGGCGGCGAGCGCGAGGAGCAGGGGAGCGGCGAGCAGGCGGGTCACGTGAGAAAGGAAGTTTGCAAGTCTCACACCATGGCGAATCGCGTTCGATCCCGCGCGGATGGGTGCCATCTGAGGGCCTCGATGCGCCACGATCGTCGCAGCCCCGGCCCACCTCCCCCGAGTGCGCCGTGAGCCCCCGTTTCACACCCCGACATCCGTGTCAGACGTGGCGCATCCGCTGCACGCCCCGACCTCCGGTTCCCCCCTCCTTCGCGCTCGGCGACTCCGTCCGGCGCGAAACCGCTATGCTCGCGCGGCGTGGACCTCGAGCCGGCCATCGACGCCTACTTCGCCTCCGAGGAGGCCGGGGCGACCCTCTTCGTCGCGGCCGGCGTGACCGCCATCGTGCTGGCGCTCGGGCTCCTCGGACTGGCGCGCGGCGAGCGCCGCCCGTGGCGCGGCGCGGCGGTGCCGCTCGTGATCCTCGGGCTCGTCGAGCTCGCCGTGGGCGGCGCGGTCCTGGTGACCACCGAGGCGCAGGTCGCGAACCTGAAGACGGACCTCGAGGTGACCCCCGCCGCGGCCCTGCTGGAGGAGCGGGAGCGAGTGGAAGACGTGATCGCCGCCTTCGACGTCTACGAGATCGTCGAGGGCTTCCTGG
Organism: Sandaracinus sp.; assembly: GCA_002699025.1. GTDB lineage: Bacteria > Myxococcota_A > Polyangia > Polyangiales > Houyiibacteriaceae > Houyiibacterium > Houyiibacterium oceanicum. The sequence goes on along the minus strand of PABA01000142.1, from coordinate 21,403 downwards.
TCTTCATCGGCCTCGCCATGGCCGTCGCCGCCCGCCGCACCGCCTACCGGGCAGCCGGCTTGGCCCTCGTCGCCCAGGCCCTCACCCTCATGGCCCTCGACGTCCGCGCGGAGGGCCATGCCCGCACCTACCTCGCCGCGCTCGAGGCCGCCGAGCTCCCACCACCGGACACACCGCTTCCCGACCCGCCCCCCGAGCCTCGATAGCCCCGCGCGCCCCCACCGATGGCCGAGTACCGCACCCGATACGCTCCCTCCCCCACCGGCGCCATGCACCTGGGCCACGCCCGCACGGCGCTCGTGACCTGGCTCCGCGCCCGCCGAGAGGCCGGCCGCATCGTGATGCGCATCGAAGACCTCGACCCGCCGCGCGTCCGCGAGGGCTCGGAGGAGAGCATCCTCCGGGATCACGCCTGGCTCGGCCTCGACTGGGATGAGGGCCCCTTCCACCAGTCCACGCGCACCGCCCGCTACGAGGCCGCCCTCGCGCGCCTCGAGGCCGCCGGCCGCGTCTTCCCCTGCACCTGCACGCGCAAGGAGGTCCAGGCCGCCACCGCGTCCGCCCCCCACGGCGACGACGGGCCGCGCTATCCGGGCACCTGCCGCGAGCGGCCCAGCCACCCCGAGCGGGACCCGGCGATCCGCTTCCGCATGGACGACGGGCCGGGCTTCGTCGACGCGCTCGCGGGCCCCTACGAGGCCGGCCGGGTCGGCGGCGACTTCATCGTGCGTCGCAGCGACGGGCTCTTCGCCTACCAGCTCGCCGTCGTGGTGGACGACCACGAGATGGGCGTGACGGAGGTGATACGGGGCGACGACCTGCTCCCCTCCACGCCCCGGCAGATCGCCCTCTACGAGGCCCTCGGCTGGACGCCGCCGTCCTTCCTCCACGTGCCGCTGGTGCTCGGTGAGGACGGCGAGCGCCTCGCCAAGCGGCACGGCAGCGTGGCGGTCGCCGACTACCGCGAGGCCGGCTGGAGCCCCGAGCGGCTCCTCGGGACGCTCGCCCACAGCCTCGGGCTCCTCCCCGCGCCCACGCCGACCACGCTGCCGGCCTTGCTCGAGCGCTTCTCGCTGGACCCGCTCTCCCCAGCGCCGGTGACGCTCCCGGCACCCTGATACGGGCACGGGTGGGGGCGATGTGAACAACATGCGCCGGGGTGGGCCCTGGTGTAGCCACCTCGCGACGCCCACGCCGCGCCCGCGCCGCCCGAGACGCGACCAGGCCGAGGCGAGGCGCAGGTTTTCTGCAACGATCCCGGCGCCCGCGCCGCACCCCTCCTCCAAGCCGCCGACCTGGCACGTGTGCTGCTTCCCCACCTCCGCCTCCCCGCACGCACACCTCTCGCCCCTTCTCCCCGACGCCTATCCATGGGCCTCCGCGACTCCATCGACGCCCTCTCGCGCCTCTTCCGCAGCCCGGACGGGCCCGCCGACGCGTCCGACGCGCTCCGCCGCGCCGGCGCCTACGCGCTCCTCGAGCCCATCGGCCAGGGCACGAACGGCGACGTCTGGCGCGCCCGCCACGTGGTCCTCGAGAGCGAGGCCGCCGTGAAGCTCCTCCGCCCCGGCTCCTTCGGCCGCGACGAGACCCGCGCCGTCGCCCGCTTCCGCCGCGAGGCCCGCGCCACCGCCGCCATCGAGTCGCCCCACGTGGTGCGCCTCTTCGACGTGGGCATGACCGCGGACGGCGAGCTCTTCCACGTGATGGAGCTGCTCCGCGGGATCGACCTCCAGTCGCTCCTCGACCGCTTCGGCCCGCTCCCGCCGGCCCGCGTCGCACACCTCATGGAGCAGGCCTGCGACGGGCTCGCCGCCGCCCATCGCCGGGGCCTCGTGCACCGGGACATCAAGCCCGCGAACCTCTTCCTCGCGCGCCGCGGCGGCGAGGTCGATTGGCTGAAGATCCTCGACTTCGGCCTGGTGAAGGACACGAACCACGCGGTGGTCACGCTCACCGGCGTCGACGAGGTCGCCGGCACGCCCGCCTTCATGGCCCCGGAGGTCGCCACCGGGGACGCCGTCGACGGGCGGGCGGACCTCTACGCGCTCGGCTGCGTGGCCTACGCGCTGCTCACGGGGGCGCCGGTCTTCGAGGGCGTCACGGCCATGCAGGTCGCCGCCGCGCACGTGGTCGAAGCGCCCGCCCCGCCCTCGACGCGCACCCGCGCGCTCATCCCCCGCGACCTCGAGGCGCTGATCCTCGCCTGCCTCGCGAAGGCGCCCGCCGACCGCCCCGCGAGCGCTGCCGATCTGCGCGACGCGCTCCGCGCCACCGGCCTCTCTTCCGGCTGGACGGCGAAGCACGCGCGCGCCTGGTGGGACACCCACCTCGCGCCCGAGTCATCCGGCGTCTTCGAGGCCGCGCCTCCGCGCTGACCCGAAGCGCCTCGGGGTGGCGATGATACGCTGGCCCCTCACGAGGAGGGGGGATGCGGAGAGCGTGGACCGGAGCGCTGCTCCTGCTGGTCGGGCTCGGAGCCTGCGGTGGGAGCGACGACGAGCGCGGCGCCGACGAGCGCGGCGCCGACGAGCGCGGCGCCGAGAACCGTCACGAGGCCCGCGGCAGCGAGAGCCGCCCAGCCGAGTCGGCGGACCCCTCGCCTGCCGCCCCGACCGAGGGAGACGCGGAGGCCACGGGTCCCGGTCCGCGCCTCCGCGGGGCCGGCTTCGACGTCGTGCCCCGCGCTCCGGTGCGCGGCGCCGTCGTCGCCTTCGCCTTTCCCGCGCCTCACCGCGTCCTCGCCGGCACGGACCAGGGCGCCCTCCTGCTCTTCGACGTCCCGAGCGGCCACGTCCGCGCCTACCGCCGCGTCGCCCGCACCCAGCCCGTCACCGAGCTCCGGCTGGCCGACGAGGGCCCCGCGGCGGCCGCCCACTTCATGGACCCCAACGCGGGCTACGTCTACGGCGGCGTGGTCTGGGACCTGCGGCGCGATCGCCTCTGGGACCCGCCGAGCTTCGACGGGGCGCGCCTCCGCCTCTCGCCGGACGGCGCCTGGGCGGTCCAGCTCGGCCCCGAGGAGGAGCGGCTGGAGGCCCGGGGCGCGGACGGCCGCGAGGCGAGCCGCCCCCTCCCGGAGCGCGCCGAGGGCCTCGGCTTCACGCGCGACGGCGCCGCCTTCCTCCTCTGGGCCGGCGACGCCATCCAGCCCCTCGTGCCGGCGACCCTGCGCCCCCGGCGACCGGCCTGGCCCCTCGCCGGCGTACCCTTCCGCGTCGCCGGAGACGCCGACCGCCTCGCCGTCCGCGAAGAGGGCGCGCTGGTGCTCCGCGACGCCCTGACCGGCCGGGAGGTCGCGCGCTTCTCCGACGCCGGCGAGGACCCGCTACCCGCGGCCCGGGAAGACGGTCGGCTGGCCTGGGCCGGCGAGGGCGGTCGCGTCTGGACCCGCGCCCCGGCCGACGACGGCGACGCCGACCCGGCGCCCCGCGCGCTCTCCCCGGCCGATGACGCTCCCCCGCTCGCGCTCCGATGGTCGCCGGCCGGCCACCTGGTCGTCTGCCGCGGCGAGCACGTCGACGTCTACGCCGGCGACGACCTGGGCGCGCACACGCGCCACGCCACCCCCTGCTCCGCCCGCGACGCCTACCTCTTCGAAGGCCCCCGGCCCTACCTGCTGGATCCGGACGCCACGACGCGCGGGACCCTGGTGGTGCGCACGCCCGATCGGCGCCCGCTCGAGGTCCCCGTCCCCGATTATCTCCCCCTCGGGCGCCACGGCGTCCCTCCGCGCGGCCGCTACGTCCTCACGGCCGGCTGGCCGGTCCAGCTCGTCGCCGTCGACCGCCGCCGCGCGCGCCCCCTGCTCCACCGCCGCGGGACGCCGGAGAAGTCCGCCTGGTCCGTCTCCCTCGCGGCCGAGCGGCTCTCTCTCCACGGCCGCGGTTGGTCCGCGCGCTTCCCGCCGGGGGACGCGCCCCGGCCCCGCCCACCGGCGGAGGACGAGGGCGAGCCGCCCTGGCTCGAGTACGAGTCGGAGGAGGAGAGCCACGTCCTCGTCGACGAGAGCGGGGAGCGCGGCGTCGCCGTCGTGTGGCAGGACGGATCGCGCTACGCGCCGGTCGCGATCGTCTTCGCCGACGAGGACGCCGAGCCCATCCCCCTGCCGCGCGCCTTCCACCGGCCCGTGCGCTGCGCCTTCGGTCATGAGGGCGACTACCTGGACTGCGAGCTCGAGGCGACCTTCGCCGAGGACGGCCGCCTCACGCTCCGCTACGGGCCGCCGGGCGACGCGCTCGGCGTCTTCGACCTGGGCCGGCGCCGCGCGGTCGGCCTGGCCGAGGGCGTCGTCCGCGACCTCCTCCTCGACGACGGCACCTGGGTCGCCACGCTCCGGGACGGCCGCGTGCTCCGCCTCGGGCCGGACCTCCGACCCCGCGCGACGCTCCTCCGCCCGCGCCCGAACCGGCGCGCGCGGCTGGCCGTCGACGGCACGCGGCTGGCGATCGTGCGCGGCGCGAGCCTGGTCCTCGTCGACCTCGAGACGAACCGGCGCCTCCACGCGATCCGCCTCCCGGCCGGCGGATGGCCGACCTTCGACGGGGAGCGCATCAGCGTGCTCATCCCGGGCGCCATGCTCTGGTACGACTTCCGCTCGGGCGAGCTCGCCGGCCGCGTCGACCTCGAGGGCCTCCGGACGCTGACGCCCGACCGCGAACGCGCGCTCGTCTGCCGGGAGGGCCGCCTGCTCCTCGTCCCGGTCGATCCGGACGCAAGCGCCGCCGCCCGCCCCCTCGGCCCCTGCCCGCCCGCGGGCCGCCTCGAGCTCGCGCACGGCTTCGTCGCCTGGACCGACGGCACCCGCGCCACCGTGCTCCGCCTCGCCGACGGCCAGCGCCTCACGCTCGCGCGGATCCATCTCCGCCGCGCGCCCCTCGACGTCGCCTTCACCCCCGAGGGCCACCTCTGGCTCAGCCGCCCCGAGGCGCTCTGGGCCCTCCGCGTGCGCGCGCCCGGCCCCCTCCTCGAGGCCGCCCTCTTCGAGCCCACCGAGGCCATGCTCCGCGCCGACCTCGTCCAGGACTTCCTCGCGGGCGCGCCCCTCGGCCCGCCGAGCGCGCGCCCCGCCGCGGACTGACTCCGAGGATCCGTTTCGGGTGGGCCTCCCCCGTCCGTCGACACACCTCCGAGGGGGCTGGTCGAGCCCGCGCTCCGGGTGGCGGCGTACGGACCTCGCTTCCGCAGGTCGGGCGCTCGGCTCGCCAGTCGGAAGGGGCGACGCGTGCCCGTCCGCCGCGCCGCGGGCCTGCCGGCATGCTCGGCCAGACCGCGCTCAGAGGCCGGGCGGCACGCAGAAGCCGAAGCCGAGGAGCATCTGGCAGCGGTAGCCCTCGGCCTGGCGGCACTCGGCGTCGCTCGAGCAGGGGGGGGGAGCAGAACATGCCGCTGATGCCCATGCCGCCGCCGCTCGAGCCGATGGAGGCGCAGCCCGCGACCTCGCCGCACTCGTTCTCGGGAGCGTCGTCACCGCCGCAGGCCTTCGAGCAGAAGCCGCCGGGCCAGGAGACGGATCCGAAGCTCTCGGTGAAGCACTCGGCGCCGGGGAGCGCGCAGTCCGCGGCGCTCGTGCACGGATCGCCGACGGCCGCGCTCCCCGTGGCGCCTCCGTCGCTCCCTGGCGTGCCGCCGGCGTCCGCGCTCGGCGTGCCCCCCGCGTCGACCCCGCTCCCGGCGTCGGCCCCGGGCCGCCGATCGTCCCCGCATCCGAGGACGAGCGAGAGGCCGACGAGGAGCGGGACGGACGCGCGGACGAGCATGGCCGCACGATCTCCGCAGCGCGCGCGCCCCCCACGTGTGCTTGCTCACCGGCGCACCAGCTGTGAGGCTCGCTCGCCGTGGACCGGGTCGCCCGCCAGCCGCTGAAGCTCGCCGCCGTCTCCTTCGGTTGCGCCGTCCTCCTGCTCGGCTGCATCGTCATGGCCATCGCCGTCGGCGGCACCTGGGCCGAGCACCAGCAGGTCACCGGAGGCGCCACGGCCGACGCCGACGCCGCGGGCGTCGACGCCGCGGCCGACGCCGCCTCCCCGCCCGACGCCGGCCTCCCGACCCCGTAGCGAAGCGGCAGGTCGAGCCGGCGCGCCGCCGACCCCACCCCTCTCCGCCAAGCGGCCCCCCCAGGTGTCGGCATGGTTGTCCCGCCTCCCGCTCTTGACCCGTCGGAACCAGCGAGTGCGGCAACCGCGCCGCCAAGCTCCTCGCGCCCGAAGTGTGAGGGCGCTATGAATGTCGTCATCATCGCGACGCCTGTCTCGGCGGCTCGCGCGCGCCTTGCCCGGGGTCGCCGCGTGAGCGCCGCGAGATGACTCCGCGCGGCGCGTCGGCTATGGACGCGGCGTGCGACCCCTCGCGACGACCACCGCGGCCCTCGCGCTCGCGGCGTGCGGCAGCGCGCCTTCGCGGCCGTGCCCGCTGCCGACCCCCGAGAGCGAGCGCGCCGCCTTCTTCGAGCGCCTCGAGGCTCGGCGCGCCGACGCGACGGGCGCGGCCGTGCCCGTGCTCGAGGCCGACCTCGGGGAGGGGCTCGCGCGGCCCACGACGTACCTGCGCGTGCGCGTCGGCGAGCGCGGGATCGGCGTGCGCGAGGGCCACGTTCCGTCGTCGCTGACGCGCGCCGAGCTCGACGTGGAGCTGTCGCACGCCGACCCGATGCGCCTCGGGTGGCTCCTGTCGCGCGACGACGTCGACGCGCTCGTGCCGCTCGACTCCCATGGGCGCGTCCCCGCCGAGGAGCGGATGGGCGGCCCGGAGGGGTACTTGATCGAGGCGCTCCACGCGGCGCTCGAGGAGCGCATCCGGCTCGGTGATCTCCCGCGGGAGCTCGGGCTCGAGATCCGACCGTCCACGCCGTTCCGCACCGTCGCCGAGATCGTCTACACCGCCGGCCAGGCCGGCGTGGAGCGACTGCAGATCGTGGTGCGCGTCGGCGACGTCGAGCGCGCGCACGCCCTCGCGCTCCCGGGCTTTCGGGTCGCCTCGATGCAGGAGATGCTCGAGGCAGCCGAGGTCGAGGTCGAGCCCCTGAGCCTGAGCCTCGCGCTCACCTCGGACGGCGCGATCGTCTCGGGCTCGGGCGGTCGGCTCGCGCCCGGGTGCGAGCAGATCACCTCGGGTTCCGAGCCGACGCTCCCCGCGCCGGGCGGCGCGGTCGACGTCTACGAGCTCCGGCGGTGCCTGCGAGGCATCCACGAGCTGTTCCCTCACGAGGACACGATCACGATCACCGCCGACCCCGAGGTCGCCTTCGAGCACGTCGCGCGCGCCGCCGTGGCGGCCGCCGGCCAGGACCGAGGGCTGTTCCCGAACACGCAGCTCAGCGCGGGGATCCGATGAGGCGTGCTCCCATCGTCGTCGCGCTCGCGCTCGCGGCCTGCGCTACCGAGGCGCCGTGTCACCACACGCTCGAGCACGTCGAGCTGTACTGGGGCACGGTGGACGGGCCCGCCGAGCTCGCCGCGATCGTCCGCGACCCCGCCGAGCCGCTCGACGTGCGCGCCGCGGCCGCGCGATCCCTCGTCACGCTCGACCGCGATCACGACGTGCAGGCGCTGCTCGTCGACTCCGTGCGCGAGGCGTCCGAGCCGGCGATCGAGCGAGCGATCGCGCAGCGCGTGACCGAGGCGCTGCACGAGGACCCCAACGTCAACGGCGACCCCGAGCGCGTGCAGGTGACGGCGAAGGACCACGCGGTCGCGCTCGCGCCGCACGTCGGCGCCGACGTCCGCGCGCAGCTGGGGGAGGCGGTGCTCGCGTGGCACGTGCGCGACGTCGCGCGGCGGCGGGATCTCGGGCGGGCGGGCATCAGGGAGGCGTTCGCGGTGTTCGGCGACGACCGCTCGCGGCTGCTCGACGCGCTCGGACCGCGCCGCGGCCCGACGGACCTGGGCGCGGCGGCGGAGCTGCTCGCCGACGGCCCCCTGCGAGCGCGCGCCGCGGCGCGCCTGCTGGAGACCGAGACCGCCCTGCGCGGCGAGTCGTTCGAGACCTGGCTCCGCGAGCGGCTGCGCGAGGGGGCGTACCTGCGTGGGCTCCGGGACCTCCCGCCCGCGCGGCTCGAGGCCGCGGTCGAGCTCAACCGTCGCAACTTCCTCGAGGGCGTGCTCTTCGGGATGCGTCTCTTCTGCGCGGAGCGCGCGGTCGCGGACCGCCTGATGGCGATCGGCGCCGAGGACCCCGACGATCAGCTCCGAACGCGCGCGCTCGTCGCGCTCGAGGGCTGCGCCGCGGCCCGCCACGTCGACGCCCTGATCGCGCTCGGCTTCGACGCCAACGTTCCCGTGTCGGTGCGCGACTACGCGTTCGATCGCCTGGCGGAGATCGACGACCCCCGCATCACCGAGCGCCTGTGGCGCGAGCTGCCGACCGCCGCCGACGGCCCGCTCGGCTGGCGCCTGCGCTGGCGCCTGGGCTCGCTGTTGCTGTCGCGCGTCGACGCGAGCGCCGTGCCGCGCTTCTTCGCAGCACTCTCCGAACACGGCGAGTACGCGAGCGTGGAGCTGAACGATTACGCCGAGCGCCTCGCCGACCTCGGCGACGCCGCGACCCGCGCGCTGCGCGACGCGCTCAGCTCAGACCGCTGGTTCGTGCGCGTGATCGCACTGCTCGCGCTGCCCGTCTCCGAAGGCTCCGCACTGCGAGACGACGGGGCCCCGCTGAACGGCCCGCACTGGGGCGACTGGCAGACGGTGGGCGACGTCGCGCGCCGCGACGCCACGGACTGAGCCAGGCGCCATGACGGCCACGGCCCTAGCCGGGGAGTTGGGCGTCGCGCAGTCGGCGTTGTCCACATGGCTCCAGCGAGCAACGCGAGCGCACCCCCCGAGCGAGCCCGCCGCGCCAGCGGCCGGGCTCACTCGGGCACGCAGACCTGGTTCCGCCCGCCGTGCTTCGCCGCGTAGAGCGCCTTGTCGCTCGCCTCGAAGAGCCCCCCGCCGTCGTCCGCGTGCTCCGGGTAGGTCGCCACCCCGAGCGACGCCGTCACCCGCAGCTCCCCGAGCTCGGTCTGGAAGGTCGTCCCGCCGAGCTCCTCGCGCACCCGCTCCGCCAGCAACCGCGCCCCCTCCGTGTCGGTCTCCTCGCAGAGCACGCAGAACTCCTCGCCGCCGAAGCGCGCCACGATGTCGGTCTCGCGCTTCACCCGCCTCAGCAGCGCCCCGAGCTCCTTGATCACCACGTCGCCGGTCGCGTGCCCGTAGGTGTCGTTCACCGACTTGAAGTGGTCGATGTCCGTGACGATCAGGCTGAGCTGGCGCCCGAAGCGCGTCGCCGAGCGCAGCTTCCGGTCGAGCTCCTCGAGGAAGGCCCGCTTGTTCAGGCAGCCCGTGAGCCCGTCGGTCGTCGCCATCTCCTCGAGCCGCTTGACCGCCTGCGCGTTCGAGAGCGACACGGCGAGCTGGTTCGCGAGGAGCTGCAGCGTCGGCCGGATCGCCGGCCCGAAGGCCCCGGCTCGCCGCGCCGCGAGGATCATCGTCCCGATCGCGTCCTCCCGCACCACCAGCGGCAGGATCAGGAGCGACTTCATCCCGCGCAGGTTCGCGCGCTTCGTGAACACGGTCTGCTGCCGCGCGTCGAAGTCGCCCCGGTAGGGCAGGTAGTGCCGGTTCTTCACGGCCATGGCCGTGAGCGAGGTGTTGTCCCGGAAGGTCAGCCCCTCGAAGGTCTCGCCCCCGTCGCCGATGGCGCGCTTCACGCGGTGCCGCCGGTCGTCCGGGTCGTAGAAGGAGATCGCCGCGAAGTCGTGCGGCGCGATGTCCCCCGCCGCCTCGAGCCCGGCCTCGATCACCGCCCCCTCGTCGAGGGCCGCGCCGAGCGCCTGCGACGCCCGGTAGAGGATCGTCTGCTCACGCTTGGTGCGCTCGAGCTGCACGAAGACCCGCTCGTTCTCGAGCGCCCGGAGCACCTGCGCGAGCGCCTCCTGGAGCGCGAGCTCTTCGCTCTCCGTGAAGGGCCGATCGTCGATCCGGTCGGCGCAGAGCACGCCGCGCACCTGGCCGCCGTCGAGGATGGGCACGCCGAGGAAGGCCCGCACGAGCGCCGGCCCCTCGTAGTAGCAGAGCCCCTTGTAGCCCGGCTTGAGGTTGCGGAGGTTCATGGGCATCTGCCGCTTCACCACCGCGCCGACCGCGCCCTCGCCAGCGCCGAAGGGCCCCTCGGCGATGTGATCGCTCTCCGTCACCAGCTCGACGATGCGCAGCCCGTCACCGTCGTCGTCCCGCATGAGCAGCACGCAGGTGTGGAGCCCGAGCGTGCGCTGGAGCAGCGTGAGCACGTGGTAGACCTGATGGTGCAGCTCCTCCACGGACGAGCGCACCAGCCGCTCCTCGTCGCTCGCCCCGGCCGCGCTCGGCGCCGAGACCAGGCGGAACATGCGCGACTCGGTCTTCACCTTCTCCTTCTCGTCCTCGAGCTCGCGCCGCGAGACCTCCCGGACGCGCGCGATCTCCACGCGCGTGAAGAGGAGGCTCATGAGCCCGAAGCAGAGCGTGAAGGCGGCGTGGAGCGCGAGCGGCAGCCAGTCGTCGGCCCGGTCCTCGGCGAGGAGGTGCACGCCGACCTCGAGGCCGACCGCGCAGAGCACGAGGACGTGGCCCATCGGGCGCCGCGCGAAGGAGGCGAGGAAGGCGACGACGACGTAATGCGCCGCGTACCCATGCGAGGCGAGGCCGCCGCCGATCTGGATGGCCGCGTGGACGGCGACCAGGATCAGCAGGCCGAGCTCGAGGTCGATCCAGGCGGGCCCCTCGGCCTCCTCCTTCTTCCAGCGCGCGGCGAAGCGGGCGCCGAAGATCGCGAGCCAGGCGACGCCGACGACAGCGTGCTCGAGGCGGAGCCGCTCGAGGGGCCCCTCGAAGACGCCGAGCAGCAGGCAGACCAGGAACGCGGCGGCGGCCAAGAAGCCGTAGGAGCCGCGGACCGTGCGCCGGAAGGTCAGGGCGGCGTGTACGAGGGTCGTCATCGCGAGGGGTGCATCTCCGTGCGGGGGCTCCCCCGCCCCCCGGTGGTACGGGGCCGAGGGGTGACTGCGCAAAAAAGCAGCAGGACCGGAGACCCGCCCCCATGAAGACGCCCATGAAGGCGCACGCTTTCGCCTGGATCCAGCCCCACCCGCGCGCGATCGGAAGCTCCGGGGAGCTCGCCCGTCTCTCCCCGGAGAGCGCGCCGTGCTACCACCGCGCCCTCTTCACCGCGCCCTCTTCACCGCGCCCTCTTCACCGCGCCCTTTTCCTAGTGAGCAGCTCCATGCGCCCCACCCTCTTCGCCCTCTCCTCCGCCCTCCTCCTCGGCCTCGCCGGCTGCGTCGTCGTCGAGGGCGACGCGGCGCCCGAGGAGCGCGCCGACGACACCAGCGGCGGCGCCACGCCGACCGAGCCCACCGCCCGCGCCTTCGTGCTCCGCGTGCGCGGCTCCCTCGACCACGGCGGGCGCGTCGAGGAGGAGGCGCTCGGCCGCGACACGGCGCTCGCCTGGGCCTTCGCCGGGCGCGGCGGCTCCACCGTCACGCTCGCGCTCGAGGCGCCCCCGAACGTGTCGATCTCGCTCCACGGCCCGACCGACCGCGCCCACGCGACGCACCCGCTCGTCGCCGAGGGCGCCGGCGCCCACGCGCTCCCCGCCGACGGCACCTACCACGTCGCCGTCCGCGGCCCCGCCGGCGCCTCCTTCGCCGTGGCCCTCGGCTGCGAGGGCGCGGAGTGCCGCGTCGAGTGCGGCCCGGACGGCGCCTGCCCGGCCGGGAGCGGCTGCGCCCGGGTGCAGTGCGTGACCACCCCCTGCCCGAGCTACTGCGCGCCCTTCCTCGGCGACTCGGCGCCGATCCCGCACCCGCCCACGGCGCCGCCCGCCGACGACCCCCCGAGCGATGGCCCCACCGCGAACGACGAGCCGGCCCCCGGCGAGCGCGGCGCCCTCTGCGGCACCCGGGGCGCCACCCCCTGCGGCGAGGGCCTCCAGTGCATCCACCCGATCGAGGCCGACTGCGGCGCCACGGACCGCCCGGGTCGCTGCGAGCCGCGCCCGGAGGCCTGCACGCAGATCTACCGCCCCGTCTGCGGCTGCGACGGCCGGACCTACGGCAACGAGTGCGACGCCCACATGCACGGCGTGAGCGCGCGCCGCGAAGGCGAGTGCTGACGCGCTCGCCCGACCTCGAGCGCCGCGCGAGCCCCCGCGACTCCATGCGCGAAAGCGCGCATTGACGACACCCCCCCGTCACGCGAAGAAGGGCGTGCGATGCCCCGCCCCCTCCCCGCGACGCTGCTCCTCCTCGCCGCCTGCGCCGGCGCGCCCCCCCCCGCGCCGGTCGGGCCGGCCTCACCCCCCATCGACACCGCGCCCATCGTCGCCCAGCTGATCGAAGCCGAGTGCGACGCACGGGTGAAGATGAACCCGTCGCTCCGCATGGCGATCTGGGCCGAGGAGCCCGTCGTCGTCTTCGCCCGCCACGGCGAGCCAGACCCCTTCGACATCCGGCTTCGAGGCGCACCGGCCCGCGCGGCCGTGGAGGCGCTGACCGAAGAGGCTCTCGCGGAAGAAGAGGTCCCCCCGGCGTGCCGGCGCGTACCGACGCTGGACCGGCTCCTCGAAGAGCGCGCGGCCTTCGACGCGACCGGCTTCGACGACCGGTCCGCCCTGCGCGCCGCGCGCCGACCACTCGACGCTCCCACGGTCGCCGCCACGGCGGACGTGACCGAGGACGGCGTCGTCGACGTCGAGCTCCGAACCTCGCAGGGAGCCCACGTCGAGGTGGGCCGCTACCGATTGGAGCGCCAGCCGGACGGCTGGCGCGTGACGCGCGCGCGCTTTCATCGGGCGGCCGACGCGCGCCTCGGCCGGGCGGTCGAGCTCCACGACGCCGACTGGTACGCGCGCCGGGACGAGGACCTGGCCCAGGCGCGCGCGGGCGGGGACCCGGCGTGTGTGCTGCCGGCGCTCTTCCACGCGCGGCGACGCAAGGCCTTGCTCGAGTGGCTCGAGGCCCTCCCCGCCGACGAGCTGCCGAACCACGTGGACAGCTACTTCGAAGTCGCCGCGATGAACGGCATGCCCGAGCGGGGGTTCGCGCTCATGCAGCGGATGGCCGAAGAGCAGCGCGAGGACGAGGCGCTCGCCGTCATGCGCGCGCTGACCGGCGCGCTCGGGATGATGTTGCCCGCCGTCTGCGGCGCCGACCGCGCCCGCTATACCGGCGGGCCGGACAACACCGCCAGGCCCGCCGCGTGGCGCCTCTGCACCCCGGAGGATCGGGCGGCCCTCGCGCGCGGAGAGGGCCCCGAGTGCGCCCCGCACCCCGAAGAGATCGACGCCGCCCTCCACGCGATGGTCGAGGCCATCGGCGCGTGCTCGGAGGCGGAAGACGAGCTCTTCTTCGACGCCTGGGTTCGCGGAGACGGGCGACTCCACGACGTGGTCGCGCGCTCCGAGAGCGCCGAGCTCCGGGCGTGCGTGACCCGGGCAGCCGAGAGCTTTCACACGCCACCCTTCCGGCTCCGGCCCGCCGAGGGCGAGCCGACGCCGAGCCGGCTCGGCGAGAGGCTGGCGCGGCACGGCATCGAGCTGGACCTGCCGACGAGCGATCAGCCGGGCTGGCACCTATCGCTGCGCTTCTTCCGCGAAGAAGGGCGACTGACCTTCGACACGCGGAGCGTGCTGGCGGACTTCGCCCGGGCCATGCGCCGGGCGCGGGAGCAGGCGGAGTCCGACGACACCCAGGGTGACGAGCCCGTGGACGGCGACGACGCCGCCGCCGACTGATCACTCGCCCTCGTCCTCCGAGTCGACGTCGTGGTCGCCGAGGATCTCGCTCATCACCCGCGCCGTGAAGCCGACCAGCGGGACCACCTTCGCGTAGTCCATCCGCGTCGGCCCGATCACGCCGAGCGAGCCCTTCGCCGAGCCGCTCCCGCTGAAGGGGCTCGAGATCAGGCTGATGTCGTCCACGTGCTCGAGCCGCGTCTCGGACCCGATCAACACCCGCACGCCGCCCGAGGCCAGCGTCTGCTCCAGCAGCTCGAGCAGCCGCTCCTTGTCGTCGAAGGCGCGCAGGTACTGGCGGATCTTGTCGGCGTCGAGGAACTCGGGCCGGTCGAAGAGCCGCCCCTGCCCCTCGATGCGCACCTTCGCCGGCTCCTCCCGCTCGACGGCCGCGTCGATCATCGAGCGCGCCTTCTCCCGGAGCTGCTTGATCGTGCCCCGCTCGGCGTCGATGTCGGCGAGGAGCGCGTCGCGCACGGCGACCAGGCTGCGCGCGTCGCTCTGGAGGAGCTCCTCGATGAGGTTGTTCACGCGCTCGAGCTCGGCCGGGTCGACCCCGCCGGCGAGGTCGACGACGCGGTTCTCGACGCCGCCATGGCGCGTGACGAGCACCACCAGCAGCCGGCTCGCGTCCAGGGGCATGAAGCGGAGCTGCGCGAGTGACTCGCGCTCGGGCTGCGGGTCGGTCACCACGGCGGCGGCGCCCGTGAGCGTGCTGAGGAGCTCGCCGGCCTGGTGGAGCACGTCCGTCCCGGGCGCCAGGTGCTGGAGCCGGTCGAGCACGGCGGCGCGGTCCTCGGCGGTCACCTCGCGCATCTGCACCAGCGCGTCGACGAAGACGCGGAAGCCGCGCTCGGTGGGCACGCGCCCAGCCGAGGTGTGCGGCTGCTGCACGTAGCCGAGGTCCTCGAGGTCGGCGAGGACGTTGCGGATCGTCGCCGGCGAGAGGTTGATGCCGTAGCGCTTCGAGAGCTTGCGCGAGCCGACGGGCTCGCCGGTCGAGATGTACTCGGTGACCGTGGCGTAGAGGATGCGGCGGGCGCGGTACGTCAGCTCGGCCAAGGGTCTCGTCCTCGCGCCCCCGCCCCGCGGCGGCGCCTCACGGAGGGATGGTGCCATCGGCGGGCGCCGCATGCACCGGAAACTGGACGGAATCCCACGGGATCGGGACTCTCCCTCCGTGCCTGGAGACGCGCGCGAGCGGGAGCCTTCGGCGGCGCGGGGGAGCCTGCGCCCGCGGGGACGGGCGCGCAGCGCGGCGCCCGAGCCGGAGGGGGAGCTCCGCACGGCGGCCCACACGCTCGCCTGGCTCCTGCCCTTCATGCTGCTCGTGGTCGCGATCGTCGCCGTGCCCCTGCGCATCCTCGACGAGCAGGGTCTGCCCCGCTACCGCGTGCTCAGCGACGAGCTCCGCGAGGTGGACGCGACGAACCAGCGCCTCGAGCGCGAGGTGCGGGCGCTCCAGCGCGAGGTGGAGGCGCTCGAGAGCGACCCGGCGGCCATCGAGCGGGTCGCCCGCGACGAGCTCGGCATGATCCGCGACGACGAGCTCGTCTTCCAGTTCCCGGAGTGATCCCTCCCTGCGGTCGGGATGCCTTCCGCGTTCCGCTTTCCGCTGTCCGTGCTGGCGCGCGACTTCACGCCGCTGGGGATCCCTCCCTGCGGTCGGGATGCGTTCCGCGTTCCGCTGTCCGCTGTCCGTGCTGGCGCGCGACTTCACGGTCCATGCCGCTGGGGATCCCTCCCTGCGGTCGGGATGCGTTCCACGTTCCGCTGTCCGCTTTCCGTGCTGGCGCTCGACTTCACGGTCCATGCCGCTGGGGATCCCTCCCTGCGGTCGGGATGCGTTCCGCGTTCCGCTGTCCGCTTTCCGTGCTGGCGCTCGACTTCACGGTCCATGCCGCGTTCGCGGAGAGGGGCGGGGCGGGCTGGCGCGGCGGGGAGCGAGCACGCGCGCAGACGCTCACCGAGCTCCCCCGCGCGCGGGCGACGCGGGCCCTCGTGCGCGTGCACGAGGGCCGGCAGGAAGTGCTCCTACCGCGCCAGCCCGCGCCGCCCTCTCCGCGAACGCGGCCGCTCCGCCCACCCGCCGACCGCCCCCGGCGGAAAGCGGAAAGCAGACAGCGGACCGCCGCGCGAGCGAAGCGAGCGCGAGGAACCGCGCCGCCCTCTCCGCGAACGCGGCCGCTCCCCGCACCCGCCGACCGCCCCCGGCGGAATGCGGATAGCGGACAGCGGACCGCCGCGCGAGCGAAGCGAGCGCGCACCGCGCGAGCGCAGCGAGCGTGCTGCGTTTTCGTTGAAGGATTCGCCGCGCCGGCCTACGCTCGCGTCCCTGGAGCGAGACGTGGCCGACGATACGCACAACGACCCGCAGGACGACGGGCACCACGAGCACGAGGACATCACCGGGCCCCAGCCCCACGGCGAGGACCCCGCACCGAAGAGCGCCGTGGCCGAGGCGAAGGACGTGGTCGATCACGCCGACCCGCCGGCCGAGCTCGAGGTCGACGTGGAAGCCCTGATCGCCGAGCGCGAGCAGCTCAAGGATCGCCTGCTTCGCGTCGCCGCCGACTTCGACAACTTCCGCAAGCGCGCCAAGCGCGAGCTCGAAGACACGAAGAAGCGCGCCCGCGAGGACGCCTTCCGCGACTTCCTGCCGGTCGTCGACGACCTCGAGCGCGCCGTCGCCGCGTCGGGCCAGGCCAAGGACGCCGAGGCCGTCGCCGAGGGCGTCCGCATGGTCCTCCGCGGCTTCCAGGAGCGCGCCGAGCGCATGGGCCTCGAGCGCGTGAAGGCGGTCGGCGCCCAGTTCGATCCGAACCTGCACGACGCCGTCCAGCAGCACCCGACGGACGAGCACCCGCCCGGCACCGTCGTCGCCGAGGTCGTCCCCGGCTACACGATGCAGGGGCGCCTCCTGCGCGCGGCCATGGTGGTCGTCGCGCGGCCTCCCTCGGACGAGTGAGAGCCCGCCCGCCGGCGCCCGGGGGGAGCGCCGGGTGGGCCGAATTCCCACGCGATTCCCGGGCGCTCCCCCGAGCGCCGGGTGGTAGAGTCGGCACATGGGCAAGGTCATCGGCATCGACCTCGGGACGACCAACTCCTGCGTCGCCTTCGTGGACAACGGAGAGCCGGTCGTCATCCCGAACGGGGAGGGCTCGCGCACCACGCCCTCGGTCGTCGCCTTCACCAAGGAGGGCGAGCGCCGCGTCGGCAGCGTCGCCAAGCGTCAGGCGCAGACCAACCCCGAGAACACGGTCTTCGCCGTCAAGCGCCTCATGGGGCAGCTCTTCGAGGACGAGGACGTCCAGCGCCACAAGGACATCGTCTCCTACCGGGTGATCCAGAACACCAACGGCGACGCCTGGATCCACGTCGCGGGCAAGGACTACTCGCCGCCCGAGATCAGCGCGATGATCCTCGAGACCATGCGCGAGGTCGCCGAGAGCTACCTCGGCGAGGAGGTCACGGAGGCCGTCGTCACGGTCCCGGCCTACTTCAACGACGCACAGCGCGCCGCCACCAAGGCCGCCGGGCAGATCGCCGGCCTCGAGGTGCGCCGCATCATCAACGAGCCCACCGCCGCCGCCCTCGCCTACGGCTTCGACGAGAAGGAGGGCAAGCGCGTCGCCGTGTACGACCTCGGCGGGGGCACCTTCGACATCTCGATCCTCGAGATCGCCGGCGGCGTCTTCAAGGTGCGCTCGACCAGCGGCGACACGCACCTCGGCGGCGAGGACATCGACAACCTGCTCGTCACGGAGCTCGCCAAGCGCTTCCAGGACGACACGGGCATCGACATCTCGAAGGACCGCATCGCCCTCCAGCGCCTCCGCGAGCAGGCCGAGAAGGCGAAGCACGAGCTGAGCACCTCGCTCGAGACCGAGGTGAACCTGCCCTTCATCGCCGCCGACGAGACGGGCCCCAAGCACCTCGAGACGGTGCTCAAGCGCACGGAGCTCGAGCAGCTCTGCATCGAGCTGATCGATCGGAGCCTGCTCCCCTGCCAGCAGGCCCTCGACGACGCCGGGCTGAGCGTCGGCGACATCGACGAGGTGCTCCTCGTCGGCGGGCAGACGCGCATGCCGCTCGTCCGCAAGAAGGTCAGCGAGTTCTTCGAGAAGGAGCCGCACAAGGGCGTGAACCCGGACGAGGTCGTGGCCATGGGCGCGGCGCTCCAGGGGGCGGCGCTGAGCGGCGAGGTCGACGAGGTGCTCCTGCTCGACGTGACGCCGCTGAGCCTCGGCGTGGAGACCGGCGGGGGCGGCTTCACGCCGCTCATCCCGCGCAACACGACGATCCCGACGCGGGCCCAGGAGATCTTCACGACCAGCGTCGACAACCAGCCCTTCGTGCCGATCCACGTGCTCCAGGGCGAGCGCGAGATGGCCCAGGACAACAAGAGCTTGGCGAAGTTCGAGCTCTCGCCGATCCCGCCCGCGCCGCGCGGCGTGCCCGAGATCGAGGTGAGCTTCGACATCGACGCCGACGGCATGGTGGAGGTCTCGGCGAAGGACCTGCGCACCGGGCGCGAGCAGAGCGTGAAGGTGGTCGCCTCGAGCGGGCTCTCGGCGGATCAGATCGAGCAGATCATCGAGGAGGCCGAGCAGTTCAAGGAGAGCGACGAGCGGCGCAAGGAGCTCGCCGAGCTCAAGAACAGCGCCGAGGCGCTCCTCTACACGAGCGAGAAGGCCGTCGAGGAGTGCGCCGAGCTGGTGCCCGAGGAGGTGCTGGCGGAGGTGCAGGCCGACATCGACGGGCTCAAGGGGCTGCTCGCCGGCGAGGGCGACGCGGTGGCGATCCGCGAGGCGCTGCAGAACCTCGAGCTGAGCGCCTACCGCATCGCCGAGGCCATGTACGGTGGCGGCGAAGACGACGCGGGATAGCCCGGATTCGTCACCCGTCGGCGCGTCCTCGCGCGTCCTTCGGGCCCGCAGCGGAGGGTCGCTGCGCCGAGATACGACCCATCAGCAGGTCTTCGTGAAGCAGCCCGTGCGGACCGCCTCGCGGAGGCGCGCGGCGATGTCGTCGGCCAGCGGGGCGAGGCTCGCGAGCCGGTCGTCGTGCCGGGGCGCCTCGACGGCGACGTGGGCGAACTCGTCGTTCTCGTCGCAACCGCTCCAGAGCGAGTAGCCCCAGCCCTCGCGCTCCTGCCAGAGGTCCACGTAGATGTGGCGCCCCTCGCAGTAGAGGTGGTTGGAGGGGTCCGTGATGCGCTCGTCGTGGCGCACCAGCGAGCTCATGGGCGCGTGCTCGTCGCCTTCGCCGAAGCGGAGCGCGTGGCTCAGGCCCTCGGCGAGCGTCTCGTAGGCGAGCGCGCGCTCCTGCTCCGGGAAGGACATGCCGACGTCCTTGAAGGAGATGACCTCGAAGGGCAGCGCGGCCTCGCTCATCTCCACGAGGAAGGGCGAGTAGACCGGGTCCGGGCTCTCGGGGGCGGGCTCGACGGCGCGCTGGGCGGCCTGGGCGAGCTCCGCGGCGCCGACGGCGGCGGGGGATCCGAGGGTGCCGTCTTCGGCCTCCGGCGTGGCGCGCTCCCCCTCGCAGGCGAGGGCGAACGTCAGGGCCAGGGCGAGGAGCCCCCGGAGCGTGACCGGCCGAGCCATGACGCGATCATGGCACGAGAGCGGCGCGCCCGCGACCCCGGCGCCGTGGACCGCTCTCCGGGCGGACCGCGGAGTCAGTCCACGCGCACGCAGTCGCCGGTGAAGGTGCGGCGCTCCCCGGCGCGCACCATCTCGAAGTCGCCGACCTCGAGGTCGCTGAGGTCGCGCGGGCCGAGCAAGTCCTCCCACTTGGCCGTCGTCAGCCGATCGGACTGCGCCGTGAGCGCGATCTGCCCCGCGTCCGCGAGGATCATCCCGTAGCGCTGGAGCGCCCGGGCGACGACGCGCGCGCCCTCGCTCGGCAGGGACTCGACCGGGTAGTCGGCCCGGAGCCGGAGCCGGGCGCCGTAGGGCGGGGCGTCGTCGGCGCCGTCGGTCGCGCCCGTGGAGTGGGTGGCCGGGGGGACGTAGACGCGGTTGCGGATGCGCCCGTTGGGCAGGATGAAGCGGATGGCGTGGCGGATCTCGCCGCTCGCCACCTCGTCGGCCGTGAAGAGGAGCGGGGCGATGGGCAGGCCCGCGGCGTCCGCGCTGGTGCAGTCGAGGCCGCGGCCGACGTCGCCGTAGTCGCGGGCCGTGTCCCAGACGGCGAGGCAGCCGCCCGCGAAGGTCTCGCCCTCGATGTCCGCGCGCCACATCTCCCAGAGCGTCTCGCCCGCGGCGTCCCAGACGATGAGGTGGCAGTCGCCGTCTCCGGCGCAGGCGTAGCCCTCCTCGCCCTCGAGCCGGCCGCCGGGCGGGACGGGGACCGGGTCCGTGTCGCAGTCGGGGCTGTAGTGATCGCCGGTGGGCGTGAAGGCCCGCGGCTCGGCGCCCGCGCGCGGGAGGACCTCGATGGAGAAGTCGATCTGGAAGGTGTTGCCGTTGCCCCAGCCGTCGGCGCCCTCGAGCCAGCCGATGACCGCCTCGGACTCGTCGTCGAGGGGCGCCTCGTCGACGGGCTGGCGCCAGGACACGCTCGGCGGGAAGTAGGCCGCCTCGGGATCGACGCCCGCGTCCGCGCCGCCGTCCGCGTCCACGCCGCCCGCGTCCACGCTGCCGCCCGCGTCCACGCCGCCGCCGTCCACGCCGCCGCCCGCGTCCACGCCGCCGCCGTCCACGCCGCCCGCATCGTCGTCGCCACAGCCGAGCGCCAGGAGCGCGACGCAGAGCACGGCCCAGCCCGCCGCGCCGCCTCGCATCGTATCGTCCCACCGAATCGTCACCCGACGGTCCGTACCACGCGCCCGACGCTCGCCGCAGCGCCTGCCCGGCAGACGCTGGACGCGCGCGCCCGGAGCGGCCAGGGTCCGGGGATGGCGCGGACCCGCAGACCTCGCCCCAAACAGAGCGGCTACATCACCCCGGAGGGGCACCAGCGTTACGAGAAGGAGCTCTTCCACCTCTGGAACGTCGAGCGCCCGAAGATCGTCCAGGGCGTCGCCGAGGCCGCGGCGGAGGGCGACCGCTCGGAGAACGCCGAGTACATCTACGGCAAGAAGAAGCTCCGGGAGATCGACCGGCGCATCCAGCACCTCTCGCGGCGGCTCGAGGCGGTGAAGGTCGTCGACCCGACCGAGCGGCGGGCGCAGACCGACCGGATCTTCTTCGGCGCGTGGGTGCGCTGCGAGGACGAGGAGGGCGAGGTGCGGATCTGGCGCATCGTCGGGCCGGACGAGCACGACATGGACCCGCGCTACGTGTCGATGGACTCGCCGATCGGGCGGGCGCTCCTCGGCAAGCGGCTCGACGACGAGGTCCTGGTGGAGCGCCCGAAGGGCGACCTCGAGCTGGTGATCCTGGCGATCGGCTACGACGGGCCGCCCGAGGAGTAGTCGGGGCGGGGGGACGGCGGACGGGGGGCTTCGGATCATCGGGGCTGGGGCGTCCGAAGCTGTTCGCACAGAGCGTGTGAAGGGGACGTCGAGTCGAGGGGAGCCGAGCGGACGATGCTCGGGTTTCTTCAGGCGGATCGGGCACGGACCTCCCACCGTCCGTCAAGCGGCTTGTGGCAGAATTCCCTGCCGCCGCCGACGGTCGTAGAGCTGGCCATCGCGGAGTGCCGC
>PABA01000141.1 GCA_002699025.1 Sandaracinus sp. | reverse complement strand
GCGGACACCACCACGCGTCCTGCGGACACCACCACGCGTCCTGCGGACACCACCACGCGTCCTGCGGACACCACCACGCGTCCTGCGGACATCGGGGGGCCTCGGCGGCTCGGGGGAGGGGCCCGGGGATGGCGGAATACGCCATGATGACGTGGGCTTGCGTCGGCATGCGGGGCTCACCCGCGACCTCGAGACCTCTCGAAGTTGAACTTGACGTCAAGTCCAACTCTCCAAGGAGTCCTGCGGACCCCCCGGCGTCCTGCGGACATCGGGCAGTCGGTCGGGCGAGGGAAACGGGATCGCGGCTCGCATCCCCGAACGAGGGGACCCGAGCCGGGCCGTTCACTCGCCTTCGAGGGGCGCGTGGCAGACCATGCAGGCGGCGTCCGTACCGGTGATGAGCAGGTCCGTCACGTACTCGTCCTCGCCGCGCGCCTCGAAGGGCGCCGTGAAGGCGTCGATGTCCGCGAGCGCGTCCTCGACGACGTCCCGGAGCGGCCAGCGATCGTAGTTCGGCGAGGCCTTGGCGAGCTCGAGCTGCTCGCGGGCCTTCTCCGTGTCGCCGACGCGGGCGTAGACCTCCGCCGACGAGAAGTACTGGCCAGCGGCGCCGAAGGACGCGCGCAGGAACTCCCAATCGCAGAGGTCGCCGCAGGCCTCCTCGGGCACGAAGCGGTCGACCATCTCGGCGGCGATGTCCGGGAAGCCGGTCTCCTTCGGGAAGCCGGCGAGCACCGCCATGAAGGTCGGCGTGACGATGGCGGGGTCGCGGTCGTACATGGCCCAGAGGTGGTCGATGTAGGGGTCGAGGTCCTGCCCGAGGACGATCGCGCCGTTCACCAGGAGCGTGTAGAGCCAGGCCTCGATGAAGATCTCGTCCGGGTCGAGCTCGTGGGCGCGCTCGAGGAGCGTCTGCATCTGGCCGACGGGGAGGTCGGTCTCGCCGGTCTCGGCCATGGCGGCGACGCCGAGCTGGGCGACGCGGAGGTTGAGGCGGGCGAGGTGGTGGTCGTCGAGGGAGCCGTCGGCCTCGACGCGCTCGACGAGGGGGACGAGCGCGCGGTAGGCCTCGGCGCGGCGGCCGTGGTCGAACTGGAAGACCTGCCAGAAGAGCTGCTCGGTGCAGGCCCAGGCGTGCTCCCCGGTGAGGCCTTCGCAGAGCTCGGGGTAGGTGCCGTCCCAGCGCGTGCGCGGCTGGGTGAAGTCCGGGTAGGTGGCCTCGGAGCAGTAGTCGTAGGCCGGGTAGGGGCCGTCGCCGCCGGGAGTGACGCAGCTCGTCGGGGAGGAGCAGGAGGCGAGGGGGAGCGCGGCGAACGGCAGGGCGAGGAGCAGGGCGAAGCGGGTGCGGGGGATCATGGGAGCGGCTCCGTTCAGGGCAGGACCGAGTTGAGGTCGATGTCGAGGGCGTGCTCGCCGGGGGCGTCGAGGGTGACGCTCACGGAGGCGAGGCCGCGCAGGCTGAGGAGGTCGCCGCTGTCGGGGCCGGCGTTCTCCATGTCCTCGGGGTCGACGTTGTCGTTGTCGTCCATGAAGGCGATGACGAAGTAGGGCTCCGGGCGGACCGGGATGTCCTCGATGGCGTAGGGGACGGCGGCGCCGTCCGCGGAGAGGTCGGCGTCCTCGAGGAAGCCGCTTCCGACGGCGACGGCGCCCTCGGCGTCGAGGACCGGGTCGCGATCGAAGAGGGCGATGTAGACGTCACCGTCTCCACCGGCGGTCGGCATCGCGCTGCGGGTCACCGAGCCCTCGAGTCGGGCGGTGGTGCCGGCGACGCCGCCGTCCGAGGGCGGCTCCGAGCCGGGGTTGCCTCCGTCACCGCAAGCGGCGAGGAGCAGCGAGAAAGAGCAGAGAGTGCTGAAGAAGCGATGGGCGCAAGACATGTAAGCCTCCGATGGCGCCGAGATACGTGTTCCAGCCGCCTCGCGTCAACAGTAAGAAGCCAAACTTCTCACTTGTTATGAGAGAAGGCGCACAGCCGTACCCAGGACGGAGCGTGAGAGGAAACGCACGGCCGTGCCCGGGACGGCTAGCCGTGAGAAGACGCACGGCCGTACGACGGCCAGCCGTGAGAAGACGCACGGCCGTACCCGGGACGGCTCGCGAGACCTGAACTTGACGTCGAGCTCAACTTTCGACTTGCCGCGTCGAGGCCCCCTGGGCCCGCGCTTGGCACCCGACAACCCTCTGATATCCCTACTGATTCGCCTTCGGCTCGGAGGCTCGCCGCAGCGCCCCAGGGCGGCCGAGAGGTCCCGGTGTCCGCAGGACGATTTTGGTGTGGGCGGATGATTTCAGGGGGTGGCGGGCTCAGCCGAGCGGGAGGGTCGGGGCCATTTCGCGCAGGCCTTCGGCCAGGAGGTCGTAGACGACGCGCACGCGGCGGCTGGTGCGCACCTCCCGATGGCTCGTCAGCCAGGTCGGCACCGGGATCGGCGGCAGCTCCGGCAACGCGCGCCGCACCCGCGGATCCGCGTCGCCGATGGACGCGAGCATGATGCCGACCCCCACCCCCTCGGTGACGAGCCCCCACTGCACGTGCTGGTTCGCGCTCACCCACGGAAAGCTCGCCGGCGTGAGCGCGAGCCCGAGCGCGTTGAGCCCCTCCATCAGCATCTCGGTCCGGTCGAAGGCGATGAAGTCGGCCCGCGAGAGCTCCGCGGGCGTGCTCGGCTCGCCGAGGGACGCGAGGTAGCCCGGCGTCGCGTAGAGCCGCGCCTCGTCGTCACGCACCTTCCGGGCGACCAGGTCCGCCTGCTTCGGCCGAAAGCTGCGGATCGCGATGTCCGCCTCGCGCCGCCCGAGATCGCTGACGTCGTTGGTCGCCACGATCTCGACGGTGATCCCCGGGTGCTCGGCGCGAACCCGCGCGACCAGGGGCGGCAGCCAATGCGCCGCGATGAGCTCACCGGCGCTGATCACGATGGGCCCATCGAGCGAGAGGGCCTGGCCCGTCGCCACGCGCGAGACGCGGAGCGCCGCCTCGGCCATGGCGCGCACGTGCTCGACCAGCTCGAGGCCGGTCGGCGTGAGCGCGAGTCCCCGCCCGACCCGCTCGAAGAGCGTGACGTCGAGCTCCGCTTCCAGGGCGGCGACCTGGCGGCCGACGGTGGGCTGGGTCGAACCGATGCGCCGCGCCGCAGCGGAGAAGGAGCCCTCCTCGGCCGCCGCGAGGAAGGCCCGAGCCCGGTTCCAATCGAAGCTCGCCGGCCACTCCACACCCATACGAAAACGCATATCACGGATACCTCATTCGCCGATGTGCGAAACGCGATCGCATGACAGCTTGAGAGGCGTCGGAGGCACCGACCCCGACGCGAACGACACCCCGACTCGATCCCCCCACCCCGGAGACAGCTCATGCGCGCCGCCACCCAGACCCGCTACGGTTCCCCCGACGTCCTCGCCCTCCGCGAGCTCCCCCGCCCCACCCTCGGCGCCCGCGACGTCCTCGTCGAGGTCCACGCCAGCCCCGTCACCCAGGGCGACCGCCGCCTCCGCACCGCCGACTTCCCCGGCATCATGCGCGTCCCCGGCCGCCTCATGATGGGCGTCTTCGGCCCCCGCCAGCCCGTCCCCGGCACCGCCTTCGCCGGCCGCGTCGTCGCCGTCGGCGCCGAGGTCACCCGCTTCGCCGTCGGCGACGACGTCTTCGGCAGCGCCATGCACGGCGCCCACGCGGAGCTCCTCGCCCTCCCGGAGGACGGCCCCCTGGCGCCCATGCCGCGCGGCTTCACCCACGCCGAGGCCGCCGCCCTCCCCTACGGCGGGCTCACCTCCCTCGTCTTCCTCCGCGACCTCGCGCGCCTCCAGCCCGGCGAGCGCGTCCTCGTCCTCGGGGCCTCCGGCGGCGTCGGCCGCCTCGCCGTGCAGCTCGCCAAGCACCTCGGCGCCCACGTCACGGGCACCTGCGGCCGCGACGCCGACCTCGTGCGCGAGCTGGGCGCCGACCAGGTGCTCGCCCACGACGCCGTCCTCCCGAGCGGCCAGCGCTGGGACGTCGTCTTCGACGCCTCGGGCCACGGCCGCTACCGCGCCCTCCGCCCGGCGCTCGCCCCGCGCGGCCGCTACCTCTCCGTGCACATCACCCTCGGCCTGCTCTGCGCCGCCGCCTTCACGCGCCTCGTCGGCGACCGACGCGCCCACGCCGGCGTGGCCCTCCCCACCCCGGAGCTCCTCGAGGAGGTCGCCGCGCTCGCCGAGGAGGGCGCCTTCCGCCCGGTCCTCGCGCGCCGCTTCCCGCTCGGCGAGCTGGCCGCCGCCCACGCCTTCCTCGAGGCCGAGCGGCCCCGCGGCACGGTGTTGATCGACCTGGTGCGGATCGACCTGGTGCGGATCGACGTGGCGGCGCGCCCGAGCGCCCCGCCGCACGTCGCCGCCTGACTTCGGGGGCGCTCAGCCGCGCGCTCAGCTGCGCCGCCGACGCACGAGCCCGGCCCCGAGCTCGCTCCCCACGCCGCACCGGGACACGCTCAACCGCACCGCCGACGCACGAGCCCGCCCCGAGCTCGCTTCCACGCCACACCGGGACGCGCTCAGCCGCGCCGCCGGCGCACGAGCCCGGCCCCGAGGAGCGCCGCGAGCCCCCACGCGAACGGGCTCGGGCCTTCGCCGCCCACGCCGCAGGCGCACCCCGGCTCGCCCCCCCGCCCGCGCGGGCTCCCCCCCGCGTCGAGCTCGCCCCCCGCGTCGAGCCCGGCCGACCCCGCGTCCACGCCCGGGCGCGGCCCCCCATCGACCCCCGGCTCCCCCTCCCCGCCGACGCACTCGCCGTCCACGCACGCGCCGCCGCGCGGACAGACCGCGCCCTCGCAGGCGTCCACGCAAGCGCCCTCGCGACAGAAGGTCCCCGGCCCGCAGCCACCCGGGCAGCTCGGGTCCACGCACTCCCCGCCCGGCGTCGGACAGCGGAGCCCCGCCTCGCAGACCACCCCATCGCACTGCCCGCAGCCCGGCACGCAGATCCCGCCGCGGCAGATCGCCCCCGCGCCGCAGCTCACGCCCCGACAGGGGTCGATGCAGCGATCCCGGAAGCACTGCTGCCCGTGCGGACAGACCACCCCCTCGCACTCGCCCGCGCACACGCCGTCCCGGCAGATCTGCCCCTCCTCGCAGCTCACCCCGCGGCACGCGACCTCGATGCAGAAGCCCGTCGTCGGGTCGCACTCGAAGCCGATGTCGCAGACGAACTCGTCGCTGACCTCGCAGTTCGGCACGCAGCGCCCGTCGTGACAGACCTCGCGCTCGGGGCAGGGCGCGTCGTCGTCCACCGCGCCGTCGCAGTCGTCGTCGACGCCGTTGCAGACCTCCGGCTCCGCCTCGACGATCGGCGTGCACTCGAGCTCGCCGCCCGTGCAGCGCGTCACGCCCGCACCGCACGCGCCGATGCCGCCGGTCTCGCACGCCGCGCCCGCGCCCGCGCACTCCACGCCCTCGACGCTCGTTACGAGATCCGTGAAGTCGAAGTTGCTCCGCCCGAAGGTGTCCTCCCACGCGAAGTAGAACTTCCGGTCGACGATGGTCGAGTCGTAGACGTTGAGGTGGGTGACCGAGCCGTCGTCGCTGTAGGTGGGCTCCGAGAAGTAGAGGAAGCCCGTGCCCGCGCGGTAGCGATCGAGCGACGCGCAGCAGTCGCCGCCCGCGCACGCCGCCGTGCCCGTGTCCCCCGAGCGCCCCTCGGGCGTGAGCAGGAAGAAGCCGATGGCGCCGCCGCCGTAGTCCGGGTCCGAGCGCACGTCGAGCACCACCGCGTCGCCCTCCGCCGCGTCGCAGTCGAGCATCACGTTCAGGTCGTCGATCTCGGGCCGCGCGCCCGTGACCTCGTACCAGCCGAAGACGTTGCGGAACTGCGCGGTGCCGCGCGTGAGCACCGTGAAGGTCAGCGGGCAGGTCGGCGAGAAGGTGGTGATCCCCGGCGTGCAATCCGTCGCCGGGTCAAGGCCCGCGGACTGCGAGGGGATGCAGGAGTTGTCGTTGCGGACGTGCCACATGCGGCTCTCGCAGGTGCCGTTCTCGCCCTGGTCGGGGCACATCGGATCGCCGCCGCCCCCGCAGAATTCGCCGATGTTGCAGACCCCCGGCTCCGTGCACGCGCAGGCGAAGGTCGCGAGCAGCCCGGTCGGCTCGCCCGCGTCGCAGCCCGGCGGGCTCACCATGCATTGCGCGCTCGCCGTCGACCCCGCCGCGACCAGCCCGAGCACCATCGAAACCCACGCCACCCGCATCGGCACCACCTCGTCAGCGAAAAATAGTCGCTCTCACGTGAGTTACGCAAACGTTTCCGGCGCGTGTCCAGTCCGCGCGGGGCCCCGCCGATGCGCGAGTCGTCTCGCAAGACCACGATTTCATTCGATTCGTCTCCGGTTCTCGGGGCCGAGGGAGCCGCCGGTTCGACCTCGCGGCGTCGGCGCGTCGTGGCTCGCGGCCGTTCGTTCCGGGGACGCGCACCGTCTCGCCGGCCGAGGACACGACACCGCTCGACGCCGAGGCTCTCCTCCGCCCGGCCGCCGCGCCCCCGCCGAGCCGATCGGATATCCTCTCCGGTGGAACGCAGCGTGCGGCTCTCCTCCCCGACCCTCTTGCTGGCCACCTCGGCCCTCCTCGCCTGCGGCGGCGATCCGAAACCTCTCGACGTCGACTGCGACGACGCGATCGCCCTCTCGGCGGAGCCCGGCTACGAGCGCCTCGACCTGCCCGTGCGCTGGGAACGCGACGGCGACCTCACGCGCGGCGGCCCGGTCGCCCTGGCCGTCCCCGAAGGCGTCACCGGCCTCGCCTTCGCCCTCGAGGACCCGGACGCCCTCGCCGGCTTCCGCGTGGCCGTCGACGGCGAGGTGGTCGTGGACGTGGTCGACCTCTTCGGCGAGGGCCCCTGGTTCCACTTCGAGGATCGGCTCGCCGTGCTCCAGTTCCCCATGGACGGCGCGACGGCGCCCCCGAGCGGCTGCGTCGCCGTCGAGCCCGTGCTCTTCGGCACGACCGTGTGGGAAGAGGGCACGCTCCACGTGATGAGCCGGCGCGGCGCGGGCGCGGCGCTCACCATCGCCCCCATCGTCGTCGGCGAGACGGCCATCGACGACGCCACGCTCCGCGCCGCCCTCGACGAGGCGGTCGCCGTCTACGCCGACGCGGGCGCCCCGGCGCTGGTGGTGGAGGAGCCGCGCGCCCTCGACTGGCCGAGCGCCTTCGTCGACGACACCACCGACGAGCTGGACGGGCTCCGCGCGAGCGTCGCCCTCGAGGACGAGCGCACCATCCCCGTGCTCTTCGTGCAGGACTTCGTCGAGCCCGGGACCTTCGGGCTGGCGGCCGGCATCCCCGGCCCGAACGGCGTGCTCGGCACGAGCTGGAGCGGCCTCGTGCTCAGCGTCGACACGCACCTCGCGGCGGACGGCGTGACCCTCGAGGCGGCGCTCCTCGGGGAGACGCTCGCGCACGAGCTCGGCCACCAGCTCGGGCTCTTCCACACGAGCGAGGCCGAGGGGCGCGAGCACGATCCGCTCGAGGACACGGCGGAGTGCCCGGCGAGCCGCGACGCCGACGGCGACGGTGAGCTCTCGGTGCCCGAGTGCCTCGAGGAAGGAGGACGCAACGTGATGTTCTGGACCGCGGAGGAGGGCGTGCGGCAGCGCGAGCTCTCGGCGACGCAGGTGATGCTCCTCGGCGCGAGCCCGGTGGCGCGATGAAGGGCGGCATGACGAAGGGCGGCGCGACGAAGGGCGGCGCGACGAAGGGCGGCGCGACGAAGGGCAGCGCCATGAGACGCGGCGCGGCGAAAGGCGGCGCGATCAACGGCGGCGCGATGAACGGCGGCGCGATGAACGGCGGCGCGATGAACGGCGGCGCGATGAACGGCGGCGCGATGAACGGCGGCGCGGCGAAAGGCGGCGCGACGAAGGGCGGCGCGACGAGGCGCGCGACGAGCTGCGGAGCCATGACGCACGCGGGCCTGCTGGCGCTGCTCGTCTCCCTCGCGTGCGGCGGGCCGGAGACGAACGGGGGCGCGTCCGCCGCCGCCCACGACCAGAACGTCGCCGACGAGAGCACCGCCGCCGAGAGCGCCGCCGACGAGAGCACCGCCGCCGAGAGCGCCGCCGAGGCCACGCCGGCCGGCGCCGACGCCCGCCACGCCGACGCGCCCGCCGGCGCCGAGCCGATCGCCCGCCTGCTCCGCGCGCGCCACCGCGAGGACCTCCCCGATCGCGACGCGCTCCTCGCGCATCCCGAGCCCGAGGCCAGCCTCCGCTGGCTGGTCGAGCACGGCGACCCGCTCGTCCTCCGCGTCCGCGCCGCCAGCGCCCTCCGCTTCTTCGACGGCGCCGAGACCCTCGCCCTCCTCCGCGCCGTCTTCACGGACGCCGCACTCCCCGGGAACCTCCGCGCCGCGGCCATCGAAGGCACCGCGCGCTTCCCCCTCGACGCCCCGCACCGCGCCGAGCTCGACGCCCTCGCGGCCGACACCGACCCGCGCGTCGCCCGCGCCGCCCGGGCCCGCCTCGCGAACGCCTCACAGCCCGCTGCATCCGCGCCCGGCCCCAGCGCCCCCTGAGCAGCCCCGCCCGCCGAGCCGGGAGCACACGGGGTGGCCTCCCCTGCCCGTGCCCCTGCCCTTGCCCTTGCCCGCGGAGCGATGGAGCTCGGAACGGCTCCATCGCGGACCCCGAACGCGTCGTGCGTACACGACGAGGGAGACGCAGGGCAACCGCGTGAGGAGAGGCGACCTTTCTCGCGTTCGAACGAAGCTTCCGTTCCCTCCACCCAGGCGCGAGCACAGTCGCCCCGTTCGACCACCAGCGACGCATGCGGAGCCTCGGCACCACCACGAACCCCGGCCCCGCCGACCCGGGCACCACGGACCCACCACCACGGACCGCGCACCACTCCGCACGACCCGGCGCGACCTGCTACAGCGGGGCGTGGGTGAGAGCGGACACCTCCTGCTCGTCTGGGGCGCCTTCCTGCTGGTCGGCTTCGTCGCGCACTACGTCGGCCGCCGCACCCACGTGCCCCGCGTCACGCTCCTGCTCGTCCTCGGCGTCCTGACCGGCCCCGCCGTCCTCGACCTCGTCCCGCACGGCGTCTCCGAGTGGTTCCCGACCGTCAGCCGCGTCGCCCTGAGCATGGTCGGCTTCATCCTCGGCCACCAGTTCGAGTGGCGCAGCTTGCGGCGCACGGGCACCAGCGTGCTCGTCGTCTCCCTCGTCGAGGCCCTCCTCTCGGCCGTCGCCGTCGCCCTCGCCCTCGTCGCCGCGGGCACCGACCTCGCCCTCGCCCTCCTCTTCGCCGCCGTCGCGCCCGCCACCGCCCCGGCGGCCACCCTCGACGTGATCCGCGGCGCCCGCGCCCGCGGCCCGGTGACGGATCTCGTCTCCCGCGTCGTCGCCATCGACGACGCCTGGGGCGTGCTCCTCTTCAGCGTGCTCATCGTCGTCGTGCAGACGCTCCACGGCGGCAGCTTCGACGGCGGGCTCCTGCTCCACGGCCTCTGGGAGGTCGGCGGCGGGCTGCTCGTCGGCGCGCTCCTCGGCCTCCCCGTCGCCTGGCTCGGCGGCCGCGTCGTCGAGGGGCAGCTCACGCTGGTCGAGATGCTCGGCGCCGTGCTCCTCGTCGCCGGCCTCGCCGAGCTCCTCGGCTTCTCGCACCTGCTCGCGAGCATGGCCATGGGCACGGTCGTCGCGAACCGGCCGCGCCACGACCCCGCCTTCCACGCCATCGAGGACGCGAGCCAGCCCTTCCTGATCGTCTTCTTCCTGCTCGCCGGCTACGAGCTCGACCTCGTCATGCTGCGCAGCGTGCCGCTCATCGGCGTCGTCTACGTGCTCGCCCGCGCCGCCGGGAAGCTCGGCGGCGCGACCCTCGGCGCGCGCCTCGCGGGGCTCGGCCGAGCGGAGCGGCGCTACGCGGGCTGGTGCCTCTTGCCCCAGGCCGGCGTCGCCCTCGGGCTCGGCCTCGCGCTCGCCGAGCGCTTCCCGGAGCTCGGCCGCGGGCTCCTCTCCACGCTGGTCGCGACGACCATCGCCTTCGAGCTGGTCGGACCGAGCTCCACCCAGCTGGCCCTCGCCCGGGCCGGCGAGAGCGGCCTGGCCCCGGACCCGGCCCCGGACCCGGACGAGGCCTGAGGCGGCGATCAGCGCGGCGGCCCAGCGAGCGGGGGCGCCTCGTTGGAGCAGGCGCCCACCCTCGCCGCGCTCGAGCGACGCGCAGCGAGAACCGGCGCGCCGCGGTCGGCCGGCGCCGGCCCGCCCGGGAACACCGTGCCCGGCGCGAAGCAGAGCCCGAAGCGCGCCTCGAGCACGTCGAGGAGCGCCTCGGCGTCGGCCAGCCGCACCCGCTCCGCCCCGCGCGCGCCGCGCAGCGTGAGCACGTCGCCGCGGAGGCCCAGGCGCCCACCGCCGGGGAGCGCCCGCGCCACCATCGGCGCCTCGCGGAAGGCCGAGCGCGGGTGCGCGCTCGCGAAGAAGCTCGCCACCTCCCGATCGATCGGCGGCATCGCCTCGCCCGTGAGCTCGCAGACGTCGACCCAGCCGGCGTCGAGCCGGGCCTGATGCCACCAGCGCCCGCCCTCCCAGAGCAGTCGCCGCGGCTCGTGGGGCGTCGCCTGCACCACGCCCTCCTCGAAGCGGATCGCGCCCGTCATCGAGAGACCGCCGAGCCCCACGTCCACGAGCCAGCGCGCGCCCTCCGCCTCCACGGCGAGGGCGAGGTGCGTGCGCGGCGGCGTCTCCTCCCGCGCGCGCCCGACGCGCGCCCGGGCCGCGAGCGCCTCGACGCGGAAGCCGAGCGCGCTCAGCGCGCGCGCGAAGAGGCCGTTCTGCTCGAAGCAGTAGCCGCCGCGCCGGCGATGGACGAGCTTGTCGAAGACAGCCACGTCCGCGAGGTCCACGCCCCGCCCGAGCAGCACGTCGAGGTTCTCGAAGGGGATCGCCGCGACGTGCGCCGCCATCAGCCCGTCGAGCACGCGCCGGGTCGGTCGCCGCGCCCCGCGCCAGCCGACGCGCGCGAGGTAGGCGTCGAGGTCGCCGGGGCTCATCGGGGGAAGCCCCCGCGGAAGGCCATCTCGCGCACCGGGCGGCGCGGGCTCGGCGCCTCCCGCTCGCGGAGCTCGGCGGGCAGGGTCTCGGGCGCGGCGCGGCGGCCGATGGCCACGGCCATCTCCACGCGGAAGCCCTCCGGGACGCCGAGGAGCGCGTGCGCCCGGTCGTAGTCGAGGCCGCCGATGCCGTGCGCATGCCAGCCGAGCTGCGTCGCCTGGAGCGCGAGCTGGGCCCAGGCCGCGCCCGCGTCGAAGGCGTGGCTGCGCGAGGGGGAGAGCTCGCCCTCGTAGCGGAGCAGCGTGTCCGAGACGACGAAGACGAGGGCCGAGGCGTTGGCGGCCCAGCTCCGGTTGAAGGGCACGAGCACATCGAGGAAGCGCTCCCAGAACGCGTCGCCGCGGAGCGCGTAGACGAAGCGCCAGGGCTGCACGTTGTAGGCGGAGGGCGCCCAGCGCGCGGCCTCGAGCGCGCGGAGCAGGTCCGTCTCCGGCATGGGCTCGGGCGCGAAGGCGCGGGGCGACCAGCGCGTGTGGAAGATCGGGTCGATGGGGAAGTCGGGCTGGCGATCGGTCATGATGGTTCTCCTTCTCGGTGTGGGGGTGTCGTTCGCGGCGGAGCCGGTGTCGTTCGCGGCGGAGCCGGTGTCGTCGGCGACCTGCTGGTGCTCGGAGGAGATCCCTCCCTGCGGTCGGGATGCGTTCCGCGTTCCGCGTTCCGCGTTCCGTGCTGGCGCTCGACTTCGGCGGTCCATGCCGCGTGGGCGGAGCGGGGCGTTCCGCGTTCCGTTCTCCGTGCCGGCGCTCGGCTTCGGCGCCCATCGGGACGCGCCGGTGCCGGAGTCGCCGGCGCGGGTGGCGTCGAAGCCGAGGTCGTCGCTGAAGGGGAGCCCCCGCCGACGGCGCCGGCGCCGGCGGCGGCGAGGACGAGCAGCGCCCCGAGCGCCTCCAGCGCGCCGAGGCGCTCGCCGAGGAGCAGCGCGCCGAGGCCGGTGGCGACGAGGGGGCTGAGCAGGCCGAGGAAGGCCGCGCCCGGGCCGAGCGCCGCCGCGCCGCGGATCCAGAGGCCGAAGGTCCACGCCGTGCCCACCGTGGCGAGCAGCGCGAAGCCGGCGAGCTGCGTGGCGGTGGGCGAAGGCGGCGCGCCCTCGAGGGCGAAGGCCAGCGGCGCGAGCGCGAGGCCGCCGAGGACCAGCTGCCACGCGGCCAGGGCGAGCGCCGGGCCGAGCCCCCGCCAGCGCCGGACCAGCACCGTGCCCACGCCCATCGCGCCGGCCGCCCCGAGCGCCGCCCCCACGCCGAGCGGATCCAGGGCGGCGCCCGGCGCGGCGACGAGGAGGGCCACGCCGAGCACGCCCAGCAGGCCCGCGCCGAGAGCGGCCCGTCCGGGGCGGAGGCCGAGCAGGGGCCAGGCGGCGAAGGCGGCGACGAGCGGCTGCGTCGAGGTGAGGATCGCGGCCGTGCCCCCGGGGAGGCGCGCGGCGGCGAGGAAGAGGAGCGCCGAGAAGAAGCCGACGTTCAGGAGCGCGAGGGTGACGAGGCGGGCGAGGGCCCGATCGGGCGACCACCGCGCGGCCAGGTCGGCGGAGCGCGGCGCGGCGAGCGCCGTGGACGGCGCGCGCCCGAGCGCCGTCCGCCTGGAGCGCACCCAGGCGAGCAGGAGCAGCCCACCGACCAGGCTCCGGCCCGCGGCCACGCTCAGCGGGTGCGAGGTGGGGAGCGTCTCCGTGAAGAGCGCGTAGGTGCCGCCCCAGAGCGCCGGCGCGAGGGCGGTCCGCGCCACCAGACCGAGCCGAGCACCCCCTCGGCGCGGAGCCGAGGGCGCCGGCGAGGCGGCGAGCGCGGGGAAGCGGGGCGAGGCCATGCACGAACCCTGCGGCGTGCACGCTCAGATGAGAACGCATCCTTTCGTGCTCAGACCATTCACGAATGGTAAACGATCACGTGGACCGCCTGCTCTCCATGCGCATCTTCCGGACCGTCGTGGAGGAGGGCGCCTTCGCCCGTGCCGCCCGCCGGCTCCGCCTCTCGAACGCCGCCGTCAGCAAGCACGTCGCCGCCCTCGAGGAGGCCCTCGGGACCCGCCTGCTCCACCGCACGACCCGCCGCCTCGCCCTCACCCCCGACGGCCGCGCCTACCTCGAGCGCGCCGCCGCGCTCCTCGACGAGCTCGACGCCCTCGAGCACGCGATGCGCGAAGGCGCCGAGGCCCCCCGCGGCACCCTCCGCGTCGCCGCGCCCCTCTCCTTCGGCCTCGCCCGCCTCGCCCCCGCGCTCCCCCGCTTCCTCGACGCACACCCCGAGGTCCGGGTCGACCTCGCGCTGACCGACCGCTTCGTCGACGTCGTCGAGGAGGGCGTCGACCTCGCCGTGCGCGTCGCCCGCGCCCTCCCCGACTCGAGCCTCATCGCCCGCCGCCTCGCCGCCGCCCCGCGCGTCCTCGTCGCCGCCCCCGCCTACCTCGAGGCCCACGGCACGCCCGAAGCCCCCGCCGAGCTCGAGGCCCACGCCTGCCTCCGCTACACCGGCATGCGCGACTTCGACCGCTGGCGCTTCCAGGGCCCCGCCGGCGACGCGGTCGAGGTCGAGGTCGACGGCCCCCTCGACGCCGACAACAGCCTCGCCCTCCGCCCCGCCCTCCTCGCCGGCCTCGGCCTGACGCTCACCCCCCGCTTCGTCGTCGCGCCCGACCTCGAAGCCGGCCTCCTCGTCCCCGTGCTCGAGGACTGGGAGGCCCCCCCCGCCACGGTGTTCGGCGTCTACCCCGCCCGCCGCCACCGCTCCGCCAAGCTCCGCGCCTTCCTCGGCTTCGCCGAGCGCGCCCTCGCCGAACCGGCGTGAGCACGCCCGACGCGTCGGTCGAAGGATGACCCACGTTTCGAGCGTCGCGCGCTGCTGCGGGGGCGTGCGGAAGCCCTCGACCAAGAGGAGGACGATCGGCGCTTCGAGGTCGCGGGCGCATGCAGGGTCAGGGTCGCTCCCGGTTCGCGGACGTCGGCAGCGTGGCGGCTCCGGGAACGCGTCCGCCGAGCGCCGCGTCGACGCGGGCGGCTCCGGACGGTGCGCTCAGAACACCGCGCTCGGAACACCGCGCTCGGAACACCGCGCTCGGAACACCGCGCTCGGAACACCACGCCTCAGAACACCGCGTGGTCGCCGAGCTCCTGGCCCTCGAGGCCTTCACGGAGGACGCGCTCGTAGTGGTCGCGGAGGGTGTCCTCGCCGAAGGCGGGGGTGGCGTCAGCGTCGTAGCGGCCGGCCTCCTCGTCCCAGAGGAGCATGGACTCGGTGGCGTAGTAGCGGCCGATGCGCGCGAGCTCGGCCTTGGCGCGGAGCGGCGGCGCGACGCGGGCGGCGAGGCCGAGGCCGCCCACGATCGCGTCGAAGAGGCGGAGCGGCACGCGGCGGATCCGCGGCGGCTCGCCGAGGAGCTCGAAGAGGAGCTCGGCCTGCGCACGCGGCGTGATGGCCGGGCCCGGGCCGCCGATGGGGAAGACGCCGCTCTCCGCGTCGCCCAGCCGGTCGACGAGGAAGCGGGCGAGGTCGCGCTCGCTGATCGGCGTGCAGGCCGTGAGCTCGCCGTCGCCGAAGACGAGGAAGGGCTTGCCGGCCTTCACGCGCGGGATCTGCCCGGAGAGCGACTTGAAGAAGGCGGTCGGGCGCACGATGGCGTGCCGGAGCCCGGACGCCGCGAGCTCGGCCTCGAAGGCGAGCTTGGCGTGCTGAAAGGCGAGGCGCGGCTTCTGCACGCAGATGGCCGAGAGCAGGACGAAGCGCGCCACGCCCGCCGCCTCGGCCGCCGCGAGCACGTTCCCCTGCGCGCCGTGCTCGATGCGCCAGGCGTCCTCGGGCTCGCCCGAGCGCGTCGCGAGGCACGAGATCACCGCGTCGAAGCGCTCGCCCCGAAGCGCCCGCTTCACCGAGGCCGCGTCCCTCACGTCGCCGAAGCGCACCTCGGCCCCCGCCAGCGCGCGCCGCGTCGCCGCCTCGTCCAGCGCCCCGCCGACCCCGGCCCGCGGCCGCGCGAAGCAAACCACCGAGTGCCCCCGCGCCACGAGCTCCTTCACCACGGCTCGCCCGATGTAGCCGGTCGCCCCGACCAGGAAGACCCGCTTCACCGACTCCGCGCTCGCCTCGCTCACCGGCGCCATCGAGCCCGAAGCCCGCACGCAGCGCAAGCGCGGCCGGCGCGCGACCGCGCCCGCGACCGCATCACCGGCTCGCCCCGCTCCCGCTCGCGCGTCCCTCGCGGGGGCGA
Source organism: Sandaracinus sp. (assembly GCA_002699025.1). GTDB lineage: Bacteria > Myxococcota_A > Polyangia > Polyangiales > Houyiibacteriaceae > Houyiibacterium > Houyiibacterium oceanicum. Next base: position 1,849 of record PABA01000141.1, on the reverse strand, counting down.
CCGCCGCGCCCTCCGGCTCGCCCGAGCGCATCGCGAGGCCCGCGACCACGCCGAGGCGCTCGCCCCGCGGCGCCCCCTTCACGGACGCTCGCGTCCACGAACCGCGCGAGCGCCGCGCGCAGCGCGCCCCGGGCGGGGCCGTCGAAGCGGTGGCCCCGTCGCTCGTCGACCTCCAGCTCGGCCCCGTACCCGCGCCGCCGAAACGCCGCGAACGCGACCTCGGTCCTCCGCAGCGGCACGTAGCGATCGCGCGCCCCGTGCCAGCCCCACACCCGCGGCGGGTCCATCGGTGTCGCTCGAGGCCACAGACCACGCGGCAACGTGGCGCCGAGCACGAACACGGCGCCGACGGCGTGCGGGTCCCGGGCCGCGAGCGCCAGCGCGACCAGACCACCCTGGGAGATGCCGACGACGATGGGGCGGCCCGCGGTCGGCACTCGCTCGCGAAGCGCCCCGATGAACGCCGCGACCCCCGCCGCGGCGGGCGCGAGCGCCGCGCTCAGCGCATCGTCGGGGTCGGCCGCGAACGCCCCGATCCACGCGCGGCCCCGTCCCTCGCGCAGGGGCCCCCGCGGCGCGACCAGTCGGGCCGCCAGACCTTCGGGGAGCGCCCGCTGCACCTGTCGAAGGGTCCCGCGCGGGCTGCCGCCCCACGGATGCAGGGCCACGATCAGGGGGAGCTCGCTGTCGGCCCGGCCCCACGATCTCCTCCTCGTAGGGCAGCGCGTCCCACGCGATGTCCTGCGCCGCGGCGGGCGAGGAGAGCGCGAGGGCGAGCCCGACCAGGGCGCTCCTCACTCCCGGGCCTCGAAACCGATCACGTTCGGGAGGTCCCAGAACGCGCGGTTGTCATCGTTCGGGTTGAACCCGTCCTCCCAGCTGCCCATCGCTCGCACCGGCGTCGGGTTCTCGCCGTGGCGATTCACCACGAGCGACGCCTCGGGCCCGCCCTCCAGGTACACGAGCCCACGGATCCCGAGCCCGAGCGAGGTGATCATCCGGTTGAGCACGTGCATGCGGTAGGGCGTGCGGACGTGCGCGAGAACGACCCGCCCCTCGGTGTCTCGCCCGATCGCCGCCATGCTGTAGCGTCGCGTTCGCCAGGTGCCGGGGTGGCCCTCGCAGTCGACGAGCACGGCGCGCACCTGCAGCACCGAGCGGTAGCGCTCCCGCATCCAGTCGAGCCCGCCCCCACAGCCACGGCCCGCGAGCCGGAAGAGCGGCGCGCCGGGCCGCCGCGGGTCGAAGCCGAGGTAGCCCGAGAAGCTCCGAGGGCGACGATCGCTGCGGACCTCGTCGCCTTGCATCAGGAAGCCGACGCTGCGTCCGCTGGGCAGGAACATCCCGGCGTTGATCCCGCCGACGAGGCCCTCGTCCCGCACCCACTGCGGCAGCGCGCGCCGCTCTCCTTCATGGCCTTCGGAGAGCATGCGGAAGCGGTAGCGCGCCGGGTCGACGCGAACGAGCGTCAGCGTCCGATCGCCCACGCCCGTCGTCGACGCGCGCGGGAGGCGGTGACGCTCGACGACCAGGCCCGGGAGGGGCGCCGCTCGGTCGCTCGCCGTCTGTCCGTCGCTGGGAGAAGGGAGCGCGACCAGCGCGAGAAGCGAGAGCCCGAGCACCAGCGCGAGCTGCGCCCCATGAGGGTGATCCACCGCGTTCGAGTCCACATCGCTCCTTTCGGGAGCGAGCGAACCAGCAAGGTCGAGGCCAGGCCGGCCCGCGCGGGCCCTCGCTGCCCGCGGCGCGGGTTAGCGTCCAGGCATGTGGTGTCGGAGCCGCCCGCAGCCGGGCCCCCCTCACGAGCTTGCTCGGGGGGCCAGGCGAAGGGGGGCTCCCCAACGAAGCG
>PABA01000140.1 GCA_002699025.1 Sandaracinus sp. | reverse complement strand
CGGCGAACGGGTCGAACGCAACGACAACAACCCCGACAAGCGGAGGGACGCCGCCTGATCAAGCCGCCTCCCGATCCACAACTCTTGACGATATCTCCCCCTCGGTGCCCTGGCTGGGATGCACATGTCTCGTCCCCTGCATTTCTAGGATCTCCGGGTCGATACTACGAGTTTCCCGATTTGGATAGCTATTACGGAGTAAGCTTGATGTTCGTGTCGGGAAGGGAAGTGACGGCCGATGGATACGATTTGGTGTTCTATCGGGAGTCTGAGGGAGAGTCGGATCCATGGAATCGGCCAGCTGCTATCGATGCGACGCGCGCGGTTCGAGGTATTATCTATCAAGAGTGGTCGACTGATGACGAGCGATTCCTCTTTGATCGATATGCGGGTACGCGCGGCACGATTCGCTGTGCTCGGGACGCTACATGATGCGATCCCTGACGGCATTGACAGCTCCCGCTCTGGTTGCAGCCGTTCTGTTTCCCGCATCGCTGGGCCGTGCCTATCGCTTGGCGGGGGAGGAGCTGCCCTCCTCGGACCCTGCCGTCGGCTGGCCGTCGGAACAGGTTCGCCTCTCGGTCGACGAGGCTGCGCTCCCAAGAGGCCTGTCGCTCGAGACGATTCTCTCCGAAGCGCAGGCCGCCGCCCACGAATGGAGGGCGCCCTGCAGCACGCTCGACGTCTCCGTCTCTTCTACGCGCGGGCTCCGCGCGGAGCCCGAGGATGGCCTCAACTCCATCGCGTGGGTGAACGAAGGATGGGCTCGCGAGGGATTTCCGCCGGACGCGGTCGGCTCGACCGACACGCTCTTCCAGGAGCGCTCCCCAGGGGTCTGGGAGATCGCCGAGGCCGATGTCTGGTTGAACGGGCAGTCCTTCCGTTGGTCCGCCGTCGACCTCGGGCGGGAGACCACCCGCTTGGTGAGCGCCGCCCTGGTCCACGAGCTCGGGCACGTGGTGGGGCTCCTCCACCCGTGTGAGCTCGAGGGCGGGCCCGAATGCGAGCCGTCGCTCACGGTCTCGCCGATGTACCCCACCTACCAGCCGGACCAGCCGTATCGGCTCACGGCGGACGAACAGGCGGCCATCTGCGAGCTCTACCCGGGCTGCCGTTGCGACGAAGGTGAGCGCTGTGTCGACGGCGCCTGCGTAGGGGCAGCCTGCGAGGAACCGAGCGTCTGTGGTCCCGACGGCTCGGAGCCCGACCCGGCCCCCGGCGAGTTCGGGGCCGCTTGCTCATCGGGAGACCAGTGCTCCTCGGGCGTCTGCCTCCTGGACGACGGTGGCGGGTACTGCTCGCGTCGCTGCTCGCTGGGCTGCCCCACCTCTGCCACCTGCACCGATATCGACGGCGTGCAGGTGTGTCGCCTGCCCCAGTCGGGCGGCTGTTCTTCGGCCGGACGCGGCGGTGGCGCCGCTCTCATTGGCGTGTTCCTGGTGCTCTTGGTGCGAACGACTCGGAAAGGAAGCGAGAGATGAAGTGGTTGACCTGCGCCCTGATCGCGCTGGGAATCGCATCCTGCGGCGACTCCCCAACGCTCTCCGTTTCGGAGGGCCCGATGGAGCCCGGTGAGGGACCCGGGATGCGCTCCGTGCGGAGTCGTCAAAATCTCACCTTCGAGGATGTAGACGGATCCGAGGTGACCGTTGGCCCGGACACCTTGTTCCAGTATCCCGAGAATCCTCTCTTCAACTTCGCAATGTTGACGTGCGAGCGTGCGCTTGCAGGCGCCGCAGATGTGACGGCTCCATCGACTGGGGAGATATGCAAGATGGATGACGTGGGATCTCCCGTGACGGGGTCTTGTCAGCAGCTCTCCTGCAAAGCCGAGCTCACCGCCTGCCGCGCCAGTCTCTTCCTTGAGATGGCCACTGCAATTGAGCCCGTGGAGCTCACGGCGAACGTCAACGGACAGACGGTTCAGATCGAGCCCCAGTCCGAGGCGGTGTCCGCTGCGCTGGCGGAGATTGCCATGCGAATCGTTGCTTACCATCTCCACCATGACCTGGAGAAGCCGCTGGACGGCATCTGGTCTGCCTTCAATGCTTCCGCAGGCAACGCTCCCCCTCCCGATGAGTCCTCCGAGCTCACCTGTGGCGAGCAGCTCACGGCGGACGTCGAGGGCCTGGTGGACCTGGCCAACGAGGCCACCCAGGAAGCCGTCCGGCGCTACGTCGCCCTCGCCGATCAGGAGCTCAGCCGCACCGGCTCCCTCGGCGACGGCTCGATGAACCTTCAGGAGATCCGCCTCTACGCGGCCGGCCTCCTCACGGGCGGCGGCTCGGACGTGGTCGCGATCCGAGGCGACGCCTGCACCCAGCCCGAGCTCTCCCCAGGAGGCGCGCGCGCTCTCCGCACGCTCCGCATGGTCGGCTTGCCTCCGGCCGTCATCAGCTCCTCGGACACGACCGCCGACCTCGTCGGCAAGGTCCAGTATCGCCTGGGCCGCATCCGCGGTCGCGCCTCCGCCTACGACGCGATGACGCTGACCGAGTTCCTCGCGGACGTGGGCAACACGGAAGAAGACTTCGCCGAAGCCCGGGCTCACCTCATCGACGAGCTCGCTGCGTTCCGTCGCACCAGCTCGATCGGCCAGGGGACGGTTCCCGATGTGCCGAATGGCGACGACGACATCATCTACGCCGCGACGGCGCTGCCCCCGCAAACGCCGATTTGGCTCGACTACGCCGCGACGGCCCGCTTCCTCGACTCGTCCGATCCCCGAGAGGAGCGGCGAAGCCGGGGTGTGCTGGCGGAGACCATGGGCACGGCCTTCAACGTGCTCAAGCTCCTCTCCAGCGCGAGCGATACGGCCACCGTGGAGGCCGTGAGTCGCGCCCAGCCGCGCCTTGCGAGAGATCTCGAAGCAGAGCTCTCGGTCGAGAACGTCGACGGAAGCATCCTCGAGGTGCAGGTCCTGAGGACGATCCACGAGGAAACGGACCTGGTCCTCCTCACCGATCCCAACGCGGCGACCTGCGCCATCCGTGGCAACATCGAGGGGGTCGAGTGCGATTGGGACGAGCACGTCACGCCCCACGTCAAAGACCCGGCGTCGCCAGGGGTCTGGGGCCCGCCCGCCGGCACCTTCTACATCATCCGCCTGAGCTCCGGAGCCCCCGAGGCGATCCCGGGGAGCTATCTCCCCCTGGCGACGGGCTTCGCCCCACCGGTGGGCGTGACCGACCGGCTCTTCGCTTCCCCCAGGCTCGACGAAGAGGCGGGCTCCCTGCTCATCCCCAGCGCCGACTGGTGCGTCATGCCGGACCGCGAGTGTGGCGGCTTCGACATCTACGACGGCCGTCTGGCCCTCGAGGACGAGCTGACGGACGACGGCAACGCCTTCGAGAGCTCCTGGCGTCACTACCTCACGCTCGCCCGAGTGTCCGCGGACGAGGCCGATCGCCTCGGCGAAGAAGCCCTCGGCGCCGCCTTCGACATCACCGAGCGCGTGGAAGCGGCCGTCAGCGAGCTCGAGGACATCTGCGGTGTCTCCGTCAACCTCGACCCCATCACCACCGCTCTCTCGGGTAGTGGCGCGGGAACCGACCCCGTGGCGCTCGTCGAGTCACTGATCGAAGAAGAGCCGTCGCTCCGACCTCTCGCCGAGTGCCTGGGCCACGTCGACCGCATCCGCTACGCCGCCATCGGCTCCCGCGAGCTGTGCGCGTGGCAGCTCGACGGCCAAGAGGACCAGCTCTGCCAGCTCGCCGACGGCGATACGGCGGACCTTCAATGTCCATCGCCCGTGAACGGGCGCTCGACGTGCCCCGTTCCCACGGGGACCGGGTCCTACACCCCGGTGCGCATCAGCGACGACTCCCCGGACCGGCTGCTGCGCTTGCTCTCGACCGTGGAGGCCGAGCGGACCCCGCGCGCTGACCCGTACCTGAGCGCTTCCGCCTGCTCGATGGTCCGACTGATTCGCGATCAGGCCGAGGCCAACGAGTTCGCTGCAGATCCCGGCCTCCTCGACATCTATTGGCGCGGATTTCTCGATGAGGCAGGAAGCTTCCTCACTGGCCAAGGGCTTCGAGAGCTCGCGGCGAAGATCCGTTGGGAAGCATCGCCGGGCAGCTACAGCTCGGTCTACGTCGATGACACGGTCGTCCTCACCACCGGCAGCCTGGCGGAGCCGCCGAGCGGAGGATCGCTCTCCAATATCTCTTTCCCGGCCGGTGGCGGGGACTGCGACGTGGTTGGCTTCCCCGTGGGAGCCAACAGCTTGTTCTGTGGCAGCTCCTACAACCTCGGTACCAGTGAGACCAACCGAGGCGATCGCGGCGTCCTGAATAGCCGGCTCGCCAACGCGGCGGTCGTCGCACGTTGGCTCGGGGGACGGGACCTGGACGGATTCGTCGTACCCATGCTCCGCGACAAGTGGCCTCAAGACGGCAACCGGAGCGAGGCCTACTCGCTGGACGCGAGCTGGCCGGGATTGACCGCGTTCTCTTACTCCAAGCGCGAGAAGGGCACCGAGTACTGTCTGACGACGACGGGGGGGGGCGTCATCTGGGACTTCGCGCGCATCACCGAGAGCGGGGCCATCGAGCGGCCTGCGGGGTGGGATTCCGTGGCTTGCAACATCGGCCAGGATCGAAACAACCGCTTCAGTGTTCGGTTCTCGACCATGGAGGGTGACTACGCCTGGGGCCAGAACCGCGTCGACTTCGACGTGCAGGAGCGAAACGCCGTTCGTGCTCAGCTCTTCGCCCGGCGCCTCGCTGGCCACGAGACCAGTGCCGCCAATCACCCCTTGAGCGCGCTGACCTCCGGTCTCGGGCCTGACGTGATGATCGACACGGCGTGCATGGGGGAGTCCCAGTGCCGCGACCGAATCAACAACGCGCGCTTCGCTTGGGTCGCCGGGCAGGACAACGACACCGGCATCCAGCCGCAGGCCGAGGACTTGGGCGTCCGCTTCTTCCTCGATCGGCGCGATCGCACCACGGTCCCCGCCAGTGCCGTCCTGGACGGCCTGGAGCTGCTCTGTCAGGCGTCGCGTTCGCCGTCCCTGCCCGGTCGAGTCGACGTGGGCACGGTCACGAGCCAGCAGTCGATGGCTGAAGCCGCGGCCAAGCTGCGTGAGGCGGCTCACGAGGTCCACGCACGGGTGGAGACGATGGTCCTTCGTGACGTTCCCGAGGCTGTCGCTGGAACACTCGAGGAGTCGTCCGCCACCGGCGGTTCTGCTGCGGCGTCCGGCCGCTACGCCAGCTCCGCGTATCGGACCCGCGCTGCGCTCGAACGGTTCGCAGCCGTACCGGACCGGATGGCTGGAGTAATGGACGGACTGGCGCGGGATGTCCGCTCGATCGACAACGCGATCGAGAGAAACGAGCTCCGATCGAGCATCGCCCTGCTCGAGTACAAGTCTCTCGTCAGTGGCCAGATGACCCGGTGTGTGAACGCGATGCTCGACGCCATGGCGGGGAGTCTCCAGGCGGCTACGAGTGGAGGTACCAGATCGATTGCTGCTGCGAGTGCACTGTCAGCGCTCTATATGGCAAAAGCCACGCTGACTTGCGCCGATGCGTTTAGGCAGATTTCCAATGCACAAGAGAGCCTCACGCTCACTATCGATCTGTACGATCTGGATCTTCAAGATGCCTTCATTGGATTTGAGGCCGCCACACAAGGTCGTGCCGATGAGATGAACCAACTCGAGCGCGAGCTTCGCGCGCAGGCCAACGAGCTTCAGGCAGCCCTCGAGGAGCTGGAGTCCCTTCGTCGAAGCGCTTCGCGTGCCCTGAATCGCGCCCTCTTCCTCGATAGCGACGAGTCGGGGCGCATCTTCCGTAGCCACTCGTTCCTCCGCCGCCGACACGCCACGGTCGTGGAGCGCTACAATCGAGCCCGCCGGCGAGCCATCGGCATGGCCTGGCTTGCCAAGAAGGCCATCGAGCAGCGCTTCGCCATCTCGTTGGCCAGCCTCGACGAGGACATGTCGCTGGTCGAGGCCCCCGCACGCTGGCACAACGATCTGTGCTCACTCGAGGGGCTCGACTTCGATCGCCTGACATCGACCATCGACGACGAATCTCCCGAGTTCGCAGACTACCACTACGCGGACGAGTACATTGGTGAGTACGTCTCGAAGCTGGAGCAGTTCGTCGAGTCCTACCGTCTCGATTTTCCGTTCCAGTCTGCCACGGACACCGCCGTCATCTCCCTTCGAGACGACATCGTCCGAACGCGCGCTCACTGCCCGGTTCCCTCACGCAACCTGCTCTACGAAGCCGGACGGCTCGAGTCCCTGGCGGTGAGCGAGATCACCCCTGACGAGCCGGAGCTGCGCCAGGGCTGGTCTCTCACCGGATGCAACGCCGGAACATGCATTCTGGTCCGAGAGGCTGGTGGAGCCGGTCCCTCTTCCCGTGAAGGGACGGATCCAGATGCGTATTGGTCCAGTGGCGTGCCCGAGCCGTACGCCGTGACGTTCAGGCCTACCGCTGTCGCCGGCGTGCTGGACGAGGTCGACCCGTGCGATGACGATCCCGACTACTGCGGTTTCACCACCGACGCCGTCTACGGGCAGGACGTCCTCCTCGAGCCGGGCGTCTATCGGGTATCGTGGTTCGGTTTGTCGCAGGCCGGGCTCGGCGATCCGGGCGCTGCCGTACACGCCACTCGTGTCTCCGATGGAAGTGAGCTGGGAGTCAGTCCTGTGCCTTTCATCGACGTTCCGGCTCGTGCGGACATCGTCGATGGCGAGGATTGGCGGCGGTACTACTTCGACTTCACTCTCGGAGAGCTCACGGACGTTCGGGTCGGCCTTCAGTACACGTCCGCCATCACGGCTCCGGTCGATGTTCGCGTCGCCGGTCTGATGTTGGAGCGCGTGGAGAACGACACGAGCCTCCCCGGCGCCTGGGCTGATACGGGCCAGACCCGTGAGGTCATGCAGCAGGTCTGCGAGGACACCGACGGGGTCTATTTCCGGGACGAGGGATGGGTGCGCAACTGCGTCTATCTCTGCACGGACGGCTACGGCGCGACGTGCTCTGGCGAAGACGCGGAGAGGTACTGCTACCGGGAGATCGAGTTCGTCATCGACCAGGCGGCCATCGATCGGGGCGACATCCTCTCTCGGGCCGGGTTCGCGATCGGCAACTTCAACTACCGCGCGGAGCGGGTGGGCGTGAACTTCGTCGGTACGAATCTGCGGGATTGTTCCGCGAGCGAGAACCCGTCGACCTGCTTCGCGTCGGGCTTCGTCCCGTACTCGCTCGAGCACATCGGGCCCTACTACGCGCGCAACCACCTTGGTGGTGACTACTCGGCGCCCCTCTTCCAAGGGACGATCGAGCACGCACGGGGCCTCGCGGCGGAGCGCTACCTGACCAACCCGATCAGCAGCACCGACCGTGCTCTGGTGGATCCCTACATGCAGACCCAGTTCCGGGGTAGGCCGCTCAACGGCACCTACCGGTTGCGCATCTGGGACGTGGACGGAATCCGCTTCGAGAACCTCGAAGACGTCCAGGTGGTCCTCGACTACCGCTTCTGGACACGCTTCGAGTGACGCTCCGGCAGGTCTTCCAGAAGGACTGAGCATGTTGCTTCGAGCCACTCTCGTGGCGACGCTGGGGGCGGCCCTCGCTGCGTGCGGGGGCGCCTCCTCGTCGCCCGATGCCGGCGCGGACGCCGCGCCGCCGGCCGACGCCACCGTCCTCCCCGCCGATGCGGCGGTGGACGGGGGCGTCGACGGCGGGGCCGCCGACGGGGGCGTGGACGGGGGCGTCGACGGCGGGCCGAGTGACGCGGGCGTGGACGCCTTCGTCCCGGCCCCCGACGGCGGCTCGGACGCGGGTCCCTCCTGCGGCCCCTGCGAGGTGCCGCCCGGCATGGACGGCGAGTGTGTCGCCGACGCCTACTGCCTCGACGGCGCCTGCGTGCAGGACGTCGAGCCGGACGGCGTCGCCTGCGGCGAGCTCGTCGGCGGCGCGCCCGCGGGCGTCTGCGTCATGGGCACCTGCCGGCCCCGCGGCTGCGGCGATGGCTACCGCGAGCCGGGCCCCACGGCCACCGAGCCCGACGCCCCGGCCCGCGAGGGCTGCGACGACGGCAACCTCGAGGCCGGCGACGCCTGCTCTCCGAGCTGCGAGCCCACGCTCACGCTCGTGTCCGGTGACCCGGAGGGCCTCTGGGAGCCGGTCATCCCGCAGCAGGTGCCCGTGCTCGCCGCGGACGGCGCCGGCCGCCTCCTCGCCGTTTGGCTCGAGACGAAGGGCGTCCCCATCGCCATCCGTGCGCAGCGCTTCACCCCCGGCGGCGTGCCGGTGGGCGACGTGCTCACCATCGAGGAGCGGGGCGTCGTCCCCACCGTCGCCGGCCTCGACGCCGGCGGCTGGGTGGTCGGCTACTACGGCGACCGGCGCGTCCTCGGGGACTCGTCGAACGACCCCCTCGCGCGCCTGGTCGCCGTCGACGGCACCGTCGGGCCCGAGCGCGTCCTCGCCGCCGATCGGACGAACCGCCAGGAGGACGTGCGCGTCGCCTCCCTGGAGGGCGGCTTCATCGCCGTCTGGGAGGAGCACATGCCCGCCACCCGCGGCTGGACCGCCGTCGTCGCGCGCCTCTTCGACGCCGCCGGCGCCCCGCGCACCGGTGATCTGATTCTGAGCGACCCGGCCGAGAACCGACGTCAGTACCTCTCGGTCGCGAGCGACGGCCCGGCCTGGCTCGTGGCCTGGAGCGAGGCCGAGTCGCCCATGCTGCTCGAGGCCCGCATCGTGGCTCGCCGCGGGCAGGGCACCGCCGCCGTGGGCGAGCCCTTCGAGGTCTCCGGGCGGCGCCTCGCCGTCGATCCCTGGATCGTCCCGGCGCACCCGGTCGGCGAGGCGCCCAACGGCACCTTCCTCGTCGGCTACCGGGAAGACCGCCAGGCCTGGGTGCGCGCGCTGCCCCCCGGCGACGTCTCCGCGGCGCCTCCCCCCGTGCGCATCTCCATGGAGGACGAGCGGGCGGGCTTCCCGGCGGTCGCGCCGCTCCCGGCGCCGACCGGCTCGGACGCGGCCTTCGTCGCCACCTACGACGCCTACCCCCGCGCCACGCCGCTCTACGCCTCGACGCCCCTCGGCCCCGAGGGCGCGCTCCTGCGCATGGAGCTCGAGGCCGCCGACGGCCCCCCGGTCCTCACGCCCGTGCGGGGCGGCACCTGGGTGACCTTCGCCGGCTGGGGAGGCGACTTCTCCGGCCCCGCCCTCCGCCTCTTCTTCCTCGCGCACCCCTGAGGCGCGCGCTCGACCCCCGGGCGCAGCTGCGCTCGCTGATCCCGACTCGACCTCACCGACCCACCGCGCGCCTGACGCCCCCGAGCGCTTCGCGCGCTCGCCCCCTCTCTGCGCCGGGCCGCACCCGGCGCCCCGCCCGACCGAGACCGGAGCCCGCCATGCATTCCGCCCCCTCGCCCCGCCCGACCCGCCGCACGGCGCCGCATCGCTCCGCTCGCGGCGTCCCCTCCCCCCGCCGACGCCGCTCGCGCCTCCAGCGCGCGACCGCGGCGCTCCTGGCGCCGGTGCTCTTCCTCACCCTCGGCACACCCCTCGCGGCCGAAGCCCAGGAGCACCGCGAATCGCGGCCGGATGGCTTCGGCTCGGGCAGCGAGCCGCTCCCCCGCGAGCGGGTCGAGCTGGACGAGCGCGACCTGCCGCAGTTCGACGACGAGGGCCCGCTCCCCGAGGGCGCGCGGGAGCGCGTCGCGGAGGAGGCGCTCGAGTCGCTCCCGGCGGACGCGCTCCGCGACCGCGAGGTCGAAGACGCGCTGGCGGAGGCGGCGCCGGCGACGACCCCGGAGAGCGCCGAGGCGGCGGCGCTCCCGACGGGCGAGGCCAAGAGCGCGGTGGAGCCGAGCCGCATCAGCCTGCCGAACGCGGAGGGCTCCATCGAGGGCATGGGCGAGTCCTTCGCGCCGGTGCTGAGCTCGGGCACCGCGACCTTCAGCGTGCCCATCGCGCTGCCGGCAGGGCGGGCCGGCGTGCAGCCGAGCCTGGGGCTGAGCTACGCGAGCACCGGCGGCAACTCCCCGGTCGGCGTCGGCTGGAGCCTCTCGACGCCCTTCATCGTGCGCCAGTCGGACCTCGGCCTTCCGCGCTACGTCGACGACCCGGTCGGCTGGACGCCGGAGGAAGACCGCTTCTTCTACAACGGCGGCCAGGAGCTGGTGCCGGTCGACGACGCCGCCATCGCCGACGTCGACGGCAGCGGCGACCTCTACGCGGGCACCGAGGCGCTCCCGGCCGAGGTGGGCGAGGGCTGGCAGCAGTACCGCGCGCGCATCGAGGGCGGGTTCCTGCGCTTCTTCCGGAGCCCGGACTTCCAGCGCTGGATCGTGCAGGGCAAGCACGGGACGCGCTTCGACTTCGGGCGGCTGCCGTCGGGCGAGGGGCCGATGGACCTGGACGACACGGCGTCGCTCGAGAGCGAGCTGCCGGCCGGGGAGGGGCGCATCTACCGCTGGCGGCTGACGCGGATGAGCGACGCGCACGGCTCGACGGTCTACTACCGCTACCGGCGAGACCGGGGCGAGCTCTACGTGGAGGACGTCTTCTACCTGAGCCCGGCGAGCTGCGCGGCGGGCACGGTGGAGGCGACGCGCGCCTGCGGGCAGCCGCTGAGCGACTACGGCGTACGGGTCCACTTCGACTACGAGGCGCGGCCGGACGTGACGAGCCGCTACGTGAGCGGCTGGCGCATCGAGCAGGCGCTGCGGCTCCGGCGGGTGACGGTGACGGCGGCGGAGAGCGAAGTGGGGCAGCGCTACCTGGTGCGGCGCTACCACCTCCGCTACCAGCCGGCCGAGGCGAGCTTCCACTCGCTCCTCTCCTCGGTGCAGGTCGAGGGGCGCCCGGACACGGAGGCGGGGAGCGGCGCGATGGAGCGCCACGTCTTCGCGCTCGTGCGCGAGGAGGACCTCGGCGAGCCGCTCGTGGGGCGCACGCTGCCGGCCATGACCTTCGGCTACACGGAGGCGCCGAGCGGGCCCGTGCCGGGCTTCGGGGGGCTGGCGAACGAGGTGCGGGAGGTCGAGACCAGCCCGAACGTGAGCGTGGACGCCGCGCGGGCGGACCTCTTCGACGTGAACACGGACGGGCTGCCGGATCTCGTGGTCACCGACCCGGCGCGCTACCGGACGGCGGACGGGGAGCCGGCCGTGGGGGTCTTCTTCAACGGCTTCCGCGGCGACGGGGAGCCGGCGGGGCGGGCGGCCGTCTTCAGCGACCCGGTGCCCGTGCCCATGCGGGGCGACCTGGCGGGCGTGCTGAACCTGGGCAGCCCGAACATCGTGCCGATGGACGTCGAGGGCGACGGCCGGAGCGATCTGCTGCACATGCCGCGGCGGGACCGCTACGGCTTCTTCGCGCCGACGCGGGCGCCGGCGGCGGCGAGCGAGCCGAACGTGGCGGCGCAGGGCTGGCGCTTCACCTACGGCGAGGTGGACCTCGGCCGGGGCGTGGACCCGCGCGTCGACTTCGTGCGGGACGGGACGCACTACAAGGTCTGGGACGTCAACGGCGACCACCTCATCGACGTGGTGCGGACGACGGGCACGGCGATGCAGACCTGGCTGAACCTGGGCTGGACGCCAGGCGGGGAGGGCCGCTTCGGGCAGGCGCGCTGGACCGGGGCCGAGTGGGCGCTCTCGACCGAGCCCTACGAGACCTGCCTGCTACACGACGGGCTGCCGGTGGACTTCGCGGATCCGGAGCTCCGCCTCGCCGACATGAACGGCGACGGGCTGACGGACCTGGTGAAGCTGCGGCGCGGGCGGGTGCACTGGTGGCCCGGGCGCGGGACGACCGCCGACGGGGCGCCCGTCTTCGGCGACGGCCCGGCGGTCTGCGACCGGGGCGACGGCGCGGGCCGCTACCGCGAGATGGCGACGCCGCCGCGGGAGCTCAACCCCGAGCTCCGCGGCGTCTTCCTGAGCGACGTCAACGCCGACGGCGCCGCCGACGTGGTGCAGGTGCGCTTCGACGAGGTCGACGTCTGGTTCAACCGGGCCGGCGAGGGCTTCACCGAGCGCGCGATCATCGACGCGCCCATGGCGCCCGACTTCGCGCCGCGCATCCGCTTCGCCGACGTGGACGGCTCGGCCACGACCGACCTCGTGTACGCGAACGCCGGCCGCTGGGAGTACATCGACCTGCTCGGCGGGCAGCGTCCGCGCCTGCTCACGACCGTCGAGAACGGCCTCGGCGCGACCACCACGCTCACCTACGGCTCGAGCGCCGAGGACTACGTCGCCGATCTCGAGGAGGCCGCCACCTGCACCGACTGCGACGAGGTCTTCACCTGGAACGCGCCCGCCGACGGCTGCGACCAGGTCTTCGACGACCTCACCGACGGCGACCCGGAGCGCTACCGCCCCGGCGCCGGCGTGTGCGTCGCCCGGAGCGGCGGCAGCCCCGTCGTCTCCACCGTCGTCCGCTCCGTCTCCACGACCGACAACTTCGACGCGCTCCGCGGGCCCGGCGGCGCCAACGTCGCCGAGACCCGCTTCGCCTACCACGACGGCTACTACGAGGGCATCGAGCAGGAGTTCCGGGGCTTCGGCGCCGCCGACGCCGTCGCCGTCGGGGACGCGCACCACCCGACGGCCATCACCCGTACCCACTTCCACCAGGGCCGCCGGCCCACGGCCCTCGCCACCGACCGCCTCGCCGACAACCCCTACGAGGCCCTCAAGGGCCGCCAGTGGCTCAGCGAGGTCTTCGACGAGAGCGGCACCTTCCTCTCGAGCTCCCACGCGACCCTCGCCGTTCGCCACCTCGCCACCGGCCTCGACGGCCGCGGCCTCTGGTACGCCTACGTCCGCCAGAGCGACGAGCTCCGCTACGACAACGACCCCGACTCGCCGGGCTCGGCGCCCGGCACGATGACGCTCGAGCTCCCGAGCGTGGTCATGGAAGCCGTCGGCGAGGGCGGCGCCATCCCGACCGAGCAGACCGTGGTGCGGACGCGGCGCGTCGCCGTCCGCCACGCCGGCTACGCCCACATGCGGAGCGACATCACCGGGGTCGACAACCTCGGCCAGGTCCGCTCCCAGGTCGCCTGGGGCCGCGTCTACGACACCGAGGACCCGCGCGGCGACGCCTCGAACCCCGCGCCCGGCGCCTACGGCGAGACCATCCAGTCCGAGACGCGCCCCTACCTCGCCAACCGGGCCGCCTGGACCTGGCGTACGCGCCACCAGTGGATCGAAGGCGGCCCCGACGCGGGCACGTCGTCGGGTCGGCTCGGCTGGACGACGCTCGACTACACGTCGCGCGGCGACCAGCGCTCGTCGCGCACCCGCGCCTACCGGCACGACGTCCCCGAGTACGCGTTCGGGGGGGACGCCCTCGGCGCCGAGGCGTTCAGCGTCGCCGACGCCTACGGCACGTTCTTCGAGGGCCACCACCAGCAGTACGTCGACAGCGGCAGCAACTACGACCTCTGGGGCAACCCGACGCGCTCCTGCGCCGGGCATCGCCACACCGACCAGCCCGCGCAGTGCCTCCGCTGGGCCGCCGTCGAGTACGACGCCGCCTACGCCCAGCTCCCCGTCCGCGAGGCCATCGCCGTCCACCCCGGGAGCGCCCCCTACTGCGACGCCGACTCCCCGAGCAGCTACTTCTGCACGCTCAGCACCACCGCCACCTGGGACCGCGGCTTCGGCGTGCTCCTCACCGCCACCGATCCCAACGCCGACGCCACCACCGTCGAGTACGACGGCCTCGGCCGCCTCTCCGCCGTCTTCCCGCCGGCCCTCGCCAGTGACGAGTGCGGCAGCAGCACCCCCAACCAGGTCTTCCGCTACGAGCTGGGCGTCGACGGGCTGCCCGTCAGCATGGTCGCGACGGCGTCGCCACGACCCGAGGGCTGCACCAGCCTCGAGGTCGAGTCGCGCTCCTACGTCGACGGGCTCGGCCGCGCGCGCGCCGCGCTCACCCGCAGCGACAACGCCAACGGCAGCACCGTCGGCTCACGCCGCTGGATCAAGAGCGGCGTCACGGAGTTCACGAGGCGCGGCACGCCCTTCCGGGCGCACGACAGCGTGTGGGTCTACCCCGACCCGCCCGACCCCTTCGACGCCGTCGCCTTGCCCAGCTCGCCGTACGTGCAGACCGTGCACGACGCCTTCGGGCGGGCGGTGCGGGCGACCGAGCGCGACGGGAGCGTGAGCGAGACGCGCTACCGGGCGCTCTCGACCGTCGCGTGGGATCCGCTCGATGGGAACCAGCCGGGGCCGAACGGCCCCCGGGACGACTGGGAGGTCTTCGCCGGCACGCCGAGTATCGCGCGGGTCGACGGGCACGGCCGCGCCATCGACCAGGTGCTCCACCAGCGCCAGCCGGACGGCCCCAGGGACGGCAGCGGCGATCAGTACTTCCGCCTCTTCACCACCTACCGCGCCGACGGCGCGGTCCTCAGCGTCACGCGCGCCGAGACGTCCAGCCCGGCCGCCACCGATCGCGCGCCCGTCGACGGCCACACGCTGACGCGGTCGTTCGTCTACGACAGCGTCGGCCGCCGCCTCGGCGGCACCGACCCGGACAGCGACGCGCGGAGCGGCCCCGCCGAGTCGCGCGGCTGGCGCTACCTCTTCAACCGCGTCGGCGATCTGGTCGCCATGCGCGACCCGCGGGGCTGCGGCCAGAACTTCTACTACGACTGGGCCGGCCGCCTCCTCGCCGAGGACTACGTCCAATGCGACGAGGCCCAGCCTTCCGGCGACGACCCGGACGAGGCGCTGCCGCAGCACGCCATCGGCCTCGACGTCGTCGCGTCGCCGACGGCGCGGCCCGTTGACGCCCGCTACCACTTCGACGCGCTCCCCGCCTGGGCCGGCGCCTTCCCCGCGCCGCCGAGCGCCGCGAACTACCGCGGCCGCCTCACCGGCTCGAGCGACCGCGGCCAGCGCTCGCTCGTCGACTACGACGACCGCGGCCGCCCCACCTGGTCGGCGCGCCAGATGGCCGTGCTCCCTGCGGCCGGCCCGGTCGCCGAGGTCCTCAGCGGCGACGCACCGGGCGTCCTGACCGACGACGCCCCGGTCGACGACATGCGCCTCTTCGACGAGGCCCACACCTACGTCTCCACCGTCACCTACAACCGGAACGACGAGGTCCTGACGCGCACGTACCCCGAGGACCCGGACTGGGCGACCATGGGCGGCACCGGCGCCTTCCCCGGGGTGTCGGGCCGCATGCAGTACTCGGCCTACCTGCGGCTGCCCCGGGACGCGTTCGTGTCCGTGGGCGGCGCCGAGCACCGGGTGCTCCGAGCCCACTACGACCTGCACCTGCGCAACTGGCGGACCTGGTTCGGCGGCGTGGACACCTCCACGGCCAGCTTCCGCGTGGACACCGGCTACGACGTCCGCCACCGGCCCATCAGCAGCTTCGCCGTGCGGCACTCGCCGACCTCCGGCACCGCGCCGAGCCTCAGCGCCGTCACCCGCCCCTTCGACTACCGCTACACCTGGGACGCGGCCAGCAACCTCACGGAGATCGAGGACGTCGCGTCGCCGAGCCAGTTCCCGAGCCACCAGCGCCCGGCCCGGCAGGAGATCCTGCACGACGCGCTCTATCGCGTCGCGCGCATCGACTACAGCTACCGCAACAACGTCGACTGGGGCCTGACGGACATCCCGGCCCAGGACTGGCGCGCCGTCCAGGCCGCCCACCGGAGCGTCGACCCCATGCGCCGTGACCCCGCGCCCATGCTCCCCGAGCAGGCGCCCGAGCGGCCCATCAGCATGACCTACCGCTACGACTGGTTGGCGAACCAGGTCGAGTGGACCGACGACGCCTCGAACTTCTACGAGCGCTCGCTCGGCGCCGAGGGCCAGGTCGTCAGCGGCTTCGGCGAGCAGCGGGCCGGTACCGATGCCCGGCCGACGGCGCTCTACCTCGCGACCAACCTCCCGGGCTCGCCGCCCGCCGAGACGAGCACCGCCGTCGATCGCGGCGGCTGGGTCAGCCTCGACTACGGCGCGAGCGGCAACGTCGAGGCCATGACCACGCGGGCCCGCTGCCACGACGTGGACGCGACCACCGCCTGCTACGACACGCTCGGGTCCGACCTCGACGCGCGCCACGACCACCTCGTCGCGCACTGCCGCTGCGACGCCGAGCAGCACTACCAGTACCGCTGGGACGAGCTGAACCGGCTCGTCG
>PABA01000139.1 GCA_002699025.1 Sandaracinus sp. | reverse complement strand
GCTGCCCGCCCCGTCCAGGTGGTACCACTGCGTCTCGCTGCCGCTCGCCAGGCTCAGCAGCCGGTCCGCGTACCGGTAGTGCGCCAGCAGCGCCCCCGTCCCCGCGTCCCGCTCCTCCAGCACCGCCGCCCCGTCGTAGTGGTACTCGACGTCGCCCCGGTCGCTCCCGAACGCCCGGATGCGCTTGCCCCCCGAGTCGTACTCCCAGCGCCCGAGCTCCTCGGCGGCCCCCGCCGGGTCCCGCACCGCTCGCACCAGCTGGTCGAGCGCGTCGTAGCGATACTCCACCGTCGCCGTCGGTGCCGCGCTGTCCGTCCGCCGCAGCGTGTTGCCCGCGTCGTCGAAGACGTAGCCCAGCGTGTGCCGCCCCGCCCCACCGGGCTCGTTCTCCTCCACCTCGACCGCCCGGCCCACGCCGTCGTACGTGTACGTCCGCGTCCGCACCGTCGCGCCCTCGCGCGTCACCGTCTCCGTTGCCCGGTCGTACCCCGAGAACGTGTACGCCGTCCGCTCCCCCGCCGACCCCTCCGGCGTCCGCGTGAACGCCTCCAGCCGGTCCAGCACGTCGTACTCGTACGACGTCGTCTCCACCGCCCCCGCGATCTCCGCCCGCTCGGTTCGGCGGTTCCCGTTCCCGTCCCACGTGTAGTCGTACCGCGCGAATACCGCCGCCGGGTCGGCCTGCGTCGGCGAGCGCCGGTGCTCCACGAACTCCAGCCGGTTCGCCGCCGTCCAGCCGTACTCCGTCTCCGTTCCGTTCGGCCGCGTCACCAGCTCCATCGCGCCGTCCGCGAAGTACGCATACTCCGTCCGCCCCTCCGCCGTGATCGCCGTCGCCAGCCGGTCCCGGGGGTCGTACTCGTAGCGCGTCTCGCCCGCCGGGCTCGTCACACGGGTGCGGTTCCCGTCGACGTCGTAGCCGAAGCCGATCGTCACCCCGCGCGTCGTCACCGAGCTCAGCCGGTCCCGGCCATCCCAGCTCGGATCGATGAGCTCCTCGTACGTGCTCCCGTCGGGCCGCTCCCGCGTCTCGGTGACGAGCTCGACGTTGCCGTTCGCGTCGTAGTCGTAGTGCACGTGGCGCAGCACCGACACGACCGGAGCTCCCCGCAGCGCGTAGTCGACGTCGACGGGGCGCCCGAGCACGTCGTACTCGAAGCGCGTCTCTTCCCCGAGCGGGTTGCGCAGGCGCAAGGGGTGACCCTCCGGGTCGTACTCCTCGACCGACGACACCAGGGGCGGCCCCTCCGCCTCCGGCCGGTGCTGGATGTGCGACACGCGCCGATCGAGCAGGTCGTACGTGTACTCCACGTGCCGCCCGAGCGGGTCCCGCTGGTGCCGCAGGTTGTCCGCGGCGTCGTACTCGTAGGCCGTCTCGAGCCCGCCCTCGATGACCCGCGTCAGCCGGTCGAAGCGGTCGTAGTGCATCACGCGCGTCTCGCCGGCGTTGCGACCTCCGGGCTGGGACTCGGGGCGGGTCAGCTCGACCAGGTTGCCGTGCACGTCGTAGCGGAAGCTGGCCGTCTCCCCCGCAAAGGTCACCGACGCGATTCGACCCTCCGCGTCGTAGCGGAAGACTGTCTCCTCGAGCTCCTCGTTGGTGCTCGTGGCGACCCGGCCCAGCGCGTCGAAGCTGTAGCTCTCGGTCGTGCCGTCCGGGTGTTCGACGGTCCGAGCGTTCCCCCGCCCGTCGTAGTCCCGATAGCGCGTGACGTGGTCCCGGCCGTTCGCGACCGAGGTGAGCTGCCCGGCGGCGTCGTAGGCCATCGACTGGACCCGCTCGCCCCCGTGGAAGACCCGGATGGGTCGGTCGAGATCGTCGTAGCGGGTCTCGGTCTCGATGCCCCGCCGGTCCCGCACGAAGCGCACGTTGCCGACGCGGTCGTAGCGGTACTCGACGGCGTCGCCGTTCGCGTCGATCACGCGGTGGAGGCGGTCCCGGCCGTCGTACTCGTAGCGGGTGGTGGTGCCGCGCCGATCGGTCTCGGTGCGAACCTGCCCCGTCCGCGTGTAGCTGCGGCGGCTCTCCTGACCGAGCGGATCCGTGATCGTCGCCGGGAGAGCGTTGTCGTTGTAGGAGATGCGCGTCACGCGCTCGAGAGCGTCCTGAAGCCGAAGCGGATTGCCCGCTCCGTCCCGCTCCAGGATCGACCAGGTCCGCGGCGCTGCCGCGTCACCCTCCTCGGCCCCGGACGCCACGAGCCCCTCGGTGATCGTCTCCTCGCGGTCCTCCGCGTCGTAGGTGATGTGCGTCCGATAGCCCCGGCCGTTCTCGACGACGGTCGGGTTGCCGTTCGCGTCGTACTCTCGGACGTGCTGGACGTCTCGGCCGGTCCGATCCGTCACGCGCAGGACGCGACCGAGCAGGTCTCGGAAGGTCAGCTGGTGTTGACCCTCCGGGTCGCGCGCGTCGACCACGGACCCTTCGCCGTCGAAGAGGCGAGTGGTCGAGAAGCCGTCTGCGTCCGTGACCCGCCAAGCGCGGCCCCACTCGTCGAAGTCGACGTGTGTCCGGCGTCCCAGCGCGTCGTAGACATCGATCACCAGCCCACGCGCGTCGTGCTCGTAGCGAGTGCAGACCTCGCCTCGGGCGCCACTGTCCGGGTCCACGTGCTCCCGGCACGCCCGCGTCCGCCGCCCCTGCTCGTCGTACTCGTAGCGGGTGGCGCGCCCCTCCTCGTCGATCTCCCGCTCGAGCGTTCCGTCGACCGAGTAGCGCCACTCGTAGGTGTGCGCCTCGCCGCCCGGGGTCTCCACCCTCCGGAAGCGTGGCCGGTCGTGGGTGTCGTAGCTGTAGGTCGTCACCAATGACGCGTGGTCGGCACCTCGGTGCTCGGTGAGCCGGTAGAGGTTCGTGTCGGGGTCGTGCTCGTCGCGCCCCGTGTAGTCGTACTCGAGCCAGCGGCCCTCGTCGCCGAGGCGGCGCTGCTCGGTCAGGCGGTCGAGCAGGTCGTATTCGAAGGTGGTGACGCGACCGTCGTAGCTCCGGATCTCGACCACGTTGTCGGCGAGGTCGTAGTCCTGCTCCATCCGGTCGCCGACGCGGTTGACCGTGGCGATGCGCCGGTCGAGGGCGTCGTACTCGTGAACGGTCGCGACGCCCTTCCAGTCGGTCTCCCGTACCAAGTTGCCGGCGTTGTCGTAGAGGAAGAGCCGTCGACCGTCGCCTCCGGCGCTGCGGGTGATGGTCGCGACCTGAGCCTGGGCCGTGTAGGTGTAGGTGACGGTCAGACCGCGCCGATCGGTCTCCGTCAGGCGATTGCCGAGAAGGTCGTACGTGAAGAGCTCTTCCCGGCGGAAGTGCAACGCCGCGAGCGCCGACGGGTCCGCTTCGCCGGGGAGGGTCACCTCGGGGTGAACGACCCGAACCAGGTTGTCGTGGTCGTCGTACTCGAAGGTCGTCGTGTGACCCGCGGCGTCGGTCCGGGCGACCATGCGACCGAGCGCGTCGTGGTCGAGGTCGGTGACGCTCCCGGCGGGCTCGGTGATGGTGTCGACGTTGCCGTAGACGTCGTAGGTGGTGACGGTGAGACCCGGGCGACCCGGCGCTCGGGCGGTCCGACGCTGAAAATTCTCGTCGTAGGTGAAGGTCCAGGTCGCGGCCTCGTCACCCGTGCCCGCGGTGTGCGTCAGCAGATTGCCGCGGTCGTCGTAGGTCCACGATTCGACATTGCCGTTCCGGTCTTCTCGTCGCGTGGGTACGGCGAAGCGCGGGTCGTAGTCGGTCGTCGCCGCGTTGCCGTAGGGGTCGCTCTCGACCACACGCTCCAGGCGGCCGAAGGCGTCGCGCTCGTACTCGTAGTGCCAGGCGCGTGTGCGCCCCGCGCCGAGGGTCTCGACCTTTCGGACGAGGACGTTGTCGGCCGGAGAGGCCTCGTCGACCGACCAGTGCTGCTCGGTGCGCCGGCCGAGGGGCTCCTCGATGAGGACCGTGTTCCCGAACTCGTTGAGCGTATAGGTGGTGCTGAAGCCGCGCGGATTGGTCACCGTGCGCGTCAGGCCGTCGTAGGCGTAGCGGAGGATGGGGTCGCCCGGGGCGTCCGGGTCCCGTTCGTCGTCACGCACCGGGTACTCGACCTCGCGCACGACGTCGCAGCCGGTCACGTGGCCGATGAACGCGCCCACGCTCTCGGGCAGCTCACCGCGCTCGAAGTAGCGGTACTCGGTGGAGAGCCACTCGACCCCGTCCGGGGTCTTCTGCACCTGGACGAGGTTGCGCTCCCCTCCGCGCGCGGCGACGTCGTCCACCGCCGCGCACTCGTCGCGGTAACGGTAGCGCTCGATACGCCCGTGCCGCTCGACCTCTTCGAGATAGCCCTGAGGGTCATAGCGGTAGTCGATGGTGCGAAGCGTGGTACCGGCTCTGTCGTGCAGTGTGGCTCGCGTGATCCGCGACTGGGGTCCGTCCGGGGTCGGGAGCTCGGTGTAGGCGAAGTGAAGACGTCGCTCGACGGAGTCCTCCAGCGCTGAGAGCCTGCCTTGGGCGTCATAGAAAAAGCTCAGCGCTTGGTCGTTGCGATCGATGATCCGCGTCAGCTTCGTGGGCTGGGGCGCCCCCGGTCGAGGAGCGTCGACCGGGGGCTCCCACGGGGCGTCGCGATCCGCGATGCGCAGGGCCTCCGGATCCACGCCCAGGCGATAGACCAGCCCATCACCGATGGACATGTGAGTCCGGGTGACGTCTGTTTCGCCACCGTCGGGGAGCTCCGGAACGGGGGGCTGGAGCTGCGGGATCGGGTAGAGGTATCGGGTGCCATCGAGGGCTGTGTAGACGAACTCGCCACCGACCTCTTCGAGGCGGCCGTGGCGACCGCGCTCCACCTGCCATGCGCCGCCCGGATCCCGGCGGAAGACCGTCCCGTTCACGGCGACCCCCGTCCAGCGCATCTCGCCCGGCTCGGGGACGACGATCTCGCTCTCGCGCAGCAAGCGTGTCTGGACACCATCGGACTTCACGTCCCGGACCCAGGAGGGGATGCTGCCCGGCGTGCCACCGACACCCTCGTCTTGCGTGAGGGGAATCAGCCGCATGTCGAGGTCGTTGGTCCACCCCGGGCCGAAGGGGCTCTCGTCGCGGGAGGTCGCGAGGCTGGAGTAGTTGCGGCTGAGGCGAATCGCAGGGCCACGACCCTGAACGAGGAGGTCCTGCCTCGAGAGACGAAGCGAGCCGTCCCGTAGGAGGACGTCGTTCGTTGCCGTCTGGCCGAGGACGAGGTTCGGGTGGCGTTCCGTGAGCTTCCCGGGCCAGCGCGCCTCGTGCGTGTGATCGTCGATGGTCTCCTCGTTCCGGTCGACCTCGAGCACGAGGAAGAAGCGACCATCGCCGGCTCCCTCGCCCTCTGCGCCGGCCGGGTGGACGCCCGCCTCGAAGAGGTCCTCGGCGTCGAGCACGAAGTGCCACATGCCGGGGGGCACGTTGCGGCGGGTCGAGAGCGTGCCGAGCGCGTTCCCGTTCCCATCCTCGACGCGCAGGGTGACGTTCGATGGGCGGAAGAGGAGGAAGCGGAAGAACTGGTAGTCGTCGACGTAGTCGGGGCTGCCCGTGGTGGAGGTGCCGTGCTGGGCGGTGACGTGGCGACGCTCGAGGTGGATGCGCCGGGTGTCGGTGAGGACCAGCGGGAGTCCGTCGAGCTCCCAAAGAGGGTTGGCTGGGTCGTCGAGGTCGTAGATCCCCAAGGTCAGGAAGTCCTCGAGCGTGAGCGAGCCGACCATCTCGCCGAGCTCCTCGGCTTGCCTGGCCGGGGTCATGGCCAGGAAGTCGTCGATGCCCGGGAAGTCCGTCTCCGCGCTCTCGCCGGCCATGGCCGAGACGGTCTCGTAGCCCGCGTGCATGGCGAGGCCTTCGTCAGATGAGACCGGATCGAGCGGGTCGTCGAAGGGCTCCCGGTTGTCGTAGCGAACGGTGGCCGTCGTGCGGCTCCGCCCTTCTTCGTCGACCGTGGTGAGCACGTCTACGCTGTCGACCTCGAGGTCTCGGAGCGTGAAGCGGTATTCGGGGCTGTAGACGGAGAGGTAGACGGGATCGAGGTCGTCCAGGACCGGAGCCGGGTCCCCCTCGACGTAGGCATCCGCGAGCTCCCGCGCGCGAAGCTCGGCGAGCGCACGCGTCGAGTCGGCGTCGAAGTGGTCGACGAGGAAGGGTACGAAGTCGGCGGGCCGCTGCGTGAGAGGACCGTCGCCCGCGCTCTTCTGGACGCAGGAGTAGGGAGCGTCGATGTCCCCGGTGCGGTAGCAGACCTCGTCGACCGAGAAGTCCGGCCCGGTCGGCCCTACGCCGCCACCGGAGAAATCGATGAGTCGCTCTGACGGTGCTCCGTCGACGTGGACGTAATAGTGCGTGCGGCCCGCGGGGCCGTCATCCCGAGGCGTCTTGATCACCTGGACGTGGCGACCCGGGCGGATGGGGAACTGACCCACCGTGTCCCCGGCGGTCTCCGGGGAGCCCTCGGGAACGAGCTCGCCCGAGGTCGCGACACGAGCGAGACGACCCGTGTATCCGGGAAGCCCTTCCGGGAGGGGCGAGCCATCGGCGTCGAGCCACTCCGTGACGATCTCGATGAGCGCGTCGCTCTGAAGGGCCTGGCCCTGGAACGAGATGACGTTGCGATTGGTCTCGCCATCGAATCCGGGCGAGCGGTCGCGGTCGACCCGGCGAAACGCCTTCACCTTCAGGTTGGGGGGGCGGAGGATGATCTCCTCCCCGTTGTCGCCGATGCGCGCGAGCCCATTGGGCGCCTGCATGACCTGCGTGCGGAGCGTGCCCACGTAGCCGGTGGCGCGATTGATCACGATCACGCGAACGCGGTCGCCCGAGCGCAGGAAGGACACGTAGGGGGTGACCGGGTCGAGGTAGCGCGTCTCGATCCCACTGAGCTCCCGTCCGTAGCGATCCTCCTCGGCCGAGACGGTCGCGGCCGGCAGGTGAAGGGTCGCTCCTCCGGAGCGGCCCCGGGACGAAGGGCCACGGGTCATGATGCCGAACTGAAGGCAGGCGTTTCCGAGGCATTCACCGGGCGCCCTGACATCGGGGACGATGCTCGGGTCGAGGTCGAAGCCCGCGACCTCCTGGTACTTCATGCCCCAGCGGGCTCCGATCAGGGCCCCGTCGGCTTCGCGAAAGATGTAGACATCGGTGTCGCGCAGGTCCGGGCAGCTGATCTGCTGGACCAACCCCTGGTTGACGGGGCCTCCGTCGCCTTCGTCCTCCACGGCGAAGCTCGTGAACTCGCTCCCATCGCAGGCCGCATCGACCAGCGGCACCCAGCTCTCGGGTGCGCCCGCCGGCGTGTTCGTCATACGGACGACGAAGTGACCGAGCGCGACATCGAGCGCGATATTGGAGATGGGGTTCCGGCGACCGCTGAACTGGACGGGGCTCTGGACGTAGAAGAACTTCGAGGAGTTGTCGCGGGGGTTGAAGTTCTCGAAGCGGACCTCTCCGGTGACGTGATAGAAGAAGTCCTGTCTGGGCTCGGCGTAGGGCAACCCGCCGACCACCGACGCCAGCGCGAACCAGTTTCGGTTCGCCTCGTCGAGCGAAGGCACGGCGAAGGGGATCCGATAGAAGCCCTTCCCGTTCGAGATGGCGCCGATCCAACCCGCTTCGTTCGCCACGCCGGGGTAGTAGGGACCGCGCCAGATCGGGAGGTTGATGGGGTCGAAGCGCACCCCGACGACCGGCGCCCAGATGTGGCCGTGGTCACCTGGATCGCAGTAGTGGAACGCGCTCCCGTTCGGATCGACATACCCGCTCCATTGGGAGTCGCGGCAGACCCCTGGGGCGCCCGCGTCCGGTGTAAAATAGGCGCTCTCGAACGCGAAGACACCGCCATCACGGGCGATCTCCACGACCTCCCCCTCGCGAAGCAGGACCGAAGATGCATCGGGGGGGAGCGTGAGCTCGGGGTCGGCGAGAAACGTCGCGAAGAGCGGGAGGGCTTCGCATACGGGAAGCCGCCCCGGCTCCTCGTGAGGTACGAGCGCCCAGCGGGTTCCCTCCGAGAGCGGCGTGACCGTCTGCTCGCTGCCGGCGAGGTCGCGACAGCGCAGAGTGGCGTAGGTGCCCCGGTCGACCACGCGGGGCGGGACGCCTTCATCGGCGATGTACTCCTCGCGCGCATTCCGCCAACGCGTGACGAGCCCTTCGAGCTCCCCCGGCGAGAGGGCGGAGAGGCCGTCCTCCTGGGAGACATAGCGCCGTACCTGACCGAACAGGTCGTACTCGACCCACGTCGGCCGCCCCTCCAGCGAGACATTGTCACCCGGGGCGGCTGCGGTTCTGAGGACGGCTCCGCGCGCCGCGACGCGACCGCGATGGACTTGCGGAATCGTCTGTCCGCGGGAGTCCGAGGGCGCAGTGAGTTGCACCGCGAGGCAGAGCGCAACGGCGACGAGGGGGGCGAAGACCCGACGCGCGGGGAGAGCGGGGCTCATGGCAGCGAAGCCTCCAGGTGAGCGAGGAGCTCGGACAGCGAGAGCTCACCGCTGGCGTAGCGAGCGAGCAAAGGTTGGTGTTCGGCGCCGACGCGGGCGAACGCGAGGTAGTCGAGGCGGTCCAGCTCGACGGGACGCACCGCGTCGACACGACGAGCGTCGCGGTCGAGGCGTAGGACGCCCACGGGGACGATCTCGAGGCTCTCCTGATCGAGCGCGACGAGGAGATGAAGCTCTTGGAGCGTGTCGAGGTACTCGTGGCTACCACCGAGTAGCGGCATGGTCATCGAGACGCCGACCGCGCCTTCGACGCGGATGCCGCCGGGCTGCAGGGACCAGCCCCAGTCCGGGTGGTACGGTGGCCGAAGCGTGTACCCGATGCGGCGGCGCTCCATGAGCTGCGTATGGACGGCGCCACGCCGCTGCCCGTCGGGGAAGGAGAGAGAGGCGGCCGTGAGGTCGAGCTCGAGGTCGCCGTTCGCCAGGCGGGCTCTCTCGCCCGATGCCACGGGCTGGAAAGGGCTCTCGGGATCCAGCCAGGGCAGCATGACCAGGCCGGCGCGGTTGAGCTGCTCCGCGCGGATCGTCACGAGCCGATCCATCGCCCCGTACGCAGAGATGCGGCGGCCGGGATTGATGAGCAGACGATAGGTCCCGGACGGGAGCGCCCGATCCGCAGGCCAGCCGAAGCCGAAGTCGAAATTGCCGTCGCGGTTCGTCCGAGTGCTCAGACCGAGCTCGGGAATCGTGACCTCGATCTCGGGAAGTGGGTTCAGCTCGTGGTCGGCGACGAAACCCATGAGGAGGGTCGGAGTGGGCCGGACGTCGAAAGAGAAGTGCGCCACCTCCTCCCCCTCGTGAAGCACGTCCACGTACACCATGCCGCCGTAGCCGAGATCGCGGCTCGGGTAGAACGCGACGGCCTGGTCACCCGGCAGGTTCTGCAGCGATCCGGGGACAGGCTCACGCTCGCGATCAATCCGTTCGCGACGCACGATGCTGGCGGTGCGAACGTCCGCGGCCTCTCCCGCATCGCCGTAGACCTCACCGTGGACCGTCTCTCGGACCTCGATCTGGAGAAGGCTCGGATCGACCGGCCGGTTGAAACTCAGCACGACGTACTGGTTGGCCTCGACCCCGGAGGCGCCGTTCGCGGGAGTGGAGCGGACGAGCTCGAGCGGAAGGGTCGCCTCGTTCACCAACTCGAAGTCGGCGGTGGCGCTGGCCAGCAAGCGCCCATCCGATGACCGCGCCGTCACCGCGAGCACGTGCTCCTCACCGTTCGCGATGTCGGTGAAGCTGGTCGAGAAGAGGCTGCCTGAACCGGAGAGCGGCCGCTCCATGGCGCCGTCGAGCGTGGCCTGCAGCGTGTCTCCGGGGGCGAGCCCCGGGGCACGAACCCGCACTGGAACCTCCACGGTGTCCCCTCGACCGAT
Source organism: Sandaracinus sp. (assembly GCA_002699025.1). Taxonomy (GTDB): domain Bacteria; phylum Myxococcota_A; class Polyangia; order Polyangiales; family Houyiibacteriaceae; genus Houyiibacterium; species Houyiibacterium oceanicum. Next base: position 2,972 of record PABA01000139.1, on the reverse strand, counting down.
CAGCCGGTCGCCGTCGACCGGGGCCTCGAGCGAGAGCTCCAGCTCTGCATCGAGGCGGAGCACGACCTCGGCCCGTCCGCGGTTCCCAGCGAGGTCTCGGCCCTCGGCGACGACGGTGCGCTCGACCCTACGCGCGAGAGGAACGCGCGTCTCGAAGGTCCAGAGCGACGGATCGTCGGTGGGCATGAGCGGCACACTCACCCCCGCGACCGTGAAGCTCGCAATGTTGGGGTCACGCACCGTCCCGGAGAGCGGATATGGGGTGCGCAGCACGGGGGTGATGGTCGGTGCAGAGCCGATGCCGGTCAGCACGACTTCGGGCGGGCCGTCGTCGAGGAAGGCCGTGATGGCGATACGGGTGGACTCTCCGTCGCAATCATGGGCTTCGATCTCGATGGGCACGATCGGCGACCCGGCGTCCGTGAAGCTCAGGGTGGCCTCGAAGCTGACCTCGGCCCCGGCACCGATCTGGTCGGCAGGCTCTCCGTTCACGAGTACGCGATCGACGCACCGGTCATCGCTGACCGTGCCGCGAACGGGGATGAGATCGGTGGTCCGATACAGCTGGGCGCTGGCGTAGGGAAGGCGAATACGAGGCGCGTCGTTCGTCGCGCCGGAGTCGCCCGAGACGCCGCCGTCGGTCGACGGATCCTCACGCGCGACCACCGTCTGACCCGATACGGTGCCGTAAGGGGTCTGGCCCTGGACGGTGAGGACGTTTCGACCGGATCGCAGCGGGACGTTGTCGAAGCGGAACTCGTAGACGCCCTCGGTTCCCGTCGTCGCCGTAGGGAACGCGACCTGCTCCGCCAGGGAGAGGCGAATCTCCGTGCGATCGAGGCGCGTCTCCACGCGACCCGCGACGGTCACCTGCTCGGCCTCGGTACGGAGGCCGAGCAGGGGCTCGGTGATCACGATGCGCGGAAGGAGCGGCAGCTCGCGGGTGACGGTGACGGGGGTCGTCGTCTCGTTGCCGGCGCGGTCGCGGGCGGTGACGGTGAGGGCGTTGGGGCCGACCTCGAGGGGGACCTCGACCTCGAAGGTGCCGGCGTCGCCGAGGGTGGCGCCGAAGGTCTGGTCGGCGAAGCGGTCGGAGCGGACGGTGACGCCCTCGAGGCCGACGCCGGCGTCGGTGGCGGTGCCGACGAGGCGGAGGAGGCCGTCCTCGGTGATGCGGGTGGGGGCCCCCTCGAGGTGGAGCTCGGGGGCGACCTCGTCGAGGACGCGGAGGACGGCGGGGGCGGAGCTGACGCTGCCGCCGGAGTTGGAGACGATGGCGACGAAGCTGGCGCCGTCGTCGGCGTAGCTCGCCGTGAGGGTGTAGGTCGGGCTCGTCGCGCCGGGGACGTCGACGCCGAAGCGCTGCCAGCGGTAGCTCAGATCCGAGCCGGTGGCGGCGACGGTGAAGGTGGCGGCCTCGCCGTCGCGCACGGTCACGCCCGCGGGCTCGGCGGTGAGCACGGGCGGGACGAGGCGGACGGAGAGGGTCGCCTGGGCGCTGGCCACGGTGGCGCCGGCGTTGGAGACCTCGCAGTGGTAGACGCCGGCGTCGGCCAGGGTGGTCGCGCCGACGCTCAGGGTGGCGTCGGTGGCTCCGGCGAGCGGGACGGCGTCCTTGAACCACTGGTAGGTGAGCGCGGTGCCCTCGGCGACCACGGCGAAGCTGGCGGGCTCGCCCTCGGTGACGGCCAGGCTCGCCGGCTGGCTGGTGATGCGCGGCGGGGCGGGGTCGACGGTGAGGACGGCGACGCGGCTGACGACCTCGGCGGCGTCGTTGCGGACGCGCACGCGGAAGCTGCGTCCGTCGTCGGCGAGGGTGGTGGTGGCGAGGGTGAAGCTCGCCTCGGTCGCTCCAGCGATGGGTCCGTCGTCGTCTTCCCACTGGTAGCTCAGCGCGGCGCCGCTGGCTTCGACCGCGAAGCTCGCCGGCGCCCCCTCGGCGACGCTCAGGTCGGTGGGCTCGGTGGTGATCGTCGGGGGCGCGAGGCGCACCTCGACGAGCGCGGCGGCGCTGGTGACGCTGCCGGCGCCGTTGGTGACGACGACGCAGTAGGCGCCGCGGTCGGCGTACCGCGCGGTGAAGGTGTAGGTGGCGGCGGTCGCCCCCTCGAGGGGGGCTCCGTCGCGCTCCCACTGGTAGGCGAGCTCGGAGCCCTCGGCGGCGACGCTCAGCTCCACGGCCTCGCCCTCGTCGACGGTGACGCTCGTGGGGGAGTCGACGATGCGCGGCGGGGCGAGCTCGACGCGGAGCGTGGCCGAGGCGCGGGCCTCCTCGCCCGAGGCGTTGCTCACGGTGACGGCGAAGACGGCCCCGTCGTCGGCCAGGCTCGCCGCCGGGAGCGTGTAGTTGGCGGCGCTGGCGCCGTCGATGGGGGCGCCGTTCCGGGACCACTGGTAGGCGAGCGGAGCGCTCCCCTCGGCCACGACGGCGAAGGTGGCGGCTTCGCCCTCGGTGACGGAGACGTCGCTCGGAGCGGCGGCGATCGTCGGGGCGCTGGGGAGCACGCTCAAGGTGGCCTCGGCGCTGGCGGAGCCGGCCGGGCTGGTCACGACGCAGCGGAAGCGGACGCCGTCGTCGGCCAGGCTCGCCGCCGGGAGCGTGTAGGTCTCGTCCTGGGCGCCAGGGATGTCGGCGCCGTCGCGCTGCCACTGGTAGGCGAGCTCGGAGCCCTCGGCGACGCACGCGAAGTAGGCGGGCGCACCGTCGTCGACGGTCTGGTCGGCGGGGCCGGTGGTGATGACGGGGACGCCCAGGGCGACGCTCAGGGTCGCCGGCGTGCTGGTGACGCTGCCCGCGTCGTTCGAGACGACGACCTGGAAGGTGGCACCATCGGCGCTGCGCGGCGCGCTCGAGAGGGTGTAGCTGGCGGTGACGGCGCCGGGGATGTCGACGCCGTCGCGGCGCCACTGGTAGGTGAGGCCGGAGCCCTCGGCGTCGACGGTGAAGGTGGCGTCCTCGCCCTCGGTGACGC
>PABA01000138.1 GCA_002699025.1 Sandaracinus sp. | reverse complement strand
TGGCTTACCAGCGGGCCCGTCGGGCCCTCGGCGCGACCTTCGGTCGCGTCACACGGGTCGGTTCTTCGACGCGACGGCGACGCGGCTCCGTGGGGCCGGGCGACCGGGCAGTTGTGGGGGCGCTCCCCTTTGCAGAGCAGTGACTTCGCGGCGGTCGCGGCCAGAGTGCCCCTTCGCAGTGGCCTGACTTCGCCGCGGTCGCGGCCAGAACGCCCCCTTCGCAGCGGCCTGACTTCGCCGCGTTCGCGGCCAGAACGCTCCCTTCGCAGAGCAGTGACTTCGCCGCGTTCGCGGCCAGAACGTTCCCCTTCGCGGGTGGCTTCGCCGCTGCGCGGCCGCCTCGCCCCCCTTTGCAGTCGAGCGGCGGGTGCTCCGTTGGGATTGGGCGGGGACGTCCTCGGATGGGGAGGGGTGGTATCGCGGGTGGGACTCGTGGGGGCGTCCGGAGGACGGTGACGAATTCGTGTCGGGCTCTCGAGCGACGCGGCGTGACCGAGATCGCAGCTCGGCTATGCTGTCCCCGTCGGAGGGTGATCATGGTGCGCTTTGCTTGGATTCTGGTGCTGACGCTCGGGCTCGTGGCCTGCGGTGACGACGATGGCGTCGAGGTGGACGCGGGCGGCGGCAGCGACGCGGGAGGGGCCGTGGACGCGGGCGGCGACGATGCCGGCAGCGGCGGCGAGGACGCGGGCTCCACGGAGGACGCCGGCTCCACGGACGCCGGGGCGACCGAAGACGCCGGCTCCACCGAGGACGCCGGGTCGAGCGAAGACGCTGGCGCGACCGCGGATGCCGGGGCGACCGAGGACGCCGGCGCGGGCGACGACGCGGCGGTCCCCGGCTGCACCTCCACGGAGATGTGCGCCGAGGCGGACTACTGCGACTTCGCGGACGACTGCGGCCTCGCGAGCACCGGCGTCTGCGCCGAGCGGCCCGTGTTCTGCACCGCCGACTGCCCGGGCGTCTGCGGCTGCGACGGCAACTTCTACTGCAACGCCTGCAACGCGGCCTCCATGGGCGTCGACGTCGACCCGAGCAACTCCTGCATGACCAGCAGCTGCGACCCGATGGACGCCCGCGGCGAGGGCCTCTGCGACCTCTTCCTCGGCTACGCCTGGAACGGCCGCGCGTGCGTCGGCCTCAGCGGCTGCAGCTGCACGGGCGCCGACTGCGGCGACCTCTACACCACGCCGCGCGCGTGCGAGACCGCCTACGCCGACTGCACCTCGACGAGCGGCGACACCTGCGGCGGCATCACCGGCGCGATCTGCGGCCGGGGCGAGTGGTGCGACTACGCGCCGAGCTGCCGCACGCCGGACGCCGCGGGCGTCTGCCGCGACCGGCCGGAGATCTGCACCCGCGAGCTCGACCCGGTCTGCGGCTGCGACGGGATGACCTACACGAACGAGTGCGTCGCCCAGTCGAACGGCCAGGACATCGCCTACCGCGGCGAGTGCCGCGCGCTCCCCGTGGAGTGACGCCCGGTTCGTCGATGGGAGCTCGGTCGCCCGACCGAACCTCCCATCGACGAGCGGAACGGCGACCAGCCGAACGGGGGCGTGACGCCGCCGCTCCCACGCCTCGGCGCGGCCGGCGATCCGTCGAGAGGAGGACGCCGAGGGTCCGGTCCGTCGATCCGACCCCCAGCTGGGTGGAGCGAGGCGCCAAACCGAACGTCATTCGCGCGGAAGCTCACGCGCAGACCGGTTTTCGCCGCCCGAAGCGCGTACAAAGAAGGCGCCGTGGCTGCGCTCCCCACCCCCACGACGCGCCCCGTGCGCCGCGACGAGGTCGAGGCGCAGGTGCGCGCCGCCCGTGAGCGCGCGGACGGCGAGCCCCCACCACCGCCCCGCGCGCGCAAGCGCAGCGGCTTCGCCCCCTCCTCCCCCGAGGAGCGCGCCGCCCGGGCGCGAGCGGACGGCCCAGACGCACCGCCGGCGACGGTCCCCCCGCCCCGCGCGCGCAAGCGCAGCGGCTTCGCCACGTCCTCCCCGGAGGAGCGCGCCGCCCGCCGACGCGCCGAGGCCGAAGCCGCCCCAGGCCGCGCGGGAGCCCAGGCGGACGCCGTGCCCGCCCCGCCCTCGAAGCCGACGCCGCCGCCGCCGCCCGTCGGCCCCTCCGGCGTCGTGGCCCGCACTCAGCAGGGCGTGCTCCGACCCGGCTCGCTCATCGACGGCCGCTTCCGCGCCTGGCGCGTCCTCGCCCGCGGCGGCATGGGCGTCGTCCTGCACGCCATCGACCACCACGACGGCGGCGAGGTCGCGCTCAAGATCCCCAGCCGCCGCGACCCCGACACGCTCAAGCGCTTCGAGCGCGAATGCGCCGCCACCCTCGACGCCTCCGGCGGGCTCCACCTGCCGAAGGTGCACGGCACCGGCGTCGACCCGCGCGTCGGCCCCTACCTCGCCGTCGAGTACGTGCACGGCGAGAACCTCGTGGAGCACGTCTCGCGCACGGGCCCCCTCTCGCCGGTCGTCGCCATCCGCCTCGGCAAGCAGCTCCTCGACGCCATCGGCCGCATCCACCGCACCGGCCTCGTCCACCGCGACGTGAAGCCCGCCAACGTGATGCTCACGGAGGACCGCGCCGTGCTCGTGGACCTCGGCGCCGCGAAGTCGGACGCCATGCCCACGGTGACCGCGCCGCGCACTCTCGTCGGGAGCCTCCGCTGGGTCGCGCCCGAGCTCCTCCGCGACGGCGGCAGCACCGCGCCGAACGAGCGCGTCGACCTCTACGGCGTGGCGCTCGTGCTCTGGTACGCGCTGACGGGCAAGCCGCCCTACTTCCCCCTCGAGGACCCGGCCGAGCTCGCCCAGGCCATCGTCGACGGGCCTCCCACGCCGGTGGCCGCGCTCCGGCCGAGCGTGCCCAAGCTGGTCTCGCGCATGCTCGAGGAGGCGCTCCACCCCGAGCCGCGCCGGCGCCCGCGCGACGCGGCGACCTTCGCGGCGCTCCTCGATCGGGTCGCCGACGCGGCGGACCTCTGGGGCGAGCGCGACTCGGACGAGAAGCTCACGCGCCAGTACGTGGCCATGAGCGAGGAGGAGGCGGCCGCGCTCGTGGACGCCGACGCGCGCCCGACGATGCTGCCCCCCGCCTTCGCCGGGCGCAGCGCGCCGGCCAACGACGCGCGCCCCGAGGACGCGCGACCGCTCCCGGCGCCGCCGTCCGGGCCCGAGGACGCGCGACCGACGCACGCCCCGCCGGCCTTCATCGATCCGATGCCGCCCGCCGCGCCGACGAGCGCCGCCGCGTCCCCGGCGCCCTCCGCGGCGAGCGCAGGACCGGCGCGCTGGTGGCCCCTCGGCCTGGCGCTCGCCGCGGGCTTCGGCGCGGCCTTCGCCTGGCTGCTCTTCGGCTGAGCGCCCGGCGCACCCGCCGCTCGCCATCCCGGGAGCTCGCGGCTCTCCCGGCTCGCGATCCGGTGCGGCGCGGCGTCAGCGCACGACCGGGACCGTCTCGAGGACCTCGTCGCCGACCGTGACGTAGAGGCTGCCCTCGTTGCGCAGCACGTCCCAGCGGTTCGCGCGGGCGAGCGTCGCGACGAGGGCCGCGACGAACGAGGGCTCGAAGGCGATGACGCGCACCTCGTCGCCACGGTGCACCGCACCGGACGCGAGCTCCGCGAGCAGGGGCGCCGGATCCTCGTGCGTGTAGACGGCCACGTCCTCCGCGGCCTTCGTGATCTTGTGGAGCCGCGCCGGCGCCGGGTGACCGATCTCCACCCAGAGCGCGATCGTGCCGTGCGCGCCCGGCGCGGAGAGCGCCGGATCCTCCGGCGTGCTGATGCCGCGCCCGAAGCGGAGCCCCTCGCGATGCTCGAGCGCCATGGCGAGCACGCGCGTCACCATGCGCGCGTCGGTCTCCGAGGGGTGCCGCGCGACCCGCAGCTCGAGGGCGTCGTACACCCCGCGGTCCACGTCCGAGAGGTTCAGCTCGAAGCGGAAGATCGTCGCCGTCAGCGCCATCGGCGCATGGTCTCAGGTTTCGCGCTCGCCGCGCTCGCGATCTCTCGCCTGTCCGCGGCCCCGTGAGGACCGCGGACGCGCGGCTCAGCTCACGCCGAGACCCTTGCGGAGCTCGCCTTCCTCGCGGAGCTGCTTCTGCTCGCTGTAGCGGAGCGTGAGGGCGTCGCTGCGATCGCGGAGCAGGAGGGTGAAGCGGAAGAGCTCCTCCATCACGTCCACCACGCGGTCGCGGTAGCTCGAGGGTTTCATGCGACCGGCGTCGTCGAACTCCTGCCAGGCCTTGGGCACGGACGACTGGTTGGGGATCGTCACCATGCGCATCCAGCGACCGAGCACGCGGAGCTGGTTGACCGTGTTGTACGACTGCGACCCGCCGCAGACCTGCATCACGGCGAGCGTGCGCCCCTGCGTCGGGCGGACGGCGCCGTCCTTCAAGGGGATCCAGTCGATCTGGTTCTTGAAGGCCGCGGTCATCGAGCCGTGCTGCTCGGGCGAGGCCCAGACGTGCCCCTCGCTCCAGGCGCTGAGCTTGCGGAGCCTCTGCACCTCCGGGTGGTCGTGCCGTTGCCGGTCGAAGACGGGCAGGCCGCGCGGATCGAAGAAGCGCACCTCGGCGCCGAAGGCCTCGAGCACGCGGCCGGCCTCCTCGGCCAGCAGGCGGCTGAAGCTGCGCTCGCGGAGCGAGCCATAGAGCACGAGGATGCGCGGCGGGTGCGCGCTCGCGCCCGGGACGCCGAGGGCCGCCAGCGTGCCGGCGACGTCGTGCGGCGGCAGGTCGTCGTCGATGAAGCTCACGCGCCGCGCTCCTCCTCGTCGGACTCGCCCGCCTCGGTCGCCCCCGGCTCGGTGCCCGGGACGAGGAACCAGGGCGCGAGGTCGGCGGGCTTGTCCGCGAGCTCGGCGGGGGTGAGGCGCGCGTAGATCTCGATCAGGTTGCCGTCCGGGTCCTTCAGCCAGAGCTCGTGGAGCGGCGTGCCGCGCCAGGTGGTCCGCGGCGGTTTGTGGATCGGCGCGCCGAGCTCGCGGGCGCGGTGGTAGGCGGCGACGACGGCGTCCCGATCGGGCACGCCGACGCCGAGGTGGTAGAGCGTGTCGTGGTGGAGCGTCATCCCGTCGTCGACGAGGACGACGAAGTTCGCGCCGAGCGCGTCGAAGATGGCGTAGCGGTGGGTCCACTCCTTCGGCTCCTTCCCGAGGAGCCAGGCGTAGAAGCGGACCGCGCCCGGCAGATCCGCGGAGCGGATCGACGCATGGAGCTCCGCCGCCGGGAGGGGCTCGGGCAGATCGAGGAGCGCCTCGAGGAGGGCCAGCCGGCCGTCGATGCGATCGCGCGCCTCGCGGAAGCGGCGAAGGTGCTCCTCGCGCGGGAGGCTCGGATCCTTCGCGTCGGGGTCCGAGAGGGGCCAGTGGAGGCGACGGGCGTCGCCGAGGAAGGCCGGGCAGACCTCCTCGGCGCAGAGGGTGATCACCGTATCGACGGTGGCCGGGTCGACCGCGTCGACGGAGGTGGAGGCGTGGCCCTCGAGGGAGAGGCCCTTCTCGGCCATGACCTCGATGGCGAAGGGGTTCACGCGGGAGGGGGCCGAGCCGGCGCTCTGCACGCGCACGCGGTCGCCGAAGCGGTGGCGGGCGAGGCCCTCGGCCATCTGGCTGCGCGCAGAGTTGGCGACGCAGAGGAAGAGGATCGATTCGGTCTTCACGGCATCTCTCTCGGTTCGACGCTCTCTCGGCGCCTCTCTCGGTGTCTGTCTCGGTGGAGCGCGGTGGGTGGACGTCGCGGTCTCTCGCTGCAGTGGGGCGGGGCGTTCCGGGCGCCGGGCTCTCCAGCCGCGACGGTGGCCTTCAGGCGGGGGACTCCGCGGCGGGAGGCGCGCCCTCGGCCGGCGGGAACCAGCCGCGCGTGCGGTTGGCGAAGCGGACGAGGGAGAGCATCACGGGCACCTCGATGAGGACGCCGACGACGGTGGCGAGGGCGGCGCCCGAGGAGAGGCCGAAGAGGCTGATGGCGACGGCGACGGCGAGCTCGAAGAAGTTGCTCGTGCCGATCATGGCGGCGGGGGCGGCGATGGCGTGGGGGAGCTTCAGCACGCGCGCGAGGCCGTAGGCGAGCGCGAAGATGCCGTAGCTCTGGACGAGGAGCGGCACGGCGATGAGGGCGACGCGGCCGGGCTTCTCGATGAGGGTCTCGGCCTGGAAGGCGAAGAGGAGCACGACCGTGAGGAGCAAGCCGAGGATGGAGGTCGGCTTGAGCTTCGCGGCGAGGGCCTCGACGGCGGCCTCCTTTCGCTCGCTCCGGAGGAGGCGCGTGCGCACCAGGACGCCGGCGGCGAGCGGGACGACGACGAAGATGACGACGCTCGCGACGAGGGTCTCCCAGGGGACCTCGAGCTCGGTGACGCCGAGGAGCAGGCCGGCGATGGGCGCGAAGGCGAAGACCAGGATGAGGTCGTTCACGCTGACCTGGACGAGCGTGTAGGCGGCGTCGCCGTCCGTGAGGTGGCTCCAGACGAAGACCATGGCCGTGCAGGGCGCGACGCCGAGGAGGATCATGCCGGCGATGTACTGCTCGGCGTCGGCGGCCGGGACCAGGCCGGCGAAGACGTGGCGGAAGAAGAGGGCGCCGAGGGCCGCCATGGTGAAGGGCTTGATGAGCCAGTTGACGACGAGGGTGAGCGCGAGGCCTTTCGGGCGGCGGCCGACCTCCTTCAGGCAGGAGGGCTCCACCTTGAGCATCATCGGGAAGATCATCAGCCAGATCAGCGCCGCGACGACGACGTTGACGCGGGCGATCTCGAGCTCGGCGACGACCTCGACGAGGCCCGGGGCGAGGGCGCCGAGGGCGACGCCGGCGAGGATGGCGAGGGCCACCCAGAGGGAGAGGAAGCGTTCGAAGGTGGGCATGGCGTGGTGGGGTGCGGGGGAGGGCCGCCCGGCTCGGACAGGCGCGGGCGGCCAGGCTCAGCAGCAGGGGCTCCGGCGCTCGGCCCGGGTGCGCTTCACGTCGGCCTTGGCGAGCGGGTCGCGCTTCAGGCGCGCGAAGAGCACCTCGAGGGCGGCCGCGGCGGCGGGGGGTGGGTCGTCCGCGAGCCGGTAATAGACCCAGGCGCCGTCGCGGCGGTCGTCGACGAGCCCGACTTGGCGGAGCTGCCGGAGGTGCCGGGAGGCGCGGGACTGGGTGATCTCGAGGCCGGCCTCGAGATCACAGACGCAGAGCTCGCCCAGCCGGTGGAGCACGTGGAGCGCCCGCAGCCGCGTCTCGTCCGCGAGGGCCTGGAAGATCTCGGCGTGATCCCGCATATGCGGTTATGCGCATATCATGGCAGCCCCGCCGAGGCAAGGAGGAACCCTTGCCTTTGCCTTTGCCCGTGCCCGCGGGTGGGCTCGAAAGAAGAAGAGGCGGCACCCCTGGGGGCGCCGCCTCTTCTTCGATGAGCGTTCCTTCCGGGCCGCTCGGGCTCAGCTCATTCCGGGAGGATCGGGAAGGCCGTCCAGCCGGCCATCCAGTCGTCGCCGTCCGGCTCGAAGGCGCCCATGTAGGTCGCCGTCGCGTCGAAGAAGCCGTCGTCGGGCGGGGTCGCCGCGTCGCTCGCCGCCGGCGAGGCCGCCGCCGGGATGAAGTTCGGCGCGTCGAGGTTCGTGGCGTCGCCGAGCATCGGGTCCTCGCCGAGCTTGTTGTCGGTGGTCCAGTCGGCGGTGATCATCACCATGTCGCCCTCGTCGGGCGTGAAGTCGAAGTAGCCGACCATGCCGCCGTCCTCGACGCAGCCCTCGAGGAGGCTGTTCTGGATGACGAGGTCGCCGTCGTTGGCCTGCGTGATGGTCGAGGTGCCGTCGACGCGCACGCACTCCTCCATGGAGAAGCCGGTGACGATGGCGTTGGCGATGATGCCGGCCGTGCCGCGGCGGAGGCGCATGCCCTGCTGCTCGGCGGCGCCGCCACCCACGAGCGTCATGTTGTAGACGGTCGGGTTGGAGCGGGGCGTGACGTCGTTGTTGTCGCCGAGGTTGTCGGCCTCGATGCCGCGGTTGCCCACGGACTGCTGCGCGACGAAGAACTGGATCTTGCCCTGGTAGCCCTGGTCCCAGTCGAGGCTGTCGTCGCCGACCTGCGTGACGACGGCCCACTTCAGGTTGGCCGTGCCGCCGAAGAACTCGATGCCGTCGTCGAGGCCGCCGTGGACCTGGATGTGCTCGAGGACCGTGTCCGAGCCGCAGCCGCCGAGGGTGAGACCGTTGAGCTCGTTGTCGTCGCCGAAGACGAAGCCGGCCCACTCGATGCGGACGTAGCGGAGCGTGCCGCAGTCGTGGGTGGCGTCGTCGCCGCCGTACTGGCCGCGGGCCTCACCGGGATCGAGGCCCTCGATGTTGTTCGTGCCGCCGGGCACGTTGATGGGCGCCTCGCCGAGCAGGACGACGCCGCCCCAATCGCCGGGGCCACGGGCGCCGGGGTCGTTGGCGCTGGTGAAGACGATGGGCGCGTCGGCCGTGCCCTCGGCCTCGACGCGGCCGGTGGTGGTGACGATGAGCGCGTTGGCGCCCGAGGTGCCCATGATGGTGGTGCCCGCCTCGATGGTGAGGGTGGCGTCGCTGACGTAGATGGGGGCCGCGAGGAGGTAGGTGTTGTCGGCGGTCCACATCGTGTCGGACGTGATGTCCGCGTCGACGGTCACCATCGTCGTGGGCTCGCCGGCGTCCTCGCCGGGCGTGCCGGAGTCCTCGTCCGGCGTGCTCGAGTCCATGCCCGGCGTGCCGCCGTCTTCCATCGGCTCCGGGCCGTCATCGTCGCCGCAAGCCACGGCGCCGACCAGCGCGCAGAGCACGCCGAGCAGCATCCACTTCTGAGTCAAGGTCTTCATGTCCATCCCTATTGCGAACGGTGCGTTGGGGGGCGCGAGGGGGTCCGGGACCCGGGTCGATGACCCATTGCGTGCCTCACGTGCGCCGTCCCCGGAAAACCCTTCCGAGGCGACGGCCGCTTTGTGCGGGACCGATGACGCCATCGGGCATCAGCAGGGCGACAAGGACGTGACAGAGAGTGGCTCGTTCGTGACCCGCCCCCCGCCCCGATCCGTCTCCCTGAACCCCTCCACCCCGAACGGATCCCCACCCCGACGAGATCCCCTGGCTTTCGCCAGAGCGGCCGGCCACGGGCCGGCCGGGACGCGGCGAGCGGAAGACACCCCGACTGCGGCGAAGCCACCCCGCTGCGAAGGGCAGCGTTCTGGCCGCGAACGCGGCGAACGCGGCGAAGCCACCCCTCAGTAGTCGAGGCCGAAGCCCAGCGAGACCTGCACGCCCGGATCCCAGGCGCGCACGTTCAGGTCGCCGGCGCGCAGGCGCTGCCGCTGGTTGAGCACGTTCTTCACGGAGAGCTTCAGCCCGGCGTGCTCGTTCGCCTGCCAGCGGAGCTGCAGGTCGAGCCGGTGGAAGGTCTGCCGGTAGGTGTCCGGGATGCCGTTCGCGCCCACCTCTTCGATGCGCGGACCGAAGGCGTTGTAGAAGAGGTACGCGCCGAAGGTGTCGCCGTCGTAGCCGAGCGAGACGTTGGCCACCCAGGGCGACTGGAACGAGAGCGGCCGCTCGTTGCTCGTCGCCGTCATCTGCTGCTGCTCGGTCAGCTCCGCTTGCGAGAGCACGAGCGTGAGGTTCGAACCGAAGGTCACGTTCTCGAGCGCGTCGGTGAAGCGGCCGAGATCGAAGCGCACCTCGGCCTCGAGGCCGTAGTTCGTGGCGCGCTCGATGTTCTGGTAGGTGATGGTCCGGTTCGCGTCGAGGATGACCAGCTCGATCGGGTCCTCGAAGAGCTTCGCGAAGCCCGTCAGGGAGACGACCTCGGTCGCGCTCGGGAACCACTCCCAGCGCACGTCGAGGTTCTGGATGCGCGTCCGCTGCACGTTCGGGTCGCCGAACTCGGTGCGGTTCTGCGTGAAGTTGGGCAGCACCAGGCCCGAGAGCTCGCGGGCCCGCGGCCGGGCGACGGTCACGCTGTAGCTCGCCCGGAGGAACATGTCGTCCATGAGCGTGGCGACCAGCGAGCCGACCGGGAGCGCGTCGATGTCCGTCCGGAAGACGCGCGTCTCCTGCAGCTCCTCCTGCGAGAGCTCGGAGTCCGAGAAGGGCGAGCCCGGCGTGAGCTGCTGGCGAAAGCCCTCCACGCGCACGCCCGCGAAGAGGCGGAGCCAGTCCGTGGGCCGGACCTGCACCGAGGCGTAGGCCGCGTAGAGATCCTCGCGGGCGTCGTAGCCGTCCTGACCCCCGGTGATCTCCGCGAGGGTCCAGGCGCCCCCGGAGCCGTAGTTCTCGGCGGCGAAGAGCTCCTCCGGCGGCCGCTCGAAGAGCTCGGCCGGGCCCCGGCGCGAGGTGATGCGGTACTGGAAGCGGCGGATGTCGAACTCGAGCTCGCTCAGGTAGAACGCGCTGCCGAGCTGGAGCTTGAAGATGCCCGCCTGCTTCCAGTCGTACTCGAGGTCGATGCCCCCGCCGAAGTCACGCTGGTTCGCACTCGACCAGAGCCGCTGGCCGTCGGCCGGGTTCGTCGGCGCCCAGACCCAGCCCGCGTCCGAGCCCCAGGGGTTCGGGTTCCAGTCGTTCGTGTCCGAGGGCGAGTAACGGAAGTCGCGCGTGTCCGGCTCGTCGCGGCTCGCCCGCGTCGCGTTGAGGCGCCAGGAGACGCTCGCGTCCCCGAGGAAGTGCTTGGCCCGGAGCTGGTTGAACCAGAAGGAGCGCTCCTCGAAGAGGATGCGCCCGCGCATCGACTCCTCCATCGGGTCGATGTTCTCGATCACGCCGCGGTCGATGAAGACGTAGTCGCCGCCGCTCTGGTTGAAGAGCGTGACGTAGGAGATCTCGTGCTCGTCGCCGAGCTCGAGCGTGAGGTTGCCGAGGGCGAAGAGGCGCGTCTCGATCTCGCTCTGGAGCCGGTTCAGATCGTCACGCGGGCGGGCGCGCCCCTCGTCGACCTCGACCGTGCGCACGTCCACCTCGTAGCGCTCGCGGCTCATGCTCCAGCCGGCCACGGCCGCGTAGCCAACGCCCACGTCGCCGAATTCGAGGTGGTCGCCGACCGAGAGCGTGAGCTTCGAGATCGGCATCAGGCCCCAGCGCTGCCGGTCGATGCGGTAGTTGGGCTCGAAGGCGGTCGCCGCCGCCTCGCGCTCCTCGGGGTCGGGGATGGTCGGGCGGTCGAGGCGCCGGTCGGCGACCTCGGAGGGGAGGTCGCGGCTGCCGTCGTCGAAGCCGAGCAGGTCGAAGCGGCCCCCCTCGCTCACGGGGGTGTCGTGGAAGTTCGCCGTCGAGATGTAGGAGAGGCCCGTGCTCAGCCCGATCTCGAGCTCGAAGGGCGCCTGGCGCGTCTCGAGCTGCATCAGGCCGCCGCCGAAGGCGCCCGGCAGATCGGGCGTGTAGCTCTTGATGACGGCGATGTTGGAGAGGACGGCCGAGGGGAAGAGGTCGAGGGGGACGCCGGCGGCGTAGGGATCGACGCGCGGGAGGAGCGCGCCGTTGAGGGTCACGTTGGTGTAGCGGCCGCCGAGGCCGCGGACGTAGAGGTACTTGTCGCCGACGATGGTGGTGGCGACGACGCGGCTCGCGGCCGAGCTGGCGGAGCTGTCGCCGGCGCGGCTGATCTCCTCGGCGGAGACGGCGTCGCGGACGGCGGCGGACTCGCGGCGGACGGCGAGCTGGGTGGCCTCGGTGTTGGTGTTGATGCGGTAGGTGACGGTGATGCCCTCGCCGACGGAGCTGTCGTCCATCTGGAGGGTCGTGTCGTCGAGGTAGGTGATCTCGCCGGGGCGCACGACGATCGGGCCGAGGCGCGTCGGGAGATAGAAGTCGGTGCTCAGGCGGAGCGAGTACTCGCCGGGAGCGAGGCGCACGCTGAAGCGGCCCTCGGGGCCGGTGGTGACGGTGCGCTCGGCCTCCACGATCTCGACGGAGACGTCGGGCATGGGCAGGTCGCTCGAGGCGCCGTCGCGGACGACGCCCGTCAGGCCCGTGTCGCCCTCCTCGAGGGCGTCGCCCAGGTCGCGCTCCGCCGCCTCGCCGCCTCCGCCGCCGCCCTCCATGGGCCCTTCCATCGGGCCCTCCATGGGCCCTTCCATGGGCCCTTCCATCGGACCCTCGACGGGCCCGTCCTGGGCGTGGGCGAGGCCGGCGCAGAGGAGCACGAGGCTCGCGGCGCTGAGCGCGGAGAGACGCATGATGAAGCTCGGGGGAAAGCGGGCGGAGGAGAGGGGCGGGAGCTAGTCGTCGTCGACGGGCGAGGTCATGACGGCGACGGTCGAAGCGCCGCCCTCCCGCGAGAGGTCGAGGGCCTCGGCGGCGCGCTCGAAGGGCACGTCGTCGTGGGCGTCGAAGAAGATCTTCCGGTCGCCGCGCGCGGCGAGGACGCGGGTGAGCCGCTCGGGGAACTGCGCGTCCGGCACCACGTCGCGGTTGATGCGGATGCCCCCCTCCGCGTTGACGCTCACGACCAGCGGCTGGCTCGGATCGGTCGCCGCCTCCGGCAGGTCGTCCGGGTCGTTCGGGATGTTCACCCAGAACTGCTCGAACATCGCCGGCGTGATGACCATGAAGATGATCAGCAGCACGAGCACCACGTCGACGAGCGGCGTGACGTTCATCTCCGGGGTGTGGCGGCCCTTCCGCTTGCCGCCGCCGCCGGTGTCGAGGTCCATGCCCATGGCGTCACCTCACCTCGCGGCCAGCGCGTCGCCCTCGGCGGCGACGTCCTCGTCCGGGTTCGCGTTCACCCGGAGCATCACCCCGGGAAAGCCGATGTCCTGCGCGATGGCGAAGAGGCGCCGCACGCGCCCGTAGCGCACGTCCCGGTCGGCGCGGAGCATGATCTTCCGCTCCGGCTCGCGGTCGTGGGCCATCTCGAGCACCTCGAGGAAGCGCTCGTCGGAGAGGCGCTGGGCCTCGAAGAAGAGGTCGCCGCTGTCCTCGATGGACAGCATGAACGGCTCCTCGTCCTCCGGGTCCTCCTGGGCGTGCTCCATGGTCGGCAGCTCGACCGAAGCGCCGCTCTCCGTGTTGGGGAGGACGACCATGAAGATGATCAGCAGCACGAGGACGATGTCGACCAGCGGCGTGACGTTCATCGCCGGCTTGGCCTTCTTCCCCTTGCTGTTCTTCGAGAGTCCCATGACGTGGTCGCTCCGATGCGTCGTCTGCGGGCGCGCTCAGGCCACGGACGCCTGGCGGGCGCCGCTGAGCTCCTCGCGTGACTCGCGGGCCCCGCGCTCGGCCTCCAGCTCCCGGTCGTGGGCCTCGATCTCGAGCGTGTCGACGAGCTCGCTCG
Source organism: Sandaracinus sp. (assembly GCA_002699025.1). Lineage (GTDB taxonomy): Bacteria > Myxococcota_A > Polyangia > Polyangiales > Houyiibacteriaceae > Houyiibacterium > Houyiibacterium oceanicum. Next base: position 12,238 of record PABA01000138.1, on the reverse strand, counting down.
CCGCGTTCGAGAGGCCCGCCTCGTAGAGGCCGATCTTCCCGCTCAGCCAGTTGAAGGCGAGCACGACCGGGATGGCGACGACCAGGCCCAGGCCGGTGACGATGAGCGCCTCGCCGATCTCGCCGCCGATGGTCGCGATGCCGCCGCCGCCCTCGGCCGCGATCTTCTGGAAGGTGAAGAGGATGCCGAGGACCGTGCCGAGGAGGCCGACGAAGGGCGCCGTGGAGCCGGTCGAGGCGAGCACGCCCATGCCCTTGTTGAGGTTCGCGCTGACCGTCTCGCCGACGCGCTCGAGGGCGCGCTCGGTGAGGTGCACGGACTTGGCGATGCTCTTGCCCTCGGCGCGGCGGTCGAGGAAGCAGCGGATGCCCGTGTACATGTAGCTCGCGAGGTGGCTGCCGCTGGTCTGCGAAGCGGTCTCGAGGGCGGCCTCGAAGTCCCCCTGCTCGAGCTGCTCGTCGACCTTCGCCGCGAACTCCTTGGACTTCCGACCGGAGAGGTGGAGGAGGAGCACGCGGTCGATGATCACGGCCAGGCTGAGGAGGGCCTGGGTGAGGAGCACGGCGACGACGAGCTGAACGGCGAGCGGCGCGTGCTTGAGGATTGCGATGACGTCCATGAGGGGCCTCGGGTGCGCGAACGGGGTCGGGCGAGATCGGTCGGTCGGTCGGCGGCGCTCAGAGGTTGCGCGCGCGGAAGGAGATGGGGAGGCGCCAGCGCCAGCTGACGGGGGTGCCGTCGGAGCGGGTGGCGGGGGTGAAGCTCTGCCAGTTGGCGCGGAGGCAGGCGCGGGCCGCGTCCTGCAGGAGCTGGTGACCGCGGAGGAAGTCGTAGCGGGTGAGCCGCCCCCGTTCGTCGACCTGTACCTGCACGATGACGGTCCCGAAGACGCCCTCCTGCTGCATCTGGCGGGTGACGTACTCGCCGCAGCCGAAGCGGGCGCGGCCCGGGGTCACGCGCTCCTGCCGGGTCTCGACCTCGCGGCGCTCCTCCATGCGAGGAGGAGGCGGCGGAGGCGGCGGCGGCGGCGGCGCAGCGGCGGCCGTGCCCGCCATGGTGCTGGTGCCTCGGCCGCGACCGCCCGGCACGCCGCGCGTGTCGCCGCCGGTCGGGCCAATGGCCTCCGACTCGACGAGCGGTCCGTCGCTCTCCTCGGGGCGCTCGTCGGGGATCTCGTCCGGCGGACGAATCGCCGGGCGCGCGGCGGCGGGGCGGAAGACCTGCTGGGCCTCGGGCGCCGCGATGGGCTCCTCGAGCGGCTCCGGCGGCTCCTCCTCCTCGAGGGGCTCGGGCTCCTCCTCCTCGGCGAACTCCACCATCATCGCCTCCTCCTCGAGCGGGCCGGGCTCGGGCGGCGGCGGCGCGGGGCGGTAGACGTGGAAGGCCAGCGCGATCCCCCCGATGAAGGCACTGCTCAGCAGCAGCGACGCCAGGAAGAGGGCGATGCCGAACGCGTTCCGCTTGCGTTGGAAGTCCGCGAACATGGGGGAGAGGAGGGGCCGCGGGAGAGGGGGCGAAGGCGAGCGACTCGCGAGGCGCTCCGGGGCGGCGGCCGGACGCGGCGAAACGTGGTCGAGGACTGAGATCGGCGCGTGACCGGTGTGTGTCAGGCGCGTGGCGATTGCTGTTCGGTCTCGCATCGGCGCACGAGCCGAAAGCGGTAGCCGACGCCCCGCACGGTCTCGATCTGCTCGGCGGCCGGGCCGAGTTTCTCCCGCAAACGTCGGATGTGCGTGTCGACCGTGCGCTCGCCGAGGTCGGCGTCGGGCCAGACGCGCTCGAGCAATTGCTCGCGTCGCTGTACGTGTCCGCTGCGAGCGGCGAGGTCGGTGAGGAGCCGGAGCTCGACCTGCGTGAGGTGCACCTCCCGGCCCTCGACCTTCACCTGCTGCTGCTGCGTGTCGATGGTGATGAGGCCGGCCTCGAGGGTCTTCGGCGGGCGGACGCGGCGGGCGATCCGGGCGCGGCGGAGGACGGCGCGGGCGCGGAGGACGATCTCGCGGCGGGAGATGGGCTTGGCGACGAAGTCGTCGGCGCCGAGCTCGAAGGAGAGGACGCGGTCGATCTCGTCCGGCGAGGAGGAGGTGGCGATCACCGGGAGCTCGCTCGTGCCGTCGGTGCGGCGGATGCGGCGGAGGAGCTCGGGGCCGCGGAGGCCGTGGATCTCCATGGAGACGATGGCGAGGTCGGGCCCTTCGTGGAGGAGGGCGAGGGCCTCTTCCCCGTCGGCGGTGTGGCGGACGTCGAAGCCGGCGTCGCGAAAGGCGCGCTCGAGCGCGCTCGCGCTGCCCTCGTCGGCGTCCACGATCAGGATCCCCTCACCCATGGGTGCGCCACCGTGGGCAGCGCACGTGACGTCACCGTGAAGGATCGGTAGCGGAGGCGGAGCGGCTCGGCGGAGTCCTCACGAAGCCGCCACGCGAGGCGCGCGAAGCCGTGGCTTCGAGGAGCCGGCGGGCTCGCGAGCGCGTCGCCTCAGCGGCTCCCGCTTCGCTGCAGGCGGATCGTCCGCGGGGCGCCGCCGCGGATCAGCTCGACGGCGACCTCGCGGGCGTCGGCGAAGGCGGCGTAGGCGCCGAGGAGGTCGTCCATGCTCGCGAGGGGGTGGCCGTCGATGGCGCGGAGGACGTCGCCGTTCCGGAAGCCGGCCTGGGCGAGGAGATCGGCGCGGCGGAGGCCGTAGAGGGCGAGGCCGCCGTCGCGGGGGACGAGGCGCACGCGGCCGAGGTGGCGCATGGGGTCGCGGCGGAGGGCGTCGAGGACGCGCTCCGAGACCTGGACCGGTGCGCCGGGCGCGGCGGGGGCGAGCGCCGGGAGGGCGGGCTGCGCGAGGGCGGGCGCGCGCGGCGAGGAGGGGACGGGCGGGGCCGCGAGGCGGGGCGCCGGCGGGGGCGCGAAGAGGGCGAGGCGGCAGCGGGCCTGGCCGGTGGCGAGCCAGACGGAGCCCGGGTCGATGGCGTCGACCTCCCAGGCGCCGAGCGTGTCCCCGGGGCGGAGCACGGCGCCCTCGACGAGGGCGCGGGAGGCGGCGGGGTCGGCGGGGTCGTGCCAGATGCCGCGGAGGCCGACGCCCTCGCAGGTGGTCGGGGAGGTGGCCGGGCCCGGTGGGTCGGGCGGGGGCGCGGAGACGCAGAGCGAGCCGCTCCGGTCGAAGACGTTGCGGCAGAGCGGGGGCGCCGAGGCCGCGTCGGCGGTTGGCGCCGAGAGGGAGCGCAGGGGAGCGGCGGCGAAGTGCTGGGGCCCGAGCGCGAGCGTGACGGAACCGGAGGCCAGGAAGGCCAGGGTCGCCGCCGCGCTCGCGCTCAGGACCAGCGTCGGGATGGGAGAGGAGAGGATGAATGCGCTCGATTGCACTCGCCCAGAGGACAGTGCAGCCGACGTGCCAGCGCCGAGCGGGGGCGCTTTCGCCGAGAAGGCGCCCGAGGCGAGGCGCGGCGCTGCCGCTTTGACGGCGCGCGGCGGACGCGCTTGCCAGTTTGACGAAAGCGAGTACCCCGCGGACGGGGCGGACGGGGCAGGCGGAGCGGACGTGGCGGACGAGGACGCGGGAGAGGAAGAGGCAGCGACGGAGGCGACCGGGCGCGCCGCGACGGCGGACGCCCCGACGGGCCTCCGACCGCGCTGGCGAATCCCGGTGGCGCTGATCGTGGTCGGCCTCTTCCTCCCGGCCGTGCCCGGCGAGCTGCTCCGACTCGTCGCCCCCCTCGCGCTCTGGGCCGCGTCGCGCGCCTGGCTGGACGCGAGCCCCTTCGGGCGCTGGACGCGCGTGGCGATGGCGAGCGCGGCGGCGACCCACGTCGCGATGCTGGGGATGCTGCTCTGGCCCGGGCTACTCGCGGAGGAGGCGCGCGCGCCGACGCTGATCGTCGCGCGCCTGATCGAGCTGCCCTGGATGGTGCTCTACGTGCGCTGCGGCTGGCCCGCGGCGCCGCCGCTCGAGCGCCCGAGCTGATAGGCTCCGCGCCGTGGAGGAGCACCGCTTTCAGATCCACCTCGGCGGCATCATCGACCTGCTGTCGAACCACCTCTACTCGAGCCCGAGCGTCTACCTCCGGGAGCTCCTCCAGAACGCGACCGACGCCCTCCGCGCGCGCGCCCTCCACGAGGGCACGCCCGAGGTCCGCGGCGCCGTCCGCCTGACGGTCGCGCACGGCGCGCGCCCCCAGCTCACCATCGAGGACGACGGCATCGGCCTCACGGAGGACGAGGTCCACCGCTTCCTGGCGACCATCGGCGCCTCCTCCAAGCGCGAGGAGCTCGAGGCGCGCCGCCGCGACTTCATCGGCCAGTTCGGCATCGGCCTCCTCAGCGCCTTCGTCGTCAGCGACACCATCTCGGTGGTCACCCGCTCGGCCAAGGGCGGCCCGGCCATCGCCTGGCAGGGGCGCGCGGACGGCACCTACTCGATCGAGCGGCTCGAGGACGGGGGCCAGGACGGCCCGGGCGGCGGCGCGCCCGTCGGCACCACCGTGCACCTGGTCGCCAAGGACGAGATGGCCGAGTGGTTCGACCCGGAGAAGGTCGAGGAGCTCGCCACGCGCTTCGGCGGCCTGCTCCCCTTCCCCGTGGAGCTCGTCGGCGACGCGGGGGCGCGCCGGCTGAACCCGACCCCGCCGCCCTGGCGCCGGCACTTCGACTCGCCGGCCGAGGCGCGCGACGCGGCGCTCCACTTCGGCGAGGCGCTCCTCGAGCAGAAGGGCTTCTTCGACGTGCTCCCGCTGAAGAGCGAGGCCGGCGGCGTCGAGGGCCTGGCCTACGTGCTCCCCTTCTCGCCGCCCCCGACGGCCCCGCCGGCGCACCGCGTCTACCTCAAGGGCATGCTCCTGACCGAGCACGCCGAGAACCTGCTCCCGCGCTGGGCCTTCTTCGTCACCTGCATCCTCGACGTCCAGGACCTGCGCCCGACGGCCTCGCGCGAGTCCTTCTACGAAGACGGCGCCCTCGCCGCCGCGCGCGACGCCCTCGGCGAGGCCCTCCGCGCCTACCTGATGCGGCTCCGGGAGGAGGACCCGCGCCGCCTGGAGCTGCTCATCGCGCTCCACTACCGCGCCATCAAGGCCCTCGCCGCGCAGGACGACGACCTGCTCCGGCTCTTCCTCGACCTGCTGCCCTTCGAAACCTCCATGGGGCGCATGAGCTTCGGCGCGCTCCGCCGGCGCTCGAAGCGGATCCAGTTCGCGGGCACGGTCGACCTCTTCCGGCAGATGGCGCCCATCGCCGCCGCGCAGGGGCTGGGCATCGTCAACGCCGGCTACAGCTACGACGCGGATCTCTTGCGGCGGGCGCCGGAGGTCTTCCCGGACCTCGAGGTGCAGGAGGTGGACGCGGCCGACCTGACGGAGAGCCTCGCGGACGTCGTGCACCCGGGCGCCTTCGAGCAGCTCCTCGCCGTGGCCGCGCGGACGCTCGCGCCCTACGGCTGCGAGGTGGCGCTGAAGCGTTTCGCGCCCGCGGAGCTGCCGGTGCTCTACGTGGCGAGCGACGACGCGCGCTTCCAGCGGGACGTGGACACGGCGAAGGAGGCGACGGGCGACGGCCTCTGGGGCGGGATGCTCGACGCCATCGACGAGGGGCCACGGGCGAAGGCGCAGGTCGTCTTCAACGCGGACAACCCGCTGGTCGTGCGGCTCGCGCACATGGGCGACGAGGAGGCGCTGACGAAGAGCGTGCCGATGCTCTACGTGCAGGCGCTCTTGCTCGGCCACCACCCGCTGAGCGCGGACGAGATGGCGCTGCTGAACGTGGGCCTCTTGGATCTGATCGAGTGGGGGCTGGGTGGGGGCGGAAGCCCGACGCTGCAATAGAAGACCCCTGCCCGTGCCCCTGCCCCTGCCCGTGCCCGCCGGTGAACGGGTCACGGGAGGAATCCCACTCGCCAAAGACCCGTGCCCCTGCCCCTGCCCCTGCCCCTGCCCGCGGGTGAACGGGTCACGGGGGGGAATCACACTCGGCAAAGACCCATGCCCGCGCCCGCCGGCGAACGGGGCACGGGAGGAGTCGCACTCGCCGAACACCCCCTGCCCCTGCCCGCCGGCGAACGGGTCACGGGGGGAATCACACTCGCCAAAGACCCCTGCCCGTGCCCGCCGGTGAACGGGTCACGGGAGGAATCCCACTCGCCAAAGACCCCTGCCCGTGCCCCTGCCCCTGCCCCTGCCCGCCGGTGAACGGGGCACGGGAGGAATCACACTCGCCAAAGACCCCTCTCCGAGACGACGCGATCAGCCACGCGGTCCGCCGCGCGCCGCGCGGCCCGAACGAATCGTCGCACGCGAAGGCGGTCCCTTTCCGCTCCTTCTCCTGCGGGCACGGGCATGGGCACGGGCAGGGGCACGGGGCTTGGGGGACATCGCAGCGAGAGCCGACGTATCCTCTCCCCCATGGCCGACGAGGAAGAGGACACCCGGAGCCCCGCCGAGATCGCCATCGACGCGCTCCTCGAGGAGGCTCGTGAGCTCGACTACGGGCCCGAGCGCATCGCCAAGGCCGAGGAGGCCGTGCGCCAGGCGGACCAGCAGAAGCTCGAGGTGAAAGCCTACGACGCGCGCCTCGCCCTCATCGAGGCGACGGTCTTCGGCGGCTACCCGGAGAAGGGCTTCGTCGCCTTCGGCTGGTGCGCCGCCAAGTCCGACGAGGACCCGGAGCGCTTCCAGGAGTCCCGCGCGCTCCTCGGCATGTTCCTCACGGGCATCGACCTGCTCTGGAGCTACAAGTGGATGACGCTCCAGGTGCCCTGGTACCCGCAGCTCAGCCGCGCGCAGATCGACGAGACCCTCGACGACATGGAGGCCCGCTACCGCAAGCACGGCCTCAGCCTCCGCCCGGTCTACATGCAGCGCACGCGCGCGGCCCTCGAGATGGGCGACGACCTCGAGACGGCGCACCAGTGGTACCGGAAGTGGCAGTGGGCGCCGCGGGATCTCTACGCCGACTGCGAGGCCTGCGAGGTGAGCTTCCAGGCCCAGTTCCACGCCGCCCGCGACGAGCACGAGCGCGCGCTGCAGCTCGCCGCTCCCCTCTTCGACGGGACGCTCGGCTGCGCGGAGGTCCCCCACATGACCTACGGCAGGCTCCTCGGCTCCGCGCTCGCCCTCGGTCAGGCCGAGCGCGCGGCCGAGATGCACGCCAAGGGCTACGGCCTGGTGCGCGACAACCGCGACTTCGTCGTGCCGGTCGCCGAGCACGTGCACTACCTGGTGCGCGCGGGCGAGCTCGAGGAGGCGAAGGCGCTCGTGGAGCGGCACCTCCCCTGGGCCGTCGGCAACCGGCTGCCCTACCGAACCATGCGCTTCTTCGCGGCGGCGCGGGACGTCTTCGGTGCGCTGGATGGCCAGGTGGAGGCGCGCCTGCCCGAGGCCCTCGGCGGCTCCGGCGCCCACGACGCGGCGGCGCTCGCGGAGCGCTTCGACGCGGAGGCGAAGGCGATCGCCGCCCGCTTCGACGCGCGCAACGGCAACGACGTCGTCGGCCAGCGCATCGCCGCGCGCGTGACGCCCGCCTGAAGCGGCGGCGACCACGGCACGCTTCGACGCGCGCCACGGCAACGACGCCGCGCGCGTGACGCCCGCCTGAAGCGGCGATCGCGCCCGCTTCGACGCGCGCCACGGCAACGACGCCGTCGGCCAGCGCACCACCGCGCGCGACGCCCGCCCGAAGCGCAGAGCTTCCGGCGGCCGCTCGCCGCCGACCGCTCTCCGCCGCCCGATCTCGGCCGCGCTCCGATGGGAGGCGGACCGGCCGCGCCAAACGCTCGCCCCGAGCGTGGCCTTCCCACCGGCCCGGCACACGCGCGGGGACCCGTCGCTCGGGGCTACTTCAGGAAGCGGATCAGGCCGCGGCGGCCCGGGCCGAGGGCGTCGTGGAAGGCCTGCGGCCGGAGACGCTTGAAGAGCCACATCAGCTTCCCGTCCCGCATGGGGACGATGTGCAGCTCGCCCTTCTCGAGCCCGTCGAGCCCCAGGCGCGCGATGTCCGCCGCGCTCAGCGCGCTCCGGTCCATGAGCTTCCGCGCCGTCCTCTGGGCGCGCCCGTCGATGGGCCCGCGCATGGAGTCGAGGATCTTCGTCGGGAAGAAGGTCGGGCAGAGCGCGGAGACCTTCACGCCGGTGCCGGCGTACTCGGCGTAGAGCGTCTCGGTCAGCGAGACGACGCCGGTCTTGCTCACGTTGTACGCGGCCATCTCCGGCGCGCTCAGCAGCCCCGCGGCGCTCGCCACGTTCAGCACCCAGCCCCGCCCCCGCTCGCGCATGCCGGGGAGGAAGGCCTTGCAGCCGTAGATCACGCCCCAGAGGTCGATCTCGACGCACCAGCGGAAGTCCTCGAGGGAGACATCCTCGAAGGTGCCGCCCACGGCGACGCCCGCGTTGTTGCAGAGCACGTCGACGGGGCCGATGGTCTCCTCGGCGGTGCGGGCGAGCGCCTGGACGTCCTCCCACTTCGCGACGTCGCAAGGCGTGGAGTGGACCTCGGCGCCGCGCGCCGCGAGCAGGCCCACGGTCTCGGCGAGGCCATCGGGGTCGATGTCCGAGACGAGGACGCGCGCGCCGCGGGCGGCGAGGTCGAGCGCGAGGGCGCGACCGAGGCCGCTGCCGGCGCCCGTGACGACGGCGCCGAAGGTCGTGGGATAGCGCATGGTCCGAGGATACCGCAGGCGCCGCGCGCGCCATCCGGTCAGCGAACGAAGCGGGCGCCCTCCGGGTCGCCGCGGCCCAGGCGCCGGAGCGGCACGGCGGCGCCGCGCGCGCCCTCAGGTCCAGCGGATGAAGTGGGCGCACTCCGAGTCACCGCGGTCCACGCAGGAGAGCTGCTCGACGGTCACGCCGTGCAGGCCCATCGCCGGGAAGACGACGAGGTCGGAGGCCGTGACCATGTCGCAGAGCACCGGGTGGTGGGAGTGCCACTGGCGGAAGGCGAGCCGATGCGTGTGCGCGTCGACGCGGCGGCTGTCGGCGATGCCGTCCTCGAAGTAGGTGCGCCACATGCGCTGACCGAACTTCGCGTGCAGCTCCGGGCTGCCGACGATGCGCAGCACCGCCCGGTGCACGCCGCCGAGGGTGGCGCGCATGGCCGCGACCGATCCGTCGTAGGCCAGGCGCCGACGGGCCTCGGGGTCGAGGCCGTGGACCATGGCGTCGAGGAGCGCGTGGACGAGCCGGGCCTCGTACCAGGTCGCGGCGAGCACGCCGAGGGCCTCGCGTTCGAGGTCGAAGCGGGCGCGGAGGTCGGGGGGCACGCGCTCGAGGGCGTCGAGGAGAGCCGCCCGCCCCCGGTCGCGCTCGTACCACGCCACGAGCTCGCGCAGCGCCACCCCCTTGATCCGCCCGGCCATCTCCCCTGCATGGAGGATACGCGACCCTGTGGGGATCCCGAAAGCGGCCGAAGGAGCGCCCGGGCGCCCGCGAATCCCGGACCGCGGCGGGCGCAGAAATCCGCTAGGGTTGTCGCCTTGGAGGTGCGAGATGGGAACTTGGCTTCGCGTGGGATGCGCGGCCGCGCTGGTCTTCGGCGTGGTGGCGTGCGGGGATGACGACGGACCGGCGCCGGTGGACGCCGGCGTGGACGCGACGACGCCGGAGGGCGACGCGGGCGGCGGAACCGATGGCGGGCCCGCCGAGGACGACGGCGGCGCCGAGGACGGCGGCCCGGACGAGGACGCCGGCGGGCCGGATCTCTGCGGCAACGGCGAGGTCGACGAGGGCGAGGACTGCGACGACCGCAACAGCGACCCGCTCGACGGCTGCAACGCGGACTGCCGCTTCACCTGCGGCGACGGCGAGCTCCAGGAGGAGATCGAGGCCTGCGACACCGGCATCGCCGCCGGCGAGGACGGCGCCTGCCCGGCGAGCTGCGACGACGGGGACGCCTGCACGACCGACCTGCTGACCGGCGCGGGCTGCGAGCAGGAGTGCGTCCACGTGGCGATCACGGACCCGGTGGCCGGCGACGGGTGCTGCCCCGAGGGGGCGACCGGCGCGGATGACGCCGACTGCGAGGCGGTCTGCGACAACGGCGTCGTCGAGAGCGGCGAGACCTGCGACACGGCCATCGCCAGCGGGGAGGCCGGCGCCTGCCCGACGAGCTGCCCGGACGACGGAGACGTCTGCACCGTCGAGATGCTCGAGGACGCCGGCACCTGCACGGCCGCCTGCGTCGTCACGGAGATCACGACCGCCGACGACGGCACGGACGGCTGCTGCCCGGCGGGCGCGACGGACGAGGACGACCCGAATTGCTCGGCGAGCTGCGGCAACGGCGTCGTCGAGAGCGGCGAGACCTGCGACACCGACATCGCGGCGGGCGAGGAGGGCGCCTGCCCCGAGCTCGCCGACTGCGCCGACGGCGACCCCTGCACGGAGGATCTCCTGCGCCAGGCCGGCACCTGCAACGCGCGCTGCGTGAACCCGGCGATCACCGCGCCGGCCGATGGCGACATGTGCTGCCCGACCGGCGCCAACGCGAACAACGACGACGACTGCGAGCCGGTCTGCGGCAACGGCGTCACGGAGGCCGGCGAGGAGTGCGACGACATGAACATGGTCAGCGGCGACGGCTGCACCATGTGCATGCTCGACATGAGCACCGACCCGACGGCCTTCCGCGCGACGACGGCGGCGCTCGTGGACCCGCGCATCTTCTTCCCGCTCGGCTTCCTCTGCCCGAACGTGACGAGCACGGCGAACACGCAGCTCCAGGACGAGATCGACGCCTTCACGCTGAACGTGGTCGCGCTCTTCCGGCCGCTCGATCCGACGGCGGCCACGAGCCCCGGGGAGCTCTACACGGGCATCCCCTGTGACGCGACGGGCTGCACGGCGGCGGGCACGCCGGTCACCTACACGGCGACGAACCAGACCTCGGGCACCTGCCTCGAGGCCGTGCCGGGCACCGTGGCGCCGGGCTCGACCGCGACGAACGCGCCGTCGGCCGATGGCATGGGCGGCGTCTGCTTCGCGACCGAGTCCGTGGACATCTCGCTCAACTTCGCCGGCGCCCCGCTGAACCTCATCGACGCCCAGGTCGGCGCGCAGTACGCGGGCAGCGAGCTGCGGACGGGCCTGATCCGCGGCTTCGTGACCTTCGACGCGGCGATGGCGGCCCAGGTGCCCAACCCGCTGCGCCCGGGGGAGACGGTGCCGCTCTACGATCTGCTGCGGGGAGGCGGCGCGTGCCGCGCCGGGGACGACTCGGACGACCTGGACGGCGACGGCACGCCGGACGGCTGGTGGTTCTACCTGAACTTCACGGCCGAAGAGGTGCCCTGGAGCGAGTGAGCGCCGAGGCGAGCGGGGCGTGGGCGGGCCGTCCCCCGCGCCCCCGACGAGCGAGCGGCGCGAGCCGTCGAGAGGGCCCCGGGGCGAGCGCGCTCCGGGGCCCTCGCTCGTCGGGACAGACGAGGTGAGACGGCGACAGCGGAGACCGCGACGCGCGAAGGAGCCCGGATCGCGCGGTGGGAGCGTGCGAAACGTGAGGAGAGGCTCGCGTTCGGGCGGGGTGCGCCGGGGGGAGCTTCGCCGCGGAGGCGTAGGGTGGGGGCGTGGGTGCGGATGGCGACGACCGGGTGGACGACGCTCTCTGGGTGGCGGTGGTGAACCGTCTCCAGGGGGAGCTCGACGCCTCCGCGCGGATCGAGCGGCTCTTCGAATACCTCGAGACCTTCCCCACGGGCGTGCACAACCGGCGCGCCGCCGAGGCCATCGAGGAGCTCCTCTACGAGGTGCGCGACGCCCGCCACCGGGCCGAGCTCCGTACGCGGCTCCGCGCCGTGCGCGATCCGCACATGCCGCCGCTCGAGCCGAACACCTGGATCCCCTTCGAGGACGCGAGCGAAGAGTAGGGCGTGGCGCCGCGCCGATGGGATCCCCCCTTCGGTGGGGATGCTCTCCGCCCTCCGCCGTCCGCGTTCCGGGCTGGCGCTCGAGTCCGCGCCCGATGCCGCGTTCGCGGAGGAAGCGCAGGGACGACCGCGGCGGAAGTGCGCTCGGCCGCGAGCGCGCCGGCTCGAAGCTGCTTCCGGAACATGCTCGCGCTCGTCCACGGTCCGAAGTGCCGAGGCGGAGAGCTCGGGACGCTCGGACCAATCGAGCACGAGCTCGAGCACGATTCACGGAGCGCGACGCCGCCTTGGCGCGCTTGCGTCCGCGCGGGAGCGCGCTTACCCGTGGCTCGGCCCCGCGGCGGGGAGCCCCCCATCATGCAGCCCCGAGAACCCTTCGAGGTCCCCGCCGACGCGGAGGACGCC
>PABA01000137.1 GCA_002699025.1 Sandaracinus sp. | reverse complement strand
TCCTTCCCTCGCGCGTCCTTCCCTCGCGCGTCCTTCCCTCGCGCGTCCTTCCCTCGCGCGTCCTTCCCTCGCGCGTCCTTCCATCGCCCGTGCCCCCGAGCCGCTCAGCGCTTCGCTCGCGCGGCTCGCCAGGAGGGCGTTCGTCGCGCGAGCCTGCGCTTCCATCGCCCGTGCCCCGCGCCGCTCAGCGCTTCGCCAGCGCCCCGAGGCACTCGTAGGCGGCGTACTTGTAGGTCTCCGAGAGCGTCGGGAAGTTGAAGACCATGTCGATGAAGAGGTCGACCGTCGCCTCCATCATCAGCGCCGCCTGCCCGAGGTGCACCAGCTCGCTCGCCCGCTCGCCGAGCACGTGCACGCCGAGGAGCTTCCGGGTCTCGGCGCAGACCACCAGCTTCGTCATCCCGCCGAGGTCCCCCTGGATCTGCCCGCGCGCGTTGTCGTGGAAGCGCGCCCGCCCGACCACGTGCGCGCGCCCCTCGGCCCGGCAGCCCTGCTCCGTCTCGCCGACCGCGCTCACCTCGGGGATGGTGTAGATGCCGTAGGGGATCGTCTCGCTGACGCGCTGCTTGTACTCGAAGCCGAAGGCGCGGCAGACGGCCACCCGCCCCTGCTCCATCGACGCCGAGGCCAGCGCCGGGAAGCCGATCACGTCCCCGGCCGCGAGGATGTGCGGCACCGCCGTCCGGTACTGGGCGTCCACCTCGAGGTGCCCGCGCGCGTTCGGCGCGAGCCCCACGTTCTCGAGCCCGAGCGAGGCCGTGTTCCCGACGCGCCCGGCCGTGAAGAGGACGTGCTCGGCCTCGAGGGTCTCGCCGCTCTCGAGCGCCACCTGGACGCCGGCGCCGGCGAGCGTCGTGTCCCCCCAGCGCTTCGCCTGCCAGAAGCGCACGCCGAGCTTCTCCATCTCTTCCTTCAGCCGGTCGCGGATCTCCTCGTCGATGAAGCCGAGGATGTCCGGCCGCGCGTCGACGAGCTGCACGTCCGTGCCGAGCGCCGCGAACATGCAGGCGTACTCGCAGCCGATGACGCCGGCGCCGAGGATGACGAGCGACTCCGGGAGCTCGTCGATGAGGAGCACCTCGTCCGAGTCGTGGACGAGCGGCGAGTCGAAGGGCATGCCCGCCGGCCGTCGCGGCGAGCTCCCGGTGGCGATCAGAAAGCGCTCCGCGCCGACGCGCGTGTCGCCGACCGCCAGCGTGTGCGGGTCCACGAAGCGCCCGTGCCCGCGGAGGAGCGTCACGTCGTGGCGGGCGAGGTTGGCCTCGATGCGCTTCGCCTCGGCCAGCGCGATGGCGCGCTTTCGGGCCATGAGCGTCTGCAGCGTCGCGTTCTCCTCGAGCGCCACGGCCACGCCGTAGAGCGCGCGGCTGCGATGGCCGGAGAGGTAGAGCGCCGTCTCACGGAGCGTCTTGCTCGGGAGCGTGCCCGTGTGCACGGCCGCCCCGCCCGGCTCGCGCTCCTTCTCGACGACGGCGACGCGCTTGCCGAAGTAGGCCGCCTGCGCCGCGGCCTTCTCCCCCGCAGGCCCCGAACCGATGACGACGAGATCGTAGTGCTCCACGACCAGGAGGTTACGCGCCGTTCCCGCAGAGCGGGAACCCCGTGCCCGTGCCCGTGCCCCTGCCCGTGCCCGCCCCTCGAGAGGAGACGGAACCCACGAGCCCGGAGACGAAGCAAGACACCCGTGCCCCTCCCGCGAAGCGGAAGCCCATGCCCGTGCCCCGGCCCATGCCCGTGCCCGCCCCTCGAGAGGAGGCGGACCCCACGAGCCCGGAGAGGAAGCAAGACACCCATGCCCGTCCCGCCAAGCGGGGACCCCCTGCCCGCGCCCGCCTCTCGGTTCACGAGCCAGCCACGCCGCGCCCCAGACCAGCGCCCCGCGCGCCGCGCTCGCGTCCCACCCCCGCCGAAGCCGCGCCCCGGCCGCTCAGCCCGCCTCGTCCTTCGGGCGGAAGCCGAGCTCCTCGACCGCCTTCCGGAGCGGCGCCTCCGGGTCGCGCAGGAGCTGCGTCGTCGCCTTGTAGCCGTCCTCGAGGATCGAGCGCCGCGCGTCGAAGTTCATCGGCGAGTGCATGAACATCGTCGCGTCGCCCCGCTCCGGCTCGAGCAGGTGCACGTCCACGTTCGGGTGCTCGGCCCGGTACTTCGCGATGCCGCTCTGGAGCCGCGCCTCCGTCACCAGTCGCCAGCTCTGGCTGTAGACCCAGAGCATGCCCTTGTCGCGCACGCGCTTCATGGGCCCGTGCCCCGTCGGCACCTCGCGCGAGAGCGGGTCGACGCGCACGGGCACCATGGCGTTGATCGCGAGCACCATCTCGCAGCCGTGCTCGACGGCCACGTCCACGTGCCCCGCCTCGCCCGGGCCGCCGGCGATGTAGTCGCGCCCGCCGATGCGCACGGGCGCGTAGAGGAGCGGCGTGGCGATGGAGGCGGCCACGGCCTTCGCGATCGGCACGTGCGCCTGGTCACCCCCCACGCCGAAGACGACGCGCTCGCCGATGTCGAGGTCGTTGGCGATCAGGAGGAGCTTGCGCGGCATCTCGCCGAAGCTCTTGGGCAGGCCGCGGCGCGTGAGGAAGTCGTAGAAGAACTGCTCGAAGGGGTCGGTGGTGAAGAGGCCCGCCGGGAGCGAGTCCCAGAAGCGGTCGACCTCCACGAAGAAGCCCTTGCCGACGCCCCTGTTGGCGACCGTGCCGACCATGCGGCGGAAGGCGCCGAGCGAGGAGGAGAGCACGCGCTGGAGCTCGCCCGCGTCGAGGCGCATCAGGTGCTGGCGGCGGAGCGGGAAGAAGTCGTCGGCCGGGTCGAGGAGCGCGCGGTACATGCGCTGGGCCGAGAGGCCGCCGGCGAGGCCCGTCGCGACGCAGGCGCCGGTGGAGGCGCCGACGAAGACGTCGAAGTCGTTGGCGCGGAAGTCCTCGAAGGCGTCCTCGAGGGCCGCGAGCACGCCGACCTCGTACATGGCGCCGGTGATGCCGCCACCGGCGAGGCAGAGCCCCGTACGCTTGGGAATCGTCACCCGGGGGTTGTACCAGCTCGGCGCGCGGGGCGGGTCGCGGGGCGCCGGGAAGCCCTCCGGGTGGCCTCGGGGGGCGCGCGCTGCAACGCTCCGGGCGCTCACCCGACGAGGCAGGCGGCCCCGCGCCCCGCCGGGCGGCGCCCCGCGAACGTTCGCCCTTTGCTTCGGACCCGTTATGCTCCGCTCCGTGCGACCCCTCCGGCCTCTCCTCCTGGGCCTCGCGCTCGCCGCCTTCTCGGGCCCCGCCGCCTTCGCGCAGCCGGAGGCGCCCGCGCCGTCCGAGGGCGAGGCGGGCGAAGGAGAGGGCGCGCCGGGCGAAGGCGGCGAAGAGCCGGGCGGCGAAGAGCCGGGTGGCGAAGAGCCGGACGGTCAGGCCGGGGAAGGCGAGGGCGAGGGCCAGGGCGCCGTCGAGCCGCCCGAGCTCGAGCCCCCGCGCCTGCTCGAGTTCGTCGAGGCCGACTACCCCTCGGGCGCCGAGGAGGAGGGCATCGAGGCGACCGTCGAGCTCGAGCTCACCATCGCCGTCGACGGCGCCGTCACCGACGCCCGGGTCGTCGGCCCGGCCGGGAACGGCTTCGACGAGGCCGCCCTCGACGCCGTCCGCCGCTTCCGCTTCGAGCCCGCCAAGCGCCGCGGCGAGCCCATCCCCGCCCGCATCCGCTACCGCTACGTCTTCGAGCTCGCCGAAGAGGTGCCGCCGCCCCCGCAGGAGACCGACGAGCCCGAGGCCCCGGCGCCCGGCCGCATCGAGGGCCGCGTCCTCGGCATGGAGGACGGCCAGCCGATCCAGCGCGCCGAGGTCGTCCTCACGAACGCCGACCAGAGCATCGCGCGGCGCTCCGTCGCCGGCGAGGACGGCACCTTCCGCTTCGACGAGCTCCCGCCCGGTCGCTACACGCTCGTCATCCTCGCCGACGAGTTCGGCGAGCTGACGCAAGAGGAGGAGGTGGTCTCCAACGAGATCACCGACGTCACCTACCGCATGCGCCTCCTCGAAGCGGACGAGGGCGAGGAGAACTTCTTCGGCGCCACCGCCGTGATCGACCCGCCACCCCGCGAGGTCACGCGCCGCACCATCCCGCGCGAGCAGCTCACGCGCATCCCGGGCACGCGCGGCGACGCGCTCCGCGCCATCGAGGTGCTCCCCGGCGTCGCGCGCCCGCCCTTCGGCACCGGCCAGCTGATCATCCGCGGCTCCTCGCCCCAGGACAGCCAGGTCTTCATCGAGGGCATCCCGGTGCCGCAGCTCTACCACTTCGGCGGCCTGACCAGCATCTTCAACAGCCGGCTCCTCGACCGCATCGACTTCTTCCCCGGCAACTTCTCCGTGCGCTACGGGCGCAAGACCGGCGGCGTGGTCGAGGTCGGCGTCCGCGACCCGCTCGGCATCCACCCCCAGCGTGGCATCCACGGCGTCGCCGAGTTCGGCGTGATCGACGTGAGCCTCCTCGGCGAGTTCCCGCTCGGCGAGAACGCCGAGGCCGCCTTCGGCATCCGTCGTTCGATGATCGACATCGTCTTCGACCAGCTCGTCCCCGAGGACCTGCTCAGCGTCACGGCGGCGCCCGTCTACTACGACTACCAGAGCATCATCACCTGGCGCCCGACCGACCGGGACCGGCTCCGCCTCCTCGTCTACGGCTCGAGCGACCGCTTCGGCATCGTGGCCGACGAGGCGCTCGGCGACGATCCGGCCATCCGCGGCAACCTCGATCTGACGTCGCGCTTCCACTTCGTCCACTTCGACTACGACCGGCAGGTGGACGACCAGACCGAGCTCGATCTCGACCTCCAGGTCGGCACGATCAACCTCGAGTTCGGCGCGGGCGACTTCGCGAGCTTCGACGCGCGCTTCAATCAGATCTTCGGCCGCGCCGAGCTGCGGCACCGGCCGAACTCGCGCGTGCGCCTCATCGCCGGCATGGACATCTTCTCGGCGCCGCTCACGCTGAACTACTTCGGGCCGGCGCCGCAGCAGAGCGAGGGCAACCCGGGCGGGGACCCGGCGTCGACGCTCGAGCGCGAGCCCTACACCGTCGACGCGGTCGCCTACCGGCCGGCGATGTACTTCGAGAGCGACCTCCAGCCCTGGGAGCCGCTCAAGCTGATCCTGGGCATGCGCGTCGACTACGCGCGGGAGATCGACCGCTGGTCCTTCGACCCGCGCATGGCGGCGGTGCTCGAGGTGGTCGACGATTTCAAGATCCGCGGCGGCGTCGGCATCTTCAGCCAGCCGCCGGAGTTCCAGGAGACCGCCGAGGGGCTCGGCAACCAGGACCTCGACTTCATCCACTCGGTCCACACGGGCCTCGGCTTCGACTGGGTGATCGACCAGGGCATCCGGCTGAGCGTCGACGGCTTCTACAAGCGCCTCTGGGACCGGGTCGTCGGCACGGAGAACGGCGTGCCGCCGCGCTTCACCAACGGGGGCATCGGGCGCATCTACGGCATGGAGGTCAGCGGCCGCATCGACCCGATCGATGGGCGGCGCTTCTTCGGCTACCTGAGCTACACGCTCAGCCGCTCCGAGCGGCAGGACCGCGAGGGCGACGACTGGCGCCTCTTCGACTTCGACCAGACGCACATCTTCACGCTCGTCGGCGCCTACAAGCTGCCGCGCGGTTGGGAGGTCGGCGTCACGCTCCGCCTGGTCAGCGGCAACCCGACCACGCCCATCGTCGGCTCGGCCCAGGACCTGACCTCGGGCACCTACTTCCCCATCTACGGCCGCGTGAACAGCGAGCGGAACCCGCTCTTCAACCGGCTCGACCTCCGCATCGAGAAGCAGTGGATCTTCGAGAGCTGGAAGCTCGCCCTCTTCCTGGACATCCAGAACGTCTACAACCAGCAGAACCAGGAGGGCTACATCTACAACTACGACTACACTCAGCGCACTCCGATCAACGGCCTGCCGTTCATCCCGGCGCTCGGCATCCGGGGGGAGCTCTGATGGGGGGAGCTCGGATGGGTCGCGGCGGGGTCCTGCTGTCGCTGCTCGCGGCGCTGGCGCTCGGAGGCTGCGCCGACGAGCTCGATCCGACCTACCTGGTCGTGAAGGAGCGCGTCGTCGGTCTCGAGGTGGGCGTCGTCGGGGCGGACGACGGGCGCACTTCGGCCATGCCCGGGGAGACGCTCTCGCTGGAGCTCCGCTACGGCGCGCCGGACGGCGTGGTGGAGCCGACCTGGGTGCTGATCGCCTGCGAGCCGGCCCCGAGCTCCTTCGGCGTGCCCTTCTGCGGCGAGGGGGAGCCGCTGGCGATCGACGCGGAGCTCGACCTCGGCGAGGGGAAGCGGCCCTTCGAGGTGACGATCCCCGAGGACTACGGCTCGGACACGGTGCTGATGATCGGCGCCGTCTGCATGAACGGGGTCGTCGACGCGAGCCTGAACCCGAGCGACCCGGAGGCGCTCTCGCGGATCTGCACGGACGGCGAGGGGCTCGGGCAGGCGCTGACCTACGAGCACCCGCTCGGGGTCGACGAGGACGCGGCGAACCGGGCGCCGGCGTTCACGGGCTTCACGCTCGCTGGCGAGAGCTGGGGCGAGGCCGAGGGGCTGATGCCGGGTGTGACGAGCTGCGAGGGGCTCGACCTGCCGGAGCTCCGGGTGGACGACGACGAGGTCGAGATCGGCATGGCGGTTCGCGAGGGGGACCGCGAGGCGTACCTGCAGCGAACGCCGGACGCGCCGGAGGGCGAGCCGGCGAACGAGGACCTCCAGATCACGCACCTGGTGAGCGCCGGCGACATGGAGCGGCTCTTCACCTTCATCGACGACGAGGCGCTCGAGGACATCGTCGAGTACACGCCGCCGGCGGCCGACGACGAGGACGTCGACGTGCCCGCGGAGGGGCTGGTCGTGCGCTTCTGGTTCGTCATGCGCGATCTGCGCGGCGGCCACGACGTCGTCATGCGCGCGCTCTGCGTGCGCCCCTGAGCCGCGGGCCGAGGAGAGCGCTTTGCAGCGACGCCGGATCGTGGCACCTCTCGTCGTCGCCATGGGTTCGCGCGCTCTCCCCTGTCTGGTCTGCGCTTCGCTGATCGCGTCGCTGACGACCGCCCACGCCCAGGACGTGCGGCCGGAGGCGGTGGCGGCGGCGGCGAGCGAGGACGAGCGGGCCGAGGCCGGCGCGGGCGAAGCCGAAGCGGACGCCGAGGCGGGCTCCGAAGCGGACGGCGAGGACGGCAGCTTCGTGCGCCGGGGTGGCGGGGAGCCGCTGCCCTGGGGCGAGGACTGGGGCCACTTCGGCGGCGGGGACTACGCCGTGCTCGCGGTCGGGGGCGTCGCGACGATCGTCTTCAGCGCGTTGGCGCCCCGCGGCGACGGATGGACGACCCGGACCGGCGCGGACAAGTCGGTGCGGAGCGCGCTCCGGCGGCCGACGCTGCAGCGGCGTCAGAACGTGCGCGACGTGAGCGACCTGAGCCTCTCGCTGCTCGTGAGCTGGCCCTTCCTCGTGGACGGCTTGCTGCTCGGGCTCTGGTACCACGACTCGCCGGAGGTCGCGCGCGAGCTGACGCTGATGGCCGTCGAGGTGCAGTTCATCTCGGGCGCGCTCCAGGCGATGACGACGACCCTGGTCGGGCGCGAGCGGCCCTACGTGCGCGACTGCGCGGAGGACGGGCGCCTCGACGACGCGGACTGCATGGGGCGCAGCCGCTTCCGGAGCTTCTTCAGCGGGCACACCTCGCAGAGCTTCGCGGGGGCGGCGACGGCGTGCGTGTACCACGCGAAGCTGCCGCTCTTCTCGGCGGAGCACCGGCGCGTGGACGCGGGCCTGACCTGCGCGCTCGGCTTCGGGCTGGCGGCGCTGACCGGCAGCTTCCGGATCATGGGCGACATGCACTACATCACCGACGTCCTGACGGGCGCGGTGGTGGGCACGGCGGTCGGGCTCGGGCTGCCGCTCTTGCGGATGCGCGGGCGCGCGGAGGTGCCGACGGGGCCGACGGTGCGGATCGTGCCGCAGGGGCTCGGGCTCGGGCTCGTGGGGATGTTCTGAGATGCGGCCCGGGCGGTGGATGCTGGCGGCGCTGGTGGCGCTGAGCGTGGCGGGCGCGGCCCGGGCGCAGGAGCCGACGGGGGCGGACGGGGGCGCGGAGGGCGAGGGCGCGGCGGCCGAAGGGCGGCCGGGAGGCGAGGGCGAGGAAGCCCGGGCGGAAGCGGGAGCCTCAGCGGAAGCGGGAGCGGGAGCCGAAGCCCCGGCAGAAGCAGCGCGAGCGGAAGCGGAAGCGGAAGCCCGAGCCCGAGAGGAAGCGGAAGCGGAAGCCCGAGCCCCAGCGGAAGCGGGAGCTCGAGCGGAAGCGGAAGCCGGAGCGGAAGCGGGAGCCGGAGCGGAAGCGGGAGCCGGAGCGGAAGCGGGAGCCCGAGCGGAAGCGGAAGCCGGAGCGGAAGCGGAAGCCGGAGCGGAAGCGGGCGCCCCAGCGGAAGCGGAAGCCGGAGAGGACGACACGGAGGAAGAGGGGCGTCGGCAGCGCCGGGCGGGGATGAACCTCCCGGGCTGGGGGGCGCAGCCCAACCGCGCCTTCCTGGGCATCGCCTTCGACCTCGGCTTCATCTACCTCCGCCCGCGCCTGAGCGTCGGCTGGGGCAAGCCCTTCGCCCGCTGGTTCGGCGTCGACGTGAACCCGATCGTCTCGCCCCGGGCCGCCGGCGGCTACGGCGGCCTCCGCGTCGACGTGCCGCACTTCAACTTCCGCGCGGGCGTGCGCCTCGGCGTCTCCTACAACCAGAGCTACCTCCCCAAGCAGCACACCTACGACACGCGCGACTGGGCCGTCCGCAACGGCACCGACCAGCGCTACTTCTCCTGGGAGGCCGAGCTCACGCTCGACTACCCGCTGGGGCCCGGCGAGATCACCAGCGAGACGGCGGTGACCTACATCACCGGGGTCGAGGCCGGCTTCAACGTCTACGAGGAGCACATCAAGGTCATCGTCGACCCGCCCTGGGTCTGGCGGACGCGCCTCGGCTACGAGCTCCGCTTCGGCGCGGAGGACACGATCCGCCTCGGCGTGGTCGCCGAGCTCCTCGGCGTGCCGCAGCGCGATCTGGTGAGCTTCCGCGCGGGGCTGACGCTGCGGGTGCGCGTGACGCCGCAGCTCGAGATCCGCGCCGCGTGGATCCCGCCGCTCTACCTGCGCGACAACCTCGGCATCCGCGGGGGCGACTTCGCGCTGCTCGGGCTGCGCTATCGCTGGGCGAGCGGCATGCCGGAGGTCGAGCGGCCGCTCCTGCCGGACGACTTCGGGCGGCGCCGGCGGCCGGACACGGGCCCCGAGGTGGAGCGCCGCCGCTTCACCGACCCGGACGTGCTCCCGACGCCGGAGGAGGCGCCGGACGCGGAGGGCGAGGACGCCGCGAGTGACGGCGAGCGCTCGGGCGAGGATGGCGCGGACGGCGCGGGGGACGGCGAGCACTCGGGCGAGGATGGCGCGGGCGAGCGTTCGGGCGAGGGCGCCGACGAGCGCCCGGCGCCCGCGGAGGACGCCGAGCCGGCCGAGACCACGCCCGACCCGAACGCGGGCGAGCCTTCCGCGACGGGGGCCGGCGCCCGGACCCCCGCGGCGCCCTCCGAGTAGCCCGGAGGAGTCACGGCGCGTCGGTGGCGGTCCGCGTCGCTCTCCCCCCTCCCCCGATGTGCGCCCTCCCCGCGCGCGGCGAGGCCAGGCGGGGCGGCTACTCGTCGCCGCCGGGGGGCAGGTCGAAGAGCTCGCGGCCCATCTGCTCGCCGGCCAGCGCGATCCGGTCGCCGCCCTCGAAGTCGACCACGAAGAGGACGCGCCCGCCCGCGCCGCCGAGGAGCACGTACTCGGCCTTCTCGGTGGCCGGCGGCAGCGAGTCGCCCTCGGGCGTGACCAGGGCGTGGCCGCGCTTGCGGAGCGAGAGGCGCATGCCGCCGATGGGGAGCTCGGAGGGGACGCGCCCCCCCGGCACCTCGTCCGTGGCGTCGAGGAGGGCGATGTCGCGGGCCTCCGGATCGAGCTGGAGCACCCACTCGGCGCGCTCGCCGCCCGGGGCGCAGAAGAGCCGCGCCACGAAGCCCTCCTCGTCGAGGTCGAAGCAGCCGGCGAGCCAGAGCTCGGAGCCGGCGTAGAGGAGCACGTCCCCGACGCGCAGGCCGCGCGGGCCGGTGCGCTTCGGCTTCTTCCGCGCCTTGGGCTTCTCGGTGTCGTCGCCGCCCGCCTTCTCGTCCACGTCCGCGTCGTCCGGGCGCGCGTCGTCCGGGGCGCCGGGCTCGGGGACGCGCTTGAGGGCGCGGTAGGCGAGGGCGGCGGCGGCGACGAGGCCGGCGCCGACGGCGAGCTCGACGATCACGACGCCTCCGAGAGGGGCGGGTGGAGCCGGGCCGCGACGGCGGCCGGGTCCGCGGCGCCGCAGACGGCGGAGATGGCGGCCAGGAGCGCGGCCCCGGCGTCCCGGAGGTCGGCGGCCCGCTCGGGGGTGACGCCGCCGATGGCGACCAGCGGGAGGTCCACGGAGGCGGCCGCGGCGCGGAGCCCCTCGAGGCCGACGACCGGGTCCGGGTTCTCCTTGGTGGAGGTCGCGAAGACCGGCCCGAAGCCCGCGAGGTCGGCGCCGGCCTCGGCGGCGGCGCGGAGCTGGTCGAGGTCGTGGGTGGAGACGCCGATGGGGCCGTCGAAGAGGCGGCGCGCCTCGGCGATGGGGAGGTCGTCCTGGCCGAGGTGGAGCCCGTCGGCCTCCGCCAGGAGCGCGAGGTCCAGCCGGTCGTTCATCACGAAGGGCACCGAGGCCGCGGCGGCGCGGCTCTTCAGGGCGCGGGCGAGGGCCAGGGTCTCGCGGTCGTCGCCGCGCTTGTCGCGGAGCTGCAGCACGGCGCAGCAGCGGCCGGCGAGGATGGCGTCGGCGGTCTCGAGGGGGGAGCGCCGGCAGAAGGCCGGGTCGACGATGGCGTAGAAGCCGCGCCAGGAAACGGGCATGGCGCGATGGCTAGCGTCCCGGCGCGACGGGAGCAAGGGGGTCGCCGGCGGAGCTCCGGGCGCCGGTGTGCCTGGCACGCTCGAGGGCCATTTGGTGACGAAACCGCCTCGCGCCCCGGCTCGATAACCCCTGAGTACGGGGAGGACACGGCCCACCCCCCAACGCTACCGGGCGGTGGGGTAGAGAGGTGGAGGAAGAGAAGATCGT
>PABA01000136.1 GCA_002699025.1 Sandaracinus sp. | reverse complement strand
CGGGGGCCCCCGTCGGCCGGGGCCATCCCCGCCGCGTCGACGGGCGACGCGGCGGGGAAGACCTCGGCCGACGGCTCCCCGCACGCGGCGAGCGCAGCCCCGGCCAGCGCGCCCCAGAGGAGCGCGGGCCCGTGGTGGGAAGAGCGCCGCACGGCCTACTCGAAGCGCGTCCAGTAGCCGTAGTCGAGCACGAGCTGGACGTCGTCCAGGCTCGACCAGCGGAGGCCCGGCGTGTCGTAGATGCGCAGCGTGTAGCTCCCCGCGAGGGGGCGCCCGAGGAGCGCATCCTCGGTCGCCCCAGCGAGGAGCGCCCGGTCGGCGGAGGCCAGCGGGTTGGTGATGAAGCGCTCCGCCGCGAGCGCGCGACCGTGCTCGATGCGCGCGTCGAAGAGCGGCGCCTGGTAGTCCTCGCCCGCGTGATTGCGGACCGTAAACGGTCCGTCGTGGCGGAGCGAGTAGGGCACGGTCCCGGTCGCGAAGCAGGCCTCGCCGTCGTCCGGATCACAGCGGCGCACGCCGACGCCGACGAGGTTCACGGCCAGGCCACGGTGCCGGTAGTTGAAGTTGCCGTCCGCGAAGCCCGCGGCCCGAAGCATCTCCCCCCGGTCGAGCATGTCCTGCGTCAAGCGGAAGCTCGTCTCGTAGAAGCAGCGGAGCGTCGCCCGGTCGGCCACCTCGTCCCCCCCGCACGCCACGCCCAACCCCTCCGGGCAGACGTACTCGCAGCGGCGCGCCCAGTAGCGCGGCGACCGGAACTCGGTCCCATCATCGGGGCAGAGCTCGTGGGGCCCAACGCGGTCCCCATCCGTCGCGAAGTACGTCCGCGGCGGCAGGCTGGCCAGCGCGGCCTCCGCCTCCTCCAGCGCTTCGAGCTGGGGCGCGGAGAAGCGCCCCTCGAGCTCCTTCGCTTCCACGTCGCCCGGGGCCACCGCGAGGCGAAAGCCGATCGACACGAGCTGCGCCTCGGGGACCTGGACGCGCACCATCGCCCGCCTCCAGCGGCACTCGTCGACGCCGGGCTCCCCCGCCTCGAGGAAGGCGGGCGCGCCATCCAGGACCGGCGCCTGGGCACCCGGCTCCCCCGCCAGCTCGACCTCGATCGCGGGCTCTTCGCTCGTCGCCCCCGCGCAGTGGTCCCGCACGCAGGTCCGGGCGCAGTCGGCGAAGCAGACCTCGTCGTCCCCGCAGCCCGCGCAGGCCGCGTCGCAGTCGTGCAGCGGCGCGTCGAGGGCCTCGTACCAGGAGAGCAGGTGCGTCCCCGGCTCGAGGGCCACGGCCTGCGCGACCACACCCCCCGGGTTCGTCGCCGAGCAGCTCATGAGCCCCTCGTCCCAGCTCGCCTCCGGGCAGGTGGAGCGCAGCCGATGGGCGCCGTCCTGCCCGAGGGTGCGCTCCACGGGATCGCCCCCCTCGTCGAAGCGCGCGAGGAAGGGCGAATCGCCCTCGACCGGCTCGACGGCCGCGCAGCGCTGACCGGCTCCGCACTCGACCGACCAGCCCTGCTGCCCGGGCTGGAAGGACCAGGCGAGGAGGTTGTAGGACTCGACGTCGCAGACGCGCCGCGCGCGGAGGAGGTCGTCCCGAAGCGAGACGACGGTCGTGTCGGCGCCGTCCTGGAACGGATGGTCGAACTGGTAGCTCTCCACGAAGAGCTCGAGCTGACGCACGTAGTCGCCCACGAACTCGTCGGCGTAGTCGTCGATGGGTCCCTCCAGCTCGCCACGGATCTTCGCGTAGTCGATGCCCCCCATGGAGCAGATCCGGTCCGCCCACTGGGCTGGCGGGGCCACGAGCGCCATCTCCTCGGTCATGTCCGAGAGGTCGACGCCGAGGCGCTGCTCGACGGCGCGGGTGGCGATCCAGGAGAGGCGGATCGCGTTGCGGAGCGCGCGCCGGTAGCGGCGCACGGCCGTGCTCATGCGCGCCCGCATCACGTTGTTGACGTGGTACTCCTTGCCGGTCTCGTCGCTCTCGAGGAAGAGCACCTTCGCCGCGGCGCGCCGGGCGCGGGAGCGGATCTGGTCGAGCTGCGCGAGGAGCGCGTTCACCCGCGCGAAGCTCGCCTGGAGCTGCTGCTCCTGGGCCACCAGCTCGTCGACGCGGGTTCCGAAGTCCAGCCCGACCTGCAAGAGCGCCTGCTGGATCTGCTCGTTGCTGATGGCCGTCTGCGCGATCGAGCTCTGCGCGGCGAGGACGGACTGGGCGATGCTGTTGGCGCAGGTCGCGGCCGCCGCCACGCCGTTGCCCCACTCCAGGATGCTCGCGCTCTGGGCCGTCGCGACCGCGCAGTTGGTCATCTGGTCGAGCTGCTCACTGAGCGTCTCGATGGCGATGAGCTCCTGCTGGTGGTGCTCCACGTCCACCTGCGACTTGGCGTTCTCGATGACCGTCGCGAAGTCGCGGACGATGCCCGCCACGTGGTTCGCCGTCGCCGGGATCGCGGTCAGCTCGGCGCGGAGCTCCCCGACGATGCGGCCCTGCTCGCCGCGGTAGCTCGGGTAGGTCGCGTCGATGGTCCCGAGGCGGAGATCGTCGATGATGTCGTGGGGGAGGTCCGCGAACACCATCTGCGCGGCCTGCCGCTCGAAGCGGTTGGCCGTGCATCGGAGCTGCGACCCGAGCCGATCCATGTCGCCGACGGTGCGCACGTCGACCTTGGCGTCGAAGTCGAGGCAGCTCCCCGAGCCGCCGCCGTCGGCGTGCGCCCAGCAGCCCATCTCGAGGCCGGCCATCAGGTCGCCGTAGGTGATGACCCGGTTCGGAGCGTGGTCGTTCGAGAGCATCGACACGGCGATGTTCGTGTCGAAGCTGCTCGCCCCCGGCGAGGAGGGGATCGTCCCGAAGAGGGGCGTGTCCCATTCGACCTCGCCGCGGTAGTAGCGCGCGACGGCGTGGCGGATGACTCCGTCCGGGCGATAGAGGAGATCCAGCCCGTCGTAGGTGAAGAAGGCGTTGCCGCCGCCGACGATGTCCCCGTCGATCAGGTAGCCCCCGGCCTCGCAGATCGAGTGACTCAGGATGTCGTCCGGGTAGGCGTTCGCGTGGGAGCCGCGCTGGATGCACTGGAACTGGCGCCCGGCGTTGTCGACGCCGGTCAGCAGCTGGGCGGTGTCGAGACAAGGGGGGAAGGAGTCGTTGATGCGCGGGCAGATGGTGTGGTCGTTCACGATCTCCGCCGCGAGGGGGCTCAGCGCCGCGTCGGAGAAGCCCACGTGCGTGCCGAAGATGGACGACACCCAGCGCGCGCGGACGCCGCCGAGCCGCTGCAAGGCCGCGCTACGCCAGCGGAGCTCGTCGCCGGTGAAGAGGCGCGCGTCGTAGGTGTTGCAGTCGCGCCCGCAGCCGAGGGGCACCATGCCGAACTCGCCGGAGCACTCGGGCCCGGTCATGCGCGGCTGGCACGGCCACTGGGCCGACGAGCCCGACGAGAGCGCGCCGAGCCGCATCCAGGTGCGATTGTGCATCAGCACGCGATCGAAGGCCAAGGGCCCATGCGCCGGGAGCAACCCCTCGGCCGCCCCCTTCATGACCGCGTGACTCATCCACTCGGCCGAGAGCACCTGCTCGAGTAAGTGCTCGTTCGGCGTCGAGGGGAACAGGCTGCCGCCCGATTCGCCCATCCACCCGCGGGCCATGATGCGGCCGAAGTCCTCGCAGCTCTGCGCCGAGCGCGTGCTGAGCTCCCCCGAGACGATGTAGAGGGGCTCCACGACGACGCCACGGAAGGCCGGGTCCGTGACGTCTTCGAGCGGCGTCCCCGGGCCCGAGCAGCTCCCGTGGACGGGGTCGTAGAAGCCATCCGGGCACCCCGTAGCGCGCCCCTGCTCGTCGATCCCGAGGCAGCCGAGGGCGTGCGCGATCGACGTCGGGTCGGCCGGGTCACCGAGGCCGGCCGTGCTCCCGAGGGCGCCGTTCCCGAGACGCCAGGCGCACTTCTCGACCGAGCCGAGCGTGGCCGCCGTCTGCGGCTCGCCCCCGAGCCCGAGGCACTGGCGGAGCGACTCGCCATCGGCCGAGTCCGTGAGGTACGTCAGCACGCTCTCGGGCTGGCAGATGCCTCCGTCGCAGTACCAGCCCGCGCCTTCGCCGTTGCCCTCCGGGCACTGCGCGTCCGTGCTGCATGGCGTCGTCGGAGAGATGCCGGGCAGCGAGGTCACGTTCACCGCGTCGCCGCAGAGCTCCTCGAGCTCCTCCGCCGCCGCCTCGGCGCGGAGATCCATCTCGAAGCCGTACTGGATGAGCTCCTGGCCGAGCGCGTCGGCCTCGTCGGCGGCCGTCCGCGCGAGCCGCAGGTAGTGCACGAAGCTCGTCTCGATGCCGTCCTCGCCCGTACCGTCGAGGGCGCGCACGAGCTCGTTCTCGAGCGGCAGGCGCGAGGGGAGCCCATCACACCACTCGACGGGCTCGGTGCAGTCCTCGGGAGAGGCCCCCGCGATCCGCCCGAGCTCCGCGAGCACGGAGGCGCCGGCGGGCGAGGTCACGCAGCGTGAGAACTCCCCATCGCTCGGGCCCGCGAGCGCGGTGACGCCGAGCACGGGCTCGCGCAGCGCGCCGGCCGAGGTGCCGGCCTCCGTCACGTAGAGCCGCGTGGTCTCCGGCAGGCGCCCCTCGAACTCGCGCGGGAGGCTCTCTCCGTTCACGTCCAGCTCCAGGTAGCGGGGCCCGAAGCCGCTGCGCTCGGCTCCGTCGCGCGCCGCCGGCTCGAGGCGGACGCGGTACGCGGCCTCGTCGCAGGCCACCCCGTCGATGGCCCCCGTGGTGGCGCACTCGAGGCCCGCCTCGCCGGCCCAGAGCTCGTAGCGCGTCGGCCGGTCCGCGTCGGCGCCGTAGAGACGGATACGCATGCGGTCGACGGCCTCACCGTCCATGGGGCGCCCGACGCAGGTCTGCGCGCGCATGGGCACCTGCTCGCGAGCGAAGACGCGGGCGGTCGTGATCGCGACCTTCGCCTCGTCGAACTCCCGCCCGCTCGCCGTCCGGGAGAGATCGGCGCGATGGGTCGCCCGCTCGAGCGTGGCCGCGACGACGTCGAGCGTCTCGAAGACGCTGCCCGTGCCGTACTCCTCGCTGGTCTCCTGGAGCCCGAAGCGCCCGTAGCCGGTGCTCGGGCGGTGGGAGCGCCCGAGCTCGTGGAAGGTGCGGACGCTGCCCGTGAGGCGCGCGAAGAGGTAGGCGTCGGGGGGCGGGGCGCTCGGCTCCGAGGTTCCGCGCACGCGGGGCACGGAGCCCCCGGGCGCGGTGTAGGGGACGTTCGGGCGACCGAAGACCTCGCGCTCGTTTCGGAGGTAGCTCGCCGCCTGGCGCACGTCGTGGGTGGAGACGCCCAGCTGGGAGAAGAAGGCGCCGGTAGAGAGCCCGCTCAGCTCGGCGCTGGCGAAGGTGCCCGGGTCGTCCTCCTCGAGCGCGCTCCGGAGCCGGTCCGTCACGATCCCGGTGGACACGGCGTCGGCGTCGATGAGCACGCCGGTCTCCCGCAAGAGCCCCAGCGCGCGCTGCGTCGACTCGCGCGACGGGGGCGGATCGCAGACCGGAAAGTCGCCCTCGTCGGCGTCGCCCCCGAAGAGCGAGGGGTTCTTGGTGAACATCGACGCCGGGACGGCCGTGAGCACGTTCGCCGCGGCGAGGGTCGAGCTCGACTCGGCCCGGAAGAAGTTGCGGGTCGCGCGGGCCCCGTCGCGATCGGCGCTTCGCACCTCGGCGGCGGCCGCGGCGATCTCGTCCCGCGAGCGCATGCCGGCGTCCATGAGCTGCTGCATCGCCTCGGTCGTCGCCGACGCCACCACGAAGGCGAGGGGCGTCGGCTCCTCCGTGCCCTCGTAGGGCGGCACCGTCCCGCCGAGGCTCCCGTCGACGCAGGTCTCCGGGTCCATCAGGTGAGCGCCGAGCAGGGCCGCCTTCTGGAAGGCGACGGTCGCCCAGAGCGTGAGGGTGGCGCGGCCCTCGGCGTCCTGCACCGGGATGGTCAGCTCGGGAGTGGGTCGCCTCCCGTCCTCCTCGAGGATGCGCCGCGCCCGGAGCTGGACGGCGCTCTCCCCCTCGCGGACGAAGTCCAAGGGCATCACCGACTCCCCCATGCCCATGAGCTGGTGCCCCATGCAGAGCAACATCTGCTGCTCGCGGGCCCCGTCGACGCCGCAGTGCTCGCCGATGATCCGGCGCCCTTCGGGTGGCGTGTAGCCCGTGTCGAAGCGCTCGGCGAGGTGGGCCTCGCGGTGGCAGATCTGCTCGAGGTTGCCGAGGACCGTGCGCAGGTGCGGATCGTCGCTGCCGATGGTGATCGGGAGGCGCGCGCTGCGCTCCGAGCCCTCGTAGACGGTCACGTCGAACGCGCGCCCGAGCACGAGGGGCGGGTTCTCGTCGGCCTCCGGGAGGGACGCTTCACCTCCGCCGCCGTCGCCGCAGGCGGGCGTCAGGGCGCAGGTCGCCAGGAGCGCGGTCAGCGCCGCGCGGATCCTCTGCCTTCTCATCTCTCGTCCTCCACGAAGGAGCGCGCCGCCCGGCGGGCGCTCGACGGAGGGGCGCCACCCGGCGCCGCGCGCGTCGCGGAGCCGTCGCCTCTCCTCTCTCGGAGATCCCTACGCGTCCGCCTCCGCGCATCTGACAGGCGCGCAGAGAAAAATCGTCGCGGCCGGTCCGAGGCCCCTCCCGCGCGGCGCTCGCCTTCGAGGGGCGTGGAGGCTCGATCGGGGCTCGGGTCCGGGCGACCCGCGCGCCGCCCGACTACCGCGGGCGCGCTCGGCTCACCGCCGCGCGGCGCGCGAGGACGTCACGGACTCGGAGAGGGCCAGGCCGCTCGCGAGGACGTCACGGGCTCGGAGAGGGCCAGGCCGCTCGCGAGGACGCTACGGACGCGGAGAGGGCCAGGCCGCCCGCTTCCCTACGACGTGGGGCGCGCCGCCCGGCTCAGAGATCGATCCAGCGACCGCCGCCGCGCCCCACGGCGTAGAGGCGCGGTCGGTCCGGGTCGAAGGCGGCGACCCAGACGTCCTCCAGCACGCGCACCGCCTCCGTGGCCAGGTGCACGAGCGAGGCGTCCCCGTCCGGGTGCGCGAGCAGGAGATGCGCCTCCGCCCGATCGCGGGTCCAGAAGTGCGCGGGGCGCGCGACCGGGAAGGGCCGCATCGCGAGCGTCTCGGCGTCGCGGAGCTCGGCGCTCTCGTCGCGGGAGACGTACACGGCCGGACGGCCGCTCTTCGTCGTCGGCACCCAGGTCACGTCCTCGATCGCCCCCGGGAGCGCGTCGGGCGCGCGGGGCACGAGCTCGCCCGAGGCGTCCCGGGGCCGAAAGCGCGCGTCCAGCTCCGGATCCTCCCAGATCGGCCCGGCGACCATCCGCTCGACGAGGCGCCCACCCGGATGCACCACCAGGAGCAGGCCCCCGCAGCCGGCGGCCACGAAGCACCCGGGCGCGCTGCCGAAGTCCACCGCGTCGAGGTCCACGCGCGTCCGGCGGCGCAGCAGCGGCCCCCGCTCGAGGTCGTGAACGCGCAGCCGGTCGTCGGGCGCGAAGTAGAAGACGAGGGGCGCGTGGGGGTGGGCCAGGAGGAAGTTCACGTCGCTGACGGGCGTGGCCAGGAGGAGCTCGCCGCTGCCGAGGGCCTCCGCGCGGACCGAGGTGGCGGTGATGCCCGTGCCGAGGAGACGCACGAGCCGCCCGCCCGGCGCGAGGGCGACCTCCATCATCAGCGGGCCTGCGGGGTCGTCTGGGCGCCGCTCCTCGGCGAAGAGCACCGCGCCACCGTCCGCGCCACCGTCCACGCCACCGTCCATGCGCCCGTCCTCGCGCACGACCTCGATCACGTCGTAGTTCGCGTAGGCGACGATCGGCCGCCCACCCTCGACGCAGACCGCGCGAGGCACGCGGGGGTAGGCGCGCCGGTCCCCGTGGCGCGGGTAGGGGTTCGGCGAGTAGCCCATGCCCCCGCGATCCTACCGCCCGTCGATGCGGCCGCGCTGCTCGCTGCGCACGAGATCGAGCACGCCGTCGGAGCGCAAGAAGTCGTGCGGGAAGCCGAGCTCGACGCGGCTCACCTCGTCGAGCTTCGCGAGCTGCGCCTCGCTCAGCTCCACCTCGCTCGCCCCGAGCGTGTCCGTGATCTGCGACACCTTCCGCGCGCCGACGATCGGGATCATCCCGTAGCCCTGCGCCGACACCCACGCCGTCGCGACCTGCGCCGAGGTCACCCCCAGCTCGTCGGCCACCTCGTCCACGGCCCGCGCGATCGCCAGGCTCGCCTCGCTCGTCCGCCCGCGCGCCTCGTTCCCCTGCTGGCGCAGCGAGTCGTTCTCCCCGCCGCGCGTGTACTTGCCGGTCAGCACGCCGGCGCCGAGCGGCCCCCACGCCAGCACGCTCATCCCCTGATGCGCCGCCATCGGCAGGAGCTCCCGCTCGGGCGTCCGCTGCAGCAACGAGTACTCGATCTGGAGGCCCACGTAGCTCGACCAGCCGCGCAGCTCGGCCAGCACGTTCGACGCGCTCACCACCCACGCCGGCGTGTCGCTCACGCCCACGTAGAGCACCTTCCCCGAGCGCACCACGTCGTCGAGCGCGCGCATGGTCTCCTGGAAGGGCGTGTACTCGTCCCAGGCGTGCACCCAGAGCAGGTCGATGTAGTCGGTCCGCAGCCGCTTCAGGCTCTCCTCGACGCTCCGCACGAGGTTCTTCCGGTGGTTGCCCGCCGTGTTCGGATCCGCGTGGTTCATCGCCAGCGTGTACTTGGTCGCGCAGACCAGCTCGTGGCGCTTGCCCTGCATCCAGCGGCCGACGATCTCCTCCGTCTCGCCGCCGTGGTACTTGTTCGCCGTGTCGAGGAAGTTGCCGCCCGCCTCGCGGTAGGCGTCCAGCACGGCGTGGCTCTCCTTCTCCTCCGCCCCGAAGCCCCACTGGGTGCCGAAGCTCATGGTGCCGAGGCAGATCTCGGAGACGCGGAGGCCGCTCGGGCCCAGAAGTCGATAGCGCAGCATGTCGTTCCCTCCTGTCGGTGTGCGAGTCGCGGGGTTGCGAGTCGCGGGGTTGCGAGTCGCGGAAGCCCGCGGCGGCGGCGCCGAGGGCGCGCCCGGCCCGGGCTCCGGCGTCCACCCGTCGCCCGGCCCGACGCGAGCGTTACTCTACCCGTCGCTCGCCGCGTCGCCGGCCTCGCCGAGCGGGCAGCGCACGACGAAGCTCGTCCCGGGCGCCGCGCGGTCGATCTCCAGCTCCCCGCCGAGCTGGCCGACCAGCCGCTCCACGAGCCGGAGGCCGAGCCGGCCCCCCGCGCCCGGCTGGGCCGCCTCGGCCAGCCCGACGCCGTCGTCGCTCACCTCGAGCTCGAGCCGGGGCCCCGCGAGGCGCCGCAGACGCACGGCGACGTGGCCAGCCCCGCCCTCCGGGAAGGCGTGCTCGAGCGCGTTCATCGAGAGCTCGGTGACGATCAGCCCGAGCGGCACGGCGGCGTCGAGCTCGACCGAGATCGGCTCGAGGTCGAGCTCGAAGGTGGCGACGTCCCGCCTCTGGGCGAGCCGCTGGAGCTCCTCGAGCACGCGCGGGAGGTAGCGGTCGAGGTCGACCCGGCCGAGCTCGCGCGCGCCGTGGAGCGTCTCGTGCAGCGTGGCGATGGCGCGCACCCGCTGGCGCGTCTCCTCGAGGCGCCGGCGCGCGACCGATCCCTCCTCGAGGCGCGCGGCCTGGAGCGAGAGGAGGCTCGAGACCACCTGCAGGTTGTTCTTCACCCGGTGGTGCACCTCGCGGAGCAGCACGCCCTGCTCGTGCATGGACCGGCGCGCGCTCTCCTCCGCCGCGCGCCGGGCCGTGATGTCGACGGCGCAGCCGAGCACGCCCTCGATGACGCCGTCGACGCGGAGCGGCGTGAAGGCGACGTCGACCCAGATGCTCCCCTCGGGCGTCCACCTCTCCATGTCCATGCGCACGGACTCGCCGGCCGCCACCCGCTCGAAGGCGTCGCGGAGCGCGGCGGCCGTCTCCGGGGAGCTCGCGTGCCAGGGCTGCTCCCAGAGCCGCCGGCCGACGACGTCCTGGAGCGTCGCGCCGCTGGCCCGCAGGCCGACCTGGTTGATGAACTCGACCTCCCCGTCGAGGCTCAGCACGGCGACGAAGGGGAAGAGCTGGTCGAGCTGCGAGCGGAAGCGCTCGCGCTGCTTCGCGGCGAGCGCCTCCGCCGCCGCCCGCTCCCGCGCCTCCTCCCGGAGCGCCGCGTTGGCCTCCTCGAGCGCCGCGTTGGCCTCCTCGAGCGCCGCCGTGCGCGCCCGCACCCGCTCCTCGAGCTGGTCCCGGCTCTCCCGGAGCGCCTGCTCCATGGCGCGCCGCTCGCTGAGGTCGAGCGTCAGCCCGAGCACGCGGATCGTGTCGCCGCGGGGCATCACGACGAAGCTCGACTGCACCCACGCCGTGCTCCCGTCCGCGCGGAACATCCGGTACTCGCGGACCTGCCTCCCCTCGAGCTCGCCGCTCACGGCGCCCTCGAGCGCCTCCCGCATGAGGTGCGCGTCGTCCGGGTGGATGAGCTCGAAGGAGCGCGCGCCATCCTCGTAGAAGACCTCGTGCGGCACCTTCGAGTAGCGGCTGTGCGCGGGGCTCAGGTAGAGGAAGCGGAAGCCGCCGTCCCGCTGGATCTCGAGGACCCAGAAGACCTCCTGCATCATGGCGGCGAACTCGCCGAGCACCGCGTCCCGGGCCGCGAGCTGCTCCCGGAGCCCCGCCGCCTCGTCGACCTTCTGACCGACGATGAGCACGCTCCGCGCCCGCTCCCCCTCCGTGCGCACCGACGTGCGCTTCCACTCCACCCGGAACCGCCGGCCGTCGACGCCGAGGAGCGTGCCCACGTGCGTCACGCTCCCGTCGTGCAGCGCCGACCGGAAGGCCTCGTGGTGCGCCTCCCGCTCGTCCTCCGGCACGAGCTCCGCCGCGTTCCGGCCGCGCGCGGCGTCCAGGTCCCAGCCCGTCTGCTCGCGGAAGAAGCGGTTGAGCCAGCGCACGCTGCCGTCGACGTCGACCTCGATCAGGAAGAGCGGCGCCACGTCGCCCAGGCGCTCGAGGATCGTGTCGCGCTCCCGGGCCGTGCGGCGCTCCCGCGCGAGGATCGCCTCGCGCTCGCGCTCGAGCTGGGCGACCCGCTCGCGCAGGCTCTCCAGCGTCTCCTCCGGCTCGGCTCGGCCCACGGGACGCCGAGGGTAGCGCGAAGCGGGCCCTTGCGGTCGTCGCCAGCCGACTTACCCGTGCGGCTCGCGAGGCGCCCCCATGTCCCCCATGCCCTACCGCTTCCTCGATCACACCGGCGACTTCGCCATCGAGCTCGAGGCCGCGGACGCCCCCGAGGCCTACGGGCTCGCGACCCGCGCGCTCCTCCACCTCCTGACCGACGCTCCGGAGACGGTGCGCGAGACCACCACCCGGGACATCGCCCTCGAGGGCGTCGATCCCACCGACCTCCTCATCACCCTCGGCAACGAGCTCCTCTTCCTCTTCGAGGTGGAGGGCTTCCTCGCCGCCCGACTCGACGTGGAGCACTGCGACGACGACACGCTCGAGGGCACGCTCCACGGCGCGCCCTACGACCCGGCACACCACCCCATCGCGCGCCCCGCGAAGGCCGTGACCCACCACGACGCGCGCTTCGAGGCGCGCGAGGGCGGCGTCCACGCGCGCTTCGTCGTCGACCTCTGAGCCCGCTCCCCCAGACCCCCCATCCCACCGCATCCGTCATGTCCCGCAAGAAGCGAAAGAAGCGCGAGAAGCAGCAGACGCGCGCCGCCGAGAAGGCCGCGCGCAAGAAGGTCCGCGTCCCCTACGCGCCGCCGCCCTACGCCGGCGCCGTGCCCCTCGAGCCCGTCGACGGCGTGCGCTGGCGCATCCGCGCCCGCGGCGCGATGAAGGTCGACGGCCTCGTCTACAGCGACGAGGCGCTGCTCCCGGACCTCCAATCGGACCGCAGCCTCGAGCAGGTCGCCAACGTCGCGACGCTCCCCGGCATCGTCGGCCACTCGCTCGCCATGCCCGACATCCACTGGGGCTACGGCTTCCCCATCGGGGGCGTCGCCGCCTTCGACATGGAGGAGGGCGTCGTCAGCCCGGGCGGCGTCGGCTACGACATCAACTGCGGCGTGCGCCTGCTCGCCTCGGACGTCGGCCTCGGCGACGTGAAGCCGAAGCTCCGGCAGCTCACGGACGCGCTCTTCGACGCGATCCCGGCGGGCGTCGGCTCGCGCCGGGAGGAGCTCCGCCTGAGCCACCGGGACCTCGACGAGCTGATGAGCGACGGGCTCGGCTGGGCGACGCGCAAGCGCCTCGGCACGAAGCACGACGCCGAGCACGTGGAGGAGGGCGGCCAGCTGAAGGGCGCCGACCCCTCCGTCGTCTCGCACCGCGCCAAGCAGCGCGGCGGGGCCCAGCTCGGCACGCTCGGCTCGGGCAACCACTTCGCCGAGGTGGGGATCGTCGAGGCGATCTACGACGAGGAGGCGGCCGCGGCCTTCGGGCTCCGCGAGGGGCAGATCACGCTGATGATCCACTCGGGCTCGCGCGGGCTCGGCCACCAGGTCTGCACGGACTTTCTCCAGACCATGCTCCGCGCGGCGGGCACCTACGACATCCCGCTCGTCGACCGGCAGCTCTGCTGCGCGCCGATCCGCTCCGAGGAGGGCGCGCGCTACCGGGCGGCGATGGCGGCGGCGGCGAACTTCGCCTTCGTGAACCGGCAGGTGATGACGCACTGGGCGCGCCGGGTCTTCGACGACCAGCTCGGCGGCACGCTGACGACCGTCTACGACGTCTGCCACAACATCGCGAAGGAGGAGGAGCACCGCGGCCGGAAGGTGCTCGTGCACCGGAAGGGCGCGACGCGGGCGCTGCCGAAGGGCCACCCGCTGGTGCCGCCGGCCTACGCGGACGTGGGCCAGCCGGTGATCATCCCGGGCGACATGGGGCGCTACAGCTTCGTGCTGCGCGGCGGCGAGGGCTCGGCCGAGACCTTCGGCTCCGCCTGCCATGGCGCCGGCCGCGTGCTCTCGCGCTCGGAGGCGAAGCGGCGCTTCGGCAAGACGGACGTCGCCAAGGACCTCGCGGGGCACGGCGTGATCGTGCGCGGGGCGTCGCGGGCGACCGTGGTCGAGGAGGCGCCGCTCGCCTACAAGGACGTCGCCGACGTCGTGGACGTGGTCGCCGCCGGCGGGCTCGCCGGCAAGGTCGCCAAGCTCCGGCCGCTCGCGGTCGTGAAGGGCTGAAGCGCGCGGCCTGGCGTCGCGCGCCGGGCCGTCCTCTGCGCTCCGCGCTTCCGCCCGCGTCGCCTCCGCTCTCCGCCGTCCGCTCTCCGCCGTCCGCTCTCCGCCGTCCGCGCGCGTCTGCTCCGTGCCCGCTGCTCTCCGCGCGTCCGCCCTCCGCGCCTCCGCGCTCCACGCGCCCGCGCTCCACGCGTCCGCCCTGCGCGACTTGCAGCCGCTCGGAGCGGCGCGAGGGCGGCGTCCGCCCAGGTGGACGCGTGGACGGGTGGACGCGTGGGGCCGTGGGCGGGGTCCGCGTCGGCGTCTTGCGGAGCGGCCGCCCGCACGCGAGGCTCCGGCGGCCATGAGCAAGGGCAAGCCCTACCGGACCCGGGTCGTCGACGGATACGAGATCCTCGTCGGCCGGAGCGACGACGACAACGACTACCTGACCTTCAAGGTCGCGAAGGGCCGCGACCTCTGGCTGCACGTCGGCGGGGGCACGCCGGGGAGCCACGTGGTCGTGAAGAACCCGAGCGGCAAGGACGTGCCGCGCGAGGTGCTCGAGGCCGCCGCGCAGCTCGCGGCCTGGTACTCGAAGGCGCGCGGGGCGCCCCGCGTGGAGGTCCACTGGTGCAAGCAGGCGGACGTCTCCAAGCCGAAGGGCGCGCCGCGCGGGCAGGTGCAGATCAAGCGCTTCAAGAAGATCAAGGTCGTCCCCTCGAACCTCGAGGACTGAGCTCGGCGACGGGCGAGCGTTCGGCCATCGCCGCGCGGGGAGCGCGTAGACCCTTCGGCCGGCTCGTCCGTCGCACCGGAGCGATGCCGTCCCCCCGGATGCTCCCACTCCTCACGCTCGCCCTCGGCGCCTGCGCGTCCACCCGGCCCGCGCCGGCGACCACCACGCCGACGGAGCCGACGCCCAGGCCGACGACCCCCACTACCACCGCGCCGACGTCCGAGCCGACGACCCCCGCTCCGGCGCCCGCGCTCGTCGAAGGGACCCTCGACCTTGAGCCGCCCGCGGAGAGCTGCACCGTCGCCGTCCTCGCTCGCACGCTCCGGCTCGAGCGCAGCGCGGGCGAGGGCGAGGGCGACGGCTGGCAGCTGCGCTACGACGACGCGGTCTACCCGGCCGAGGCGCGCGCCGACGGCCCGGCGAGCGCGCTCGAGTTCACGGTCCGCGAGCAGAGCTGGATCACCTTCGACGACCAC
Organism: Sandaracinus sp.; assembly: GCA_002699025.1. Classification (GTDB taxonomy): domain Bacteria; phylum Myxococcota_A; class Polyangia; order Polyangiales; family Houyiibacteriaceae; genus Houyiibacterium; species Houyiibacterium oceanicum. The sequence continues at coordinate 4,350 of PABA01000136.1, read as the reverse complement.
GCGCACGACTTCACGCTCGAGCATCGCTTCGACTACCGGCTCCGCGTCGCGGGCGAGCGCGTGTGGGGTCGCGTGCGGGTGCGGGAGCACGACCCCGACGGGCTCGTGGAGTCCTGCTCGGTCTCCCTCGAGGGCCGCTTCACGCCGGCGGAGCCCGCCCCCGCTGCGGAGTAGCGCCGGAGTCGCGACGGAGTCGCGGAGGAGTCGCGGAGGAGTCGCGGAGGAGTCGCCAAGAAGCCGCCCCGGCCGAGGGTGTAGGCTCGCGCCATGGGCGCTCTGATCGTGATGCTCATCGGCCTCCTGGTCATCGGCGGCATCGCCTGGCTGGTGGTCTGGGCCAAGCGCACGCAGGAGGCGTTCGTCGCGGCCTGGCGCGCCGTCGCCGAGGCCCGGCCCGGCGCCCAGTTCGATCCGGGCAAGGCGGGCCTCCTCAGCCACCGCCCGGCCTCCATCCACGTGCTCGTCGGCCAGGCCTTCGTGCGCGTCGACACCTACGTGGTGAGCACGGGCAAGAGCTCGACGACCTACACGCGCGCCCGCGCCGCCTTCCCCGTCGGCGCCGGCCCGGTCTTCCGCGTCTACCAGCAGGGCATGCTCGCGAGCATCGGCAAGGCCCTCGGCACGCAGGACGTGACGCTCGGCGGCGACCCGGCCTTCGATGAGCGCTTCATGGTGAAGTGCGACGACCCGGAGGCGACCGGCGCGGCGTGGACCCGGCGCGCGAAGGCGCTCATGAAGGGCTTCTCGGAGCTCCGCGCGAGCTCGGATGGGGAGCTGATCACGCTGGTCCTCTTCGGCGCCCGCAAGGAGCCGGCGATCCTGAACGGGCTCATGGACCTCGCCGGGGAGCTCGCCTCCTACGGCGCGCGCGAGCTCGCCCAGGCGGCCCAGAAGGGCGAGGCGCGCTACGAGGGGGGCTCGGGGCGCTGGGACGTGCCGAGCCGGCCGCGGCTCCGCATCGGGACGCCGCGGGGCGAGGTGCAGGGGACCGTCGTGGGCGGCCACCCGGGGCTCCGGCTCGAGCTGGCCCCCGAGCGCGCGGTCCCCGCCTTCCGCGCGACGATCGGAGGCGGCGAGGTGGAGGGCCTGCCGCCGGGCGTGCTCACGGAGGGGGCCACGCGCCTGCTCCCCGCGCTCGAGGGCGCGACGATCTCCTCCGAGCCCAGCGCCCTCCGCCTCTGGTGGCCCACCGTGCCCGGCGGAGAGACCGTCGGCGCGGGCGCGCGCTTCCTCGCCGAGCTCGCCGGCGGCGACCGCTCCCTCGGCGCCTTCCGCTAGCCCGGATTCGCCACCAGTCGGCGCGCCCTCGCACGATCCTTCGGGCCCACAGCGGATTCTCCCTTCGCCGACTGGAACTGGCGAGACGCCTTCGGGGCGCCCAGGCGGAGGTCGGTCTGGGTCATGACGGAGCCGATGGGCGGGCTCGAGCCCGCTCACCGCGACGGTACCAAGTTCCGCGAGACCCCGGGGCCCCAGCCGGGGTGCGACCCGCAGACCGCGGCCGGAAGCCGGCGCCACGGGGGCGGAGCCCGCGCGCGTCGAACGCTCCGGCGGCTCCGCGAAGGCGGCATGGACCGCGAAGTCGAGCGCCCGCACGGATCGCGGACGGCGGACGGCGGATCGCCTCGCGACCGGAGGGAGCGAGACGGGCGCTCAGTCGCAGGCGCGCTCGGTGAAGCGGCGCTCGATCCAGCCCTCCACCGGCGCGCGGACCTCCACGAAGTCGACTTGCACCTCGCCCACCTCGAGGCGCGTGCCGGACGCCACCTCGCCCGTGACCATCTCCATGCGACCGGGGCGCCGCCGGAGCTCCACGGGCCGGCCGCCGGGGTGCACGGCCTCGAGCGCGCAGCCCTCCGCCAGCCCGGCGTCGAGCGTGCGCCGATCCTGGAGCGGCGGCGGCTCGGCCTCCGGGTTGGTCTGCTTGCCCACCCAGAGCATCACCGCGCCGAGCCCGGCGGCGACGGCGACGGCGACCAGGATGCCGGCCCAGGTGCGCCGGACGGTCTGCTTCTTCTGCTTCGGATCGAGCACGGGCGGCCGAGCGTCGCGTCCCCCGCGCCCGCGAGCAAGCCCCTGCGCCCGCCGGCGAGGCCCCGCGCCGCCCGCGCCTTCCCCTCGGCGGACGCGACCGCTACGGTGCCCGCCCATGGAGCGCCCGAAGGTCGTCGTCGTCATGCCGGGGCTGAACGTGGCCGGCACGCTGGAGCGCACGGTGCGCGCCATCCCCGAGGGGAGCGCCGACGTGATCCTCCTCGTCGACGACGGCAGCACCGACGACACGGTCGAGGTGGCCCGCTCGCTCGGCATCGCCTGCATCTCCCACGCGGAGAACCGGGGCTACGGCGCCGCCCAGAAGACCGGCTTCCGCGAGGCGCTCGCGCTCGGCGCGGACGTCGCGGTGATGGTGCACCCGGACTTCCAGTACAAGCCCGAGCTCGTGCCGGCGATGGCGGCCATGGTCACGCCCGGGGAGTACGACGTGGTGCTCGGCTCGCGGATCCTCCTCGGCGGCGCGCTCGCCGGCGGCATGCCGCGCTGGAAGTACGTCGCCAACCGGGCGCTGACCCTCGCCGAGAACCTCGCCATGGGCACGCGCGTGAGCGAGTTCCACACCGGCTACCGCGCCTACTCGCGCCGCGCCCTGAGCACGCTCCCGCTCGCGGGCAACCGGAACGACTTCGCCTTCGACAGCGAGATCCTCGCGCAGGCCGCCTTCCAGGGGCTGGCCATCGGGGAGCTGAGCTGCCCCGCGAACTACTTCGACGAGATGCAGACGATCACGCTGCTCCCGGGCATCCGCTACGGCTTCGCCTGCCTCGGCATCGCGCGCCGGGCGGCGCTCCATCGGCTGGCGGCGCGCACGGGCTTGCCGACCGGGTCGGAGCGCTTCGACCCGAGCTCCCCCGGGCTGACGGCCTGGACCGCCGGGCGCTGGTCCATCCCGCCGAGCGGCGACGCCTGGAGCCGGCCCGCGCCCTGAGCCGCGAGCGCGAGGCCACGGGGAGCGCGCGGAGGACGACGAGCGCGCTCAGATCGCGAGGTCGTCGTACTCGCAGATCTCGACGAGGAGCTGCTCCATGATCGCCCGGGCCCGGCCCGTGCCGCGGCCGAGGCGCGCGTGCAGCTCGGCGTCCTCCGCGTCGACGCTCTCGCAGCGCCGCGAGTAGGCCTCGAAGGCCACCAGGCCCTCGACGATGGACGCGAGGTGGTTCGGGCACTCGCACTGCACGGACGAGACGATCTCGCGCATGCGCGCGAGCTGCGCGTCGTCGAAGAGCCGTTCGGGCGGCGCCTCGTCTCCGCCGGGCTCGGTCGGCGGGAGCTGCCGGCGCCGGGGCGCCCGCGCGACGGCGAGCAGATCCGCGAGGGCCGTGTCCATCTCGTTCGGCGCGAGCGGGCCGCGCACCAGGAGCGCCCCGCGGCGGCTCAGCTCGGCGAGCGTGCGGCGCTTCGCGAACTCGTAGAAGACGACGGCGACCGTGCAGGAGGTCGCCGCCAGGAGGCGCTCGAGGTTCATGCCGGGCTCGCTGCCGAGCGCCGGGAGGTGGAGCACCAGCGCGTCCAGCTCCACGTCGCGCGCGTCCGCGACGAGATCGCCGGGGGAGGTGGCCCGGACCTCGACGCGCACGGAGGTCGCGTCCCGGAGCCGGTCCGCCATGGGCTCGCCGAGCACCGCCACGCGCGCCGGGCCGGTGCGCTCGACCTCCTCCGGCTCGCCCGCCGCGGCCTCGACGGCGCCCGCGAGGGCCGCCAGGCGCTGCCGGAGGGAGCCATCGTCGAGCTGCGCGACGACCCCGATGGAGTCGCCGGCGTCCGTGACCGCCTTGAGCAGCCGCAGCCGATGGACGTCCTCGTCCGCGTAGAGCCGGGTGCCGCCACCCGTGCGTCGCGGGACGATCGCCTGATAACGCCGCTCCCACGCGCGGATGGTGTGGGGATCGACGCCGGTCAGCTTGGAAACCGTCCCGATCCGGTATTCGCCGCGTTCCGCCATGACTCGTGCAGTCTAGGTCTAGTCCAGCAATTCTTCCATCCGATCGGGACGAAAACTGCGCTACCCTACCCGGCCGCGCTCGCGGCGCGGCGCGCAGGGAGGCCGCCGCGGGGGCCCGAGCCACGCGAGAGCTCGTCCTTCGCCGCTCGTCCAGCGGCCTGGCGGAGCGCGCCGGTCGCGCGGCTCACGGCGTCCCTCGGTGGGGACGAGAGAGTCGTCCCCGGGGGCGAGTCGCGGGACGACGAGTACCTCTGCCCGGAAGTTCGATCCCGGTAGGTGTGGATGATCGGAGGGCAGGTTGTGGGCCGCGCTGACGCAGGACAGGCCAGAGCCTATTCGAGGAGGTCGGCGCG
>PABA01000135.1 GCA_002699025.1 Sandaracinus sp. | reverse complement strand
CCACCTCCGCCTCGCCGTCGACTTCGCGACGACGAGGCTGCGCGGCGCGTCCCGTCTCGGGGCGCGTTCGAGGTCGGCTCGCGCCTCCCTCGCCCGCTCTTCGGGCTCGGTGAGCGAGGGCGCGTCCGACCTCCGTCGGGCGCGACGTCGCGGGGTCACCCGCGTCCCGCCTCGGGGCGCGCTCGAGGTCGGCTCGCGCCTCCCTCGCCCGCTCTTCCACCACGATCAGCGAGCGCTCGGCCGACGCCCCCATCCGTCCGACCCTGCCCGCAGGTCACCAAGCTCGTCGAGTTGTCCGAGTGCGGCACGTCCGGCCTCGTCCGCCTGCTGCTCGCCGCCTGCTGCTCGTCTACCCCAGCCGCTCGTCCGCCACGGGGGAGGGGACGGGGCCCGCGGGACGCCGGACAAAGACCGGACAGAGACCGGCCGCGCGATGGACGGCCCAGCCGCGCCCCCCGCGGGATGCTCCGCCGACGCGCCGCGTCCGCCATCGCGAGGCACACGCATCTCCGCTCGTCTCGACGTGCCTTGGTTCCCCGATCCCCGCCCGCCGGAGGCGGGCTCGTCGCCCGCCGCGACGAAACCCCGACCCCCCGCGTGCAGCGAGGACGCCGAAGGCTGCGAGGACGCCGAAGGCCCCCCCGAGCGCAGCGAGGCGAGGCGCCGCCCTCAGAAGGCTTCGCCGAGCGTCACGTGGAACGCGCCGGGGAAGTCGAAGAAGCCGAAGCTCACGTTCGTCGGCACGGCGCCGGGGCTCCGCTCGTCGGCGCCGAAGACCTGCATGCCCGGGAGGCGCACGGCGAGGTCCACGCGGAGGGCGCCGAGGACCGTGAAGTAGCGGAAGCCGAGCCCGGCGGCGGCCTGCGGGTGATCGAAGCGGAAGGAGGGCGCGCGGGAGACGTCCCCGACGTCGAAGAAGGCGACCAGGCCCGTGTCGGCCGTGAGCGGCGTGCGCAGCTCGATGGAGCCGAGCCAGCGGCGCGTGCCGCCCTCCTCGCCGTCGCCGAGGCGGCCCGGGAGGAAGCCCCGATGGCTGCTCGCTCCGCCGCCGCGGAGGCGCTGGGAGCGCGGCCCGAGCTCGCGGCTGAGCGGGTCGAGGCCCTGGTCGGCGCCGCGGAGGAAGAAGAAGCCGAGCTGGAAGCGGGCGGCGATCGTGAGGCCGCGCGGGAGGGGCGCGTAGACGCGGGCCTCGGGGACGAGGCGCACGTAGTCCCAGCTCGAGGCGAGCACGTAGGGGACGAAGCCGGCCTGCTGGGCGTCGACCTGCAGGAGCGCGCCGCGGTGGGGGCGCTGGCCGTCGTCGCGGAGGTCGAGGCGGAGGCGCTCGTGGACGAACATCAGGTGCGAGTCGGCGGGGGGCGGGCTCCCGTCCTCGCGCAGCTCGCCGTCCGGGACGCGGTAGACGTTCGAGCGGAGGCCCACGGTGGCGAAGAGGCGCTGGTCGAAGAAGTGGCGCTCGAGGGCGAGGCGGCCGTCCACCTCGTGGCGGAAGAACGTGTCGAAGGGGTCCGGGCCCCACTCCCAGCGGAGCGAGGCGACCAGCTCGGTGCGCGGCTCGAGGAAGCCGGGCTGGCGGAAGGTGGCGGAGGCGACGTTGCCGAAGCGGGGCTGCTCGGCGCGGGGGAAGCTCTGCAGGACGACCAGGCGGGGGCGCTCCTCGAGGCGGAGCTTGCGGAGGCCGCCGAGGAAGTCACGGTTCTCGTAGTATGCAGAGAGGTGGGCGTCCCAGAGGGGGACGTCGAAGGCGTCGTCGCCGACGCCGCGCTCGCTGGTGCCGCTCTGGAGGCCGACGCCGACGCCATAGTGGTGCTCGCGGCCGGGCTCGACGGTGATCGCGACGTCGACCACCTCGCCCTGGTCGGGGATGCGGGGCTCGACGCGGACCGCGCGGAAGGCGCCGAGGCCGAAGACGGCGCGCTGGGCTTCGCGGAGGACGGTCTGGTCGTAGCGCTCGCCGGTGGGGACGAGCGCCGCCTCGCGGACGATCGTGGCGTTGCGCTCGCTGCGGGCGCCCTCGACCCGGACCTCGCCGAAGCGGCAGACGGGCCCGGGCTCGAGAGCGTAGACCAGGCGGGCCTCGCGGGCGCCGCGGTCGACGCGGGCGAGGCTCTCGACCTCGGCGCGCGCGTGCCCGTGCTCGGCGAGGACGTCGCGGAGGGCGGCCTCGGTGGCGTCGAAGCGGGCCTCGTCGAAGCGGTCGCCGGGCTGGAGGCCGAGCGCCTCGCGGAGCGCCTCGCGGGCGTCGGCCGGGAGCGCGTCGTCGCCCCGGAGCTCGACGGCGACCACCTGGGTCGGGGCGCCCTCCTCGATGGTGACGCGCACGCGCACGGGGCAGCCCTCGCCTTCGCAGCGGGGGCTCGCCTCGACGCGCTCGGCGCCCTCGTCCTCGTCGTCCGGCTGCGCCTCGGCGGGGATCGGATCGGGGCGCGGGATCACGTCGCGCTCGGCAGCCTCGGGGGGGTCGATGTCGACGGAGGTGACGCGGGCGTGGTGGAAGCCGCGGGCCGCGTACCAGCGCTCGACGCGCGCGAGGTCCTGCTCGAAGAGCGTGCCGTCGTAGAGGGGCCACTCGGTCCAGGGCCAGGTCCAGAGGCGGACCTGGAGCGCGCGATCGGTGAAGGGAGGCTCGTTGCAGCTCGGGTCGGCGAGCGTCGTGCCGAGGTCGAAGCCGGCGCGCTCGCGCTGGCGCGTGCCGAGGCAGGCGCGGAGGGCGCGCTCGTCGACCTGCTCGACGCCCTCGAAGGCGAGGCGCTCGACGCCGTAGCGGCCGCGCGGGATCTGGGCGCAGCCGACGAGGAGGGCGCCGGCGAGCAGGAGGGCGGCGAAGCGGGCGGAGCGGGCGAAGCGAATGGAGCGTCCGGGCATCAGGGCTCCCACTGGAGGTCGACGGACCACTGGCTGCCCTCCTGGAAGGTGGCGGTGCCGACGAGGTCGCGGGGGAAGAGGAGCTCGAGGAGGACGCCGCCGGTGGCGCGCGTGCCGGCGCCCTCGCCGCTCTGGGCGCCGACGAAGCCCTCGACGTAGGCGCCCTGGATCACGTCCTCCCAGCCCTCGGGGATCAGCTCGTCGGCGGCGAAGCCGGCGCGCAGGCGCGTCTCGCCCCCGGCCTGGCTCTCGATGCTCAGCACGGGCACGTACTCGCCGGCGCGCCGCTGGGTGAGGTCCGTGAGCAGGCCGCCGGTGAGGCCCGTGAGGAAGGAGAGGGCCTGGGACTGGGCGTCGGCCTCGGAGGCGCCGCGGCGGCCGCGGACGAGGAGCTCGAGGACGCCGCGATCGGTGGCCACGCCCGGGACGCTGGTGCGGAAGCTCAGCTCGGGCGCGAGGGCGCGGCCCTCGATGTCGATGGTGACCGTGTCGCCGCCGTTCAGGCGGTGCACGGCGGCGACGTCCACGAGCGGGTCGACGCGGCGGCCGCCGTCGAAGCGGAGCGTGCCGGGCTCGAGGTCGAAGCCGCGGCCGAGGAGCGTGACGTTGCCGCGGCGGATGTCGACGGGGCCGACGAGGGCGACGCCGCCGGCTTCGATGCGGGCCTCGAGGTCCAGCTCGGCCTGGACGGCGAAGTCGCTGCGGCGCACCCAGAAGGGCTCGGCGGAGCGGAGCTCGAGGACGAGCGGGAGGTAGGGGGAGGGGGTGGTGTCGTCGCCGGGCTCGGCAGCGGCGCCGCGGGCGGCCTCGAGGGCGGCCTCGACGGAGTCGGCGGCGTAGCCGGGCTCGCCCTCGTAGAGGACGCGCGGGTGGTCCTCGAGCGCCATGAGCTGATCCGGGAGGCTGCCCGGGAGGGCGACGTCGAGGTCCTCGAGGCGGAGGTCGGCGCGGGCCGGGGTGGCGTCGAGATCGGCGTCGAGGGCGGCGCGCCCGTCGAGGCGCGCGTAGACCAGGCCCTCGAGGCGGAGCGGGTACTCGTCGAGGTCGACCTGGAGGTCGGCGCCGGTGGGGAGGAGGCCGTCGACGGAGACGCGGCCGTCGACGGTGGCGTGGCCGTCGAGGTCCTCGGTGTGGAGCTCGCGGATGCGCCAGGCGTCCGGCGCGAAGAGGAGGCGGCCGTGGAGATCCTCGAAGCGCTGCCCGCTCGCCAGCGCGAGCTGCACCTCCGTCAGAGAGAGCTCGCCGCGGAGGGCGGCGTCTTCGAGGCTGCGGCCCTCGGCGTGGAGCTCGCCCGCGAGGGTGCCACCGGGCCGGTCGACGCCGGGCACGGCGAAGAGGAGGGCGGCGAGCGGCGCGTCGTCGAGGCGGGCGTCGGCCTCGAGCGGGCCGTCGGCGAGCGTGGGGAGGGGCTCGGTCCAGCGGAGCGGGGCGCGGGCGGTGAGGGTGACGCGAGGGCGCCCGGCGCCGCCGGGCGGGCCGGGCTCGCGGAGGAGGAGTTCGCCGGCGAGGCGGCCGTCCTCGGCGGAGCCTTCGAGGGAGAGCGCGTAGGGAGCGCCGGCGCCCACGTCGAGCTCGTCCACGGCGAGGTCGAGGCGGGCCGAGGGGGCGTCCGTGAAGGCGTCGCGGAGGGCGAGCTCGCCGCGGAGCGTCCCGCGGGCCTCGCGGCAGACGAAGGGGAGGCGGCCGAGGTCGACGCCCTCGGTGTGGAGCGTGGCGTGGGCGCCGGAGGGGCGGGCGGGGCGACCCGCGAGCCAGGCGCCGAGGGGGAGCGCGGCGCGGGCGACGCCCCCGGCGAGGGCAGGCTCGCCCGGGCCGGCGGTGATCGCGAGCTTCGCCTCGGCGTCGAGCCGGTCGAGCGTGGGTCCGCCGGGGTCGCGCAGGTGGGCGACGACGCGGGCGTGGGTGTCGCCACCGGGGGCGCAGCGCGCGTCGCTCGCGAGCATGGGGGCGAGGTCGCCGCGGGCGACGGCGCGGAGCGTGAGGGGCTCGCCCGGGCGGCGGCCGACGCGGAGCTCGCCGCCGAGGGTGGCGTCGGGCGCGCTGGGCGGGAGGCCGGGATCGAGGGGCGCGGGGAGCCGGTCCAGGCGGCGGGGCGCGACCAGGAGCTCGAGCTCCCAGGGGTGCTCGCGGAGGCGGGCGAGGAGAGCATGCGGCGTGAGCGGCGACGCGGCGCTCGGACTCTCGGCGCCGGGCCGACCGGCGGCGTCGGTCGGGCCCGCGGCGGGGGCCTCGGCGAGAGCGCGGAGCAGGGCCTCGGGGAGGCGCGCGCGGAGCGTGGCGAGGTCGCCGTGGCGGTCGGCGCTCTCGAGGGTCGCGGCGAGCCGGTCGTGGTCGAGCTCGGCGCGGAGGGCGAGGTCGACCGGGTCCACGGGCGTGTCCGGGAGGACGACGCGCGCGCGGCGGGCGCGCCAGCGGAGGCGCGCGGCGGGGAGGGGGAGCTCGCCGGCGAGCTGCAGGGCGACCTCGCTCTGGCCCTCGAGGGGCGGGGCGCCGGGCAGGAGCTCGGCGAGGGCCGCGTGATCGAGGCGGTGGGCGTGGACGTCGGCGCGCCAGTAGGTCCGGGTGGGCGCGGCGACGACGCTGGCGCCGACGAGGGCCTTGCCCTGGGCGTCGAGGCCGACGGAGCCGGCCGGGAGCGTGGCGACGGCGCGGAGGCGGGCCACCGGTCCATCCTGGTGGAGCGCGACACCGGCGGAGGGGACGCGGACACCCGCGACGCGGAGCTGCTCGCCACGCGCCGTGAGCGAGGCGCGGGCGCCGGCGTCGGGCGAGAGGGGCCCGTCGAAGCGGGCGTCGGCCTCGAGGGAGCCGGCGAGGGGGAGGTCGACGAGGCGGCCGACGCGGGCGAGGTCGAGGTGGTCGAGCCGGGCGTCGGCGTCGAGGCGGTTCGAGGCCGGCCGGTAGGCGCCGGAGGCCGTGAGGCGGAGGCCTCGAGCCTGCGCTCGGAGGTGGCGGACGGCGACCCGGCGGGCGCCGGCGTGGAGGCGCTCGAGGCGGAGGTGGAGGGAGTGCGGCCAGAGGCCCTCGAGGCGGAGGCGGGCGTCGCCCTCGATGGCGCCGGCGCGGCGCGCGAGCTGACCTTCGGCGTGGAGCGCGAGCGGAGCCGGGGCGGCGCTCGACGGGGCGGCGCTCGACGGCGCGGCGCTCGAGGGCTCGTCGCGGGGGGCGGGCAGGCCCGAGGCGGGAGCGGGGGCGCGGCCCGGGAGCGTCGGGAGCCCCTCGACGGCGCCCGCCGCGTCGAGGGAGAAGCCGTACGGTCCGGCGCCACGGACCCGGGCGTCGACGCGCGCGAGGCGCACGGCGGGGGCGCGCACGCGGGCCGCGCCCACGCGCAGGTCGACGCGCGGAGCGTCGAGGGCGCCGCGCGCGTCGGCGTCGAGGTCCAGGCGCTCGGCGCCGAGGCCGGCGTAGGCGACGCCCCGGAGCGTGGCGCGGGCGTGGGCCTCGCCCCGGTAGCCCCGGTAGCCCCCTGCGGCCCCGCGCGCGAGGTCGACGGAAGCGCGGAGCCGGGCCCGGCCGCGCGCATCGAGGCCGGGGAGGCGGGCGAGGGCCGGGAAGAACGCGTCGAGGCGCCCCTCGAGGCGCGACCCGTCGAGGGCGACGCGAGCGTGCGCGTCGAGGTGCCCCTCGGCGCCCGTGAGGCCGGGCGCGTCCAGCGCGAGCACGGTGAGCGCGTCCTCGCCGAGCACGGCCTCGGCGCGCAGAGCCGGGAGCGGCCACGCGTCGACGCGCCCGTCGAGCAGCGCCGCCGTGATCCCCGTGCGTCGCTCCGCGAGGCGCGCGGCGGCGGCGACGCGCCCCCGCACCCGCGGCCCTTCGCCGAGGAGGCCCGCGAGGTCGAGCCCGGAGGTGCGGGCGTCGAGGTGCAGCACGCCGTCCGGGGCGCGCCCGACGGTGGCCTCGAGCGACCCGGCGTCGCTCGCGAGCTCGGCGCGGCCGGCGATCCGGCGCCCCTCGAGGCGCGCGCGGGCGCGGAGCGCGACCGGCTCGACGAGCGGCCACTCCTGCGGGACGAGGCGCGCGAGCCAGCGCGGCGGGAGTGGGTCGGTCTCGACGCGGGCGCGGGCGCGGCCCCAGCTCGCGGCGCCGTCGGCGGGGTCGGGCGAGTCGGGCGGAGCGACCCAGGCGCCGAGGACGCGGATGCGGGCGCCGGCCGGGCTCGCGAGGACCACGCTCGCGCCGCTCGCCTGGCCCGCGCGGAGGTCGAGGCGCGCGTCGATCCCCTCGAGCTCCGCCAGCCGACCGCGGCCGTCCCGGAGCCGTGGGCGCGCGCCCGGGAGGAGGCCCGCGCGAAGGCGCACCGAGTCGTCCACCCGGAGCTGCCCCTCCAGGTCGAGGGCGTGGAGCGCGACCGAGGGCTGCCAGGTCGGATCGGGGAGGACGCGGCCGCCATGGACGCGCACCGTGTCGAGCACGATCGGCAGCGGGCTCCCGCCGCCCTCTCCGTCTTCGGCGCCCGGCTCGACGAAGGCGCGGGTCAGGCGGAGCTCCCCGTCCACCGTGTCGAGGCGCACGCGCGGGGCGAAGACGTCGACGCGCTCGAAGCGGAGCGTGCCGCGGAGCAGGGCGAGGGGGGCGAGCTCGCCCTCGAGCGCGCGCGCGGCGATCACGACGCGCCCCTCCGGCCCGCGGATCGCGACGTCGCGGAGGCGCACGCCGCCGAGCCCGAGCGCGTCCACGGAGCCGACCTCGAGGCGGCCGGGCAGCGCGTCGTTCACCCGCGGGAGCAGCTGCGTCTTCACGAGCGCGCGTCCGGCGCGGGTGTCGAGGTGCGCGAGGGCGCTCCCGGCGAGGGCGACGACCACGACGAGCGCGCCGGCGAGGGCGCGGGCGAGGCGGAGCAGCGCGCTCACGCGGCACGACCCGGGACGAGCGACGGAGGCGTCACGCGCGAGCGCTCCCCGCGAGCCGACGCCGCGCGAGGCGGCCCGCGGCGAGGAGGGCGTGCCCGACGACGAGGAGCCCCGCGGTGCGGGCGGCGGCCCGCGCGAGGTCGGCGCGCCCGAGGGACGCGGCGACCAGGGCGAGGCAAACGACGACGAGGCTCCAGCGCAGCACGCGGGGGGACACAGCAGAGCCCGTGCCATGCGACGCGCCTCCGGCCGCGACTCGGCGCGATCCTTGCGGCGTAGAGAGGCCATGCACGTCGAGACCTTCGTCGACGCCCCGACCCTCGAGCGGCTGGTGAGGCAGCTCGCCCCGGTGCGTATCCACATGACCCCACCCGAAGAGCAGGAGCGCTGGGTGGAGCTCGAGGAGCCTTCGCTCTGCGAGCTCGTCCCCGAGCGCGGCCTCCGCGTCGTGACGCGCGGCCGCTTCCGTATCCGCCTCGCCGGCTTCGCTCCGACCTTTCGCATCCGGCGCGTGCAGCTCGTCCTCGAGCCGCTGGTGCGCGTGCGCGACGAACGCGCGGAGCTCGCCTTCGCGATCGAGCTCGAGGGCGGCGACGTCGCGCGCGTCCCCCGCTTCCTCGACCGGCGCATCGTCGCGCGCGTGAACGCGGCGCTGACGCCGAAGGACACGCGCCTCGTCTGGGGCTTCGCCGAGACGCTCAGCGGGAGCTTCGGGCTGACCCCGCGCCTCGAGCCCCTCGATCGCTTCGAGGTGGAGGCCGGGCGCGGGAAGGTCGAGGTGAGCGAGGACGGCGTGCGCTTCCGCGTGGGCCTCGATCCCGAGCTCACGCGCGCCGGGGCGCTCGACCCGGGCGGGGACCTCGAGGGCCCGGGGGAGCCCCGGCCGGCGACCAGCGAGCTGCTGCTGCCCCGGGTCGCGATGGAGACGGCGCTCGAGGTCTGATCGCGGAGACCCGCTCCTCTCGAAGGACGCGACGGAACGGCCGTTGCGTCTCCCTCTCGGCATGACCTACCCCCAGCCCACGAAGAGCTCGCCCCAGCCCGCGCCGCGTCGCCGCCCCGTCGGCCCCCTCGACGACACGGACCCGGGCGTGCATCGCGGCGTCCTCGCCGCCGACGTCCCCCACGTCGACGTCCGCGGCGCGCGCATCCCCGCGCTCGGCTTCGGCACCTGGCAGATGACCGGCGCCGAGTGCGCCCGCGCGGTCGAAGACGCCCTCGAGCTCGGCTACCGCCACATCGACACGGCGCGCATGTACGAGAACGAGGCCGCCGTCGGCCGGGCTCTCACCGCGAGCGGCCTGCCGCGCGACGCGATCTTCCTCGCCTCGAAGATCTGGTGGGAGCGCGCCGACGCCGACGGAGTGCGCGCGAGCGTCCACGCGATGATCCGCGACCTCTCCGTCGACCACCTCGACCTCTGCTACCTGCACTGGCCGAACCCCGACGTGCCCCTCCGCGAGACCCTCGAGGCCATGCGCGCGCTCCAGGAGGAGGGCGCCATCCGCCACCTCGGCGTCAGCAACTTCACGCCGACGCTCCTCGACGAGGCGCTCCGCATCGCCCCCATCACCGCGCTCCAGGTCGAGTACCACCCCTTCCTCGCGCAGGACGATCTGCGGCGCCTCTGCCAGCGCCACGAGCTCGCCCTCGTCGCCTACAGCCCCCTCGCCCGCGGCAACGTCCACGGCCACCCTCGCCTGAAGGCCATCGGTGAACGGCACGGCAAGTCGCCCGAGCAGGTGACGCTCCGCTGGCTCACGCAGCAGCACCACGTCGCCGCCATCCCCAAGGCCTCGAGCCGCGCCCACCGCGCCGCCAACCTCGCGATCTTCGACTTCGAGCTGAGCGCCGAAGAGGCCCAGGCCATCTCGGAGCTCGCGCGCGGCGAGCGGATCATCGACCCGAGCTTCGCGCCCGAGTGGGAGCAATGAGCCGCCGAGCCGAACGGCGCGCGACCGGCGCCCGGCGCTCCGGCCCGAGCGGGCGGAGCGGCCGGAGCGCTCGGCGCTCGCCCCGAGCGATGGGCCACCGAGCGATGCGCCACCCTGCGATGCGCCACCGTGCGATGCGCCACCGTGCGACGGGCCACCCTGCGATGGGCCACCGTGCGGTGCGCCACCGTGCGACGCGTCCCGACGCGTGCGCGGGGGTCCTCGGCGACCTCGCGCCCGACGACGCGGGCCGCGACGCAGCCGGCCGCGAGCCGCCGCGATGAGCTTCGTGCTCGTCCCGCTCCGCGACGCTTCGCTGCTCTTCGCGGCGACGGCGCTCCTCGGCGCCCTCGTCTGGAGCGCCCGCGGCCGCCGCGCCGGCCCGCTCGGCTTCGCCGTCGTCGTGAGCGCCGTCTTCGTCGCCCTGCTCGCCCTCTGGCGCACGCTCGTGATCTTCGGCGTGCCCGCCCTCTGGAGCGTCTCGCTCGGCGAACGCGAGGCGCCGGCGCTGACCCTCGCCCTCGCCGGCCTCGCCATGCTGCCCCTCGGCCTCGCCCTCGGCGATCGCGTGCGCCGCGCCCACCGCCCGGTGCGACCGGAGGAGGTCGACGTCGACGTCGAGACCCCCTTCGACGACGACGTCGACGAAGGCCCCGAGTCCCCGCCGCCCCGCGCGTGACGGGCCGATTCTCCCGTGTTTGACTGGCCGCCGTGAAGACCCTGGACCCGAGCGAGCACGACGTCGAGGTGCTCGAGAACGTGTGGATCCCGCTCCCTGACGGGGGCCGGATGGCCGCGCGCATCTGGCTCCCCGCGGGCGCCCGTGAGCGCCCCGCGCCGGCCATCTTCGAGTACCTCCCCTACCGCAAGCGGGACCTCATGCGGACCCGCGACGACATCAACCACGGCTGGCTCGCCGCCCAGGGCTTCGCCTGCGTGCGCGTGGACATGCGCGGCTCCGGCGAGTCCGACGGGCTCCTCCTCGACCAGTACCGGGAGCAGGAGCTCGCCGACGGCGAGGAGGCGCTCGCGTGGATCGCGCGCCAGCCCTGGTGCACCGGCGACGTCGGCATGATGGGCCTGAGCTGGGGCGGCTTCAGCGGCCTGCAGCTCGCGGCCCGCCGCCCGCCGGCGCTCCGGGCGGTCGTCTCCGTCTGCGCCACGGACGACCTCTGGACCGACAACATGCACTACAAGGGCGGCTGCCTGCTGACGGACAACCTGGTCGAGGCGACGACCATGTTCAGCGTGAACTCCTGCCCGCCCGACCCGGCCGTCGTCGGCGACGCCTGGCGCGCGATGTGGCTCGAGCGCCTCGAGAAGAGCGGCCTCTGGCTCGACACCTGGCTGCGCCACCAGCGCCGCGACGCCTACTGGGAGCACGGCTCGGTCTGCGAGGACTACGGCGCGATCACCTGCCCGGTGCTCGCCGTCGGCGGCTGGGCGGACGGCTTCCGCAACTCGATCTTCCGGCTCCTCGAGCACCTCCCGGGGCCGCGCTGGGGCATCGTCGGCCCCTGGGCGCACGGCTGGCCGCACCTCGGCGTGCCCGGCCCGGCGATCGGCTTCCTCCAGGAGTGCGCGCGCTTCTTCGACGCCTCGCTGAGGGGTGGCCCCGCCTACGACGCGCCGCGCCTCCGCGCCTGGATGATGGACAGCGCGCCGCCGGCCACGCGCTACGACGCGCGCCCGGGTCGCTGGGTCGCCGAGCCCGCCTGGCCCTCCTCGAACGTGAGCCCACGCCGCTGGCCTCTCGCGCCGGCGCGCCTCTTCACGCCCGAGCAGAGGATCCGCCGACCCCACCGGGCGCTCACGATCCAGTCGCCGCTGAGCCTCGGGCAGGTCGCCGGGAAGTGGCTCGCCGCGGCCGTCGGGCCCGAGCTCGCGCACGACCAGCGCGAGGAGGACGGCGGGGCGCTCACCTTCGACAGCCTCCCGCTCGGCAAGACCGTCGAGCTCCTCGGCGCGCCCGAGGTCGAGCTCGAGGTCGCCGCCAACCAGCCCATCGCCATGCTCTGCGCGCGCCTCGTGGACGTCGCCCCGGACGATCAGGCGACGCGCATCAGCTATGGCCTGCTGAACCTCACGCACCGCGACGGGAGCGCGAACCCGCAGCCGCTCGTGCCCGGCAAGCCCTACCGCGTGCGCGTCCCGATGAACTTCGTCGCCACGCAGCTCCCGGCCGGCCACCGCATCCGCCTGGCGCTCTCGACCTCCTACTGGCCGATCGCCTGGCCCGCGCCACGGCCGGCGCGCGTGACCGTCCACACCGAGGCCTCGAACCTCTACCTGCCCGTGCGGGCGCCGCGGCCCGAGGACGACCGGGTCGCCTTCGAGCCCCCGGCCGGCGCGCCCCCGCCGGCGCGCACGCAGATCACGCCGAAGCGCTACGACTGGCGGATCACGCGCTCGCTCGGGGAGTACCGGACCGTGCAGGAGGTGATCTCGGACCAGGGCCTCTACCGCATCGAGCCCATCGACCTGACGCTCGCCGAGCGGATGACCTCGCGCTTCACGCACCGCTACGACGACTGGTCGTCCATCGAGGGCGAGACGGAGACCGAGCGGCGCTTCGAGCGCGGCGACTGGGCCGTGCGCACGACGACGCGGACCGTGCTCCGCTCGACCGAGACGCACTTCCAGGTGCACGCCGAGCTCGACGCCTGGGAGGGCGGCGTGCGGGTCTTCTCGAAGAACTACCGGAGCGAGATCGCGCGCGACCTGCTCTGAGCGCGCTCCAACGCGCTCCCTGCCCGGGCCCCGTTCGAGGGGCATCGAGGGGGCCCCGCCCTCCCCATCCGACGCGCGGGGCTCCCTGCCCCGGCCGGCTCGGAGGAGGCATGGCCGCGCCGCCGCCTCGGCCCCAAACCAGGCCCGGTCATCACCCGCGACCCATCGCCCGCGAGCCATCGCCCGCGAGCCATCGCTCGCGACCCAGACGGGGGCGCCTCGTCCTCGTCCCCCTTCGTACCCCTGCACGAGGACGAGGCCCGGCCGGCTTCATCACCCGTCGGGCGCGGAGCTCAGTCCCAGCTCTGCGGATCCAGGAACTGGATGTCCTCGACCTTCCCGCCGTCCGAGAACTCGAAGTCCAGCATCTCGGCCACCTGGCGGAAGCGGTGCAGCAGCTCCTCCTGGTCGCGGGCGCCGAGGCGCACGGTGGCGATCTCGTAGCTGTGCGTGTCCTGGTCTCGCAGCTCGGAGAGCTGCATGCCCTCGTCGACCGTCACGTGCACCACCGGATCGCCGGGCACGGCGTCGGCGACGGCCTGGAGGTTCTTCGCGTCCGGCACGCGCGTGACCCGGCAGTCCGCATAGCGGCGCAGGTGGAACTTGGCCGCGCACTCGTAGGGCCCGCGGAGCCGGTCGAGGTGCGTGGGCAGACCGAGCGCCACGTTGATGGCGATCTCGTGGTTGGAGATGCCGTGCACGCGCTCGAACTGATCCGAGTGCGACTGGGAGATGCGCGTATTGATCTCGATGAGCCAGAGCTTGTCCCGCTCCTCGTCCCAGAAGAACTCCACGCCGAAGGGCGCCTGGTTGTAGCCGAGGTGCGCCATCAGCTTCTTCGTCGCCGCCTTCATGCGCTCCTGCACCTGCTTCGGCCAGCGGCTCGGGAGCTCGTAGCGGTTGAAGCTCCAGCCGTTGCGGTCCTTGTAGCAGTCGAAGATGCCGTGGATGTGCGTCTGTCCGTTGAGCACGTAGCCCTCGACGCCGCACTGCCAGCCGTGCATCAGCTCCTCGGCGAGGCACCAGTTCCCGTCCACCCGCGCGATGTCCGGCGGGAGGTCCACCATCTCCATCACCTTCGTGAACTCGTCGCCGATGCGCCGGATGTTCGCGCGGATCGTCTCGATGGCCTCCGCGAACTCCTCGGCGTTCTCGATCTTGAAGCCGAGCGTCGAGGCGAAGCCCTTGATGGGCTTGAGGAAGAAGGGGTAGTCGAGCTCGAGCTTCTCGAGGGCGTGATCGTCGAAGGGGTCGAGCGCCTGAAAGCGCGGGACCATCTCCGGCACGACGCGCTTCTGCTCCACGCGGCTCCAGTACTTGTGCTCGCACTTCAACATCGCGACGAGGGGCACGTAGCGGAGCCCCATCTCGCGGTTGATGATCGGGAGCGTCGTGCTCACCGGGAAATCCCAGTGCGTGATGATCGCGTCGATGGGCCCGTCGAAGGCGCGGAGGGTCTCGAGGGATTTGTCGATCAGGCCGGGCAGATCGTAGCTCTCGGGCTCGATGAGCTCGTCCCGGTCGACGAGGCCGTGGAAGTCGCACTCGCTCGAGAGGGTGATCGCGCGCGCCTTGTCGAGGTTGTAGTCGTCGAGGCCGACGATGAAGACGTTGCGCGGCGGCACCTCGTAGGAGCCCTCGAAGTCGTGGGTCTCGCGCCCGCTCACGGGCGGGTTGAAGACGCAGATCAGGCGCATGTCCTCCGTGCCGCCGCGGAGGATGTGCCGGTCGTGATCGTCCAGGCCGTAGAGGGTGCCGTTGACGATCCGGTGCGTCTCTCCGGTGGCCACGTCCTCGATCGTGCCGTTGCCCCGGACGCAGTACACGGCCTCGAGGTGGTTGTGGTACTGCAGGTCCATCTCGGCCCCGGCGGGCACGATGGTCTCGTGGAGGGAGAAGCCGAAGCCGTCCTTGCGCAAGAGCAGGCGGCGGCTGACCCAGCTGGGCCCCTCCACCTCGCGGTCCGTTCCGAGGAGGTCTTCGACGTGCACGATCTTCATGGGCTTCCTTTCCGACGTCCTGCGCGTGGCGCGGCGTCGGCGTGGGGTTCGGGGGACCGCGGCGGACGGGAGGGGGGAGCGTGGCGCGGGCGTCGCGCGTCTCCCCGCGGCTCGGCGTCGCGGGTCCGCCGGCACTATAGGGGCACGCCGCGCCCGACCTCAACCGCGCCCCCCGCCGTCAACACGCCGTCACCACGCCGTGACGGGGCGCACGTGGCGGCAGGCCGGGCTGGGGCATCATCGATGGGGGAGGAGTGCCGTGGGTGACCCGCTGACCGCCGTCGATCTGACCTGGCTTCGGATGGAACGGCCGGACAACCTGATGATGATCACGGGGGTGCTCACCTTCGACGCGCCCCTCGACGTGGCGCGCCTGAAGGCGCTGCTCGACCACCGGCTGACCTACTTCCGCCGCTTCACCCAGCGGATCGTCGACGGGCACTGGGAGGACGACCCGGGGTTCGAGCTCGACCGGCACGTGCGCGCCGAGACCCTGCCCGCGCCGGCCGATCGGGAGACGCTCCGCCGGCGCATCGGCGAGCTGGTCTCGACGCCGCTCGACTTCGAGCACCCGCTCTGGTGCATGCACGTCCTCCAGAACCCGGACGACGGGCGCTGCGTGCTGGTCACGCGCATCCACCACTGCGTCGCCGACGGCTTCGCGCTCCTCTACGTGCTGCTCGGGCTGACCGACGCGGAGCCGGACGCGCCGCTCGAGCGGCCCGTGGAGCCGGCGAAGCACCCGGTGGGCTTCGGGCTGGCGAAGACGGCGCAGCAGGTGGTGCAGGCGGGGAGGGCGGCGCTCGACGCGCTCGCGCACGTGCCGGCGAAGGAGGTGCTCGAGCGGGCCGGCGAGGTGAGCGCGGATCTCTTGCACCTGGCGACGCTCTCCACGCAGCCGAAGACCCGGCTCCGGGGCGGGCTCGACGGGGAGAAGCGCGCGGCCTGGTCGCTCCCGGTGAAGGTCGCGGACGTGAAGGCGATCGGGAAGGCGGCGGGCGCCACCGTGAACGACGTCTTGATGGCGGCGGTGGCGGGGACCTTCCGGCGCTACCTCGAGGCGCACGGGGAGGGGCTCGAGGGGTTCGAGCTGCGGACGGTGATCCCCGTGAACCTGCGCCAGGGGGAGGCGCTGAAGGCGCTCGGGAACCACTTCGGGCTGGTCTTCCTCGAGCTGCCCGTGGGCGAGGCCGATCCGCTCGAGCGGCTGCGGCGGACGAAGGCGCGCATGGACCGGCTGAAGCGCTCGCCGGAGGCGCTGGTGCTCTGGCGGCTGATGCAGCTGACGGGGATGGCGCCGCAGTGGGTGGAGGAGCTGGTGATCCAGCTCCTCGGCGCGAAGAGCAGCGCGGTGATGACGAACGTGCCGGGGCCGCGGGAGCCGCGCTACCTGGCCGGGGAGCGCATCCAGACGATCATGTTCTGGGTGCCGCAGACCGGGCGCGTGGGGCTCGGCGTGAGCGTCTTCAGCTACGCCGGGGAAGTGCGCCTCGGGCTGAGCGCGGACGCCGCGCGGGTGCCGGATCCGGAGCGGGTGATCGAGGCGTTCCCGGAGGAGCTCGCGCACCTGGCCGAGGTCATCGGCGCGTAGCCCGGCGCGCCCTCGTCCCTCAGCGCACGATGTGGAGCTCCACGCGACGGTTCTGGCCGTGGCAGGCCTCCGTGTCCTCCTGGCAGAGCGGCCGCGTCTTGCCGAAGCCCTGCGCGCTCAGCGTCTGCGTCACCCCCCGCTCGCGCAGCGCTTCGACCACCGCCTCGGCGCGCCGCTCGCTGAGCTCCTGGTTGTGCTCCGCCGAGCCCGTCGCGTCCGTATGCCCCTCGACCCGCACCGCCGCGATCTCCTCGTGCTCCTGCAGCGTCTTGGCGATCTCGTCCAGGAGCGCGTCCGACTCGTGGAGGATCTCGTCGCTATCCATCGCGAAGAGGATCGGGTCGTCGAAGACGATGCGATCGCCCTGGACGACGACCCGGATGCGCCCGTCCTGGCCGACGACCAGCGTGTGGCCGCAGCCGAGGAGGGTGAGCGCGAGCAACGCGGCGGAGATCGTGCGCATGCCCGCCAGATAGCAGCCCCCCGCGCCCCCGTCAGCGTGGACGCCGTCGGCAGAAGCCCGACCCCGTCGACGCCGCCTGCTCCGCGCCGCGCCCCCGTCAGCGGTCCGCGGCCGCCTCGCCGCCCTGCGGGACGTCCTCCCCCGTCGCGAGGGCCACGTGCGCCCCGCGCCCCCGAAGCGCGCGCACCCGCTCGAGCAGCGGCCCGACCGGGAGCTCGCCGGGCCGGACCACCACCAGGGTCGAGAAGCTCCTCCCCTGGAGGCGCTCCTCGCCGCCGAGCGTCCGCGCCTCCTCGCCCGCCGCGATCGGCGTCTCGGGCGGCGCGTCGGCGTCGAGCGCCGTGACGTACACGTGCTCGGGCTGCTCCGCGTCGAGCCCGCCGAGGGGGGTCAGAGTCAGCTCCACGACCCGCCGCCCGAGCCGATCGCGCAGGCCGTCGCCGGTGGGCGCGTCCGGGTCGGCGCCGACGAGGCGGAGCGCGTGGAGCCCGGCCCGGCCCGCCGCCCGCGCGAGGGCGACCAGCTCCTCGGCGCGGGTCCCCATGGCGAGCGCGACGGCGACCTCGCCCCGACCTCGGTGCGCGAGCGTGCGCATCATCTCCTCCTGGCTCGGCGGCTCCTCTTGCGGCGGCGGCCCGAGGACCTCGTCGCGCAGGTCCGAGGCGCGATCGGAGAGCTCCCGAAGCAGCTCCGCCGCGGCGTCCACGTCGCGCAGGCGCGCCACCCCGACGGGGCTGTCGAGCGCCCCGTCGCGGAGCTCGGCGCCGAAGACCTCCGGGTAGACGTGCCCGTCCGACGCGCTCTGCGGCGGGCTCGCCCGCGCCCCCTCGAAGACCAGCCAGTCGGGCGTCGGCGGGAGCAGCTGACCCATGAGGTCGCGCCGCTCCATGAGCATGGCGGCGCCGTCGAGGCTGCCGACGAGGACCGCGGCGCCGACGAGGGCCGGCGGCAGGCGCTCCGCGCAGCGGACGCGGGCGAAGACCAAGCCGAGGCCGGCGCCGAAGAGGAGCCAGGGGAGCCCGAGCGCCTCGGCGAGCCCGAGACCGCCGCGAAAGAGCGCCTCCTCGGCGCCGAACATGCCCCCCTCGGCCATGGCCCCGACGTCGAGGGCCATGAGGACCGCGCCCGCCGCGCCGAGCGCGAGGCCGACGAAGACCGCCGCCGAGCGCGCCGCGCCGGCCCGCGCGTTCATGGCCGCCAGGGCGAGGAGCGCCGCCGCCGCGCCCGCGAGGCCGACCGCTCGCAGGCCCATCGCCTCGAGGAGCGCGAGGTTCACGGCCCCGGACACGGGGGCCGCCACGACGATCCCGTGGTTCTTCGCCCATAGGCGACCGGCCGCGAGGAGCGGCGCCAGGAGCAGCAGGACGATGCCGATCCCACGCTCCACCCCGGCGCGCGGACCCCGGCGCTCGGCCCCATCGGCAGCGAGCACGAGGCCGAGGAAGGCGAGCACGTGGAGGAGCAGCCCGTCGCGTCCCATCCAGGCCTGCGGCCCGGGCACGAGCGAGCCGACGGCGGCCCCCGCGAGGACCCCGGCGAGCCCCGCCAGGACGAAGCGGATGGCGCGCGCGGCGAGGCGCTCACGGAGGGAGGGGGCTGACTCGGCGGAGGGAGCGATGGCCCCACGATACGTGGAGAGCCCGCGCGCCGCGAGACTCCTGCGACACCCATCGAAGGGATCGAACGGGCGCGAAGGTCAGGGCTCACCACGAGAGGCCGATCCCGATGACGTGCGCGCTGTCGCCGGGGCTCATCACGTCGAGCTGCACCTGGTAGCTGAGCGAGGCGAAGCCGCCGATGAGGAGCGCGACGCGGAGCGTCGGGCGGAAGAGCCAGCGGCGATCCTCGACGGCGCTCATGCGCGTGTCGGCGGCGCAGGGGCCGTTTCGCGGATCGCAGCCGCCCGGGAACGCGATCTCGAGCGTCTCCTCGCGGACGCTCTCCCGGGCCCCGGCGAGGCCGGCGCCGATGACCAGCTGTATGGGCACGTCGCCGGCGCGGAAGGGGTGCCGGAACTGGGCCTCGAGGCCGAAGGTGAGCCGCGCGATGCGGCGCGCGTAGAGGGGCTCGTCGGAGACGTCGTCCGTGTGGGCGAGCACGCCGAAGCGACCGACGATGCCGAAGCGCTCCCAGCCGACGGCGCCGAGGCCCATGCTCACGCCGCCGAAGCTCTGGCCGCCCTCGACGGCGATCTGCGCCTCGAGCTCGAGGATCGGGCGCCAGCGGCCGCGGTAGGGCGCCTCGGTCCCGACCTCCTCGAGGAGCGCGGGCAGGGCGTCGGCGCGCGTCGCGACGCCCACGCCCCCGTCCCGGCGGCTGGCGACGCCGACCACGCGCCCCCGGCGATCGAGGACCGGCGCGCCCGAGCTCCCGCTGGCGAGGGCCGCGTCGATCTGGAGGCTCTGACCGCCGACGGCGCTGACCATGCCGCGCGTGAGCGACCAGGTGAGCAGCCCCTCGAAGACCTCGTCGTCGTCGGCGACGGAGCCGAGCGGGTGGCCGAGCACGACCACCGGCTCACCGACGGCGGGCGGCGCGGCGAGCTCGAGCGGGGCGCCGAGGTCCACGTCGACGCGGAGGATGGCGAGGTCCGCGTCCGGGTCGACGGCCACGACGCGGGCGTCGATCCAGTCGTCCCCGGGGGCGGCGCGCACGGCGATGTCGCGGCCGCTCTCGATGAGGTGGAAGGCGGTGGCGACGTGGTGGCCGTCGGAGAAGAGGAAGCCGCCGCCGTCGCCGTAGACCGAGCGGACGCGGAGCACGGCGGGGCGCGCGTGCGCGTAGACGGCGCCCTCCCATCCGGCGGGCGCGTCGGACGGGGCGGCCGTCGCCGGATCGGGGGCGGCGGCCGGAGGGGCGTCCATGGTGAGCGCGTCGGCAGCGGGCGCGTCGGCAGCGGGCGCGCCGGCAGCGGGTGCGCCGGCGGCGGGCGGGTCGTCGGCCCGGGCGGACGTGGCCGAGAGCGCCAGGGTGAAGAGGAGCGCCGAGGCGAGGATGGGCCGGGCGGCGCGGCGGAAGGACGGCGTGTGCATCGGCCGAGCAACGTGGTCGCGCGAGCGCGCCTTCACTTACCGGCGCTTACGCCCGCTTTCAGTGAAGCGGCGGCGGCGGCGAAGGCGAAGGCGGGCGCGCGACCGCGCGGATGCAAGGCCGCGTAAGGGGCTGCAAGCGCCCTCCCCGCCTACGCCGCTCGACGGGGCCGAGCGCGCGTTCGCGTCGCCCCGAGGAGGGAAGATGCTTCGATTCACGACCACCGCGGCGCTCGCGCTGCTCCTCGCCGGCGCCGCCGGCTCCACCGCCCACGCCCAGCGCACGACCGTGCGAGGCGGCTCCTTCCGCGACCAGCGGGTCGTCGACGACACGCTCAATCGGCGCGGCCGCTTCGAGCTCGGCCTGAACGTCGCCGGCGCCATGTCCTTCGGGAGCACCACGCCCGACGAGGGCGAGACGACCAGCCAGTCGAACGTCTACCTGACGGGCTCGCTGGTCGCCGGCTACATGGTGCACGACGCCATCGAGCTCCGGCTCACGGCGGGGCTCCAGTACGTCGGCCGGAGCGTCGGCGAGGACACGTCGCTCTCGAGCCCGGGCTTCGTCGGCTCGCTCCAAGCGCTCTACCAGCGCGACCTCGTGCTCGGCCTCGCGATCTACGCGGGCGTCGGCGGCGGCGCGTTCTACGGCACGCGCACGGAGGAGGCGGGCGGCGGGCTCGAGCGGCGCTTCACGAGCACGGGCGGGCTGGCGCAGGCGCTGCTCGGCCTGCTCGTGATGCCGGGGCCGCGGCTGATCCTCCGCGGGGGGCTTCGGGCCGACGTGCTGATCGGCAGCGAGACGCCGGACGAGCCCGCGGGCGCGCCGGGCGCCTCCTTCCTGACGACGCAGATCCTCTTCGACGTCTCGCTGGGGATCCGCTTCGGGGCGGCGCGCTGAGGCGGAGGGCCCGCTCGGGCGGCCTCGCCGGGGCAGACGCAGCGCGCCGGGCGCGACATTTACGTCAGGGGTGTGCTCTTTCCGCCCATTGTAATGGGCAGGTCCTCCGGCACGTTGTGTCCGGGACATGGGACGGCACCACTCCTTCTCGCCTTGCTTCTTCGACGATGGCTTCCACGGACGGGCCCACGAGCTCGCCGAGCTCGTGGCGCTCTGCGCCGGGCCCGGCCCGCTCCTGCTCACGCTCCTCGGTCCCCCCGGCGCGGGCAAGACGCGCCTCGCCCGCGAGCTCGCGGCGCGCCTCGAAGCGCGGGGCGAGGCCGTCCGCCTGGTCGACCTCACCCGCGCCACCCGCGCCGAGGACGTGCGCGCCGAGCTCGAGGCCGCCGCCGGCGCCGAGCGCTCCAGCGCCCTCGACGAGCTCGAGGCCGCCCTCGGCGCGCTCGACCTGCTCGTCCTCGACAACGCCGAGCACGTCGCCGGCCCCCTCCGGGCGCTCCTCGACGAGCTCGGATCGGTCCGCGCCCTGGTCACCTCCCGCGTGCGCCTCGGGCTCCCTCGGGAGCAGCTCGTCGAGCTCGCCTACCTGCCGGTCGACGGGGAAGGCGACGCGCCCGCGCCGGCCCTCGCGCTCTTCCTCGAGCGAGCTCGCCGCCGCTCGCGCGCCTTCGGCGGCGACCCCCGCGAGCTCCGCGCGGCCGACGCGATCGTGCGCGCGCTGGACGGCTGCCCGCTCGCCCTCGAGCTGGCCGCGGCCCGCGCCGGACGGGCCAGCGCCGAGGTCGTGCTCGCCGAGCTCCGCCGGAGCGGCCACGGCATCCTCCGCGCCCGCGGCGCCGGCGACGCGCGCTTCGACTCGCTCCGGGAGGCCCTCGAGGGCTCCTGGGCGCTCCTCGACGCGCCGGACCGCGAGGCCCTCGCCGCGCTCGCCGTGCTCCGCGGCGCCTGGGGCCTGGACACCGCCGCCGCGCTCCTCGCCGTCGCGCCGGCCGAGGCCCTCGACCGCGTCGAGGCGCTCCGCGATCGCTCCCTGGTGCAGATGGACCCCTTCGACCCGGGCCGCTACCGCGTCTACGAGGTCGTCCGCGAGCACGCGCTGGCCCGCTCCGATCGCGCCGCCCGGGCCCGCGCCGTCGCCCGCCTCGGCGCCCACCTCCTCGCCGAGCGTTGGGGCCCGCTCGCCTTCGCCCGCGCCGAACCGAGTGCCGCGGATCCGGCGAGCCTCCGGGTCGTCCTCGACGCGCAGCTCGGCCCGGCGGGCGACGCCTCCATGGCGCTCCAGGCGCTGCTCCGGCTCCGCCTCTCCGTGCTCTGGCGCGGCCCCCACGACGGCTACGCCGCGCAGCTCGAGGAGGTGGCCGCGCGCGTCGCGCCCTCCTCGGCGCCGACCGGCGACGACGTGCTCGTGGCCCTGGCGCGGGCCGAGCTGGCGTGCTGGCAGGGGCGCTTCGCGGACGCGGCGGAGCATGCGGAGGGCGCGCTCGAGGCGGTGCGAGCGCGGGGTGGAGACGCGGGGGCGGAGACCTTCCTGCTCGCCCAGCTCGGCAACCTGCAGGGCGCGCTCTACCGACCGACGCGCGCGCTCGCGCTCCTCGAGGAGGCCCAGGCGCGGCTCCCGGCGGACGCGCCGCCGGAGCTCGAGGCCCACGTGCTGCAACAGCTCGCGACCTTCCTCGTGCTGCACGACGCGGACGAGGCCGAGCGGCGGCTCGAGCGGGCGCTCCAGGTGCTGCGCCCGCTCGGGCCGAGTCGCCACCGCGTGCAGGTCCTCGCCGTCCTCGCCATCTGCCGCATCGCTCGGGGCGCGCGGGAGGCGGCGCGCGCGGCGGTGGACGAGGCGCAGGCGGTCGGGGGCGCCGAGGACGCCGAGCGCTGGCAGGCCGTGCTGACGCTGATCGAGGGCGCGCTGCGGCACGAGGACGGCGCGCCCGAGGCCGCGCGCGCAGCGTACGGGGCGAGCCGGGAGGTCTTCGCGCGGAACGGCAACGGCTGGCTGGTGGGGCTCTCGAGCCTGCTCCTCGGCGAGCTCGAGCTCGAGGCCGGCCGCGCCGAGGCGAGCGAGCGCGCCTACGCGGAGGCGCTGCGCTGGCTGCGCCCGCTCGGGGAGCGGTTGACGACGACCTGGGCGCTCGCCGGGCTGGGGGCGCTGCGGGCGCGGCAGGGGCGACGCGCCGAGGCCGAGCGGCTCCTGGACGCGGCGCGGGAGCAGGCCGAGGCCGTGCCCCTCGAGGCGCTCCGGCGGGCGGTGGCGCTGCGGCGGCTCGAGCTGACCTTGCTCGAGGGCGAGGAGCGCGTGCGGGAGGTGCGGGCGGCGCTCGAGGAGGCGCGGGCGGAGGGGGCGCACATGGCGATCCGCCTGCCGCTGCGGCTGCTCGAGGCGCGCCTGGCGGAGCTCGGCGAGGGCGCGCGCGAGCCGCTGGTCGTGCAGCGGGACGGGCGCTGGTTCCGGCGCGGCGAGGGGGCGCGGGTGGACCTCGCGCGGCGGCGGCGGCTCGCGAAGGTGCTCGCATGCCTGGCGGGGGCGACCGACTGGGTGCCGCTGGACGCCGTCTTCGAGGCGGGCTGGCCTGGCGAGCGCTGCGTGCCCGGCTCGGACGTGAACCGGGTGCACGTGACCCTGAGCCGCTTGCGGAGCGCCGGGCTCGGCGAGCTGATCGAGACCGAGGACGGCTGCTTCCGCATCACGCCGAAGGTCCAGCTCGAGCTCCGCGACTGAGCGCAGCACCCCGCGGCTTCGCGAGGCTCCCCCCGCCCTCGTCGGCGCTCAGTCGCCCGTCGCCTCGTGGGGTCGCTGCACGCGCGGCCGAAGGCGGAGGGGCACGCCGGCGCGCTCGCTGACGCGGCCGAGGGGGCAGCTCGCGCCCCGATCGAGGGGGCAGCGGAAAGCCGCCGGGAGCCGACCGGTCCGGACGACCGCGGCGGCCTCGGGGCGCGCGCGGCAGATGTGGAAGGGCCGCCCCTCGAAGAAGCCGACGCCGCCGTGGGCGACGAGCCACTCGCGGAAGGCACGCTCGGCCTCCGCGTCCTCCTCCGCGCGGCACGCCGCCTCGCCCTCGTCCACGGCCTCGAGCACGATCGGCAGCCGCCGCCAGCGTTCGCCGTCGCGCGCGGCGCCGATCGCCTCCGCCCGCGCGTCCCAGAGCGCGTCCAGCTCCGCGCGCTCCGCCTCCCCGAGGTGCGCCCACCACGGGGTCTCTGCGGCGAGCCGCCGTCCGGTCGCCTCCCATTCGGCCGCCACCGACCTCGTCGCGGCCGACCCGGTCGCCCGTCCGGCCGTCCCCCCCGGGGTCGAGCCGGTCTCGCTCGGGTCGGTCTCGCTCGGGCCGGTCTCGATCGGGCCCGTTTCGTTCGGGCCGGTCTCGACCGAGCCCGTGTCGTTCGGGCCGGTCTCGATCGAGCCCGTGTCGCGCGTCCTCGCTTCGCTCATGCCCCTCCTCGCCCACGCGGCCGCGTGGCCCTCCAGGATGCGTCGTCCCCAGGCGCTGGCAAGGGTCGCAACCGACCCACGGTCCGAGCGCGGCCCGCAGGGAGGCCTCCCCGGCCCCAGGTAGCAGCCCAGGCTGCCGATGGGGATCTCGGGGGCCACGCCCACGTGGGGCAGTGGGGGAGCGGCGCGACGACGCGGCCGCGCGACGACGCGGCGGCGCCTTGCCGGTGGGAGCGAACGCGGGCAGGACTCGGGCGTGGAGCCGCTGCTCGAGGCGAGGGGGCTGGTGAAGCGCTACGATGGGCGCGCCGTGGTCGATGGGCTCGACCTGCGCGTGGAGGCCGGCCGCGTGCTCGGGCTCCTGGGGCCGAACGGCGCGGGCAAGACGACGACGCTGCGCATGCTCTACGGCTTCGCGCGGCCGGACGCGGGGGCCATCCGCGTCACCGGGCGCGACTTCCGGGCCGAGCGCACGCCGCTCAAGCGCCTCATCGGCGTCTGCACGCAGGACGACACGCTCGACTACGACTTCACGGTCCGCCAGAACCTCACGGTCTACGCGAGCTACTTCCGCCCGAAGGTCGAGGGCCTGGGGGCCCGCGTCGACGGGCTGCTCGCGCAGTTCGGGCTCGCGCGCTGGGCCGACGCCTCGCCCCACGCGCTCAGCGGCGGCTACAAGCGGCGCCTCCTCATCGCGCGGAGCATCGTGCACCGGCCGAAGGTGCTCTTCCTCGACGAGCCGACGACGGGGCTCGACCCGGCGGCGCGCGTGGAGGTCTGGGAGCTGGTCGCGGCGCTCCGCGAGGAGGGCATGGGCGTGGTGCTCACCACCCACTACATGGACGAGGCCGAGCGCCTCTCGGACGAGCTGCTCGTCCTCCGCGAGGGGCGCGCCGTGGCCCGCGGGACGACCGACGCCGTGCTCGGGGACCTGCTCGGCGAGCACGTGCTGGTGGTGCGGCGCGGCGATCCGGCGCGGGAGGCGGTGGCCGCGGCGCTGGCCGAGCGCGGCGTGACGACCTCGTCCGTGCTCGGCGATCTCCAGGCGCCGGTGACGGCCGCGCAGCTCGCCGAGCTCGACGCGGCGCTCCCCGACGCGCGCCTCCAGGTGCGGCCGCCGAACCTCGACGACCTCTTCCTCCAGCTCGCAGAAGGGAGCGACGCGTGAGCGCGCTCCTCGCCCTCTTCGACTGGCGCGCCTTCGCCGTCTTCCGGCGGAACGCCCTCGTCTACCTCCGCAACTGGCGCACGGCCTTCCTGCCGCCGGCCATGGAGCCGGTCGTCTACTTCGTCGCGCTCGGCCTCGGGCTCCGCGGCTTCGTCGGTGGCGTCGACGTGGGCGGCGGGCAGGTGGTCGACTACGCGACCTACGTGGCGCCCGGGCTCATCGCCTATACGGCCTTCACGACGCCCTTCTACGAGGCGCTCTACTCGGCCTACGTGCGGATGTTCTACCAGAAGACCTGGGACGGCATCCTCGCGACGCAGGTGGAGCTGCCGCACCTGGTCTGGGGCGAGGTGCTCTGGGCGGCGGCGCGCGGCTTCATGAACGCGAGCGTGGTGGCGGTGGTGCTCGCGATCTTCGCCGCCTTCGGGACCGTCGACGTGCACCTCGCGTGGCTGCCGGCGCTGCCCTTGCTCGGGCTCTGGGCCGGGCTCTGCTTCGGGGCCTTCGCGCTGATCTTCACGGCGCTCGTGCCGGCCATCGACCACATGAACTACCCGGTCTTCCTGATCGGCGTGCCGCTCAGCCTGGCGTCGAACACCTACTTCCCGGTGTCGAGCGACGTGGCGGCGCTGCAGGTGCTCATCGAGCTGAACCCGGTCTACCAGCTCGCCGAGAGCTGCCGGGGCTTGCTCGTGCGCGGCGCGCCGGACGCGCACCTCTGGAAGCTCTTCGCGACGAGCGGCGGGCTGCTGGTGCTGCTCACGCCCCTCGCCGTCGCCCTCACGCGCCGCCGCGTGCTCAGCTGACGGGGCGGGGCCCGGGCGGGCCCCGGCTGTCCGCCGTCCGCTCTCCGCTCTCCGCCGCGGCGCGTTCGACGGAGCGCGGGGGCGCCGCCTTCGGCGGGGAGCGGCGGGAGCTCGACGCTTCGGTGGGGGGCGGGGCCCTGGCGGGCCCCGGCTGTCCGCCTTCCGCTCTCCGCTCTCCGCCGCGGCGCGTTCGACAGCGCGCGGGGGGCGACGCCTTCGGCGGGGAGCGGCGGGAGCTCGACGCTTCGGCGGGGGGCGGCACCGGGCGGGCCCCGGCTGTCCGCTCTCCGCTCCCCGCCGCGGCGCGTTCGACCGCGCGCGGGGGACGGCGCCTTCGGCGGGGAGCGGTGGGAGCTCGACGCCGCCGGGGTGGGCGGCACCGGGCGGCACCGGGCGGCACCGGGCGGGCCGGCTGTCCGTCGTCCGCTCCGCGCTCTGCCGCGCGCTCAGCGTTCGCCGTCGGGATCCTCGCCACGGAGCGCGTCGAGGGCGCGGGCGACGGCAGCGCCGGCGGAGGGGAGCACCTCGGCCCAGCCGCCGGTGACCTCGCTCCGCACGAGGTAGCGCGTCGAGGGGCCCTCCCCGGCGCGGCGGAGCGTGACCTCGCCCAGCGCCTCGCCCCCGACCCCCTCCCAGCGCGCCTCGAGGACGGGCTCGCCGAGCTCCCCCGGCGGCGCCTCGAGGTACTCGGAGACGGCGAGCTGCCAGAGCGCGCGCATGAGCCGGGCGAGGTCCCGGCGGCGCTCCTCGGGGCGCTCGGCGGCGACCCAGGCGGCCTGGGCGCTCCGGCGGTTGCGGTGGAGCAGGCGCCAGCTCCGCTCGCCCGCGCGCACCGTCGCGGCCGCGGCGGCGGCCTCGGGGAAGCGGTGCAGGCGATGCTGCATGAGGCGGAGCTCGGCGACGTCGAGGTCGCGGAGGCGGCGCGCCGGAAGCAGGTAGACGCGCCCGTCCTCGGCGCGCACGTAGCGGTCGCCCGTGCCGTAGGCGCGGCCCCCGACGGCGAAGCGGTGGCGCTCGTCGCCGCAGGCGATGGCGAGCGTGGCCTCGGGCTCGCCGTCGAGGCCGACGTCCGCGAGCGCCGTCCCCTCGAGGCGCCCGAGGGCGCGGCGCGCGTCGAGGGGCGAGACGCTCGCGAGGTAGCCCTCCGCCTCTTCGCCGCCGCGGAAGCGCCGCCGCACCGGCTCGCCCTCGCGCGGCCGCCGCACGACCTCGATCCAGATGCCCTCTCCGCCACGACGCAGGGTCACGTCGCGCTGCGCGCTCTCGAAGACGACCTCCGTCGCCGCCCCGCAGTCGAAGACCTCGACCTGCCCCGCGTCGCTCCGCGCCGCGTCCGGCTCCGCCGTGGCCCACGCCGCCAGCCCCAGCCCCGCGCAGGCGAGGACCAGGTGGAAGAGGACATCGCGGCGCGCGCTCACTTCGCCCCTCCCGAAGACCCCTGCCCGTGCCCGTGCCCCTGCCCCTGCCCGGAGCCCGAAGAAGCATCGGCCTCGAAACCGGGATCGGAATCCGCCTCGGAATCGGAACCGGAATCCGCCTCGGAGCCGGAACCGGACTCGGCCTCGAAACCGGCCTCGGAATCCGCCTCGGAGCCGGAATCCGCCGACGCTTCGGCCGCCCCCCCGCGCCTCTCCTCCCGCCGCCTCCTCCGGGGCCGCCCGATCCACAGCGCCACCAGCAGCAGCGGCAGCGGCATCCCCAGGCTCGTCGCCCAGAACCACAGCCTCTCCCCCTCCGGGCTGTGCACGATCGGCGCGTCCTCCTCCGACGTCGTCACCCCCACGATCGCCGGCGCCCCGTCGTCGAACCCCTCGAGCAGCCAGCGCAGCGCCTCCCCGAGCACCAGGAAGTTCCCCCGGTACGTGAAGAGGTCGTCCCCCGCGAACGACCCATCCCCGATCACCACGACCCGCCCGTCGCGCTCGCTCCGCGGCGCCCGCACGCTCGTCACGGCCACCACCCGCGCCATCCCGCGCGCCTCCCCCTCGTCGTGCTCGAGGTCCCCGTCGACGTCCCGCCAGACCTCCTCCTCGGTGCGCGCCGGGAACACCCAGCGCACCCCCTCGGCCCCCGCCTCCGTCGGCGCGAGCCCGGCCCCGCGCTCCACCACCACGGCCGCCCCGCTGCTCCGCCGCCGCGCCGCCAGCACCACCGGGTGATCCCCGAAGCGGTTCGCGAAGATCCGCGCCCGGTCCGCCTCCGTCCGCGTCCGCGGCACCGCGCTCTCCTCGCTCGCCAGCGCCCCCGGCTCGAGCCGCAGACCGAGCCCCCCGAGCAGCAGATCCAGCCCGCCCTCGGCCTCGTGGTCCACCAGCACGAGCAGCCGCCCGCCGCCCCGCACGTAGTCGAGGAGCGCCCGCTGCTCCTCCGGCGCGAAGGGCGCCCGCGGCCCCATCACGGCCACCAGCGGCGCGTCCGCCGGCACCCCCTGGGCGAGCCCGTCGGCCATCCCGAGGCGCCGCACGCCGATGTTCGAGCCCCGGAGCGCCCGCGTGAAGCGCCCGAGCCGCTCGCCCGCCGCCTCCTCCTCGCCGCCGAGGCCGCGCTCCCGATGCCCGGCCGTCAGGTAGGCCTCCCGCCGCGGCTGCGTGAGCCGCGCGAAGGCCTCCTGGAAGCGCCCGTCGAGCGTCCGCAGCTTCGGCCGCGCCTCCGCCAGCTCCGTGCCGAGCTCCACCAGCTCCGCCTGCTCCGTCTCCCCCTCGCCGCGCACCAGCACCAGCCAGCCGTTCCCCGTCACCCGATGCCGCGTCACCAGCTCCGGCGCGAGCGCGTGGTCCACCCGCCGCGCCCGGAAGCGCGCCGGCGCCTCCTCCCGGAGCGCCTCGAAGAAGGGCGCCACCCGGGCGTGCACCTCGTTGCCCTCGGGGAAGACCAGCCAGGCCGTGACCTCCGCGCCGAGCGCCCGCACGAGGCGCCGGCTCACGTCGCCCGGCTCGGTCACGCGGAGGTAGCTCAGGTCGACGCGCGCGTTCTTCGCCTCCGCCGCCACGTTCACGGCCACCACGAAGACGAGCGCGAGCGAGAGCGCCAGGCCCCGGGTCGCCGCGTCGCTCACCCGCCGCGCCGCCGCCGCGCCCACGTCGCCCACCACCGGCGCGAGCTGCCGCGCGGCCCGCTCGGCGAAGAAGAGCGTGAGCGCGCCCGCGCCGAGGAGCGCCGGCCAGGCGACGGCGAGGATCCGCTCGAGCGCATGCCCCGGCGCGAGCCGGAGGAGATCGAGCCCCGCCTCGGTGCCGAGCGCGTAGAGCCCGGCGCCCGCCGCGAGGAGCCCGAGCGCCCGCGCCCGCACCCGCTCCACCGCCGCCCGCTCCCCGGCGCCGCGCCGCGCCGCGACCAGGGCGAGGCCGAGCCCGAGCGCCACCAGCGCGCCCCCGCCCCAGGACACGCTCGAAGCGCGCAGCACCCGCTCGCCGAGGAAGAGCGCCCCCAGCCCGAGCGCCGCCAGCGGCGCCGCCGCCTCGCCCCGCGCCCTCATCCGTCGCGCCTCCGGGCGAGCAGGCGCACGGCGAGGAGCAGCCCGAGGTAGCTCAGGCTGACGAAGAAGACGACGTCGCTCAGCTCGAGCAGCCCCTGCCGGAAGCTCGTGAAGCGCCCCCAGACCGGCGCCAGGTCGCGGAGGCGCATGCGCCAGGGCGGCTCGGTCACGCGCGCCACGTAGAAGCCGAGCTCGAGCAGGCCGAGCGTGCCCGCCGTGCCGAGGGCCGCCGCGAGCGCGCTCCGGGCGAGGCTCGCCACCGCCGCGCCGATCGAGAGCGCGAGCGCCCCGACGAGCAGGAGCCCCAGGTAGCCCGCCGCCACGTGCCCGAGCGAGACCTTGCCGTGCACGAAGATCAGCGCCGGCAACCCGAGCGTGAGGAGCGTGACCAGCGCCAGGTAGCCGAGGGCGCCGAGCCAGCGCCCGAGCACCACCGCCCGCTCGTTCAGCGGCGCCGAGAGGAGGAGGGCCCCGTCCCCCTCGCGCTCGTCCACGCGGAGGCGCATCGCCAGGAGCGCGCCGAGCCCCTCGGTCACGAAGGCCGCGTTCAGGAGGAAGAGCTCGAGCACCTCCGCCGAGGGGCGCCGCTCGGTGCCCATGGCCACGCCGTTGAGCTGGAGCGCGTCCAGCGCCAGCACCAGCGCCGCGAGGAGCCAGCCCGTCGGCGTGCGGAGGAGCCCGCCGAGCTCCCGCGCCGCCACCCGGAGCAGGCCCCCGCGGAGCGCGATCGGCGCCGCCGCGCTCACGCGTCCCCTCCCCGGAGCCCGTGGAAGACGGCCTCGAGCTCGCTCCGCAGGGGGCCGAGCGCGAGCAGGCCGAGCCCCGCGCCGACCAGCCCCGCCGCCAGCGCCTCGCGGAGGTCCCGCTCGCCGCGCACCTCGAGCCGCAGCGCCCCGTCCTCTTCCTCGAGCTCCACCGCCTCCACGCCGGGCACGGCCTCGGCCGCCGCCCGGGCCGCCGCCGCCTCGCCCCGCACCCGCGCGACCAGCGCGCGCCCCTCGCCGCCGGCCCCCGCCCGGAGCTCGGCCTGCGTGCCCTCCGCCGCGAGCCGCCCCTCGTGGAGCAGGAGCACGCGATCACAGGTGCGCGCGATCTCCCCGAGGATGTGCGTGCTCAGGATCACCGTATGCGCGCCGCGGAGCGAGCGGACGAGCTCGCGCATCTCGACGATCTGCATCGGGTCGAGCCCCTGGATCGGCTCGTCGAGGAGCAGGAGGCGCGGCGCGTGCACGAGCGCCTGGGCGATGCCGACGCGCTGCCGGTAGCCGTGCGAGAGCGTGGCGATGGGCTCGTCCGCGACCGCCTCGAGGCCGCAGCTCCCGAGCACCTTCGCGACGCCCTCCTCGAGCGCCGCGCCGCGCCGGCCCCGGAGCTCGCCGGCGTAGCGCAGGTAGGCGCGCACGCGGAGCTCGTCGGCCAGCGGTGGCCGGTCGGGTAGGAAGCCGATGCGCGCCCGGGCGAGCGGCGCGTCCGCGTCCAGGCCGTCGAGGCGCACGGTGCCCGTGGTCGGCCGGAGGAGCCCCGCGAGCAGGCGGAGCGTCGTCGTCTTGCCCGCGCCGTTCAGGCCGAGCAGCCCGACGAGCTCCCCCTCGGCGATCGCGAAGTCGAGCTCGCGCACCGCCGCATGCGGGCCGTACCACCGGGAGACGCCTTCGACCGAGATCATCGCGAACGGACGGAGCGCCGCGCTCACTCGTCGGCGGCGGCCCCCTCTTCGGCGAGCATGTAGCCCCGGAGCTCGGCGCGCACGGAGGCGCGCATGCCGCTCAGCTCGGCCTGCAGGCCCGTCTCGAGGACCACGGGCCCGACGTCCGGGCAGTAGATGGTGAAGATGTCGCGCCCGTCGCCGCCGCCCGCCTCGTCGACGCGCACGCAGCCCTCGAAGGTGCCGGCCGCGACCTCGACGCGCTCGTCCACGGAGCGGATGCGCGCCGTGCGCCCGTTCGCGCTCGCCCACTCCGTGCCGACCTCGATGGGCCCGCGGAGCAGCCAGGTCTCCGACTCGACGCGCCAGAGGCCCTCGGGCCGGCGCTCGTACTCGATGGCGTCGCCGCCGTCGTTGCGCACCTCGAAGACCTCGCCGCGCTCGCCGATGACCCGCGAGATGGCGAGCACGGGCGGCCCCACGCCCGTCTCGACGTCGTAGGACCAGACGTTCCCCTCCGCGAGCGGGTAGAGGCGCGCCGCCGTGAGCGGCTCGTCGCCGCCGCCGGGCGTCTGGGCGCCCCCACAGGCGGCGAGCAGGAGGGCGAGAAGCGGCGTGAGCAGCCGTGCGAACGACGGCGCGAGGCGCGCGCCACGGGAGAGAGCACGGGAGAGAGCACGGCAGAGAGCACGCGAGAGATCACCGGTCATCCGAGCACCCACTTCCACACGACCCAGGCGAAGAAGCCCAGGCAGAGGGCCAGGACGACCACCTGAGCCGGGTCGACCTGCGTGCGCCGCCGGAGCGCCACGGCCGCGTGGGCGACGTCCGCGTCGTCGTGGTCGAGGAGCGGCTCGGTCAGGGCGCGCACCCGGCGGTAGTCGCCGGCCGTGAAGGCCGCATGCGCCTGCTCGAGCGCCTCCCCGGCGGGGGTCCCGCGGCCGGGGGTCGGGCGCGGCGGCTCGGAGGCGCTCTCGCCCCGGCGCTCCTCCGTCCTCGCGGCGGGCGCGTCCTCGGCGGTCGTCTCGGCGCTCATGCGCGGCGAGCATAGCCCCGCCGCCCCCGGAACGCTCCCTCGAAGCGCGGGCCGCGAGCGAGGCCCGCTCGCGCATTCCCATTGCCCGGCGGGACGGGAGCGGGTTAGGACTGTGCTCGTGGAGGAGGCACGCACCGTGTTGGTGGTCGACGACGACCCCGACCTGAGGCGGATGATCGGTCGGCTCCTCGAGCACGAGGGCTTCGACGTGCGCCTCGCCGAAGACGGGCAGGCGGCGCTCGGGCACCTCGAGCCCATGCCCGACGTCATCGTCGCCGATCTGATGATGCCGCAGCTCGACGGGGAGGGCTTCCTGCTCGAGCTGGGGCGGCGCTACCCCGACGCGAGCCCGCAGGTCGTGCTCCTCTCCGCGAGCGCGATTCGCGACGACGTGGCCCGGCGGCTCGGCGTGGTAGCCTCCCTCGACAAGCCCTTCGACACGGTGGCGCTCGTCGATCTGGTGCGCGAGCTGTTCGAGCTCGCCGAGAGCGCCGACGATGGCGACGGCGACGACCGCGAGGGCTGAGCACCGCTTGGTCGGAGATGGGCGCACGAGTGAGAAGCTCGACGTCTAGCTCCGCACTCCGCCCCGTGCTATCCCGCCCGCCGGCATGACGATCTTTCAAGCGGGCCTCTTCGAGGGGCAGGTCGCCGTCGTGACCGGCGGCGGCACGGGCATCGGTTTCGCGACGGCGAGCGAGCTCGTGACCCTCGGCGCCGACGTGGCCATCTGCGGCCGGCGCCCCGAGCCACTGGCCGAGGCGGCCGAGGCGCTGCGGGGGCTCCGCGAGGGGGCGCGGGTGCATCAGGCGCCGATGGACATCCGCGACTACGAGGCCGTGGAGGGCTGGGTCGACGGGACGCTCGAGGCGCTCGGGAAGATCGACATCCTGATCAACAACGCCGGCGGCCAGTTCCCGACGACGGCCCAGCACCTCTCGCCGCGCGGCTTCGAGGCGGTGGTCCGCAACAACCTGCAGGGCACCTGGAACGTGACCCACGCCGTCGCGAACAAGGCCTTCCTCCCGCAGAAGCGCGGCCGGATCGTCAACGTGATCGCGCAGATCGCCCGCGGTTTCCCCGGCATGGTGCACACGGGCGCCGCGCGGGCGGGCGTGGAGAACATGACCAAGTCGCTGGCCGTCGAGTGGAGCCAGTTCGGCGTGCGCGTGAACGCGGTGGCGCCGGGCGTGATCCGGACGAGCGGCACCAAGCAGTACCCGCCCCAGCTGCTCGAGGACGCGAAGAAGGCGAACCTGGTCAAGCGCCTCGGCGTGGCCGAGGAGGTCGCGCACCTGATCGTCTACCTCTGCTCGGCACAGGCGGACTTCATCACCGGGCAGACCTTCTACATCGACGGCGGCGCCTCGCTCTGGGGCGACCAGTGGCCGGTGCCGGACGAGGTGCCGCAGTACCCGCCCTACCCCGACGAGGCGTAGGCCCCGACGTCGAGGAGTCCTGCGGACCCCGTCTCAGGTGTCCTGCGGACCCCTTCCCGGCCGTCCTGCTGACCCCGTCCCGCGTCCTGCGGACCCCTTCCCGGCCGTCCTGCGGACCCCTCCCCGGCCGTCCTGCGGACCCCTTCCCGGCCGTCCTGCGGAGCCCTTCCCGCGTGTCCTGCGGGCTGACCGTCCGAGGACGGCCCGGCGTCCGACATCCCCCGCTCGCGGCGGCCTCGGGGCGGCTCCCGGCGAAGGAGGCGCGGGCGACTGGCGCGCTCCGAGATCCGGGTGTAGCGTCGGAACAAAGGCGGCTGGGTGTGCCGCCGACGTGTGGCCGGCCGGGAGGTCGGGGGCGGCCGGTGGGCCGCTCGAGGGGGTAGGGATCGTGAACCTCGCGGAGTTCTGGGGCGTGTACGGGGACGTGCTCCTCGTCGTCTTCGCCGTGCTGGCGGTCGTCGGCACGGTCACCTGGTGGGCCGAGCGGCGCCGCTGCCGATGCCCTTCGTGCCGGAAGACCGGGCGCGTGAAGCACTGGTCCGAGAAGGCGCGGAGCGAGCGCGAGGTCGCGGGCTTCGCGCCGAGCGGACGCTTCGGGCCGCGGCGGGTGCACGAGGCCACCTACCTCGCGAACCTCGCGTGCGACTGCGGCCACGAGTGGACGCGCAAAGAGACCGGCTCGACCGAGGTCGGGCTCTTCGAGGTCTTCGAGGGGCGTCAGGTCGCCGAGGACTCGGCGAGCTTCTTCGTCCGGCGTGGGATCACGCTGAAGAACGTCATCCCACACGAGTAGGAGCCGCCCCCCCGGCTCCCCTCAGGGCAGGACGGCCATCGAGAGGTCGAGGCAGTCGAGGTAGGCGATCCGGCTCGGGACCGTCTCCGCGATGCGCCGCGCCGTCTCGGCCGGGATGCGATCGGGGCGGAAGCGGAGCGCGAGGTAGGGGCCGAGGGTCTCCGCGACGTCCTCGCGCGCCGGGAAGTCGCGCGCACGTGACCACGCGCCGCCTCCGCGGGCAAGGCTCGAAAGCGGAGGCTCTCAAGCAGAGGCTCGAGACCGATCAGGCGCGGGCGGTCTTCGCGGGGCCCGCGTGGGCTTCGGCGATCTGGTGGGCGGCGCGGAGGGCGATGAGCATGCTCGGCGCGTTCAGGGCCGCGACGGGGGTGATGGGCATCACGCTCGCGTCGCAGACGCGGAGGCCCTCGGCGCCGTTCAGCCGGAGGCGCGTGTCGACGACGGCGTCCGCGTCCGTGCCCATGCGGCAGGTGCCGGCGTAGTGGTAGGTCGTCATCACGTTCGCGCGAGCCCACCTCTCGAGGGCCCTCCGCGAGCGCACGAAGGGGCCGGGCAGGAGCTCGCTCGCGCCGAAGCGCTGGAGCGGCGTCTGCGCGGCGACGGCGCGCGCCTTGTCGACGCCGAGGAGGAGCGTCTCCATGTCCTCCGGGTCGGCGAAGTAGCCCGGGTCGATGGCCGGGCGCACGCTCGGATCCGCGCTCTTCAGGCTCAGGCGCCCGCGGCTCTTCGGCTTGCCGAGGATGACGACGATGCCCCACATGCGCGCGACGAAGCGCTGCACGAGGCGGCGGCGGAAGGCGAGGTCGACGGCGCCGCGGATGGCCTTCGGGAAGGCGGGCACGTCGTAGAGCGCCTCGGGGAGCGCGATGCCCGGGAGCAGGCGGAGGAGCCCCTCGCGGAAGCTCGAGCGTGCCGGGTAGAAGACGTAGCAACTGTCCGCCTGGCCGGGCGGCAGATCCGACGCCGGGTTGGCCCGGTGGAAGCCGTAGAGCTGCGGGTAGTGGCAGTCGACCTCGCGGCTCCCGCGGAAGAAGAGCTGCACGTTCGGGTGGTCGTGGAGGTTCTCGCCGACGCCGCCGCGGTCGAGCACCACGTCGATGCCGAGCGCGCGGAGCGCCGCCGCCGGGCCCACGCCGGAGCGGAGCAGGATGGCCGGCGAGGCGAGCGCGCCGGCGGCGAGGATCACCTCGCGGCTCGCGCGCGCCTCGTGCACGGCGTCGCCCTGGCGCCAGCGCACGCCCACGGCCCGCGTGCCCTCGAAGAGGACCTTCTCCACGAAGGCCTCCGTCTCCACGCGGAGCGTCTCGCGCCCGAGCGCCGGCTGGAGGAAGGCCGCGAAGGAGGACCGGCGCCGGTCGCCCTCGTAGCTCATCCACTCGTAGCCGAGGACGCCGCTCAGGTCGCCGTCGTTCAGGTCCTCGCTCCGCCGGAAGCCCGCGAGCTCGGCGGCGCGGATGCTCCGCTCGGTCCAGTCCGTGGGCGGGCGCCTGTGCGGCCGGAGCGTGCGCTCGAGCGCCTCGAAGCCCGCCGCGACGTCGTCCCAGCGCCAGCCTTCGGGCCACTGGTCGAAGTCCTCGCGCGCGCCGCGCGTGTAGACCATCGCGTTGATCGAGCCGCTGCCACCGAGCGTGCGCCCCGAGCCCATGAAGAGGCGCCGATCACCCCAGCGCGGGTCCTTCACGCTGAAGCGCTCGTGGAGGAGCGCGTCGTTCGTGAAGGCCTCCTTGTAGCCGTCGGCGCTGAGCGTCTCCGGGTGCGCCTCCGCGTGCGGGCCGGCTTCGAGGAGGAGCACGCGCGCGTCCTTCGAGAGCTCGGCGGCGAGGATGCAGCCGGCCGAGCCGCCGCCGACGACGACGTAGTCGAAGGTCCCGGCGGCGCTCACGCGAGCTTCCCGCGGAGCTTGGCCGAGAGGGTCGTCGCGAGGTCGCGCACGCCGGCCGCGCGCCCCTTCAGGCCACGCCCGTAGAGGGTGCGGAGCGTGCCGCGGACGAGCTCGTAGGAGCCGGCCTCGGTCGGGTAGAGACGCGAGGGCATGTGGATCGGGAAGCGATCCTCGAGCACGGCCTTCACGTTGGTGCAGGCGCGGAGGCCCTCGCGGCCGTTCAGGCGCCCGAAGCCCGAGCCCTTCGTGCCGCCGAAGGGGAGGTCCTGGGCCATGTAGGTGAAGCCGAAGTCGTTGATGGAGGCGCTGCCGGCGACGATGCCGTCGGCGATGCGCTTGGCGCGGCGCGCGTCCTTCGAGATCACGGTCGCCGAGAGGCCGTACTGGGTGTCGTTGGCCGTGCGGATGGCGTCGGCGTCGTCGCGCACGCGGCCGACGACCATGACCGGGCCGAAGGTCTCCTCGTGCATGATCAGCATGTCGCTGGTGACGTCGACGAGGATGGTCGGCTCGAAGTAGTTGCCGTCGCGGGCCGGGCGCTGGCCGCCGACGAGGGCGCGGGCGCCCTTCGAGAGGGCGTCCTTCACGAGGTGCTCGACGATGTCCGCCTGCTGGGGCGTGACGAGGGCGCCGACGTCGACGCGGGACTCGAGGGGCGGGCCCTGCGTGAGCTGCCGACCGATGGCCTCGACGCGCTGGACGAAGGCGTCGTAGATGCCGTCCATCACGAGGACGCGCTCGGCGGCGAGGCAGTTCTGGCCGGCGGCGATGAAGGCGCCGTTGAGGGCCGAGTGGGCGGCCTGCTCGAGGTCGGCGTCGTCGCAGACGACGAGGGCGTCCTTGCCGCCGAGCTCGAGGATGCAGGGCGTGAGGGTCTTGGCGGACTCGGCGAGGACCTTCTTGCCGTTCGCCATGGAGCCGGTGAAGACGACGAGATCGACGCCGCCGCTGACGAGGGCGGCGCCCGTCTCGGCGTAGCCGTGGACGAGCTGCACGAGGGCGCTCGGCAGGCCGTGGGCCTCGAAGGCCTCGTCGAGGATCCGCTGGAAGCGGGCGGCGGACCAGGCGACGTGCTCGCTGACCTTCACGACGCAGCCGTTGCCGGCGAAGAGCGCCGGGATGACCGGCCCGAGGATGTTCTGGAGCGGGTAGTTCCAGGGGCAGATGACGCCGACGACGCCGAGCGGGCGGTACTCGATGGTGGCCTTCTTGTGGACGAAGAGGCCGCTCGAGACGCGCTCGGGGCGGAGGTGGCGCTCGCCCTTGGCGAGGGTCCAGCGGAGCTTCTCGGCGACGGGCCAGATCTCGCCCATCATCGCGTTCTCGCGGGTCTTGCCGGCGTCGCGGACGATGATCTCGCAGAGCTCGTCGGCGTGGGCGAGGAGGTGCTCGAGGACGTGGCGGAGGACGCTCCGGCGGGTCGCGAAGGAGGTCTCGGCCCAGCCGCGCTGGGCGGCGCGCGCGAGGGCGATGGCGTCGCGGACGGCGGCCGGCGAGGTGATGGGGACCTGGCCGAGGGGGCGGCCGGTGGCCGGCTCGACGCAGGGGATGGGGGCCGCGGCGGCGGCGGGCTCGGGCTGGGTCGCGGGGCTCGTCATGGCTGCTCTCCGCCGCGCGGAGCGTCGCGGCTCGACGGAGCGTCCGGCGCCGCGGGTCCCGCCCGGCGGGCCGGAGCCTACGATCCCTCGGCGCCCGCGCCGAGCCCCTTCCGCGAACGGCCCCTCAGCGGCGGCGAACCGCGCGTCCGGGGCGCCGAACCGGCTGGCGCCGGGTCGGCGCCCCGGCGGTGCGCTCGCTCTCGCTCGCTTGGGGAGCACTCGCTATCGCTCGCTTTCGGGGACGGGGAACTGGGCCATGGGGATCACGGCCGTGGGTCGCGATGGTCTCGGCCCCCGCCCCAGCCTCCTCCCACCGACGCCGCGAACGCGGCATGGACCGCGAAGCCGTGCGCCAGCGACGGACGACGGAGAGCGGACGGCGGACAGCCCCCCCAAGCGAGCGACAGCGAGCGCCCCCACCCCCGCGCAGCCTCCTCCACGCCGCTCCGCGAACGCGGCATGCACCGCGAAGCCGTGCGCCCGCGACGGACGACGGAGAGCGGACAGCAGACAGCCCCTCCACCCCCAAGCGAGCGACAGCGAGCGCCCCACCCCCGCGCAGCCTCCTCCACGCGAAGCCGTGCGCCCGCGACGGACGGCGGAGAGCGGACGGCGGACAGCCCCCCCCCAAGCGAGCGACAGCGAGCGCCCCCACCCCCGCGCAGCCTCCTCCACGCCGCTCCGCGAACGCGGCATG
>PABA01000134.1 GCA_002699025.1 Sandaracinus sp. | reverse complement strand
GGGTGTCATGCGGACCCCTTCCCGGGTGTCCTGCGGACCCCTTCCCGGGTGTCCTGCGGACCCCTTCCCGGGTGTCCTGCGGACCCCTTCCCGGGTGTCCTCCGGACCCCTTCCCGGGTGTCTTGCGCGTCCTGCCGCGAACCCCGTTTCGTTTCAGAAGTGGGGCACGAATGTCCGGATGGGAACGCGAGCCCCCAATGGCGGCGGCGAATTGTTCAATAGTTTCAGGACGAGGGATCCGGCACGTAGAATGCACGTATGATTTGCAGAGGTCGTGGGCGCCGCTCCCCTCGCCCAAGGCTCGACCCGCCCCCAGGGTCTCATCCTCAGGAGGTCTTCATGCTGCCCCCGCACATCATCCGCGACATCCTGGAACGCGAGCGCGCCCGTGAGCAGCCCGTCCGCGAGCGCGCCCGGGTCGAGCTCCCGCTCCCGGAGATCGACCGCTCCGCCCCCGCCGAGGAGGAAGCCCCTCGAGGCATCGTGGAGATCGACCTCTTCGGCTGACTCCCCTGAGACCGACCCGCGACGAACGCCGCGCCCGCCCCGAGCGAGCGCGGCGTTTCGCGTCTCGGAGGCCGCTCCGCGACGGCGGGCTGCCGAGCCCCGGGTCCGGCCGAAGCGGAACCGAAGCGTCCGGACGGGAGGACACCAGGCTCGGCCGAGGAGCCCGCTTCCGCGCCTCAGCCCCGGCCGTGCATCCGGCGCTCGAGCAGCGGGCAGGAGCAGCAGCAGGCCCGCTTCCGCACCTCAGCCCCGGCCGTGCATCCGGCGCTCGAGCAGCGGGCAGGAGCAGCAGCAGGCCCGCTTCCGCGCCTCAGCACCGGCCGTGCATCCGGCGCTCGAGCAGCGGCGTCCGCAGGAGCAGCAGCAGGCCCGCTTCCGCGGCTCAGCCCCGGCCGTGCATCCGGCGCTCGAGCAGCGGCGTCCGCAGGAGCAGCAGCAGGCCCGCTTCCGCGCCTCAGCCCCGGCCGTGCATCCAGCGCTTGAGCAGCGGCGTCAGCAGGAGCAGCAGCAGCCCCGCCCCGATGCTCGAGGCGATCAGCGTCGCGAAGACGTTCAGGTCGAACTCCTCGACGATGCTCTCGAGCATGCCGGCGAGGTAGTTCGCGAGGCCCGTGAAGGCGAACCAGAAGCCCATCATCAGCGAGACCACCCGCACGGGCGAGAGCTTCGTCACCATGCTCAACCCGATGGGCGAGAGACAGAGCTCGCCGAGCGTGTGGAGCAGGTACACGGCCGCCAGCCAGAAGGGGCCGACCTTGCCGCTCTCCGAGCCCTCGGCGAGCCCTTGGGCGAAGTAGAGCACGACGAAGCCGAGGCCCAGGATGATCATGCCGAGGGCCATCTTGGTCGGCGTCGAGGTGCGGAAGCGCCCCGAGTCGAGGCGGAGCCACATGGCGCTGAAGACCGGCGCGAGGACGACGATGGCGAGCGGGTTGATCGACTGGAAGTAGCTCGCCGGGATCTCCCAGCCGAAGAGGTGCCGGTCGGTCTGCTGGTCCGCGAAGAGCGTCATCGTCCCGCCGGACTGCTCGAAGCCCATCCAGAAGAAGATGACGAAGACGCCGAGGATCAGGATGACGAAGATCCGATGCCAGTCCTCGCGCGTGAAGGGCTCCTTCGGCGCGTCCTCGTTCTTGCCCCCGAGCAGGAGCGGCCCGAAGACGCCGCCGCCGATGAAGAGCACGCCGATCAGGATGCGGAGCCAGAGGGGCTGGCTCTCCACCCAGGGCCCGACGAGCTTCCAGAGCTCGATGAAGCCGAAGACGAAGATCACCGAGGCCGTGGAGTAGATGGCCACGCGGATCCAGTCCTTCGCCCGGAAGCGCTGATCCGGCTGCGGATCCTTCACGTCGGGCGCCCAGCCCGTCGTCCCGAGGAAGCGCTGCAGGCCGACGAAGGTCAGGAGGCCGATCACCATGCCGACGCCAGCGGCGCTGAAGCCGTAGT
The DNA here is from genome assembly GCA_002699025.1 of Sandaracinus sp. GTDB lineage: Bacteria > Myxococcota_A > Polyangia > Polyangiales > Houyiibacteriaceae > Houyiibacterium > Houyiibacterium oceanicum. The sequence continues at coordinate 54,244 of PABA01000134.1, read as the reverse complement.
GCCAGCCGACCTTCTCGCCGAGCCAACCGCAGACCAGCGGCGAGAAGAAGGCGCCGAGGTTGATGCCCATGTAGAAGACGGTGAAGCCGCCGTCCCGGCGCGGATCCCCGGGCTCGTAGAGGCCGCCGACGATGGTGGAGATGTTCGGCTTGAAGAAGCCGTTGCCGACGATGAGCAGGCCGAGGGCCGGGAAGAGGAGCGGCTCGAAGGCCATGGCCAGGTGGCCGAGGGCCATCACCACGGCGCCGACCAGGACGGCCGCGCGGGCGCCGATGTAGCGGTCGGCGAACATGCCGCCGAGCACCGGCGTGAGGTAGACGAGGCCCGTGTAGGTCGCGTAGACGGCGAGGGCGTCGCTCTCCTCGTACTCCAGGTGGTTCACCAGGTAGAGCACCAGGAGCGCGCGCATGCCGTAGTAGCTGAAGCGCTCCCAGGCCTCGGTCGCGAAGAGGACGTAGAGGCCCTTGGGGTGACCCTTCTTCATGGGCGGGGCGACGGCGGCGTCGGTCAAGCGGAGCTCCTGGGCGAAAAGCGGCGACGACCGCCCCGGGGGCGGAGCGGTCGTGAAATCCGGGGCGGTGTAGTCAGTCGGCCGGGCGCGGGCAAGCGCGCGCCCGGCCGCGGCCTTCAGGCCTCGAGCTTGGCGCGGGCGATGTCGCGCGCCGCGGCGAGGCTCGACTTGGCCTTGTCCAGGCTCGGCCCGACCTCGCCCCAGGCCTCGTCCGTGATCGCGCTCCAGGCCCGCGCGGCGCCGCGCTCCATGGACGCGAACTGGCCGATCAGCTCGGCGAAGGTCTCGAGCCCGAGCTTCTCGATGAGCTCCTCCCGATGGTCGAGGAAGTCCGGCACCGTGTCCGTGAGCAGCTCGTCGAGCGTGTCGGCCAGCGCCTGGGCCCCCTCCGGGAGCGCGCCGGCCTCCATGGGGGCGAGCTTCTCGTCGATGTGGTCGAGCAGCCCGAGGACGCCGACGCCGTCCTCCTCGTGCTTGCCCTCGCCGGCCTTCTTCGCGACCGCCGCCGAGGCGTGGCGCGCGCGCCGGGCGAGGAGCCCGCCGACCACCATGGCCGCGAGGCCGACGCCGAAGAGGCCACCGGCGTCCTTGCCCCAGACGACGAGGCGCTCGACCGGGCCGGCCGGCTCGCCTTCGGGGACGGGCACGACCTTCGAGGCGTACCAGGAGGCGACCGTCAGGCCACCGAGGAAGAGCAGGAATCCGAGGTGCTTCATCTCAGCCTCCGGCGAGCTCGATCATGGTGAGGGTGAGGGAGGTCAGGGCCTCGCCGACGATGAAGCCGGCGGCGATGGGGACGAGGTAGTCGCCGTAGAAGCGGCGGCCCTTCTTCTTCTCGAGGCCCATGGAGACGACGCAGCCGATGCCGTAGCCGAGCGTGATCTCGAAGGGGAGGTACATGGCGAGGCCGACCAGCACGCCGAGCCCGCTGATCGGGAAGAGCGCGAGGGAGCCGCCGATGGCCGCGCCGGAGACGTACTTGTCGAGGGGCGCGTCGCCGCTGACGACGCCCTCGACCATGCCCTGGAGCGCGCCGGCCTGGGGCGCCGGGAGGGAGGTGCCGGGGCCGAAGCCGTTCGCGCCGCCCTCGCCGCCGGACCAGAGGAGCAGGACCGTGCCGACGGCGATGGCCGGGCCGATCCAGGCGACGCCGAACTGCACGAGCTGCTGGCGGCGCGGCACGGCGCCGATGAGGTGGCCCGTCTTGAGGTCGCTCATCATGTCCGCGCACTGGTTCGTCGCGACGCAGACGGCGACGCCGATGGTGATCGCGAGGACGACGTTGTTCGCCGTGAGCGCGAGCATGAGCGTGACGGCGATGAGCGCGAGGCCGGAGAGGGGCGAGATGTCCGTCGCGCCGGTGGCCTGGGCGACGATGAGGCCGGCGAGGGCCAGCCAGATGGTGCCCGCGACCGCGACGCTGATGGCCATGGAGATGGCGCCGTCCGAGCCGACGATGGCGACGCCGAAGAGGGCGAGGAAGGCGCCGGCGAGGCCGAAGAGGAGCACCTTCGGCGGGAGCTCGTCGGCGCTCGCCGCGTCGCCCTGCTTCGCGAGCTTGGCCGCCGCGCGGAGGCTCTTGATGGCCCCCTTGAGCGCCGGGAAGGAGAGCACCACGCCGCTGAGGGCGCCGCCGATGAGCACGCCGATGCCGACCGGGCGGAGCATGGCGCCGTAGACCGCCCCCCAGAGCGCCTCGCCGCTCGGGAGCGCGCCGTCCGGCCCCGCCGGGAGCCAGCCCTGGCCGACGACGAAGGGCGCGATGACCCACCAGGCGAGCGCGCCGCCGAGGGCGAAGGGCAGCCCGCCCTTGCCGCTGAGCAGGCCCGCGCCGAGGTTCGCCATGGAGAGCGAGAGGCTCGTGCCGAGCGCGAGGATGCCGAGGCCGCCGCTCGCCTGCTCCGGATCGTCGAGGAACCAGGCGCCGATGGTGAGGGTCTCCGGGACGACCTCGAACTTCGTGAGCAGCGTGATGCCGACGGCGATGACGAAGCCGATGCCGAGGCGGATGGCCTTGGCCGCGCCGGCGCCGGGCGACTTGAGGATGGTCGCGACGGCGACGCCCGAGGGGAACTTCAGGCGCTCGATCTCGATCATCTGCTTCCGCAGCGGGATGATCACGACGATGCCCATGAAGGAGCCGGCGATGGCGCTGAGGATGATCGTGCCGACGTCGAAGTCCTCGCCGAGCAGCAGCAGCGCCGGGAAGGTGAACACCACGCCCGCCGAGGCCGTGTTGATGCCGGAGGCGATCGTCTGGTTGATGTTGTTCTCGACGATCGAGCCCGCGCCCTCGATGCCGAGGGCGTTCCGGCCGACGCCGCGGAGGAGCGCGAAGCCGAGGATGGCGGCGACGGTCGAGCCCGGCAGGCCGAAGCCGAGGCGGAGGCCGATGTAGACGAAGGCCGCCGTCATGATGGCGCCTTGGATGACGCCCAGGAAGACGGCGCCGAAGGTGACCTCGCGGTACGGTTTCGGCGCGGCCTCGGCGGCGGCGGGTGCGGAAGCCATGCGCGCGGGCTTAACCCGCCCGTCCCGGCCCTGGCAAGACGCCGCGCCGGAGAAGCGCCCGACCCGTGGCGGGCCGATGGTGACGTGGGGGGATTCGTGCAGCACTGCTGGCAGCGCTGCTGGCAGCGGCGCGGGTAGTGGCGCTGGCAGCACCGCCGGCGGCGTGTGGGGGTCGGCGGAGATGACCCGGGCAGCGGACGCGGCTACAACGGACGGGATGCGCTGGACCGCCCTGCTCGCCTGCTCGCTCCTGTCGTCCCTCCTCGCGCTCGGCTGCGGCGACGACGACGGGGGCTCGCCCGACGCCTCCACCGACGCCGCCGCGCCGGACGGCTCGGCGGGGGACGGTGGCGGGAGCGAAGACGCCGGCGGTGCCGAGGACGGCGGAGCGCGCGACGACGCCGCGATGACGCCCGACGCCGGCCCGGTCGACCCCTGCGCCGCGGCCGAGCTCCCAGCGCTCGCGCTCGAGGACATCGTGGAGGGCCACCGCTTCGCCGCGCCCGTCTTCGTGACCAGCGCGCCCGGGGACGCGGACACGCTCTACGTGGTCGAGAAGGCCGGCCGGATCCGCGTCGTGCAGGAGGGGGCCGTCCTCGACACGCCCTTCTTCGACATCCGCGGGACGATCAACACGGACGGAGAGCAGGGGCTGCTCGGGCTCGCCTTCCACCCGGAGTACGCCTCGAACGGGCGCTTCTTCGTCTACTTCACGCCCGGCAGCCCGCGGCGGAACGTCGTCGCCGAGTACCGGCGGAGCGCCGCCGATCCGCTGGTGGCCGACGCGGAGGAGGTCGCCCGGCTCGTGGAGGAGGAAGACTCGCAGCCCAACCACAACGGGGGCATGATCGCCTTCGGCCCGGACGGCTTCCTCTACGTGGCCATGGGCGACGAGGGCGGCGGCGGAGACCGGCACGGCGAGATCGGCAACGGCCTCGACACGACCACCCTCTTCGGCTCGATCCTGCGCCTCGACGTCGACGCGGCCGGGGACGACTACGCGGCCGCCGGGAACCCCTTCACGCTGCCCGACGGTCAGCCGCAGATCTGGGCCTACGGCGTGCGCAATCCCTGGCGCTTCTCCTTCGACCGGCTCACGGACGACCTCTGGGTGGCCGACGTGGGCCAGAACCGGCTCGAGGAGGTGACCGTGCTCCCGGCCGGGACCGCGCCGGGCGCGAACCTCGGCTGGCGCGCCTACGAGGCCGACGAGGTGTTCGACGCGGACCTGACGGACCTCGTGCCGGACCACGCGGCGCCACAGATCGTCGTGCCGCACGATTCGGCCGAGGTGCCCGTCGCGAGCGCATGCTCGATCACCGGCGGGAACGTCTACCGCGGGAGCGCCGTCCCGGGGCTCTGGGGCTGGTACCTCTACGGCGACTACTGCAGCCCGAACGTGGCGGCCGTGCGCTGGTGCGAGGGCGCCGTCCAGGACCACGTCCGGGTGGGCGACCTCTCCTTCCAGGGCTCGGGGCTCGTCTCGTTCGGCGAGGACGGACACGGCGAGCTCTACGTGGCCTACATCGGCGACGGACGGGTCGCGCGCGTCGTCGCCGGCGAGTGAGGGCGGCGGCGCGCCTCGCCGCTGGAGTCAGTCCATCAGCCAGCCGCGCCGGATCGGCGCGACCACGCCATGCGCGCGGAGCGCCGCCCGCGGCTCGATGGCCATCTCCAGATCGCCGCCCACGCGGAGCGCCATGAGCATGTTGGCGGTCTGCACGGCCATGCGCAGCAGCGGTGTGTCGCGCACGACGGCGACCGCCGCGCGCAGGTAGCCGGGCTCGCGCCGCTTCATGCGCCCGAGGAAGACCCTCCGCGCCTCCGCGTCGTAGCCCTTCATGCGACGCCAGTCGTGCACGATGAGGAGCCCGCCGTGCTCCCGGAGCTCGTCGCCGCGTCGCGCGAGGATGTCGTCGACGAGGTCGTGGAGGGTGTTCGCCACGCTCGCCGTGCCTCGCTCGGCGTGGAGCTGGTTCACGAACACGGCGGGGGCGGCGTACCAGGCGTAGCCGAACTCCGGGTGCTCGTATTGGACGGGCCAGTCGTCGAAGGGCGGAGCGGGGCGCAAGCTCCCCCAGTCCTAGGGCCTGCTCGACGCTCGTCCAGGCGAGGAGCGACGAATCGGTCCGACCGCCTCCTCCGCGCCGCGCGGCCCTCAGCCGCCGACGCAGCCCTCGACCGCGTCCGGCTCCTTCTCGAGCGCCGCCGTGAGCACCTCCGGCTCGCCCTCCGTGATCAGCACGTCGTCCTCGATGCGCACGCCGCGCACGTCCGCGAGCTTCGCGAGCTCGGCGCGGTCGAGCCGATCCCCGGCCACGGCGGCGAGCTCCGGGTCCTCGAGGATCGCGGGCACACGGTAGAAGCCCGGCTCGATCGTCACGGCCATGCCGGGCGCGAGGTCGCGGTCGAGGCGCAGGTAGCCGAGGCCGAACTGCGCGCTCCGGGAGCGCCCGGGGGCGTAGCCGGCGCGATCGCCGAGGTCCTCCATGTCGTGCACGTCGAGGCCGATCAGGTGGCCGACGCCGTGCGGGAAGAGGAGCGCGTGGACCCCGTCGGCGACCAGCTCCTCCGGATCGCCCCGCAGGACCCCGAGGTCGACGAGGCCCGCGGCGAGGGCGCGGCTCGCCGCCAGGTGCACGTCGCGGTAGCGCACGCCCGGCCGGCAGAGCGCGATGGCCTCGCGCTGGGCGGCGAGGACGATCTCGTAGACGGCCCGCTGGGTCGACGAGTAGGCGCCGCTCACGGGCCAGGTCCGCGTCACGTCCCCGGCCCAGCCGCCCGCCGTCTCGGCGCCCACGTCGGCGAGGAGCAGATCCCCCGCGGCGCAGGTCCCGTCGTGGTGCGGGTTGTGGAGCACCTCGCCGCGCACGCTGAGGATCGGCGGGTAGGCGGTCGTGGCGCCGCGCGCGAGGAGCGCCCCCACCATGGCGCCGTGCACCGCGGCCTCGGTCGCGCCGGGGTGGGTGGCGGCCATGCCCGCGCGATGCGCCGCGACGGTGGCCTCGGCGGCCCGGCGGAGCTCCGCCTGCGCGTGGGCGTCGTGGATCAGGCGGAGGGCGATGAGCGCGTCCTGGAGGGCGAGGTCGGCCTCCGTCGGCGGAGCGAGCGGGCGGGCGAGGCGGGCCTCCTGGGCCAGGCGGGTGGCGAGATCCGGCGCCGGGATGGTCGCCGCATCGGGCGGCACCTCGAGCGCGTCGAGGGAGCGGACCGGGAGACCGAGCGCCTCGCCGAGCGCGTCGAAGCTCGGCGTCTCCCCGTGCCAGAGCGCATCACCCGGCGGAGGCGGCGGGAGGTGGAGCGTGGCCTCGCCGCCCTCCAGGCGCAGCACGCCGCCCGCGAGGGGGCGGCCGACGAGGTAGAGGAAGTGGCTCGAGGCGCGGAAGGGGTGGTGCGGGTTCGCCGGGTAGTTCCGCGGGCTGGGGGCGCCGGCGAAGACGAGGGCGGGGCCGGCGAAGCGCTCGGCGAGGCGCGCACGGCGGGCGGCGAAGGGCGAATCGGTCACCCTCCCGTCCTAGCCCGCATCCGTCGCCCGTCGAAGCGCCCCCTCCCGCGATCCTTCGGGCCCGTCGCGGGTCGTCGCTTCGTCGAAGGGCGGCCCGGTTTCCTTGCTGCGCGAGAATCCATCGCGATCCCGAGACCTTGCACGCTCATCACGCTGCGCCTCGATTCATCCGGGCGAGCCCCGATGAGTCACCCGCCGAGGCGCTCCCCCGCGATCCTTCGGGCCGTGGCGGGTCGTCGCGTCGCCGAGACGAGGCCGCCCGCGGCTCCGCGACGGCGGGCGCTCAAGGCGCGTGGGCGGCGAGGAAGGCGCGGAGGTGGTCCTCGGCGAAGCGGTCGAGATCCAGCGGCCGGCTCCGCGCGCCGCCGAGGGCGGTCTGATGCACGAGCGCGAAGACGACCGGCCCGACGAAGGAGAGCGTCGCGTGGCGCACGTCCCCGCGCCGCAAGGCCCCCGCGGCCATGTGACCGGCCACCCGGGCTTCGACGGCCTGGAGCCAGGGCTCGAGGATCTCCTCGAGGAAGCGCGGCGAGAGCTGTGGCCCGAGCCGGAGGCCGAGCTCGTGCGCCGCGCCGAGGCGCTCGCCCCAGGCCCGACAAAGCACGGCGATCACCTCCGCCAGCGACTCCTCCGGCGGCCCCTCGCAGCGCGCGAGCGCCCGGAGCTCCGCGCTCCAGCTGGCGCGCAGACGCTCGAGCACCGCGAGGATCAGCCCGTCGTGCGTGCCGAAGTAGTGGCGCAGCGTGGGGGGCGTCACGTCGGCGGCCCGCGCGAGCGCACGAAAGCTCAGCCGCGCCCCTCGGGGGGCGAGGAGCTCCGCCTCGACCCGCTGGAGCAGGTCGTCGCGGCTCGCGCCGTAGTCCTCGTTGCGACGCCCCTTCGGACGACCCATCGTCCGGCCATGATGGAGCGAAAGCCGCGACTCCGAAAGGGGCTCCGTCGCCGCTGCGAGGCGCGCCGGCGATGAGCTGGATCGACATCGGCGTGAACCTCGGCCATCGGCGCTTCGCCCGGGACCGGGAGGCGGTGATCGCGCGGGCCCGCGAGGCCGGCGTGGAGGCGATGGTGCTGACGGGCACGAGCGTGGCGGAGTCGGAGCGGGCCGCCGAGCTGGCGCGCGCCTTCGGGGAGGTGGCGACGGCCGGGGTGCATCCCCACGACGCGGCGAGCTGGGACGACGCGGCCGCCGACGCGCTCCGCTCCCTCGCCGCGCGCCCCGAGGTCGTCGCCATCGGCGAGTGCGGCCTCGACTTCGACCGGGACTTCTCCCCGCGACCGGCCCAGGAGCGCTGCTTCGAAGCGCAGCTCGCCCTCGCCGCCGAGCTGGAGCTGCCCGTCTTCCTGCACGAGCGCGCCGCCCACGTGCGCTTCCTGGCGCTCCTCGAGCCCTGGCTGCCGAAGCTCCCCGCGGCCGTCGTGCATTGCTTCACGGGCGAGGGCGACGCGCTCGACGCCTACCTGGCGCGGGACCTCCACGTGGGCATCACGGGCTGGATCTGCGACGAGCGCCGGGGGACCCACCTGAAGGCGCTCGTGCCGCGCATCCCCGCCGGGCGCCTGATGGTCGAGACCGACGCGCCCTTCCTGACGCCCCGCGACATCCGGCCCCGCCCCAAGCGCAACGAGCCGGCGCTCCTCCCCCACGTCGGCGCGGCCGTCGCCGCAGCGCGCGGTGAGACCCCGGACGCGCTCGCGGCCCACACGACGCGCACCGCGCGGAGCTTCTTCGGCCTGCCTTCGCCCGCCTGACGCGGAGCTCCGCATCCGGGCCACGCTCGCCCACCGCGCAGGCCTGGAGGACACGCTCGTGCTCCGCGAGAGCCGACGGGGCCGGGCCCCACCGGAGCCGGCCCGCGGCGCCGAGCCGCCCCCACCCCCGGTGACGGCACCGCGCCGCCCGTGCTAGACGCGCCGAATGCCGCGCCCGCCCCACGTCGCAGCGTCCACCGAGACCCTCTCGACCCGCGTCTTCAGCCAGCTGGCGGCGCGCGCCCGCGCCAAGACCGAGCGCGGCGAGCGCGTCTTCCCCCTCCACGTCGGCGACACCTACATGGAGCCGCCCGCGGCCGCCCGCGCCGAGACCCAGCTCACGGCCGACCACCCGGGGCTCCACAAGTACGCGCCCGTGCAAGGCGAGCCCGCGCTCCTCGACGCCATCCAGCGTCGCCTCGAGCGCCTCGGCCACCCGGTGGCGCGCGAGCGGCTGCAGGTCGTCAGCGGCGCGACGAGCGGTCTGAGCGTCATCGCCGAGGCGCTCCTCGACCCGGGCGACGAGGTGCTCCTCCCGGCCCCGTTCTGGCCGCTCATCCGAGGGATCCTCGCCAAGCGCGGCGCCACGCCCGTGCAGGTGCCCGTCTGGCACGAAGCCGGGATCGACGTGGAGGCCGCGCTCGAGGCCGCCGTCACTGAGCGGACCGTCGCGCTCTACGTGAACACGCCGCACAACCCGACCGGGCGCATGCTCTCGGACACGCAGGTCGAGGCCATGGTGCGGGTCGCCGCGCGCCACGACCTCTGGCTGATCGCCGACGAGGCCTACCAGGATCTCTGGTTCGGCGAGGCGGCGCCGACGCCGATCTGGGCGCACCCCGAGGTCGCGGATCGCTACGTGGCGTGCCACACGCTCTCGAAGAGCTACGGGCTGGCCGGGGCGCGGGTCGGCTACGTGCATGGCGGCGGCGCCGCCATGCCCGCCGTGCAGGGGGTGCAGACCTTCTCGACCTACTGCGCGCCGCGGCCCATGCAGCTCGGGGCGGTGCACGCCCTGGACGAGGGGGACGCGTTCCTCGCCGCGCGGCGGGCGGAGTTCGGCGCCATGGGACGGCGGGCCGCCGAGCTGCTCGGGCTGGAGCCTCCGGCGGGCGGCACCTTCCTCTTCTTCGACGCGGCCCCCTACCTGCGCGAAGGCGAGACGGACGCGATGCCCTTCCTCGAGCGGGCCCTCGACCACGGCGTGCTGCTGACGCCCGGGGCGTCCTGCGGTGAACGGTTCGGCCGCTGGGTGCGTCTCTGCTTCACCACCTTGGATCCGGAGACCTTCGACGCCGCGCTCGAGGCGCTCGCGCCCGTGTTGGCGAAATGACCTCCCATGGGGTCCCGCACACCCAGCGCGTGGACGCTGGGGGGGCCACACCCCAGGCGCTCACCGAAAAACGCCAGTCTTCGCCCGCGGAACGCGACTTGCTTCGATTCGGCTCCGAGGCTCTCGCGAGCCCTCTGACGACCCCACGACTCTTCAGCTCTTGCTTTCGACGTGCAAAAGGTCCACCATGGGTGAAGTTTTTCACTTTCACGGAAGTTCATTTTTCCATGCACGTTGAGCTCGACCCCGCCCGTCTCGTCGCTCGCGCCGGCCTCGGCACCGAGGCTCAGGTCTGGGCTCGAAGCCACGGTCGCTTCGAGGACGCGTGGGGGAGCTGCGACCGCCCCGAGTGGATGGTCGCCATGGCCATCGCCGCCGGGCTGGCGCGCCCCGCCGTGGTCGCCGTGGCCTGCGAGTGCATCGAGCGAGCGGGCCGGGGGCGTTCGCTCCCCGAGGCGCTCCACATCGCGAAGAGCTGGACCCGGGGCTCAACCGACGGACGGACCTGCTGGGCAGCGGGCTTCCGCGCGTCCTCCGAGGCCGCCGCCGAGCGCGACCCCGCCGTGCGGGCGCTGCTCCAGGCGAGCGCCGCCGCCGCCTTCGCCTGCGACGACGAGGCCGACGCCGGCTACTACGCCTCGCGGGCCCACGCCGCGGAGGCGGTCCAGCACGCGGCCGCCCTGCGAGTCGACGAGCGCGCCGCCCTGAGCGACTACATCCGCCGACGCCTCTCGGGCGTGGAGGTGGAGCGCGGGCTGCTCGAGCTCGCCCGCCGCGCGACGACCCCGCCCCCGCCCGCCCCCGAGGGCCCGAGCACGGGGAGCCGGCCGCTCCAGCCCGTCACCTCCCGCACCCTGATGCGCCTCCGCTAGCTGGCCCCACCTTCGGGCTCGGAGCGAATCTCGCCGTCGGGTTTCGCGCGTCGCGGACGCGACCGACGGGATCATCTCCAGCCGACGGCGCCGAGCCTCCCTTCGCGAAATCCGTGGATTTCGCCAGAGCGGCGGCCGGGAGGCCGTCGCTAGAGGAGGCGGCGGCCGCGGCGTTGGCGGCCGCGGGCGATGAGCTCGGAGACGGCGTCCTCGACGCGGGCGACGTTCTCGAGGATCGCCTCGTCCTCCTCGTTGCCCGTGCCCTCGAAGTGGAGCGGCGCCCCGAAGGTCAGGTGGCAACGGACCGGCAAGGGGAGCGCGACGGTGGGGCTGAGGGGCAGGTAGGGCAGCCCGAAGAGCTTCGCGAGCGGGCGCATGCGCGAGAAGCTGAAGGCCATCTCCTCGCCGCCGACGAAGCCGAAGGGGACGATGGGCGTGTTCGTGCGCATGGCGAGGCGCATGAACCCCTGGCCGAAGCCCATCAGCCGGTAGCGCTTCCAGACGACCTTGCCGCTCCCCTTCACGCCCTCCGGGAAGACGAGCACGGCCGCGTCGTCGCGCTCGAGGAGGCGCTCGCAGTGCTGCGGCAGGCCGATCTGCTGGCCCATGCGCATCATGAAGACGTTCACGAAGGGCACGCCGGCGAAGAAGCGCTCGATCATGGCGTGCACGTGCCGCGGCGGCTCCCGGTCGAGCACGAGCGCGGCCGCGACCAGCACCCCGTCGATGGGCAGCTGCCCGCTGTGGTTGCCGATGAGCAGCACTCGCCCCTCGGGGATGTGCTCGATGCCCTCGGTCTCGACGCGGAAGTAGCGACGGTAGAAGAACCGGACGAGCGCGAGGGAGCGGCGCGCGGCGGCCTTCGAGGTGCCCCAGCCGTCGTAGCCCCAGGGGTTGGTGTGCATGGGGAGGCGGCGGACGAGGTCCTCGATCTCGTCGTCGACGAGCGCGTCGAGGGCCGCGCCGAGGCCGCCCACCAGGCCGCGCACGAGCGGATGCTCGAAGGGGTGCCTCATGCGTCGCTCGCGGGTGTGCTCATTCGTGCGGGCTCATTCGCGCGGGCTCATTCATACGTGCAGACGCCGATGCGACCGGCCATGGCGATGAGGTCCTCGTCGGCGAGGAAGTTGTTGCACTCGAGCACGCCGCAGTCGGCGTCGGAGCGGCACAGGCGCGAGCAGCGCCCGACGCCGTCGGCGCGGCTCACGCAGCGGAAGCCGATGCCGCAGCGGGTGGCCTGCATGGAGTCGTCGCAGGGGGCGTTCTCGGCGACCGGGCCCGCGGGCCAGCAGATCGTGCCGGCGCCGCCGCCGAGCGGGTAGCAGCCCTGCCCAGCCGGACAGCTCGTCTGGTCGTAGGGATAGCAGGCGAGCGGCTCCGGGTAGCAGAGCGCGTCGCTGCCGCAGACCCAGCCGTCCGGGCAGTCGGCCGGTGTGGCGCAGAAGAACTGACCCGCCGGCGGCTCCACCTCGAGGCAACCGGCGGCGAAGACGAGCGCGAGGCAAGCGAGGCGACGGCGCATCAGAAGCGCCCCCGGAGCTGGAGGTGGCCGGGCCCGACGTCGAGCGCCACCGAGCGCTCCTCCCCGCGGAGGAGGAGATAGAGCAGGCCCGAGACGCCGGCGGCGATCCCCGCGCCGACGAGCACCCAGCCCGCGTGGTAGCGCCGGGGCGCGGCGTCGGCGTCGTCCTCGACCTCTCGCCAGTCGATGGCGTTGGTCTCCTCGACGTCCTCGCCGAGCGCCAGGCCATGCACGACCAGGCCGACGCCGCCGAGCGCGAGCGCGCCGCCGCCGGCGGCGAGGGCGATGCCGAGCGCAGGGCTCCGCGGCGTGACCACCCGGCCCTCCCCCGGCTCGCTGGACGGCGGCGCGTTGGAGGACGTCGTGCTCGACGACGTCGCGCTCTCGGACGCCGTCGAAGGCGCGCTCGAGGATGGGCTCGCGCTCGGCTCGGCGAGCGGGGGCGGCTCGGGCAGCCCGGCCTCCTCCGTCGTCGGCTCGGTCCCGGGACCGAAGGGGGTCTCGGGCTCCGCCGGGGTCTCGGGCGGGTCGGCGGGGCCCCCTCGCGCGAGCGACGCGCGGAGGAAGCGGATCCGCTCCTCCACCTGCGCCCGGTGGGGCGTATCCGGCACCGAGTCGAGGTACTTCTCGAAGGCGTCGAGCGCCTCTTCGTCGCGCCGCAGCCGATCGGCCGCCAGCGCGACGTTGTAGAGGAGCTCCGGGCGCGTGCTCAGCCGGTAGGCGTGCTGGAAGTGCCGGAGCGCGTCCTCGTAGCGGGCCGCGTCGTAGGCGGTGCGGCCCGCCTGGAAGATCGCGCGCGCCTCCTCGTCCAACGACTCGTCGAGGTCCTGTGCCGCCGCCGGGACACTCGCGACGACGAGCGCGAGGGCCCCGAGCGCGAGCCAGGCCGCCTTTCTACGCTTGGCCATCTCCCCTCCCTCATACACCGATCCGGTCGCGCGCGCCGACCCTCCCGTCGCCGGGGACGATAGCAGACTGGCGGGGGCACGAACGCCCGCGGCGCCCCACGCGTGAACGCCGAGGCCGCCCTCGGCGACCCCGGCGCTCCAGCGGCGGCGCGATGGCCGATCAGGCCCGGAAGACCTCGATGCGCTGCAGGATGACGTCCTGGCGCGGCCGGTCCCGCGCGTCCGTCGCCACGCGGGCGATCTTCTTCTCCACGTCGAGCCCGTCGATGAGCTCGCCGAAGACCGCGTGGCGGCCGTCGAGGTGCGGCGTCGGGACCTCCGTGACGAAGAACTGCGAGCCGTTCGTCCCCGGGCCCGCGTTGGCCATGGAGAGCTTGCCCGGCGCGTCGTGGCGGAGCTGCGGGTGGATCTCGTCGTCGAAGCGCCAGCCGGGGCCGCCGGTGCCGTTCCCGCGAGGGCAGCCGAGCTGGATCATGAAGTCCGGGATGACCCGGTGGACGACGAGGTCCTTGTAGAGGGGCGCGCTCGTCTTCTGGCCCTTCGGGTCGGTCCACTCGACCTTGCCGAGGGCGAGGGCGACGAAGTTCGCGACGGTGCGAGGCACCTCCTTCTCGAAGAGGCGGGCCGTCATCTCGCCCATGTTCGTCACGATCTTGCAGCGGAGCTCGCCGTCACCGGGGACCATCTCCGCGACGGGCGGGGCGGGGGTGTCGTTTCGCAGGGTCATGTCGTTCTTTCTCCTGGAGGCGCGCGCGGCGCGCCGAGGGTCGAGTCGGGGGCGGCGGCGCGATGGGCGCGGCCGCGCGATGGGGTGGAGCGGGGCCTTCAGCCCTGGCCGTCGCGCATCACGCGCTCGAGGTCGTCGTCCACGGTGGCGCGGACCTCGGCGACGAGCGGCCCGCGGATCGAGCGCTTGGTGCTGGCGAAGGCCGCGCCCGGGAGCGCCGCGAGGCGCCGGGCCTCGGCCTCGGCCTCCTCGAGGACCTTCTCGGGCGGGACGACGCGGTCGAGGTAGCCGACCTCCGCGGCCTCGGCCGGGCCGTAGATGGTCGCGCAGACGGTCGCAGCCTGGAAGGCGCGGCGCGAGAGCCGGTCGCGGGCGAGCTCACTCACGAAGGCGGGCATGGGCAGGCCGATGGCGACCTCGTTGAGGCCGATGCGGTGCTCGCCCGCGGCCCCGACGCGGAGGTCGCCGCAGAGGAGCATCACGGCCCCGCCGGCCATGGCGTGACCGGTGCAGGCGAGGACGACCGGCTGCGGGTGCTCGTAGAGCTGCATGAAGAAGTCGCAGCCGGTGCGGACGAGCTCGGTCGCGGCCTGCGGGCCGGAGCCCATGATCTTGAGATCGAAGCCCGCGCAGAAGCGGCCCTCGCGGCCGGCGATGACGACGGCGCGGGCCTCGGCCTGGGCGCGCTCGAGACCCACCGAGAGGGACGTGAGCATGGCGGGGGAGAGGGCGTTGGCCTTACCATCGTCCATGCGGAGGACGGCGACGCCGTCCCGGATCTCGACCTCGACCGGGGTGCTCGTCATGGGGCCGTAGGCATAGCGGTTGGGCGGCGCTTTGCCTACCCCCGCGCCCGCGTCGGCGCCGCGCGGCGAAAAAAACTCGCGCCCGCCCCCAAGGCTCGCGCCGGGCGCCGGGTTCCACCCCCCGAGGACGGCGGGCGCCGTCGCCCCGGCCGGGAGAGCGGGGCGACGGGACGGTCGAGGTGCGCCCGCCGAAGGAGGAGAACCGATGCCGAACACGATCCGACCCCGCCCCTGGACCTGGCTCGCCGCGCTGACGCTGGTCGCCTGCCACGGCGCCGACGAGGCCCCCGCGGCCTCCGTCGAGCCGATCTTCGAGAGCGCCGCCGTCGACGTCGAGGAGGAGCCGACGGAGGGGCTCTTCGCGCCCCGCGAGCAGCCGCGGGCCACCGCCGGGCTGGACGAAGCGGCCGAGGAGGCCGAGGGCGAGATGGCCCCGACGCCCTCGCCCGCCTCCCCCGTCACGCAGCAGGGCTACGCGGATCTCGCGCTCGGCGGCAGCGCCCGCGAGGCGGCGCGCCCCGGCCGGACCCGCCGCCGCCCGACCGGACGCTCCACGATGACGTCGGCGATGAGCGCGAGCGCCGGCCCGCGCGCGGCCCTCGCCGCGCCGGCCCAGGCCGCCCTGCCCCGGAGCGGCGTGCTCGCCTCCACCTTCGTCGGCGGCGGCGGCGTTCGCGCGCGCCTCGACGATCTGCTCGACCGCGGCGTGATGGTGAACGGCGAGCTCGTGCGCCTCGAGGCCTTCCAGGATCGCGAGCCCCTGCCCTACGCCGTGCCGAGCCGGGAGGGCGTCGCCATGTACGCCGAGCTCGAGCGGGCGAAGCTGAGCACCGGCCGCGATCGGGTGCACCTGCAGATCGCGCTCCTCGGTCGCCAGGGCGAGGCCCCGCGGCGGCCGGAGATGGACGTGCGGCTCGTGCTCGACCGGAGCGGCTCCATGCAGGGCGAGAAGTGGGGCCACGCGATCGCGGCAGCCCACGCGCTCGTCGACCGGCTCGCGCCCGGCGACACCTTCGGGCTCATCAGCTACGCCGAGGAGGCGAGCCTGGACCTGCGCCCGCAGCGCATCGGCAACCGGCGCGCCGCGCACCGCGCCATCGACGGCCTCGCCCCGGGCGGCGGCACGAACATCGGGGAGGCGCTCGCCCTCGCCGACGCCCACGCGCCCCGGGCCCGCTCCGGCGAGCGCGTCGGCCTGGTCGTGCTCGTCTCCGACGGCCGCGCGACGGTGGGCCAGACCCACCCGCGCGAGCTCGGCGCGACGGCGCGCGGCCTCTTCGACCGCACGGGCGTGCTCACGACGGCCATCGGCCTCGGGACGGACTTCGACGAGCAGACCATGCTCGAGATCGCCCGCGAGGGGAGCGGCAGCTACCACTTCGTCCGCCGCGCCGCCGACGTGAGCGACATCCTCCAGGACGAGCTCGAGGCGCGCGTGCAGGCGGTGGCCCAGGCGCTCCGCGTCCGGGTGCGCCTCGGCGAGGGCGTCGTCGCGCGCCGGGTCTACGGCTCGCGCCTGCTCAGCCAGGCCGAGCACGCCGCCGTGCGCGCGACCGAGGTCGCCACGGACCGGCGCATCGCCCGCGAGCTCGGCGTGGCGCGCACGCGCCAGCGGGAGGAGGACGAGGGCCTGCGCATCCACCTGCCGACCTTCCGGCGCGGCGACCAGCACGTGATCCTCATGGAGCTCGAGGTGCCGCCCGGGACGGCGACGGCGCGCGTCGCCGAGGTGGAGCTCGACTACAAGGACCTCGTCCGGCGGCGAAACGCCACCATCACGCGCGAGGTCGAGGCGCCGCGCGTGGCGGACCCGGCCGAGGCGCAAGCGTCGGTGAGCCGCGTGGCCAAGCGCACGGTGCTCGCCTTCCAGGCTGGCGAGGTGCTCCAGCGGGCGGCCGACGCGCTCCAGCGGGGGGCGAACGACGAGGCGCGGCGGCTGCTCGCCGAGCGACGCGAGCTGCTCGAGGCGGCCGCCGACCTCTGGCGGGACCCGAGCCTGCGCCAGGACGCCGAGCTGCTGGCTCGCTACGAGCGCGTGCTCGGCGGCCAGTGGGACGGGAGCTCCCGGAACACGCTGGTCATGGCGATGAACTACTTCGGCGACAAGAGGATGCGCTGATGACCCGCCGCACGCTGCTCTGGCTCGCGGCGCTCGCCCTCGGCGGCGTCGCGGCCTCTGCGGAGGCGCAGCAGGGCGCCGAGGCCCCGGCCGACCCGGCAGCCGACACCGCAGCCGACACCGCGGCCGAGCGGGTGACCGACCGGCTCGCCCTCCCCCTCGATGGCCAGCCGCTCGATCTCGAGCCCATGCTCGGCCAGGGCCGCGTCGTCGAGCTCCGGGGCACGGTCTCGAGCACCTTCGACGGCGCCGAGCTCGACGCCTTCGCGCGGAAGGCCGAGAGCGCCCGCTTCGAGGCGGACGGTCCCTTCGTGCTCCTCCCCCCGGGGAGCGAGCTCCTCGAGGAGGACCGGCTCGCGCACCGCTACCGCGTCCGCCTCCCCGCCGGGGACGCGCGGGTCGCCTTCGCCATCGCCCGCCTCGCCGCGCGCCAGCTCCAGACGCGCAGCGAGGCCGCCTCCCAGCTTCGGGGGCGCATCGAGGTGCTCGTCGTCGCCCCGCCCGTGGCGGCGGTGGCGCCGAGCGCCGCGGCCGCGCCCCCCCGTTCCCATCGTTCTTCCGACCCGGGCCCCAGCGGTCTCGGCCTCGCGCTCGCGGGGCTGGGCGCTCTCTTCCTCCCGCTCCTCGCGCTCGGCCTCGTGGGCCGTCGCCGGGACCGCTGGGGCCTCCTTCTTCGCCGCGCCCGGAAGGCGCGCGCGGCCGTCGAGAAGGAGGTCGACCGGCTCGGCCCGGCCTACGTGGACGTGGAGGAGCGGGCGCGGGAGTTCGAGGCGCTCGTCGCCCGGCAGCAGGCCGAGGCCGCGAGCCTGCGCGCCGCCGCCGCGCGCATCACCGGCGCCGCGGCCGAGGCCCAGGAGCGCCGGAAGGAGCTCGAGCGGGACGCCGAGCGCGTCCTCGGCGAGGCCGGCGAGATCGTGGAATGCCTCGAGGGCGTCGCCGCCCAGCTCGCCGCCGCCGCCGCCGAGCACGACCGCGCCCGCGGCGCCGAGACCGCCGTGGCCGCGCTCGGCCGAGAGCTCGAGCTCGCCCTGAACGCAGACCGCGAAGCCCGCACGGACTGAGCGAGACGCGGAGCGGTCCCCGCTCCCGCTTCGGCGAGAGCTCCTGCTCCCACTGGGGGCTCGGGCTCTCGCTCGCGCCTAGCGCTGGGGCTTGGGCTTGGGCTCCCGCTCGCGCTGAGGCTTGGGCTCGGACTCCCGCTCGCGCTGGGGCTTGGGCTTGGGCTCCCGCTCCCGCGCAGGCTCCCGCTCGCGCTCGAGCTCGAGCTCGGGCTCGGGCTCCAGCTCGCGCTTGGGCTCACGCTGGGGCTCCCGCTCCCGCTGGGACTCCGACGCGCTGGGGCTTGGGCTTGGGCTCCCGCTCGCGCTGAGGCTTGGGCTCGGACTCGGGCTCAGGCTCGGGCTCGCGCTGGGGCTCGGGCTCCCGCTCGGAGCTTGGACGCGGCGCGCTCGCGCTCCCACCGCCGCCCTACCCGGGCGGCACGTCCACCGTCAGCTGCACGATCCCCTGCCCCGCCGGCAGCGGCCCTCCCTCCCGCAGCACGTTCGCCACGCAGCGCGCCACCTCCGGATCCCCCGCGTCCACGTTCGGGTTCGGCCCGGCGAGCGTGATGCGCCCCGCGTGCACGTGGAGGTGGATGGCGACGCGATGGGCCCGGTCCCGCCGGCAGCGCTCGAGGCGCGAGCGGCGCCGCTCCACCAGATCGAAGATCGCGTCCGTCGGCACCTCCCCGACGACGCGCGGCTCGTGCACCCGGATCCGCCCCCCGGCCGCCGGCGCCTGCGTGGGAGCGGGTCGCGAGTCCACGCGCGCCGCCGGCCCGCCCGACGCCGCCGACTCGTTGGACGGCTCCGCGCTCGGTGCAGCCACGCCAGCACCCGGTGCAACGCTCGGTGCAGCGGCGCTCCGTGCGGCGGCGCTCGGTGCAACGCTGGGTGCGGCGGCGCTCGATGCGGCGGCGCTCGCTGCGCCCGAGCTCCCGGCGGCACGCGCTGCTCCGGGGAGGCGCGCACCGAGGGCGTCGGTCACGGCCGGCGGCTTGGGCGGCTCGGCGCTCCGCACGACGACGGATCCAGAGGCGGCCGGAGCCGTCGGCCCGGCGGGCGGTCCCGCGGCGACCGGCGCGGTCGGCGGCGCCCCCGCGGGCTCGCTTCGACCCTCGAGCGCGACGAACACGCCGACCCCCGCCAAGCCGGCCAGGAGCACGGCTCCGAGCGCCATGGCGACGACCGGCCCGCGCCCGCGGCGCTTCAGCGGCGTCGTGGACGCGATGGGCGAGGGCGCGACGGGCGAGGGCGCGACGGGCGAGGGCGCGACGGGCCCAGCCCCGGGCGGAGGCGTAGGCGGGCGCCAGGAGGAAGGCGTGGCCACCGCCGTCGAAGGCATGCCGTCGCGCGGATCCGTGAGCGGCCCGGTTCCCCGCCGCCCCGTGCCCCGCCGCCCTGTGCCCCGCCGCCCCTCCGCCGCCACCGGCTGCCAGTCCCCGCTCGCCGCCGTCGCCGCGTGCGCCATCTCCCCGCCGGCCCCGACCGCCGCCCGGAGCGCCGCCGCCATCTCCGCCGCGCTCCCGAAGCGCGCCCCCGGCTCCCGCGCGAGCGCCCGGTCCACCGCCGCCGCCAGCGCGGGGGCCGCGGCCGGCGCCACCGTCCCCAGCGGAGGCACCGGGTCGGTCGCGATGCGCACCACCAGCGCCTCGTAGCTCTCCGCCTCGTGCGGCGTCCGCCCGGCGATCAGCTCGTAGAGCATCACCCCCACGGCGTAGAGGTCCGCCCGGTGGTCCACCTCCCCCGCCCCGCGCAGCGTCTCCGGCGCCATGTAGTGCGGCGTGCCCATCACCGAGCCCGTCCGCGTCAGCTTCCGCTCCGCGCCCGCCCCCTCGACCTTGCTGATCCCGAAGTCGAGGAGCTTCGGCACCGTCTCCCCGCGCACCCGCGCCAGGAACACGTTCGCCGGCTTCAGGTCGCGGTGCACGACCCCCGCCGCGTGCGCCGCCTCGAGCGCCTCCAGCACCGGCACGATCAGCCCCACCGCCTCCGCCGGCGGCAGCGCCCCGCGCCGCTCGAGCACGCCCGCGAGGTCCTCCCCCTCGAGCAGCTCCATCGCCAGGAAGATCTCCCCGGTCGCCGCCACTCCGCAGTCGTGGATGCCCACGATGTGCGGGTGCCCGAGCCGCGCCAGCGTCCGCGCCTCCCGCACGAAGCGCTCCTGCACCTCCTGGTGCGCCATGCGCGGGTGCAGCAGCTTCAGCGCCACGGCGCGATCCATCATCACGTGCCGCGCCCGGTAGACGGCGCCGAAGCCCCCCTCCCCGAGCACGGCCTCGAGCCGGTAGCGGTCCAGGGTCTCCCCCAGCCGCGACGCCGCGTACTCACTCATCCCGAGGCCCGCTCAGCGCGGCACGCACTGCCCCCGCTCGTCGCAGATCTCGCTCCCGGCGCAGTCCTCGTCGACGCGGCACTCGATCGGCGTCCGGCAGAACTCGTCGATGCAGACCTGCTCCGGCTCCGGGCAGTCCGCCGTGATGCGGCAGCGCGTGCTCTCCTCGCAGAAGCCGAAGTTGCAGATCTCCCCGGCGCCGCAGTCGGCGTCGACCTCGCACTCGCTCGGGGGCACGAAGACGCAGAAGCCCGCGAGACAGCTCTGCATGGGCGGGCAGTCCTCGTCCTCCACGCAGCCCCCCTCGACCGTGCACTGGTTGTTGATGCACATGCGCCCAGGTCCGCAGTCCGCGTCCGTGCCGCAGAAGAGCCAGGGGAAGCAGCGATCGGCGACGCACTCCCAGCCGTGGTTGCAGTCTCGATCCCCGTCGCAGCGCGGGGGCTGGCAGAACTGGCTCTCGCAGACCTCCCCGCCGGCGCAGTCGTCGTCGCGCGTGCACTCGGGGGCGATGAAGCACGCGCCGAAGTCCGCGCAGAACGTCCCCTCGGGGCAGCCGCCCATCTCGCCCGGCGGCGCGCAGGCCTGGAGCGCGTAGCACTGGTCGCCGAGGCAGGTCCATCCGAGCGGGCAGTCGAGGCTGTCGGCGCAGCCCTGGTCCGGGATGCACGCCCGCGTGGAGATGTTGCAGACGGTGCCCACGGGGCAGTCCGTGTTCTCGCGGCAGGGCTCGCTCTGGCAGCTCCCGGTCACGCAGCTCTCCCCGGCGGCGCAGTCGGCGTCGCTCCGGCACTCGCCCACGAAGCGGCAGCTCCCGAGCACGCACTCGAAGCCCTCCTCGCACTCCGAGTCCCGGGCGCACTCGCCGACGAAGACGCAGGCCGCGTCCCGGCAACGGTAGAGCTCGGGGCACTCCGCGTCGGCGACGCACTCGCCGCCGAAGACGCAACGCCCGTCGTCGCAGACCAGCCCCGAGCCCATGCAGTCGACGTCGCGCGCGCACTCGGGCGGCGGCACGCAGACCGCGTCCTCGCAGACCTGACCGTCCGGGCAGGGCACCTCCGGGCAGGTCGGGTCCGGCTCGCCGCAGAAGCCGAGGTTGCAGACCTGGCCGGCCGGGCAGTCCGCGTCGACGCCGCAGCTCGGCGGCGGCAGCGGCACGCAGGCCCCGTCGATGCAGGCCGGCTCGTTCGGCGGCAGGGCCGGCGGGCAGTCGGCGGCGACCTCGCACTCCGAGCCCTGGCAGGTGCGCCCGACGCACATCTGGCCCGGGAAGGGGCAGTCCGCGTCGGACTCGCAGAAGGAGCCGGGCCAGCAGCGGCCGACGACGCACTCCCAGCCGAAGAGGCAGTCCGCGTCGCCCATGCACTCGGTCGGCTGGCAGAAGCCGAAGTCACAGCGCAGCCCATCGGGGCAGTCCGCGTCCTCCCGGCAGGCGTCGTCGCCCACACAGCGGAAGCCGTCGCAGCGCTCGTCGGGCGGGCAGTCCGAGCTGTCGCGGCAGCGGCGGAGCGGCGAGCAGCGGCCGAAGAAGCAGAGCTCGCCCACCGGGCAGTCCGCGTCGAGCTCGCACTCGCTCGCCGGCACGCAGCGGCGCGAGAGCGCGTCGCAGACCTCGCCCTCCTCGCAGTCCCGATCGGTCAGGCAGCCGGTCGGCACGCAGCTCGCCGCGTCGCAGCGGAAGCCCGGCGCGCAGTCCCCGTCCGCCAGGCACTCGCCGACGAAGGTGCAGCGCGCGCCCTCGCAGGCGAAGCCCACGGTGCATTCGGCGTCGCTCCGGCACTCGCCGGTGAAGGCGCAGGTCCCCCCCTCGCAGGTGAAGCCCGCGGCGCCGCAGTCGCCGTCGACCACGCACTCGGGCAGCGCCTCGCAGGTGCCCCCCACGCAGTCGAAGCCCGGCTCGCAGTCGGCGCGCTCGACGCACTCCACCTCGCGCTCGCAGACGCCGCGCACGCAGGCGCTCCCGGCCGGGCAGTCGCCGTCGCTCGCGCACTCCACCTCGCGCTCGCAGGTCGCGTCCTCGCAGATCTCCCCCGCCGGGCAGTCGAGATCCGTCCGGCACTCGACCCCCGCGACGCAGACGCCGCCCTCGCAGACGCGGTCGCCGAGGCAGTCGTCGTCGCTCGCGCACTCCCCGCCGTCGGGCCGCGGAAGGAAGGCGTCCGGCGTGTCTCCGTCGAAGCTCGAGCTCGCGTCCGAGGGCCCCGCGTCCACCGGGGGCGTCGGCGGGACCAGGCGCGAACGGCCGCAGGCGACGAGCAGGAGGGTTGCCGCGAGCAGGAAGCGAAGGACCATGCGCGACAGCATAGATCAACCCGAGGAGGGGGCCCGCCCGGCGCGAACCGGGCTCACGCGGGAGGACGCCGCGCCGTCGCGAAGCGACCGCGAAAGAGGTATGGTCCGGCGCCATGTCGTCCTTCGATTCCCGACGCCGTACGCTCGCGCTCACGCTCGCCTCCACCCTCGCCGTGCTCAGCCTCGCGCTGGGCTGCGACGACGAGTCCGAGGAGGCGGAGGCCGAGTCCCCCGAGCCGGTCGTCGGCGTCATGGAGCTGCCGATCTCCTTTCGCTTCGACTCGGAGCCGCAGAACGCCCTGCGCGTCGAGGCGTCGCCGACCAAGCTCCGCGTGAACGGTCGCACGGTCCTCGAGCTCGAGGGCGGCAGCCTCCCCGCGGCCGAGTCCGAGGGGGAGAGCATCCCCGCGCTCGCCTCCGCCATCGACGCGGCGCCCGCGGCCTCGGTCGCCGCGCTCCGCCTCTACGCGAGCCTCCCCTACTCCACGACGGCGCGCATCTTCGCGACCCTGAAGCAGAAGAACGTCCGCGAGGCGGCCATCGCCGTCCGGCGCGGCCAGGGCACGGAGGTCGGCTGGCTGAAGCTGGCGGGCTTCGACTCGCGCCCACAGAGCCAGGAGCCGCACGAGTTCCCGGCGACGCACCAGCGCCCCTGGGACGTGCTGAAGCCCATCTGGCAACAGATGCGCGAGGCCTGCGAGGCGGGGCACCAGGTGAACTGCGATTACGAGTCGCAGAACGTCGCCGAGGGCGGGAACATGCAGATCAACCTCTTCGCGCGCGGCAACGCCATGAAGGTGGAGCTGGTGCGCTTCGGCGGCCCGGACCCCGAGCCGAGCGGGGGTGGCGGCCCCGAGCTCATCGAGGGGATCGCGCCGGCGCCCCAGGCCGGGGAGGAAGAGGAGGCGCCGCCCGCCACGGACGCCACCTTCACCTGGCGCGCGCGGGCCGCGACGGAGGACGACTCGCCGATCTCCGCGACCATGCGTCCGCTCTGCGGCGCGGAGGGCTGCGGCGCGGTGATCGAGGCCGAGGGCCAGACGGCGACGATGCGCATCATCAGCTTCATCGGCGCCGCCTTCCCGAACGGCTCCCCGGACCCGCAGATCCTGTTCCAGATCCCGGAGCAGTGAGCGAGGGGCAGAGAGCCCCGAGCGAACCCGTGCCCTTGCCCGAGCGAACCCGTGCCCCTGCCCGTGCCCGTAGGAGAACGGACCTGAAGCCCGCGACGGACGGCCCGAGCCACCTCGGCCCCGGCGACCTCCCTTCCCGTCGCGCTGCCCGCAGGAAGAGGGCCCCGGCGCCCCTCGACGGCCGCCCAGCGCCGTCGTGCCCTCGCTCCGCGCATCGCACAGCGACGCGCCCCACCCACGAAGCGAGCGGCGCCCCCCTCAGAAGTAGAACGTCTCCAGCACGATCACGGTCGACGTCCCCACGAGCGCCTGCAGCGGCAACCCGAGCCGCAGGAAGTCCGCATAGCGGTACCCGCCCGGCCCGTAGACCATGAGGTTCGCCGCGTAGCCCACCGGCGTGCTGAACGCCGTCGACGCCGCGATCATCACCAGCAGCGCCACGGGCATCAGCGGGAGCCCCTGCTCCGCCGCCGCGCTCGCCGCCACCGGGAACATCAGCGCCGCCGAGGTGGCCGTGTAGACCGCCCCCGCGAGCAGGGCCGTCACCGCGTAGATGCCCGCCAGGAAGACGACCCTCCCGTAGGGCTCCACCAGCGCCACCACCGCCTCGCCGATCAGCTGCGCCGCGCCGCTCCGCTCCATCGCCAGCCCCACGCCGAGCGCGCTCCCCACGGTCAGCAGCACGCGCACGTCGAGGCTCCCACGCGCCTCCGCCCCGCTCAGGCAACGGCAGAGCAGCATCGCCCCCGCCGCCACCAGGCTCGCCGTCACCAGCGGCACGAGCCCCGCCGCGTTCACGCCGACCATCGTCAGCAGGATCAGCGACGCGAGCCCGGCCTTCTCGTGCCGGGGCGGCGCGCTCCCCTCGATCTCGCTCACCAGCGCGAAGGCCGGGTCCCCGCGGTGCTTCCGCGCGAAGGTCGGGTGCGTCTCGAGCAGGAGCACGTCGCCCGGCGCGAGCACGATGTCGCCGACGCGCCCCTCGACGTGCTCGCCCTGCCGATGCACGGCGATGATCGCCGCGTTGTACTTCGTGCGGAAGCCCCCCTCGCGCACGCTCCGCCCGACGAGCGAGGACTGCGCCGCGACCACCGCCTCGACCCAGCGCCGCTCGGGCCGCCCCTCGAGCTTGTCCACCTGATCGGTCTCCGGCAGCAGGCGCAGCTTGCGCAGATCGACGGCGGTCTCGACCACGCCCGTGAAGCGGAGCACGTCGCCCTCCTGGAGCCGCGCCGAGGGCGGGACGGCCGGGAAGACCTGCCCGTCGCGCTCGAGCTCCACCAGGTAGAGGCCCGGGAGGCGACGGAGGCCGCTCGCCTCGATGGTCTGCCCGATGACCGGCGAGCCCTTCTCCACGCGGAGCGCGATGAGGTACTGGCGCGAGGCCTGCGAGCTCGTGTCGACGCCCGTGCGGTCGCGCAAGACGCGCCGCGAGGCGAAGAGCACCCAGAGCACGCCCACGACCAGCGCCGGCAGCCCGAGCGGGCTCGTCTCGAAGACGCCGAAGTCGAGGCTCGGATCGCGGGCCTGGGCCATGCCGGCGACGACCAGGTTCGTGCTCGTCCCGATCAGCGTGCAGGTCCCGCCGAGGATCGCCGCGTAGCTCAAGGGCATGAGCAGGAGCGAGGCGCGGAGCCCGGTCTGCTTGGCCCAGCGCTGGAGCAGCGGCACGAACATCGCGACGACGGGCGTGTTGTTCAGGAACGCGCTGAGCGCGCCCACGGGGAGCATCACGCGGAGCTGGGCCCCCGGGACGTTGCGCGGCGTGCCGAGGACCCGACGACCCACGTAGTCGAGGGCGCCGGTCTCGCGGACGCCCGCGGCGACGACGAAGAGCGCGCCGATGGTGACGACGGCCGGGTTGGCGAAGCCCTGGAAGGCCTCGTCGGGCCCGAGCACGCCGGTCGCGACGAGGAGGGTCAGGCCGGCGGCGAGCACCATGTCCGGCCCCGCGAGGCTCAGAGCCATCGCGGCCACCATGGCGACGACGACGCCGACCGTGATCCAGCCGTTCGCGCTCATCGAGGGCTGGCGTACCACAGCCCGGCTCGCCGCGAGAGGGGAAGGCACGCCTCGGCCGTTCCCAGTCGCCGGCCCCGCCTGCGCCGCTCGCTCCCCGCGCTTCGCCGGGCCGGCGCGCGTCAGTCGAAGCAGAGCGCGTCGGTGCGCTCGATGAGGGCATCCACGTCCGTGACGGCCGCCGGGTCCCAGCCCACGATCTCGCAGTCGCGCGCTCGCCCGAGGCTCGTCTCGGCGTCGAGCCGTACGCCGCAGGTGCCGTCGCCCGCGATCGTCACCGCGACCGTGCAGAGCACGCCTCCCGCGCAGTCCACGGCGCCGACGGCGCAGACCGGGTCGGAGGCGTCGTCGATGGAGGCCTCGAGGGTCTCGATGAAGGCGCCGGTCTCCGCGCCCGGCTCGTCCCCCGGCTCCGACGCGCGCACCGTGAGCTCCACGGTCGCCGGGTAGGTGGCGGGCGGCCCGTTGAGCGGGTTGCAGTCCGCGAAGTCGCCCGCGGGCTCGACCAGATCGCACTCCCAGCTCAGCACGGGGTTCGAGCCGCAGGCCGCGCTCGTGGCGAGCGTGAGAGCCCCTGCGAGCGGAAGGAGAGCTCGACGAACGCCCGGTGACGCCATCCGAGCCTCAGACCGTGCCGGACGCCTCGACGCTCACCGTGCCGTCGGGCGCGAAGTGGATGCCGAAGAGCGGGAGCCCCTTCGCGAGCGCCGAGAGCGTGGCGCCGGCCTGGGTCGCGCCGAGCTCGGGGAGCAGCTCCCCCATCGCGCTCGCGTCGTCCTTGCCGAGCGGGAGCAGGTGATCGACGCGGCTCGTGAAGAAGCGCGCCGTCTGCTCGCGCATGTAGGCGACGACCTGCGGGTGGTTCACGAACATCTGCACGCCCTCGACGGAGGGCGCGAGCATGGGCACCTCCGTGAAGGGCCAGAGCTCGCCCTCGACGGTCACGTTCGCGACCGCGCCCTCGGCGTGGCTGCCGCCGAGCACGACCCACTCGAGGTCGGGCGCGCCCTCCCAGAGCTCCGTGTAGAAGGCCTCGAAGAACGAGGTGATGAGCTCGGTGCGCACCTGGTACTGGTCCGCGTTGCGCATCGCGAGGGCGAGGTGCCCGCAGCCGACGTGCTCGGGCTGGAGGAGGTGATCGAGGAGCGCGGTGCGGAGCGCCTCCGGCGGGCGGCGGAGGAAGGTCGTCCAGTCGTGGACCGTGTGCAGGTGCGCCACGGCGCCCTCGAGGCGCCGGTCTTCCTGGAGCGCCCGGGCGAGCCGGTTGAGCGCCGTGTTGTCCGTGTGCAGATAGATGCCGCCGAAGGTGTCCGCGAAGGCCCGCGTGAGGCTCGGCATCTTGCCCGTGTCGACCTTCCCGCCGGCCTTCTCGACGCAGGCGAGCCCGAGCACGAGCTCCCCCGCGTCCCCGCCTGGCGTGCCGAGAATCGCGCGGTCCTCGCGACCGTCGACGCAGGAGGTGTGCTCGACCAGGAGCAGGGCGGCGAGCTTCACCGAGCGCACCTTGCCGGGGTCACCGACGTGTCCCTCGATGGCCTCCTTCGTGAGGTGCGCCGCTCCGCGCCCCGCGTCGAGGGGGCGCCCGTCCGAGCCGTGGCCGGGCTCGGGCGCGCGCAGGAAGCGATCGAGCACCGTGCGGTCCCGCGAGGCGCCGAACCCCTTCGAGCGCCAGAGCGCCATGCCGCCGGTGAGCGCCGCGACGGTGGTCATGCCGAGGGCGCCGAGGTAGCGAGCGGCCGTGCCGGAGCGGCGTCCGTCGCTGCAGACGAGGACCACCGGCGTGTCGTGCGGGAGCTTCTCGGCGACCTCGCCGACGCGCGCCATCGGAGCGCGCCAGACGCCCGGGATATGACCCAGGGAGCCGACGAGCTCCTCGTCGTCGCGCACGTCCACGAGCCAGACGCGAGGGCCGAGCTCGGCGACGAAGTGGGGGCGCAGGGTGGGCGTACCATCGGCCCCCTGGGTGACGCGCGCCTCCCAGTTCTTGCGGAGGAGCACGTCCGGGTCGGAGAGATCGCTCAGCGGCATGCGTCGAGCCTAACGTGGGATTCGAGCAGGCCAACATGGGCGCGCAATCGATTCGTAAATACCAAAACTAAACCAAGCCCTGACCACAGCATCGGACGCGGGCCCGGAGCGCTCTCCAGGCCAGGCGCGAGCCCGAACGAAGCACCGGTCGGGAGCGAGGAGGCCGCGGGGAGTGACGGGTCGGGGTCCGCCGCGAGGAGGCTTCGTACGGTCGCTGGCTCGTTCGGGGCGCCGAACGGCGACTCAGCGAAGCCCGCCGCCGGGTCGGGGTCCCTCTCGCACGATTCACCGGTGTCCAGAGCGCTTCGAGAGCGCCCGGGGGCCCATCGAGGGACGCCGCCCATCGGGAAAAAGCGCCGTGTTTTCGTGGGCGAGAGGCCGTGAACGAAGCTCATTGCTCCCGCTCGGGCTCTGAGCCGCCGGCTCGCGCCCCAACGACCGCCGTTCACCCGATCCGTGAGGCGCCTCACCCAGATGACGCGCCGGCACCCCGCGAGCGCCGTTCAAGGTGCGCGCCATGGAACATGGCATCGCCTCCCTCGGGCTGAAGATCCCCTCCCGCTACCTCGACGTGCGCGACCTCGCGGAGCTCCGCGGCGCCGACCCGGACAAGTTCACGAAGGGCCTCGGCTGCCACGAGATCGCGCTCCTCGGGGAGGGCGAGGACGTCGTGACCCTCGCCGCCGACGCCGCCGAGCGCGCCCTCGAGCGCTGGGGCGGCGACCGGCGCGACATCGGCCTGGTCGCCGTCGGCACGGAGACGGCGCAGGACATGAGCCGCCCCCTCTCCGCGTTCGTGGCGGAGAAGCTCGGCCTCGCGGGCCGCTACCGGAGCTACGAGACCAAGCACGCCTGCTACGGCGGCACGGTCGCGCTCCGGCAGGGCGTGGAGTGGCGCGCGAGCGGCGCGGCGCAGGGCAAGGCGGCGCTGGTGATCGCGGCCGACGTCGCGCTCTACGCGCCGAAGGATCCGGGCGAGCCCACGCAGGGCGCGGGCGCCGTGGCCTTCGTGGTCGCCGAGCCGGAGGTCGCGGCCGTCGACCTCGCGAGCCACGCCTGGGCCGAGCCCGCCTTCGACTTCTGGCGCCCGGTCGGCGAGAGCTTCCCGCGCGTCGACGGCCCGCTCAGCCTCGACTGCTACAAGAAGGCCACGGCCGAGTGCTTCGCCCAGCTCGGCGACGTGCAGGCGGCGCTGGCCGAGCTCGAGGCCGTCTGCTTCCACGTGCCCTTCCCGAAGATGGTGAAGAAGGCCGTGATGCACCTCGGGGAGGCGCAGGGCTGGGAGACGGGCGCGACGAGCGCGCTCTTCGAGGACAAGGTCATCCCGACCATGGAGTGGAACCGGAAGGTCGGGAACTGCTACACGGCATCGCTCTGGCTGAGCGCGGCGCATGCGCTGGCCGGCCTCGAGCAGGGGCAGCGCATCGGCGCGTTCTCGTACGGCAGCGGCTACGGCAGCGAGCTGCTCACGCTCGCCGCCGGCCCGGCCGCGAAGGCCGGCGCCTGGACCGCCGACATCGAGGCCGATCTCGGCAGCCGCGAGCGCATCGACGCCGCCGCCTACCAGGCCTACCGCGGCGCCTGAGCGCGGGGCGCGCGGCGGCGAGGTCCGTCGCGCGCCACGACGCTTCCCAATTGGGGGATGCGGGGAGGCGGCGCGGCCCGGCATGCTGGGTGGGCCCATGCGCCTCCTCCTCCATGCGCTGCTCCTGGGCTCCGCCGCGCTCGTGCCGCTGCACGGGGCGGTCGCGCAGGACGTCCCCGCTCCGCCCACTCCCGAGCCCACGCCCGCTTCCGCGACCGTGTCCTACGGGCGCGTCGACCGGGCCACGGTGCGCGTCTTCGCCATACGCGGTGTGAACGCCATCGAGGTGCAGGGCCGGCGGGCGCGGCGCGTGGTCGCGGTCCCCGAGGCCGGCCACGGGAGCGGCGTCCTCGTCGACCGGCGCGGCGTCATCGCCACGGCCGCGCACGTCGTGGACGGCGCGCGCCACGTCGCCGTCCGCCTCCCCGGGGGGCGGGCCGTCCACCCGGCCATCGTGGTGCATCAGGACGAGGCGCACGACTTCGCCCTCCTCTTGATCCGCTCGGACGCGCCCCACCCCGACGTGCTCCCCCTCGACGACCCGCCGCCGCTCCGCGTGCGCCAGACCGTCGACGCCATCGGCTACCCCCTCGACGCGAACCGCGACGAGCCCCAGTCCACCCGCGGCATCGTCAGCGCGAGCATGGGCTCGGGGGCGATCCAGCTCGGCATCTCGGTGAACCCCGGCAACTCGGGCGGCCCGCTCATCGACGAGCAGGAGCGGCTCGTCGGCCTGGTCGTCGCCCGCGGCGATCCGGGCGCCGGCGTCCAGGGCATCGGCGTGGCCGTCCCCGTGCCGCCGATCCGCGCGGCCTACGAGCGGATGCTGCGGAGCGGAGCCATGAGCCGGGCCTGGCGAACGCTGGGGAGCGAAGGGGACGAGCGCCGCGCCATCGCCGAGGCCGTGGACGCGATCGTCCGGCTCGGCGGCCCGGCGATCCTCGAGGAGGCCGCGCGCGCCGCCGAGGGAGCCGCCGCCCCCTCGAACCTCCGCCACTTCGCCGAGCTCGCCCGCACGGCCCGCGACCCGGACGTGCTGGCGCTCCTCTCCGGGCTCTTCTGGGACGCCGCGCTGGTCGCCCTCGAGCGCGCCGGGGGCTGGCTTCGCCCCGACCGGATGCCCGCAGGCCCGGCGCGGGAGACGGCGCAGAACGCCGCGGGCTGGGCGTCGTACCTGGCGCAGCGGGCGATGGAGGCGGACCCGAGCGTCGCGGAGCGCTCGCCCTTCCTGCGGCGACTCCTCGGAGCCCCCGCGTCCCCGCGGCGGCCCTAGCTGGGACGCGCTGCGCGCGCGTGCATCGACCGCGTGGCCATCCTCTCGACGCGCCCTTCGCCGAGATGAGCTCGAAGACGCAACCCGCTCGGGCGCGGGTCGATGGGGGGCCCATGTCGCGCCTCCACGCCTTCGCGCTCTTGCTCGCCCTCGCGGGCAGCTCCCTCCTCCCCGCCCTCGCCGCCGCGCAGGCGGCCCGCCCGGCCGCCCCGGGTTCGAGCCGCATCGCCCCGCTGGACGACGTCACCTACGGGCGCGTCGACCAGGCCACCGTGCGCGTCTTCGCCGTGCGCGGGGTGCGCGCGACGGAGGTCGCCGGGCAGCGCGTGCGCCGGGTCGTCGCCGTCCCGGAGGCCGGCCACGGGAGCGGGGTCCTCGTCGACCCGAACGGCGTGATCGTCACCGCCGCGCACGTCGTCGCCGACGCCCGCCACGTCGCCGTCCGGCTGCCCCGCGGCGGCGGTGTCCACCCGGCCGTCGTCGTCCATCGCGACGACGCCCTCGACTTCGCGCTCCTGCTCGTGCGCACCGGGAGCGAGCACCCGGCCACGCTCCCCCTCGCCGAGGCGCCCCCGCTCCGCGTGCGTCAGACGGTCGACGCGATCGGCTACCCCCTGGACCCGAACCGGGACCAGCCCCAGTCGACGCGCGGCATCGTGAGCGCCGGCATGGACGGCGGCCTGGTGCAGCTCGGGATCTCGGTGAACCCGGGCAACTCGGGCGGCCCCCTCATCGACGAAGAGGAGCGGCTCGTGGGCATCGTCGTCGCGCGCGGCAACCCGGAGGCGGGCGTCCAGGGCATCGGCGTCGCCGTGCCCATCGCGCCCATCCGCGCGGCCTACGAGCAGAGCACGCGCGGCGGCGCCATGAGCCGGGCCTGGACCGCGCTCGGCGAAGCCCCCGTCGAGCGGCGGCACATCGCCGAGGCCGTCGACGCGATCGTGCGGCTCGGCGGGCCCGACGTGCTCGCCGAGGCCGCGCAGGCCGCCGACGGGGCCGTCGCGCCGGAGCGGCTCCGCTACTTCGCCCAGCTCGCGCGCACGGCCACGGACCCGGACGTGATGGCGCTCCTCTCGGGCTACTTCTGGGACGCGACGCTGGTCGCCCTCGAGCGCGCCGGCGGCTGGCTGCGACCCGAGCAGATGCCCCAGGGGCCCGCCCGCGACCTCGCCCGGCGCGCCGCCGGCTGGGCCTTCCACCTCGCCCAGCGCGCCGTCCGGACCGACCCGAGCGTGGTGCAGCGCTCGCCCTTCCTGAGCCAGCTGGTGCAGGCGCGAGCACAGGCCAGCTCGCAGGCGCCGCAGGCCGGGAGCGCGCCCACTCCCCTCGGCCAGCCCGAAGGCGCGCGCGTCGTGCCGCCGCCCGAGGGGCGCGGCTGGTTCCCGATGCTCACGGTCGGTCCGACCATGGCGCTCGTCACGCCGGGGGAGCCCGCCCCGGGCCTCGCCGTCGAGCTCGCCTTCCCCGCCTACCTCACGGGGAGCCGCCGCTCGAAGGCGCGCCTCGGCATCCTCGCCGGCGCCGGCTTCTCCATGAACCGCTTCCTGAACGGCCGCGCCGACGAGCTTGAGCTCTGGGACACGAGCGAGAAGTACTCCTTCCACGTGCACGCCCTGGCCGGCCTGGCGCTCCGGCTCGGCGGCCCGCGCGTCGCCTTCGTCGCGAGCGCCGCCTGGACCCCCGGCTGGGCTCGCGACTGGGGCTGCTGGGACGAGCGCAGCTACTACGGGAGCGAGGACACGGTCTGCGTGGCCGTGGAAGGCGAGACCCTGAGGGCGGGCCGCTTCTCGGTGGGCGTGGCCTTCGGGCGCTTCCACCTGGGGCTCCGCCTCGGCCTGCGCGACCCGGACGTGGTGGTGACGCCGGGGCTGATGCTCGGCACGACGTTCTGAGCGCGGCGCGACGGCCGCGGCGTCGTTCGCTCGCGGCCGCGTCCGGCCCATGCTCCCGCGCTTCGCACGCGCCGCGACGCCCTCGTCCCGCTCGATGGACGAGGGCGTTGCGGCGCGGGGCACGAACGACGAGCGGAGAGCGGGCGCCCGAAGTGGCTGCTCGAGGCGGGCGACGCGAACCGGAACCCGCGAACCGGACCTCTCTTCCACTCCGCCGTGCGCCCCACCCCGCCGCGCGATAGAGCCCTCCGGTGCGCGCCGTCCGCCATATCGCCGAGCCGCCCCGCGTCCCCGCCGCTCCCCTGATCGGCGGGCTCGCCGGCGCCCTCGCCTACCGGCGCGACCCACCCGCCTTCCTCCGGCGCTGGCGCGCGCGCCTCGGCCCCGTCTTCACCCTCTCCCTCGCCGGCGTGGAGATGACCGTGGTCGCGGGCCCGGCCGAGGCGGAGCCCGTCCTCCGCGCGCCCGACACACGCCTCGGCGCCCGCGCGGCGCAGGCACGCTTCGGCTTCGAGCGCACGCTCGGCCCCATCGCCCTCCACGTGGGCACGGACCTCCACCAGACGCTCCTCGTGCGCGAGCGGCGGCGCTGGGACGGCGACCTCGAGGCGCGCCTGCGCGACGCCGTGGCCCGCGCCCTGGACGCCGAGCCGTCCGGCGAGGTGGAGCTCTTCGCCGCGCTACGCCGCGTCGCCCTCCGCGCGACGGCCCGCGCCTTCGGGAGCGACGCCCTCGCGGCCGAGCCCTTCCTCGCTCGCTTCGCCGCCTTCCAGGACGTCCTCGAGGAGGCGACCGCCCGCGGCGCCGCCCTGCCCGGCTTCGTCGCGCGCCCCCTCGTCTACGAGCCGGTGCACCGGCGCGGCCGGGCGCTCGTGCGCGAGGTCGTGGGCCTGCTCCGCGGGGCTTCGCTCGCGCCCTACCTCGCGGCGCTCCGCGCGCGCCTCCCCGACCCGGGCGACGACGACGCGCTCGGAGAGATCGTCCTCGGCCTCCTCTTCGCCGCCCACAAGAACGTCGCCATCGGCGCCGCCCAGCTCCTCTGCTTCACCGCCGGCACGCCACCCGAGGGTGAGGCGCTCGACCGGGCCATCCGCGAGACCCTCCGGCTCTGCGCGCTCGGCCTCGGCAGCCTCCGGCAGGTGCGCGGCGCGCCCTTCCCCCTCGGCCCCTGGCGCCTCCCGCCTGGCCGCCTCGTCGCCGTGAGCCATCAGCTCCTCGCGCGCGACCCGGCGCTCTGGGACGAGCCGGACGTGTTCCGGCCCGCGCGCTTCGCCGAGCCCGCCGCGCCCTTCGCCTGGATCCCCTTCGGCGCCGGCCCGCACGGCTGCCCAGGTCGAAGCGTGGCGCTCCGCCTGATCCGCGAGCTCGCGGCGGCGGTCGCGGCGCGCGGGCTCACGCTCCAGGGCGCGCCGCCGCCCCTCGACTTCACCCGGGCCACGCTCGCCCAGCGCCGCGGTCCGGTCCACGCGCGGCTCGGTTGACGCCGCCCGTTTCCATGCTCTCGGCTCGGCGGTTCGCAGCCCTTCCCGGAGCGGGGGGCGCGGGTCGCGCACCGGCGGGCTGTGCGCGGATGAGCCGTGCGCGGATGAGCTGTGCGCGGATGAGCCGTGCGCGGATGAGCTGTGCGCGGATGAGCCGTGCGCGGATGAGCCGTGCGCGGATGAACCGTCCGCGACGCGCTCGGCGGCCGAGGGCGCGGGCCCCTACTCGGCGGCCTCGGCCTGCTCCGGGTAGTCGTAGAAGCGCCGGCACCACTTGCGGTACGCGCCGATCGGTCCGTCGTTCGCCGCGAGCACGGGCCGGTCGAAGTAGGCCTTGTTCTCCCAGATCTGGAAGTCCTGCTCGACGTCCGCGACGAAGCCCTCGAAGAACATCTTGCCGACCATCTCGGTCATGTTGGGATCGGGCAGCGCCTTCATCGTGCCGCCCCCGCGCAGGATCACGCGCCCCTCGTCCAGCGGCGTGGAGAGCACGTAGGTGCGGAAGGACGTGTCGAAGGTCGGCGTGTCGACCTCGACCACCGAGTAGCCGAGCCCGTGCACGCGCACGCGGAAGATCGACTCGACCGTCTGGCCGGGCATGCCGACGTTGTCGAGGCCGCGCGTCATCTTGTAGCTGATGCGCAGCGTGTCCCCGTCGATCTCGAGCGGGTCGACGATCTCCACGCCCGAGTAGCCGTGGACGATCGAGAAGTGCGCGAGGTCGACGCTGTTCTCGCTCGTCTCCTGGGGGTGCGCCTTCAGCTCCTCCCAGGTGTGCCACTGCATCTCGGTCCAGCCCTCGCTCCCGCGCAGCTCGAAGTAGGCGGGAGGCTCGAAGCTCGGCGGCGCCCCCGCGGGGTCGTGCCAGACGAGCACCGCCCCATCGACCTCGCGCGCCTCCCAGGCCGGCGTCTTCATGGCCGGCGGGATCTTCACCTCGCCGGGGATGGAGACGCAGGCGCCCGTGCCGTCGAAGCGCATGCCGTGGAAGGGGCAGCGGATGGCCCCGTCCTCGACGCAACCGCCGCGCCCGAGGTGGGCGCCCATGTGGGGACAGTGGGGATGGAGGACGGCGACTTTCCCCTCGCCGTCGCGGAAGAGGACGAGCTCCTCGCCGAACGCCTGCCGCGTGAGCACGTCGCCCTCGCCCACCTCGTGGGAGAAGGCCACCGCGAACCAACCACGCGGGTAGGATGGGAAGGGGTAGCGGGAGCGGGTCGGATCGAAGCGCGCCATCGGCAACGATTCTCGCCGCGGGGGCGAGGCGGTCAAGGTCGGGAGGCAGCGCGATCGACCGCGAAACGCGGCTCGAGGGCCGCGAAGCGTCTCTGACGACACGTGAACCGGTTCTAGCCTGGGGTGAGCCGTCGACGCGGGGCGCGCAGAAAGTCTTCCAGGCGAGGGCTGAATCGACTTCGGCGGGGGCCGCCCGAGGGCGGGCGCCCCGCGCGGCTGGAGCCACAGCGCACGGCCGAGCTCGAGCTCCGGCGGCAGCTCGAGCCTGAAGCGGCCCCTCGAGCCTGAAGCGGCCCCTCGAGCCTGAAGAGCTCGAGCGGAAGCGGCAGCGCGAAGCGGCAGCTCGAGCCGGGGGGCCCGCCGAGCGGTGGTCCGGTCTTGCCGTTCGGGCTCGGGTCAGAGCATGCGGCGGGCGGCGCGAGCGACCTGTTCGACGACCTCGTCGGCGTCGAAGGCGTCTCCGGCCCAGCCCACCAGCGCGGCGAACCAGACCTGCTGGAGGATCTGCGCGATCTCCCGCACGTCCGCGTCCACGTCGCCGCCCCACTCGCGGTGCTCGGTCGGCGGGTGTCCGCCGATCGCCGCGACCAGCATCGCGGTCGTCAGCGCGTGCAGGCTGGCGACCCGCTCGGTCATGCCCTCGCCCGCGGCGATGGCGCGGAGGATGGCCTTGCCCAGCTTCGGCCGCCGCGTGAAGTGGCTGGTCGCGACCTCGAAGAAGCCGATGGCCCGCTCGGCGGGCGTCTCGCCGGGGACGGCCCCGAAGTCGGTCAGGAGGCGCTCGCCCTCCTGCATCATCGCCGCGACGAGGATCTGCTCCTTCGAGTCGAAGCGCTTGTAGACCGTGCCCAAGGCGACCTTGGCCCGGGCGGCGACCTCGCGGAGGCGCACGGCGGCGTAGCCGTCGCGGGTCGCCAGCTCGATGGCCGTGTCGATGATGCGTTTGGACCGCTCGTCCACGGCGGAGGGCTACCACGATTCCAGGCCCGCGCCGCTGACGGCTGCCGCGCGCGGTTCGCCCGCGTCCATCCCCCGTTCGCGGTGGCCCAGCGACGGTTCGCGGAAAAGGCTGCATCGAGGGTGCCGCGCGAGCCGGCGCGACTCGCGCCCGGTGGTAGGCTCCGCGCCGTGTCGGTCCGGGGTCGCACGTGTCGCGGGGGTGTGATCGCGCTCGCTGCGCTGCTCGCGCTCGTGGCCGCCCGCCCGGCTCGCGCCAACCCGGAGCCGCCGGCCAACTACGACGCCCGCGTGGCCGCCATGGGCGGCGCCGCCGTGGCGACGGCGAACAATCCGTCGGCGCTCTTCCACAACCCCGCGCGCCTCGATCAGATCGAGCGCTTCGCCATCACGGCGGTGGCGACCTCGCTCCTCGTGAACCTCCAGGCGCCCTTCGCGGGGCCGGGCACGGAGCAGGAGAGCGGGCTGATCTACGCGCCGCTCCTCTTCCTCGGCGGCGCCGGGCGCGTGCACGAACGCGTCGTCGTCGGGGCTGGCGCTTACGTCTACACGGGCTTCGGTGGGGGCTTCCGGAACGTCGACTGCATCGCGAACGGGGACCCGGTCGACTGCGAGGCCCCGGACTCGCCCTACCGCATCGATCCGCCCGCCGATCAGGAGGTCACGCTCTTCGTGGCCGAGTTCGCCATCCCCGTGCAGGTGAAGGTGCACGAGCGCGTGAGCCTCGGCGTGACGCTGCGCCTGCCCTGGGGGCGCCAGGACGTGCGCGCGCACCAGGACATCAACAACAGCAACCCGGACACGCCCTTCCTCGGGCAGGCCGAGCAGACCCTCTCGGGCTTCGGCATCCCCGGGGTGCTCCTCGGCGTGAACGTGGAGCCCATCGACGGGCTCCACATCGGGCTCGCCTACCGCTCGAAGGTCTGGGTGAACCTCGACGGGACGACGACGACGCCGCCGCTGGTGCCCGGCGCCGATCCGCTCCTGGTCGACACGAGCACGCGCTGGGACGTGCCCCACATGCTGCGCCTCGGCGTCGCCTACACGACCTGGCGCGATCGGCTCACGGTGACGGGCGAGTTCAAGATCCAGTTCCACGACGAGGCGAACGAGGCGCAGGTCTTCGAGCTGGACAACCCCCTCGCGCCGGACACGCGGGCCGAGTTCCGGTGGAAGAACGTCTACTTCGGCAACCTGGCCGCCGAGCTCTGGGCGTTGCCGCGCTGGCCGATCCGGCTGGGCGTCACGCTCGCGCGGAGCGCGTCGGAGCCGGAGACGCTGACGCCCTTCTCGCCGCCGCCCGGCATCCAGTACGGGATGTACGGTGGCTTCGGCGTGCTGGCCGGGCCGCTGCAGGTCGACATGGCCTTCGGCTGGGGTGGCGGGCCGGCGTACACGCGGACGGAGAACGGGGCGCTCTGCGTGGACGCGGACGAGCGCACGGAGGGCGTCGGGGCGCGGCGGACGCTGACGGCGCAGGGCGGGTGCGCGGGGACGTACGACGTGGACAGCTGGTTCTTGTCGCTCTCGGCGACGTTCCGGTTGGGAGCGGAGGAGGGCGGGTCGGAGTCGGAGTCGGGGGAGCCGTAGGCGTCGAGTGGTCGCTCCAGCGGTCGCTCCAGCGCCAGCGTCAGCTTTGCCCCTCAGGCGGCCTGCTCCTCCCGCCGCTCCAGCTCCGCGTACCCCTCGAGCGCCTCCCAGCGAAGCCCCCCCACGTACCGGTGCGACACGCGCCCCTCCTCGTCCATCGCGAAGAGCTGGAGCCAGCCGTGGTCGACCAGGTGCCGCACGTGCTCGTGCTTCGCGATGATCTCGTTCATGGCCTCCCGCGGCGCCTCGATGACGACCTGCAGCCGCAGCGGGTCGTGCGCGAGCGCCTCCCCGTCGTGCACGGACTGCCAGGGCAGACCGACGCGCAGATCTCCGCCGGCCCCTTCGTACACGCCGACCGCGCCGACCACATCGTGGAGCGTCTTGTTGCCCGCGCCGAAGACCTTCGGCTCGACCGACGAGGCGTAGTACTGGAGCCCGATCCAGCTCGCGACGACCATCGGCGCCGTCATGATCAGCTCGAGCACGTCGAAGCCCTCGTCCTGCCGCCACTCGTAGGAGTGCAGGAAGGCCCGCCCGCCGAGGTCCCGGCCCCGCGTGCGATGGCGCGGCGCCACCACGAAGGCCGAGCAGCCCGCGAGGCCCCACTCGGGGCGCGTCTGGGCCCAGTCCCGGCTCCGGGCGCGCACGGCGCCGTCGACGTCCGGCGCCCCTTCGAGCCCGAGGCGCGACGCC
This sequence comes from Sandaracinus sp., assembly GCA_002699025.1. Lineage (GTDB taxonomy): Bacteria > Myxococcota_A > Polyangia > Polyangiales > Houyiibacteriaceae > Houyiibacterium > Houyiibacterium oceanicum. The sequence continues at coordinate 16,121 of PABA01000134.1, read as the reverse complement.
CGCTCGGCCCGGGCCCGCCGGCCGGCCTCCGTGAGCCACCCCTCGAGCTCGGCGAGCTCGCCGCGATGGCTCTCCGGCACCGCCGCCCGGTCGTAGAGCGTGACCTCGTCGGTCGTCGTGTCGTGGAGCGCCGGGACGAAGACCGTGTCCTCGGGGATCGCGATCGCGCGCTCGACCAGCGCGGCGCGCACGGCCGGGTCGTTCAGCACGGCCGCGGCGACCCGCGCGCTCGCCTCGCCCGTGCGGCCACCGCAGGCGCCGCAGTCGAGGGAGGTGGCGTGCGGGTTGTTCACGGTGCTCGAGCCGTGCCCGGTGACGAGCACGATGCGCGCGAACCCCTCCGTGAGCGACATGGCCCCGAGCGCGCCGGCGGCGAGCTCCACGCGCGCCTCGAGGTCGAGGCCGCTCGCGGCGTCATCCGCCTCCGAGGGCGCGAGGCGCGGCCCCTTGGCGCGCGACGCGTCGGCGCCGAGGCCGGCCGTCGACGGATGCGGGACGGGCCGGCTCCGGCCGAAGGCGTCCGTGAAGAGCTTGGCCGCGTAAGCCAGGCCCACGGGGCCGACGAAGCTGAAGCAGGAGATGGCGCCCATCTTGAAGGCGGTCCAGGCGTCCTTGGCGCCGCGCTTCTGCCGGCGACGCTCGACGGCGGCGGCGTGTGCCTCCGCCTCGGGCAGGGCCTCGTGCACGCGGTGGCCCGGCGTCAGGAGCACGGGGCAGTGGGCGCCCCCCTCTTCGTGGGCGAGGGGCACGTACTCGATGGGGAAGGCGAAGAAGCCGGCGAAGCCGAGCGTCTCGACGCGCGAGTCCACGGACTCGAGGGCGCGGCGGAACACCTCGGAGCGCACGTCGATGCAGAAGACGGCCTGCACCCGCGGGCGCTCGCTGAGCTCCGCGTCGGCGCGCGCTCCTTCGAGCGTGCCCACGAGCTCACGGAGGGCGCCCCGCTCGAAGGCGACCTGGAGCGCGAGGTCGACGCGGCGCCCGGCGGGCAGGGCGTCCGGCACGCCGAGCCCGTGGCGAGCCTCGGCCCAGGCAGCCTGCACCGGCGCGCCGAAGGCCTCGAGGAGCGCGAGCTCCCAGGTGAGGAGCACGGCGAGGAGCTCGACGAGCGTGTCGTCCTCGCGCCCCTCGAGCGCGCTCTCGAAGGGGCGCCGGGCGGCGAAGGCGGCCCAGCCGCCGACGCGCATGAGCAGGCGGTGGAGGTAGAGGTCGAGGCCGTCCGCGGGCACCTCGAGGCGGCGCAGGGCGACCTCGGCCGCCGCCACCGGCGACGCCGGGAGTGCGCGCACGACGCGGCGGAAACCGCGCACGCCGCTCACCTCGGGCGCCCGGTCGATCTCCGCCTCCCGGCGCCAGGCCTCCCAGAGGCCGGCGCCCCGATCGGGCGACGCCCATGCCGCCTGCCCCTGGTCGAAGTAGGCGCCGGCCCAGAAGGCGACGCGCTCGACGACGAGCGTCGGCCAGTCCCGCCCGGTCTCGCTCGCCGCGACGTCGGCGACCGTCGGCGCGGGGGCCGGCGCACTCGACTCCTCGCCGCGCTCGAGCAGCGCGAGCACCTCGTCGACGCTGGCCGGGGCGCCGAGCTGCTCGAGGGCCGCCGCGAGATCCTCGGCACGGATCGCGCCGCTCCGCACGGCCTCCGCGTAGAACGCGCGGGGCATGGTCACGCGCGCCCCGGCCGCGCGGGCCAGGCGAGCGGCCGCCTCCTCGAAGGGGCGGTCGGCGACACCGAAGTAGGGGTTCACGGCGACGAAGCGATCCAGGGGCCAGGCCGGCGCCACCTGGGCGGCGGCGCGGCGGAGGGCGGGGAGGATCGAGGCGGTCGATTCGGTGGGGGCGGTCATGGCGTTCTCGATGGGTTCGGGAGGGGCAGTCGGTGGGAGCGGGGAGGGGAGCAGGCTCAGCGCCGCGTCGGCAGGCGCTGCGCGCCGACCAGCCGGTCGAAGAGGGCGTTCGCGTAGAAGCCGTTCCGGAGGTGCACGTAGAAGGCCCGGAGGAAGGGCGCGTCGGGGCGGCGCGCGCCGACGATCTGGGCGAGCACCGCCAGGCCGAAGGCGCCGAGCACGCCGACCGTCAGGCCGAGGGTCAGCGCGTCGCGGGGGCCGCGATCCGGGAGCGCGGTGTGGAGGAGCGCGGCCGTGCCGGCCTCGAGGCCGAAGAAGGCGAGCGCGACGGAGAGCGCCATGACGGCGGCGGCGAGGGCGACCGGGAGCCCGCCCGTGCCGTCGAGGGCCGGCGTGAGGAGCTGGGCGAGGCCCATCACGAGGATGGCGCCGATGGCCAGCGTGGTCGGGTCCGTGTCGAGGGAGACGCCGAGGGCGAGGCCGAGGCCCGCGTAGACCGCGAGGGCGAGCCCGATGCCGAGGGCGATGCGGACGGCGCTCCGCGTGCGGCGCGGGCCCGGGACGCGCGCCGCGCTGGCCTGCTCGACGGCGCTCCCCGAGCTGAGGAAGGCGTGGGCCTTGTAGAAGGAGTGGGCGACCAGGTGGAGGATGGCGGCCGCGTAGGCGCCGAGGCCGCAGACCATGAGCATGAAGCCCATGTGGGCGGCGCTCGAGTAGCCGAGGGCGACCTTCACGCGCGGCTGGGTCGTGAGCGCGGACGAGGCGAAGAGGGCCGTGAAGCCACCGACGACCACGAGCAGGGCCTGGGCGGCGCCGCCGAGCTCCATGAGGGCGGCGTAGCGGACGACCAGGAAGGGGCCCGCGTTGAGGATGCCCGCGTGGAGGAGCGCGGAGACGGGCGTGGGCGTCTCGACCACCTCGAGGAGCCAGCCGTGCGTCGGGAACTGGGCCGACTTCAGGAGCGCCGCGAAGGCGATGAGCAGCGTCGCGCCGGTCAGCGCCGGGCCGGGCGCGGCGCCCGCGGCGGCCTCGAAGAGCGCGCCGAGCTCGCCCGTGCCGAAGCGCTCGACGAGGAGCGCGAAAGCGCCGAGGAGGGCGAGGTCGCCGAGCCGGGCGACGAGGAACTTCTTGCGGGCCGCGATGCGAGCGCCGCGGCGCTCCGGGTAGAAGAGCAGGAGGCGGTGCAGCGTGAGGCTCGTCGCGACCCAGGCGAGGAAGAAGAGGCCGAGGTTGCCGGCGACGACGAGCAGGGAGACCGAGGCGACTGTCGCGGCGAGGCGCCCGAGGAAGGCCCCGTGCCGCGGGTCCCCCTCGAGGTAGGTCGCGCTGAAGCGGAAGATGACGACCGCGAGGAGCGCGACCATGCCGAGCATGACGACGGCGAGGGGGTCGAGGCGGATGGAGAGGCCGACGCCGCCGACGCCGAGGAGCGGCGTCGCGAGGCTGCCCTGCGCGGCGACGAGGGCGCCGCAGCCCGCGGCGACCAGCAAGCCGAAGAAGCTCGCGGCCGCGCCGAGGCGGCGGACGGCCGTGGGGCGCGCGCCGGGGCGACGCCAGGCGAGGAGGGCGACGGCGAGGAGCGCCAGCGGGGAGGCGAGCGCGAGGAGGGGGTAGAAGCTCGGGTGCATCGGAAGCTCTCTTCGTGACGGAGGCGCACCACCCCCACCGCGCCGCAGGGGCACGTCGGAGCGGCCGGGGCGGGGGCCGTCCTCGGCCGCCCGCCGCCCTCGGGGGAGCACGCGCTCCCCGGCGCCACGGAGACCTTTCTAGCCGCCGGGACAACTTGAATCCAATGCATAGTTTTCTGAATAACGTTCTATATGATAGAATCATTTGTCTCCCCGCCCCGGACGAGACGAGCGATGAGCGACCTGAACTTCCATCACCTCCGCTACTTCTGGGCCGTCGCCCACGAGGGGAACCTCACCCGCGCCGCCGAGCAGCTGCACGTCTCCCAGTCGGCCGTCTCGGTGCAGATCAAGAAGCTCGAGGAGGACCTCGGCCACGCGCTCTTCGAGCGACGCGGACGCCAGCTCCACCTCACGGAGGCGGGCCGGCTCGCCCTCGACTACGCCGACACGATCTTCGACCTCGGCGGGGAGCTCGTCGGCGTCCTCGACGAGCGCGCGAGCGCCGAGCGACAGCGGCTCCGCGTCGGCGTCCTCGCGACCCTCTCCCGCAACTTCCAGGTCGGCTTCCTCGGCCCGGCCTTCGGGCGCGAGGACGTGGACCTCGTCGTGCGCTCGGGCGGCCTCGAGGAGCTGATCCGCCGCCTCGAGGCCCACCAGCTGGACGTCGTGCTCGCGACGCAGGCGCCAGCCCGCGACGACGAGAGCGCCTGGGTGCCGCATCGCATCGACGAGCAGCCCGTCAGCCTCATCGCGCACCCGGAGCTTCGCCGGCGTCGGCGCCGCCTCCGGACCCTCCTCTCGGACGAGCCCCTCGTCGTCCCCACGGTCGAGTCGAGCATCCGCACGGGCTTCGACGCGCTCGTCGAGCAGCTCGGCGCGAAGCCGCGCATCGTCGCCGAGATCGACGACATGGCCATGCTCCGGCTCGCCGCCCGGGCCCACGAAGGGCTCTCGGTCATCCCCCCGATCGTCGTGAAGGACGAGCTCGACGAGGGCAGCCTGGTCGAGCTCGCCCGGCTGCCCGACCTCGTGGAGACCTTCTTCGCGATCACCGTGCCGCGGCGCCGCCCGAACCCGCTCCTCCAGGAGCTCGTCGCCGGCGCCCGCGCGCGCAGCCGCCGCGTGGGAAGCGCCCCGCTCTGAGCGAGGCCGACAGTCGCGGCCTGCGCGCGCCTCGCCGGTGAGCGAAGCGAGAGCCTCGAGAGGGCCTCGGGCCCTACTCTTCCTCGCGCTCGGCGCAGCGCTCCCGGAGCCGCTCCATCGCGTCGGCTTCGGCGGCGTTCCGATTCGTCGCGTCGAGGTAGCGCTCCGCCAGGCGGCAGCCCTCCTCGGTCGGCCCGAGCCGGTCGGCCAGGAGCGCCCAGGCGAGCGGCTGCGGGCGCGGGTACGCGATGGCCGCCCGGAGCTCGTCGGTCGGGTCGCGCCGCATGCGGATCGTCGCCTGCGCGAGGAGCAGGTGCGCCGCCGTGTTCCCGGGCTCGGCGGCCAGAGCGCGCTCCGCGAAGCGCCGGGCCGAGGGCACGCGGCCCAGGTTCAGCTCGACCCGCCCGCGCGTCACCAGGTAGCGCGGCTGGCTCGTCGCCGGGGACTCGCCGCCCTCTTCATCGGGCGGCGCCGCGTCGACGGCCGCCTGGAGCGCCAGCGAGGCGAGGTTGTTCCGGCCGTCCAGGGCGTGGGCGTAGGCCTTGCCGAGCTGGGCCTGGAGCCGATCGCCCCGGAGCCGGATGACCTGCCCGAACATGCCGACGGCGGGCCGATAGAGCTCGCCCTGGAGGTAGAGCTCGGCGATGGCCCCCCGGAGCGAGGCCTCCCGCCGGAGCGCGCGCCGCCGCGTCGAGCGGATCACGTAGCGCGTCCCGCCGAGCCCGGCGCCCCAATCGACCAGGAAGCGCGTCACCACGCGGCGCACCTCGTCCGGGTCGATCACCAGCGGCGCCACCTCCGTGTCGCGACCCCGATCGAGGTCCTCCTCGTCGATGCGCTCCTGCAGCTCGGCGGCCTCGTCGAGCCGGTGCGCCTCCACGTGCATGCGGAAGAGCCCGACGAGCGCCAGCGGCTGGTCCGGCTTCTCCTCGAGGGCCGCCTCGAAGGCGCGCACGGCCGCCTCCTCCTCGCCGACCTGCCGGGCGGCTTCCCCGAGCTTGGCCTGGAGCGCCGCCCCGGTGGCGCCCTGCTCGACCGCGCCGCGGAGCGCCTCGAGGGCCTCGGCCCACTGCGCCTTCGCGAGGTGGGCGTCCGCCTTCGCGCGGAGGAGCCGCGGGTCCTCGGGGCGCGCCTCGGTCGCCGCGCTCGCCACCCGGAGCGCCTCGTCGTCCGCGTCCACGGCCAGGAGCGCCGCCACCGCGACGGGCACGTGGGCCGGGTGCTCCGGATCCGCCTCGAGGCTCTGACGCGCGAAGCCCGCCGCCGCCTCCGGCTCGTCCTCCGCGAGCTCGAGCGCGGCGCGGCCCGCGAAGGCCTCGGCCTCCCAGCCCGCCGCCTCGGCGGCCCGCGCCCAGGCCGCCCGCGCCGCCTCCGCGTCGCCGGCGAGCTCCTGCGCCCGCGCCACCAGCACCAGCGCCGCGGGGATGGCCGGGACGCGCCCGAGCGCCTCGATGGCCGCGCTGCCGTCCCCCGCGGCCACGGCGAGCCCGGCGGCGACGAGGCCCGCGAGGCTCGGGTCGGGGGTCGGGCCGCTCAGCCCGGCGACGGCCGATCGCGCGGCCTCGGCGTCGCCGGCTCGGAGCAGGACCTCGGCGGCGCGCCAGCGGAAGAGGGAGTCGCCGGGCGGCGGGCTCTCGAGGGCCGCGGCGGCGGTCTCCCGGGCCTGGGCGTGATCGCCCGCGACGGCCGCGACCCAGGCTTCGACGAGCGTCGCCCAGGCGCGCTCGGTGGGCGTGGCCGCCTCGCTCGCCTTCGCCGCGGCGGCCGCCTCCGCGGCGCCCTCCCGGCGAGCGCGCGCGAGGGTCCGAGCGCGGGCGAGGGCGATGGCGGGGGCCTCCGGCGCGGCGACGGCGTCGAGGGCCGCCAGGGCGCCGTCCGCGTCCCCGGAGAGCGAGAGCGAGAGCGCCAGCTGCGCCGCGTAGCGAGGGGCCTCCGGGTGCACGCTGGTCGCGCCGCGCGCCTCGTTGGCCGCGGTGCCGAGGTCGCCGTTCGCGAAGGCGGCGAGGGACTTGGCGTTCGCCGTCTCGGCCGCGTAGGTGCCGATGGCGATCAGACGCCCGGCGACGCTCTGCGCGGCGGCCGGCTCCCCCTCGGCGAGGCGGAGGTAGGTCTCGGCCTTCAGGCGCTCGGAGAGGTGCTCCTCGTCCTCGGGCACGCGCTCGAGGGCGGCGGCCACCTCGTCGATCGGGCGCACACCGGCGAGCGCGTCCATGGCCAAGAGGCGCGCCCGGAGCCCCGGCATCTCGCCCTCCCCGAGCGTCCCCAGGGCCACCTCGACGTCGGCCGGCCGCCCGGTGTCGCCCGCGGCGATCGCGGCCTCTTCGACGCCGGCCGCGTGGACGAAGTGCCAGACGGTCCAGGCGGTCGCGGCGAGGAGGAGCGCCAGCACGGTCGCGATGGCGATCTTCTGCAGCCGCTGCTTGCGGAGCTCCTCCGGCGGGGTGAGCACCTCCGCCACCGGCGCGATGCTCTCCGGCGCGCTCTTGCGCACCGAGAACATGTCCGAGCGATCGTCCCCCTTTGCCATGGCCAGCGCCATGGTCGGGGATCTCTCCGAATTCAGGCAAGTATCGGATGCCCCACACGGGCGTCGACGAAACGACCAGGCGGCGGGCTCGGCGGACGGAACGGCGGCGGGGCGCCCCCGAAGAGGAGCGCCCCGCGCCAGGTTCTCTCGCCACCGCCGGGAGCCACGCGTTCGAGCGGGTGGCTTCAGGCAGGCGGCTCCGGGCTCAGACGCACTCCGGGTGGAAGAGCCAGTACTCGATGAACTCGTCGATGATCTCGTCGATCCAGTCGACCTGGAGCTCCGGCGTGTTGCTGCGGAGCTCGCCGATGTCGAGGCGCTCGCGCAGGTCCTCGCCGACCTCGACCGGCGGCACGTAGATGCCCGGCGTCCGCACCGTCCCCGGGTCCGAGGGATCGGCCACGTCGCCGCGACCCTCGCGCGGATCGAGATCGCCGCGGATCGGCGTCACGCGCCAGGCCGCCAGGGCCGAGGGCTGGTGACCGATGCGCGGCTCCCCGAGCGGAGCGTGCCAGGCCACGGCGAAGCCGTCGTGCACGCGCACGCCGACGGGCGTCGCCGAGTCGAGGTCGCCGCCGAGCTCGAGCAGCTCGCTCTCCGTCAGCGGCCCGGGCGCGAGATCGAAGTCCAGGTAGTGGAGGCTGCTCTCGAGCGTGCCCTGCTCCACCACGTCGAGGGCCGCGCCCTCGCCCGTCGGCCCGGCCGACGCGCAACCCAACCCCAGGAGCGCGGCCACGCAGGCCACCCCCATCGTCCTCATCGTGCTCCTCATCGCTCTCCTCCTCCGCGGGTCGACGCCCGCGCCCGGATGTCCTCTCCCGCCGCCAGGCGGGGCCCTCGATCCCACATCGAGGGTACACGGACGCCCCCCGGGAGCAGCCCCGGTCAGGATCCTCCGTGCTCGCCGGGCCAAAGTGCAAAGGCCGGTCCAGCAAGCCGGCCAGTGCGTTTCCCCACGCAAACGCGAACGAAAGCTCCCTTCGGCCTTTCCGCAGGAACCGAGCCGCCCCGCCCGGCGTTAGCATCCTGACGCCATGCCGCGCCCCAGCCTCGCCCTCCCCACCCTCGGTGGCGCCCAGCTCTGGGCCGACCGCCGCTGGCGCGCCGGCTGGCGCATCCAGCGCCACGTCCTCACGGGACACCACCGGCTCCTCGACCCGCAGGATCGGCGCCACGCGAGCGGCGACCTCGTCGCCTGCGAGGAGGCCCTGCGCGCCCGGGGCCTCCCAGCCGCCCCGGCCGAGGTCGTCGTGCTGCTCCACGGGCTCGGCCGGAGCCGCCGCTCCATGCGCGGCATGGAGGAAGCCCTCGCCGGTGCCGGCCACACGCCCGTGGCCCTCGACTACCCGAGCACCCGTCGCGGGCTCGACGACCACGTGGCCCAGCTCTCCGAGCTCCTCGCCCACCTCGAGGGCGCCGAGCGCGTCGCCTTCGTCACCCACTCGCTCGGGGGCATCGTCACCCGCGGCCTCCTCGCCGACGCGCGCTGGCCCGCCTCGCTCACGGCCACGCGCGTCGTCATGTGCGCCCCGCCGAGCCGCGGGGCCGCCCTCGCGCGCCTCCTGGACGATCGGGCCGCGCCGCTCTTCCACGCCGTCATGGGCCCCGCCGGCCGCGAGGTCGCCGCCGGGCCGCCCTACCCGCCGCCGCCCGTGCCCTTCCTCGTGATCGCCGGCGCCCGCGGCCGGCCCGAGGGCTACAACCCGGCGATCCCCGGCGACGACGACGGCATCGTGGCCGTCGACGAGACGCGCCTCGAGGGGATGGCCGGCCACGTCCTCGTGAGCTCGATCCACACCTTCGTGATGAACCACCCGCGCGCTCAGTCGGCCACCTTGCGCTTCCTCGCGGGCGAGCCGGTGGAGCGATGAGCGGGCCTTCGAGCGGGCGATCGAGAAGACGGGCGAGCAGGCGGCCGAGCGGGTCGAGCGGGCGCGCGAGCAGGCGGCCGAGCGAGTCGAGCGGGCGCGCGAGCAGGCGGCCGAGCGAGTCGAGCGGGCGCGCGAGCAGGCGGCCGAGCCCGTCGGAGGGGGACGGCCGCCTCCGACCGAGCCGAGCCCGCGCGCGCCGGCCCGAGCGCGCGCGCCCGCTCCCGGTCGCGGTGGCGCCGCGCATCCGCTACATCGTCGCGATGACGCGCGCGTCCCTGCTCGCCGCCCTCCTCCTCGCCGCCTGCGGTCCCCGCGGGGGCGGCCCCCCGCCGAACGCCGGCGAAGGCCCCGGCTACCCCACCGAGATGGTCGACCCGGCGAGCCTCGAGGGCGACTTCGCCATGGAGCAGGAGGTCACCATGCGGCACCCGCGCGGCGAGGACACCTTCCGGGCGGTCCTACAGAAGCGCGGCGGCGAGCTGCTCCTCCTCGGCCTGGCGCCGCACGGGGGGCGCGCCTTCCTCCTCCGGCAGGACGCCGAGGGCGTCTCCTTCGAGAGCTACATGCCCTTCGAGCTGCCCTTCCCGCCCGAGTACATCCTCCACGACGTGCACCGCACCTGGTTCCTCGGGAGCGACGGCGCCACCGTGGAGCGGGACGGGGAGCGCATCACGGAGCGCCTCGAGGGCGGCCGCGTCGTCGAACGGAGCTTCGAGCGCCTCGACGGCGCGCCGGACGGCACGATCACGGTCCGCTTCGGCGAGGGGCTGGCGGCCGGCGCCCCCCTGAGCGCGGAGCCGCCGGACGAGGTCGTGCTGGAGAACGGCTGGTTCGGCTACACGGCCACCATCCGCACGCTGAGCTGGCAGCCGCTCTGACTCCGCGGAGCCGCCTCGGAGAGGCTCCTCCGCCGCCGGGCGCCCCCGCTCTCCCCGAGCCCACGGCCCGCGCGAAGAGGTGGCGCGGCCCCTCCGGCTGGAGCTCTGGCGCCGGATTGGCTAAGCCGTCGCGGATGCGCGACTTCGAGCTCGGCGAGATCACCCGCGAGGGCGACACCGCGACCCTGCCGGTGAAGGTGCCCGAGGACCTGAAGTTCTTCGAGGGCCACTTCCCCGGCGACCCGATCGTGCCCGGCGTGGCGCAGGTCGTGGCCCTCGCCGAGGCCGGCGCCCGCCTCGGCTGGCCCGACCTCGGCCCCGTCGCCGGGCTCCGCCGCGTGAAGTTCACCCGCGCCATCCGGCCGGGCGACGCGCTGACGCTCCGCTTCGAGCGCAAGGGCGAGAAGGTCGGCTTCCGCATCGCCAAGGGCGAGCACGAGGCCAGCCGCGGCTCGCTCGTGTTCCGCTGACGACGAAATCCGCTGATAGCACACGAAAATCGGGCGATCCGCACCGGTCCGGCTCTGCTACAAAGTTACGCATGAGGCGGATGGGTCGAGTCACGATCGGGCTCGCGGCGATGGCACTGGCGCTCCTCGGCGGAGACGCGCGCGCCTACATCAACCAGGTCGACGGCACGGTCGTCCCCGAGCTGGACCGGCTGCAGCAATGCCTCGACCGGCCAGGCTCGGGCGAAGGCGTCGCCGGCGCCGTCGACGCCATCGCGGACGCCGCCGTGCTCCCGGAGGCCTTCCGCCCGGTCCGGGATCCGGGCACGGGCCGCTACGACGTCACCTTCCTCGACATCGGCGAGGGGGCCGGCTTCCGGAACAGCTTCGGCTGGTTCTGGATCGGCGAGGACATCACCGACCCGGACAACCTCCACACGGTCTTCGGCTGCCGCACCTACAGCATCTGCGAGTGCCCCTGCGACACCATCCGCACGCGCACCATCGACTTCGCCACCCAGCCCGGCTTCGCCCCCGGCCGCGCCATCGGCTTCTGGCTCCGCACCCCCGAGCGCCTCGACGGCACCCGCGAGAACGGCAGCTTCGACTCCTCCGGCTGCGGCTTCGATCTCGGCTGCGATCCGAGCGGCACCAACGTGAACGACTCTTGCGGCGGCCGCCTCGACACGGACAACCGCATCTACTTCACGAGCCAGGCGCTCAACGACGACGGCGACTACGTCCACTTCCTCGTCTACGAGAGCATCGAGAACGAGGACTCCTTCTACTTCGGCTTCGAGGACCTCTTCCGCGGCGGCGACAACGACTTCGAGGACATGCTCGTCCGCGCCGAGGGGCTCGTGCCGCTCTGCGACCCGCAGCCCGAGACCTGCGACGGCGCCGACCAGGACTGCGACGGCGCCGTCGACGAGGGGCTCCGGCTCGCGTGCAGCACCGCCTGTGGCCCCGGCGAGCGCGTCTGCACGGCGGGCAGCTTCGGCGCCTGCTCCGCGCCGACCCCGAGCAGCGAGACCTGCGATGGCGTCGACGAGGACTGCGACGGGAGCGTCGACGAGGGCATCAGCCGCGCCTGCTCGAACGAGTGCGGGAGCGGCTCGGAGATCTGCATCTCCGGCAGCTTCGCGGACTGCTCGGCGCCGACGCCGACCCTCGAGGTCTGCAACGGCGACGACGACGACTGCGACGGGCGCACGGACGAGGGCCTCACGCGCGCCTGCACCTCGAGCTGCGGGAGCGGCGTCGAGAGCTGCATGGCAGGGAGCTGGGGCGGCTGCACGGCGCCGACGCCGGGCACGGAGACCTGCGACGGAACGGACGAGGACTGCGACGGGCGCACGGACGAGGGGCCGATCCAGATGGCCTGCTCGACGGCCTGCGGCGACGGCGTGGCGACCTGCATCGCCGGCAGCTTCGTCGGCTGCACGGCCCCGACGCCGACGCTCGAGACCTGCGACGGCACGGACGAGGACTGCGACGGGAGCGTCGACGAGGGGCTCACGCGCACCTGCTCGACGAGCTGCGGCGTCGGCACGGAGACGTGCACCGAGGGGAGCTGGGGTGGCTGCGACGCGCCGCTCCCCGAGGAGGAGGTCTGCAACAACGTCGACGACGACTGCAACGGCATCATCGACGACGGCAACCCGGGCGGCGGCGAGACCTGCCTGCCCACCGAGGACGGCGGCTACCTCATCGACCCGCCGCCCGACCTCGCCGGCGATCGCTGCATCCCGGGCCGCGTCGTCTGCGTCGCGGGCGAGCTCCTCTGCAGCGGCTCCTCGAGCCCGACCCGCGAGGTCTGCAACTGCGAGGACGACGACTGCGACGGGGAGATCGACGAGGATCCGGACGGCACGTTCTGCCCGGGCGGCGCCTGCATCGAGTGCCGCTGCCTGACGCCGTGCATGGACAACGAGTTCCCCTGCCCGGCCGGCCGCACCTGCGATCCGAGCCTGGCCGAGCCGGACTCGGGCGTGCCCGGCTACTGCGTCGGCGGCATGTGCGAGGGCGTCGAGTGCTCCGACGAGGAGACCTGCGAGCCGACCACGGGCGAGTGCGTGAGCCTCTGCGAGGACGTGAGCTGCGCCGACGGCCTGGCCTGCGTGCGCGGGCGCTGCATCGAGGACAACTGCTACGGCCGGGGCTGCCCGGCCGGGGAGCGCTGCGTCGACGCGGCCTGCGAGCCGGACCCCTGCGCCGGCGTGGGCTGCCCGACCGGGGCCTTCTGCCGCGAGGGGGAGTGCACCGCCGTCTGTGAGGTGAGCTGCCCCGAGGGCGAGCGCTGCGAGGACGGCGCCTGCGTCCCGGCGCCCTGCGGCGGCGAGTGCTCGGCGGCGGAGAGCTGCGTCGACGGCGCGTGCGTGGCCGACGAGTGCGACCCCGAGTGCGGGCGGCAGCGCGTCTGCCGCGGCGGCGCGTGCGTGGACGACCCCTGCGCGACGCTCCGCTGCCCCGAGGGCACCTTCTGCCGGAGCGACGACGGCCAGTGCGTCAGCGAGACGCTCGCCGGGCCCAGCGAGCCCGTGCTCGGCCTCGCGGCCGGCGGCGGCGGCTGCGCCTGCGACGCGGCGGGCGCCGATCGCGGCCCGGGCGCCGGCGGCCCGCTGGCAGCGCTCGCGCTCCTCGCGCTCCTCGGCTGGCGGCGGCGGAAGCTCGTGGCGTGGCGGCCCCGGGGCGCGCTCCGCTGGCTGCTCCCGGCGCTGCTCCTCGGCGCGCCGAGCCAGGGCTGCGACGTCGAGCCCTTCTGCTTCGACAACTGCGGCGAGGAGGACGCCGGCGTGGTCGTCGTCGACGCCGGCCGGCCCGATGCCCGACCCGAGGACGGCTGCGTCGCGAGCGGCGAAGAGAGCTGCAACCGGATCGACGACGACTGCGACGGACTCGTCGACGAGGGCTTCGACGTGCTCACGGACCCGCGCAACTGCGGCGCCTGCGAGGCCGAGTGCGTGCTCCCGGGCGCCTTCCCGGGCTGCGCCGAGGGCGAGTGCACGGTCGATAGCTGCGAGATCGGCTTCCACGACCTCGACGGCAACCCGACCAACGGCTGCGAGTACGAGTGCCCGCCCTCCGGGCCGGAGCTCTGCGACGAGCGCGACAACGACTGCGACGGCGCCATCGATGAGGGCTTCGACCTCGAGACGGACCTCGCCCACTGCGGGAGCTGCGGCAACGCCTGCGCCTTCGCCAACGCGAGCGCGAGCTGCGTCGCCGGCGCCTGCGTGATGGGCGAGTGCAACGCGGGCTTCGTCGACCTCGACACGGACCCGGCGACCGGCTGCGAGCTCCGCTGCGCCGGCGACGGCGGCGCCGAGCGCTGCAACCGGATCGACGACGACTGCGACGGGACCGTGGACGAGGGCTTCGACCTCGGCGGCGACCCGGCGAACTGCGGCGCCTGCGGCCGCGCCTGCAGCTTCCCCGGCGCCGTGCCGGGCTGCACGGCCGGCGTCTGCGACATCGCGCGCTGCATGGACGGGCGGGTCGACCTCGATGGCGACCCGGCGACCGGCTGCGAGTACGTCTGCACGCCGACCGGCGGCGTGGACGATTGCGATGGCGTCGACGACGACTGCGACGGCGCCATCGACGAGGCGGACCCGGTCGTGGGCACGGCCTGCGGCTCGACGACGGGCATCTGCGCCCGGGGCGTGAGCAGCTGCCAGCTCGGGGCCATCGTCTGCGTGGGGGGCGTCGGTCCGGTCGCCGAGACCTGCAACGGCGACGACGACGACTGCGACGGACGCACGGACGAGTCGACGGCGGGCGCGCCCATCCCCGGCGTCGGCGACCGCTGCGGCGCGACCAACGTCGGCCGCTGCGCCTTCGGCGAGCTCGCCTGCACGATGGGCGCGCTCGAGTGCGGCGGGAGCTTCGTCGGGCCCATCGCCGAGAGCTGCAACGGCATCGACGACGACTGCAACGGCGCCACGGACGACGGCCTGACGCCGCCGGCCGCGGGCTCCGTCGCGAGCTGCGCCGAGGACCGGGGCGTCTGCGCCGGGCGGGTGCCGAGCTGCCGCGGCGCGGGCGGCTGGGGCTGCGACCTGCCGGCGAGCTACCAGGCCGACGAGAGCCTCTGCGACGGGCTCGACAACGACTGCGACGGGACGGACGACGAGGGCTGCCTCAGCCCGGCCGGGAGCGACCGGCGCCTGGACACGCACGTGGCCGCGAGCGCCCAGAACTCGCTCTCCGTGGCCCTCGCCGGGGACGGCGCCGATCGGGTCTACGCGGCGTGGATGGAGGTGAGCGACGACGCGCACATCTACTTCGCGCGGAGCACGAACGGCGGCGGCACCTGGTCCTCGCCGACGCGCCTCGACTCGGCGGGCGGCCCGGCGCTCGGCCCGGCCCTCGGCGCGCAGGACGGCGGCGACGACGTGGTCGGCGTCTGGAGCGACTTCCGCGGCGGCGAGAGCTACCGGGAGATCTACACGCGGCACTCGAGCAACGCGGGCACGAGCTTCGGGAGCAACGTGAAGGCGAACGCCCTCGGCGAGACGGCGACGCGCGACAGCTTCGGCGTGGACGTGGCCGTGAGCGGCGCGAACGTCTACGTGGTCTTCGAGGCCTTCGAGACGAACCGGCGTCGGCAGGTCTACCTCACGCGGAGCACCGACCGGGGCCAGAGCTGGAGCACGCCCGTGCAGCTCTCGACGCCGACGGGGACCTCCTTCGTCGCCGCCACGCCGCAGGTCGCCGCGAGCGGCAGCCGGGTCTACGTGGTCTGGCGCGACAACCGGAACGGGGCCCTCGACGTGTACCTCCGGCGCTCGACGAACTCGGGCGCGAGCTTCGCCGCCGAGCAGCGCATCGACACCGGCGACGCGCCGGGGAGCCACGGGAGCGTCACGCCCGCCGTCGCGGCCGAGGGCGACAACGCCTACGTCGTGTGGGTCGACGACCGGGACGGCGGCAGCCTCGACATCTACGTGAACCGGAGCGCCGACGCCGGCGCGAGCTGGCTCGCGAGCGCCGTCCAGCTCGACCAGGACGCCTTCCCGCACGACTCGATCGGGCCGGCCATCGTGGCGCCGAGCCCGGGCCGGGCCGTGGTCGCCTGGGTCGACTTCCGCTCCGGCTTCCCGGACATCCTGAGCGTGGTGAGCGACGACGCCTTCGCGAGCTTCTCGACGCCGGCGCGCCTCGACACGGGCACCGATCCGGGCGCCTCCGCGAGCAACGCGGTCGCGCTCCACGCCGACGGGGACCTCGTCGGGGCCGCCTGGTCCGACGACCGAAACGGCTTCCTCGACGTGTACGCCAACTTCAGCCTCGACGGCGGCGCCACCTGGCAGCCGCAGGACTACCGCATGGACAGCTCGGCGCTCGGCACGAGCGACAGCAAGAACCCGGCGGTGCACGTCGGCGGTGGGCGCCTGCACGTCGCGTGGATCGACCACCGCGCCGGCGGGAGCTGCCCCAGCCCGGACGGCCCGAGCTGCCCGAACGGCGACGTCTACTACCGCCGCCTGCAGTAGGCGGCTGTCGCCGCGGGGGTCGGGGTTTCGTCGCCACAGGCGACGAGCGGCCTTCGGCCGCGGGGGACAGGGAACCGAGGCATGTCCGCACGAGTGGATGGCTCGTCCGCCGCTCCTGTCTTCGGCCTGGCGGCTGTCGCCGCGGGGGTCGGGGTTTCGTCGCCACAGGCGACGAGCGGCCTTCGACCGCGGGGGACAGGGAACCGAGGCATGTCCGCACGAGTGGATGGCTCGTCGGCCCCTCCTGGCTTCGGCGGGGCGGCTGTCGCCGCGGGGGTCG
>PABA01000133.1 GCA_002699025.1 Sandaracinus sp. | reverse complement strand
CTTCGCTCGCTCTCTTTGGCTTACCAGCGCGGCCGTGGGCCGCTCGGCGCCGCGTGGCCGCGGCGTCACACGGGTCGGTTCTTCGTGGCTGCACGAGGGCGGCTCCGTGGGGCCGGGCTACGGGGCAGACATGGGGGCGCTCCCCCAGCCGTGAGGCGGCGAGCCGCGTCGCGGCGGTCGTCGTCCAGGAGCCGCCGAGTCGCTCTTTCGACCCCTCGCGCCGGCGCTTCGAGGCGGACACTCGGAGCCGCGCCGCGCGGGGGCGCGCGGCCGTGAGGTCCGCCGCGGCTCCGGCTCTCGGTGGTGCTCCGCGCCTCGCTGGAGCTCGGGCTGACGCTTCGGCTCGGGCTGACGCTTCAGCTCGGGCTGACGCTTCAGCTTGGGCTGACGCTTTCGGCTGACGCTGGCGCTTTCGGCTGGCGCCGACGCTTGGGCTCGGGCTGACGCTTCAGCTGGCGCTGACGCTTCGGCTGCCGCGGACGCTTCGGCTCGGGCTGACGCTTCAGCTGGCGCTGACGCTGGGGGCTCGCGCTCTTCTCGACGGCCTCCTGCTCCGACGGGCACGGGCAAGGGCAAGGGCACGGGCACGGGTTGCTCTCGGGCCTCCTGATCCGGCAGGGCTCCTCTCCGAGCCCCTTCGGCCTCCACCTGCTATCTCTCCTCCCCTCCCGTGCCCCCCCTGCCCGTGCCCCCCCTCACCCTCGAGTCCGAAGAGGTCAGCCGCTTCAACCGGCGCTTCGGCGTGCGCCTCGCGGACGGCGCACGCGTCGAAGCCGTCCTCTACCGGGGCGACACGCTCTGCGTCTCCTCCCAGGTCGGCTGCGCCGTCGGCTGCCCCTTCTGCGCCTCCGGCGCGCAGGGCCTCCAGCGGCCGCTCCGCTTCGAGGAGCTCGTCGGCCAGGTCGAGGCCGTCGAGGCCCGCCACGGCCCGCTCCGCCGGCTCACCCTCTCCGGCGTCGGCGAGCCCCTCCACGCCCCCGACGCGCCGCGCTTCGTCGCCTGGGCCAAGGAGCGCGGCACGCCCGCCAGCCTCACCACCAGCGGCGGCCCACTCCGCCGCCTCGAGCGCTGGCTCCGCGACGTCCCCCACAACGGGCTCACCCTCTCGGTGCACGCCGGCCGCGAGCCGACCCGCGCGCGCCTCGTTCCGCGCGGCCCCTCCCTCGCCGAGCTCGTCGCCACGCTCCGCGCCGCCCTCCCCGAGCTCTCGCGCCGCCGCAAGAAGAAGCTCGCCCTCGCCTACCTCGTCCTCGCCGGCGAGAATGACGTCGACGCGGAGGTCGACGCCTTCGCCGCGCGCTTCGCCCCGCTCGGCCTCGCCGTGCACCTCTACGCTTACAACCCGGTGCCCACCTCGGACGCTCAGCCGATCTCCCGCGCTCGCTACGAGGCCCTCTACGCGCGCCTGAGCGACGCCGGCCTCCGCGTGCGCATGAGCTCGCAGGCCCGCGTCGAAGCCAACGGCGGCTGCGGCACACTCGTCGCCCTCCGCGCCGCGCGCTGAGGGGCGCGCCTCTACTCCGAGGGCGGCTCGAGGACGCTCTTCAGGAACGCCTCGGCGTCCGCTCGGTCCTCGAAGATCGGGCAGTCCGGCGCGCCCTCGATCATCCACTGCACGGCCGTCACGGCGCCCCGCTGCGCCGGCGTCGCGGCCACGAAGGCCTGCGCGAGGACCCGCTTCGTCCAGGCCTCGCCGCGCTCGCCGAAGGCCTCGGCGACGCGCCTCCGCACGAGCGGCGAGATCGCGAGGCAGAGCCGCAGGTCCACCAGCACCACGGCGTCGCGCGCCCCGGCCGCGAGCTCGTCGAGGAGCGCGAGGTAGCCATCGACCTCCGTGTCGTCCGCCCGGCCGGGCGTGAGCACGACCAGCGGAAAGGCCGAGCGGTCCACCCGGAGGATGCGCTCCGACGGAGGCGGGGACGACGAGCGCGACGAGGAAGCCCCCGAGGGCGAAGACGGCGACGAGCGCGGGCCTCGACGCTCGATGCCGCGCTCCGGGGTGCCCATCGGCTCCGAGGGAATGGGCGCGTCCGAGGGGACGGCGAGCTCGCGCACCGTGGGCTTCCGCCTCCGCGCGTCCCGCTCTCCCTCTTCGTCTTCGAGCATGGCCCCCTCCAACCGTCTCCGACCCTCGGTCAGCCTAGACGACGGTGCCCTCCCGCGAAACGCCCCGAATGGGTGTGGAAGAAAACTGCCAGCTCCCCCCGGGAGCCCCCGCGACGCGGCGCGGCACTCCCCCGGCCCGAGGAGACGACCCCTTCACCCTCGCGCCCACTCGTCAGGCGTTCCTCAGCGCCTCCACCGGATCGAGCCGCGCCGCCCTCCGCGCCGGCCCCACGCCGAAGACGATCCCGATGAACACCGACACGCCGAGCGCGAGCGTGTAGGCGTAGGTCGGCACCACCGCCTCCCACTGGCCGAGCCGCGCGATCAGCAGCGCCGCCCCCGTCCCGAGCGCGATGCCCAGGAGGCCCCCGAAGACCGACACGACGATCGACTCGACGAGGAACTGCATCAGGATGTCGCGCCGCCGCGCCCCCACGGCCATGCGCACGCCGATCTCGCGCGTCCGCTCGCGCACGGAGACGAGCATGATGTTCATGATGCCGATGCCGCCGACCAGCAGGCTCACGGCAGCGACGCTGCCGAGGAGGGCCGAGAAGGTCCCGGTCACGGCGCCCATCGTCTCGAGCATCTCGGTCTGCGAGCGCACCTCGAAGTCGTCGTCCTCCCCGACCGCCAGCCGATGCCGCAGCCGGAGGAGCTGCTCGATGCGCTCCTGCACCTCGTCGCTCAGCTCCTCCCGCTCGACCTGCACGGAGATGCTCGAGAGCGCGTCGCTCCCGAAGAGCGATCCCTGATGCACGGAGAGGGGCACGAGCACGTACTCGTCCGGCGAGGAGAAGCCCATGTCGCCCTTCGCCTCGAGCACGCCGACCACCGTGAACCCCTGCCCCGCGATCTGGATGCGCTCCCCGAGCGCCGGACGCCCCCCGAAGAGCTCCATCGCCACCTCGGCCCCGATCACCGCGACGCGTCGGCGCTGCCGATCGTCCGCCTCCCCGAAACCGATGCCTCGCGCCACGGCGAGGTTGCGGATCGCGAGGTAGTCCTCGGTCACGCCGTACACCGTCGCCGAGAGGTTGTTCTCCCGGTGCTTCACCTGCCCCGAGCCGGCCGTCTCGCCGCTCACGGCCGCGACCCCCGGCAGCTCGGCGATCGCGTCGACGTCGCCGCGCACGAGCGTGTCCACCCGGCCGACGCGCACGGGCCCCGCCACCCGCCGACCCGGGCGCACGCTGAGCAGGTTCGTGCCGAGCGAGCGGATGTGCCCCTCCACGCTCGACTTCGCGCCCTCGCCGATGGCGAGCACGGCGATGACGGCCGCGACGCCGATGACCATGCCGAGGGCGGTCAGGGCCGTGCGCATGCGGTGACTGAGCAGCGAGCGGAGCGCCGTACGGATGGTCTCACGCAGGAGCATCGGCGCCCCCCGCGGTGGCCTCGATGAAGGCGTCGAGCACGGGACCCGAGGGGCCGTCGTCGACGATGCGCCCGTCCCGCATCCAGATCGCGCGCCGCAGCCGGCGGGCCACGGCGATGTCGTGGGTGACGAGGACCAGGGTCGTGCCCTCGTCGTGGAGGGTCGTGAGCAGGTCGAGCACGTCGGCGCTCGTGCCGCTGTCGAGGGCGCCCGTGGGCTCGTCGCCGAGGAGGAGCGAGGGGCGCGTGACGAGCGCGCGGGCGATGGCGACGCGCTGGTTCTGCCCCCCCGAGAGCTCGTTCGGCCAGCGGTGGGCCTGGTCCGCGAGGCCGACCCGCGCGAGGGCGGAGAGGGCGCGCTCGCGCCCGCCGGATACGCCGGCGTAGAGCAGGGGGAGCTCGACGTTCTCCACGGCGCTCATGCGCGGGAGCAGGTTGAAGGACTGGAAGACGAAGCCGATGTGATGGTTGCGGATGCGGGCGAGCGCGTCCTCGTCCAGGTTCGCGACGTCCTGGCCCTCGAGCCGGTAGCGGCCCGAGGTCGGCCGATCCAGGCAGCCGAGCACGTGCAGCAACGTGGACTTGCCGCAGCCGGACGGGCCGACGATGGCCACGGAGTCGCCGCGCTCGATGCGGAAGTCGAGCCCGTCGAGGGCCCGCACGGCGAGGTCCGGATCGCCCGCCTGGTAGACCTTCGTGAGCCCCTCGACCTCGACCGTGGGGACGGCCGCGTCGGACGCGCCCTCCCCGACCGCCGCGACGGCCTCGCTCATCGCCGCCCTCGCCGGCCGGGGCCCGGCATGAAGGGGTTCCCGCCGCGCTGCCCGGACGCGGCGGCCCCGCTCGCGAGCGGCGTGATCCGCACCTCGTCGCCCGCCTCGAGCCCGTCGAGCACGACGAGCGAGCGGCCGTCGGTGGCGCCGGCGCGGATGGCCCGCACCTCCCCGGAGGCGAGCTGCACGACGCGCTCGCCCCCCTCGCTCCGCACCGCGACCAGCGGCACGAGGACCCCCTCGACCTCGCCCGTGAGGATCGAGAGGTCCGCGCTCATCCCCGAGCGGAGGCGCGCCGCCTCCTCGTCGACGACCACGATCTCCACCTCGAAGCTCACCACGCTCGCCTCCTCCACGCCGAGGGGCGCCACCCGCTCCACGCGCCCGGCGAAGACGCGGTCCGGATAGGCGTCGACGCGGATCTCCACACGCTGGCCCGGCTCGACCCGCGCGATCTGCGCCTCGTCGATCTCGCCGATCACGCGCAGGTCCGAGAGGTCCGCGAGCGTCGCCAGCGGCTCGCCGCCGCTCAGGTTGGCCGTGGCGGAGGCGACGATGGAGCCGACCTCCACGGCCACGTCGAGCACCGTACCGGCGATGGGCGCGACGATCTCCGTCTCGCTCAGGCGCTGCTCGGCATCCTGCACGGCGAGCCGAGCCGCCGCGACGCTCGCCACGCCGGCCTGCACGGCGGCCCGACGCTGGAGCTGGGTCGC
Organism: Sandaracinus sp.; assembly: GCA_002699025.1. GTDB lineage: Bacteria > Myxococcota_A > Polyangia > Polyangiales > Houyiibacteriaceae > Houyiibacterium > Houyiibacterium oceanicum. The sequence continues at coordinate 49,883 of PABA01000133.1, read as the reverse complement.
CCGCGCCACGGCCGCGTTGGAGGCGGCCGTCCGGTTCGCCTCCGCGCTGAGGAGGCCCCGCTCCGTGCTGCGCGCGGCGAGGTCCCGGGCCGCGTCGGCCTCCTCGGCCTGCGCCCGGGCGACGGCGAGGTTCGCGCGCGCCTGGGCCAGCTCCGCGCGGCTCCGCTGCAGGGCCACGCGGGCGTCTTCGAGGCTCCGCTCGGCGTCGCGCCGGTCGACGCGGAAGAGGACCTCGCCCTGCTCCACGGTGACGCCCTCGCGTGCGAGCACCTCGACGATCTCCCCGGCGATCTCGGACTTCACCTCCACCTGCACGTGCGGCTCGACGTGCCCCGTCGCCTCGGCGGTCTCGCGGATGCTCCCCCGCTCCACGCGGACCGTCTCGATGGGCGCGGACCGCTCGGCGTCGCGCGAGAGGAGCCACCAGGTCAGGCCCCCGCCGAGGCCGAGGACGACGACGAGCGGGAGGGCGAGGCGGCGGAGGCGCGCGAGCGCGCCGGGGCGGGCAACATCAGTGGACATCGTCGACCTCGGCGAGCTCGCCCGCGTCGGGGACGCGCAGAGAGAAGCGATCGAGGAGCGCGCCGGCTTCGTGGGCCAGGCCCTGCGCGGCGACGGTCGCGTCCACGAGCACCCGCAAGCGCCGCAGCGCGGCCTCCCGGGCGGTCTGCTGGGCCTGGAGAAGATCGGCGCTGGTGGTCGTCCCCAGCTCGAGGCGCGCCCGCTCCGCCTCCCCGAGCTCGGCGGCCACGCTCGCCGTCTCGTCGGCGAGGGGCACCCGGTCCCGGGCCGAGGCCACGGCCTCGAAGCGCTCGCGCACCCGCGCGCGGAGCGCCCGGGCCTGCTGCTCCCGCTGGGCGCGGGCCGCCGCGAGCTGGGCGACGGCCGCGTCCCGGCGCGCGTCGGCGGCGGCCGAGCCCAGCGGGAGCTCGAGCTCGAGCCCCCCGCTCGCGACGAAGGCCGGGCGCCCGTCGGGGAGCTGGGCGCCGGCGAGGGCGTCGTCGGTGGCCCAGAGCGCGTAGACGCCGACGTCGGCCACCGCGTCGAGGCGCGCGCGGGCGGCGTCTCGGGCGGCCGTGAGCCGCTCCTCGGCCTCCTCCACGCCGGCGTCCAGGGCGAGCAGCGTCGGCGAGGTCGCCTCCACCCGCGCGAGGAGCGCCTCGAGGCTCGGGAGCGCGGGCGCCTCCGGCGGCGGCGCGGCGGTGCGGAGGCTCCCGGGGGCGACGGCGAGGAGCTCGGCGAGGGCGACGCGCGCCTGGACCCGGCTGGCCTCGGCGCTCCGCCGCGTCTCCCGGAGAGAGGCCAGCTCGCTGGCGAAGCGGAGCGCGTCGACGGGCGCGAGCGAGCCGAGCTCCACCCGGGCCCGGGCCTCCTCGAGCTGCCGCGCGGCCAGCGCCTCGGCCTCCCGCTGCACCTCCAGAGCCCGCTCCGCGTACCAGAGCTCCCAGTAGGCGGCGAGCACGTCCCGCACGACCGCGCTCACCTCCACGTCCCGCTCGTGGCCCACGCGCCGTTCGGCGGCGGCCGCCTCCCGCTCGGCGGCGCGGACGGACCGCCGACCCGCGCCGCGCAGGAGCGGCTGGCGGAGCGAGGTGCCGAGCTGCACGTCGTAGTTCGGCCCGATGGTGACGGTCAGGTCCGTGCTCGGGTCCCGGTTGGTGGAGCGCCAGCGCACCCCGCTCGAGGCGTCCACGGCGATCACCGTGCCCGCGTCGCTCGTCCAGTCGAGGCCGAGCCCGAGCGACACGGTCTGGCTGTCGTTCCGCGTGACGCCGACGCCGGTGCCCGCGAGGCTCTCCTGGTAGGCCCCGCTCATGTCGGCGCGGAGGGTCGGCGCGCGCGCGAGCTCGGCGGCGCGGGTCCCCGCCCGGGCCGCGACCACCTCGAGGAGGGCGACGCGCACGCTGGGGTTCGCCTCGAGGGCGCGCGCGAGCGCCTGGTGGACCTCGATCTCGCCGGACGGCTCGGCGGGCGGGGACGGCCCCGGCCGGGAGCTCGCGGGCTGCGCGAGCGCTGGCTGCACGGTGGCCGCCCCGGCGAGCACGAGGAGCGGGAGGAGCGGGAGATGGCGCACCCCGAAGGTGTGCCCCCCTCACCGCCCCCGCGCCACGGGCTTTCCACCGAAAGCCGTGAAGAAGTGTGAAGGCGCCCGGGCCTCCCGCGCTCCCGGCCCGCCTCCGCGCCCCCGCCCACCTCAGGCGACGCGAGGCGCCGGGGCCGAGCCCCCCACCGAGCCCGAGCGCGAGCCCGACCCCTCCGCCGCGCCGCTCCGCTCGAAGCGGTGCCGCCCGTGCGCGTCGAGGTCGAGCGCCTCGGGCCCCAGCGGCCGGAGCCGCGCGTCCACCTCCCCGAGGATGGCGTCCGCGTCCGGCGCCCGCAGCGCCGCCTGCCGGAACGCGCCCCCGTCGTCGACCGCGCGGCCCATCCAGCGCAGGAGCTCCTTGAGCTTCCCCGGCACGTTGCCGCCGATCTCCTCCTCGTAGACCGCCCGCACCCGATGCAGCCACTCCGCGAGGTCCGCCCCGCTCGGATCGAAGGGCGCTTCCCCGGCGCGCAGCGCCGCGACCTGCTCGAAGATCCACGGGTTCCGCATGGCCGGCCGCCCGATCATCACCGCGTCGCAGCCCGTCTCCCGCTCCATGCGGAGCGCGTCCGCCGCGTACCAGACGTCGCCGTTCCCCACGACCGGGATCGCGAGGGCCTCCTTCAGCACGCGCACGATGCGCCAGTCCGCCACGCCCTCGTAGAGGTCCCGCCGGGTCCGCGGGTGCACGACCAGGAAGTCGACCCCCGCCGCCTCCACGGTCTTCGCGATGCGCACGACGTTCTCCGCGTCGTCGAAGCCCGCGCGGATCTTCGCGCTCAGGAGCCCCGGCGTCCGCTCCCGCATCGCCCCGAGCACCCGCGCCAGCAGCGCCGGGTCCTTCAGCATCGCCGCGCCGACGCCCTTCTTCACGACCCGCGGCATGGGGCAGCCGAGGTTGATGTCGACCACGTCCGCGCCCGCGTCCGCCACGTGGTGCGCCGCGTCCGCCATCTTCTCCGCGTCGTTCCCCATGACCTGCACGGAGAGGGGCACGCCCGGCACCTTCACCACCTCGCGCCGGAGCGCCACCGGGCTCAGCGGCGCCCGCGAGACGCGCACGAACTCCGTGCAGACGACACCCACGCCGCCCCGCTCGGCGATCAGGCGGCGGAAGGTCGGGTGGCTGACGCCCTCCATGGGGGCGAGCATCGTCGGCGGCGCGAAGGGGAACACGGCGAGGCCGCAGAGATAGCAGCCCCGGGAGCAACCAGCAGGCGGACGTGCCGACGAGCGCGGCCATGAATCGTCTGATGCTCTTCGCCCCCCTCCTCCTCTCCGTCGCCTGCGCCGGCTTCGAGGTCCACCCCGTCCAGCCGAGCGCCGAGGGCTCCGTCGCCGAGGTCCAGGTCCAGCTCGACCCCGCCCTCGGCGAGGACCGACGCGAGGCCCTCGTCGACTACGACGCCGTCCGCCACATGCGCGAGGCGCTCCGCGGCAGCCTCGCGGCGGGTGAGGGACCGGCCCTCCGCGTGACCATCACGGAGTTCCGCAACGGCTCCTTCGGCCCGACCCGCATGCGGGCCCGCGCCGACCTCGTCGCCCCCGACGGCGCCGTGCTCCGCAGCGTGGAGGCCGACTCGACGACCATGCGCGGCGGCACGACCAAGAAGGCCCGTCGCGTCGCCCAGGACGTCGTCGAGCAGATCGTCCGACAGATCTGAGCGCGCCCCGTCTCGCTCCTCGGGGCACCGATCCGCGGGTCGGTGCCCCCGGGCGCGAGCTGGCAGTTTGATGCCACCCCCTTCGAGGTACGGGCAAAACGGTCAGCCCGTACCCCCCGATGAGGTAGCAGGTTTGCTGCTATCTTGGGCGGCGATGATCGGGTCTACCGAGCTCATGCGGCAGCTTCGCGCCTCGGTGGCCGAGCTCGAGCCCGTGGTCGCCCGGCGCCCCGGCGGCGTCGCCTGCTCCGGCTTCCTCGAGCGCATCCAGGGCCCTCGCCGCGCGGCCCAGCTGGTGCTCCACCCGGTGGGGGTGCGCGGGCTCGGCGAGAGCGACGGCCCCCTCTCCATCCACGCCCCCGAGCGGGGCTGGACGCTCGTGAGCACGGCGGCCGAGGTCCACGCCCCGGACGTGGTCTGCGTCCCCCTCGCCGACGCGCGCCTCTTCACCGAGCGCGAGCCGAAGAGCAGCAGCTACCAGGCCCGCTCCCTCTACCTGACCTGCCCGCAGCGCGGGGACCTCCACACCTTCCCGGTCTGCTCGATCGGCCGCGGCCACTGCGTGATCGACGCGCCCCCCGACTTCCACACCGGGGAAGAGCTCGGCACCGTCGAGCTCCTGGGGGACGAAGGCCCGCTCCGACGCTGCGGCGGGGTCGTGCGCGAGGTGGTGCCCTGGTACTCGCCCCACAACCGACAGCGCTTCTGGGTCCGCATCGACTTCGTCCCGCGCTCCGAGGAGAGCCCCGGCGAGTACGAGCTGGTCTCCGATCCGGACCGCATCCGGCAGGTGCTCGAGCTGGCCTCGCTCCTCCAGCTGGAGGCGCAGCTGGCCGGCGCGCCCTCGATGTTCGCGCGCCTCGATCTCGAGCAGGCCGAGCTCCACCTCGAGGGCGAGGTCCCCGACGAACCGCATGTCGAGCTCCGCTTCGACCTCTTCGCGGCGAGCTACGAGACGATCACGCGGGTCACCCGCGTCACGCGCGTCGGCCGCGGCGCCACCGTCCTCGCTCTCCCCCTCGTCCTGCGCCGCCGCCGTCGTCGCGCCGAGACCCGGGCGCGCATCCCGAAGGAGCGCGACGCCGTCTTCCACTACCGCAACCCCGTCTCGGGCCGCACGGCGCGCGGGGCCGTGCAGGACCTCTCCCTGGGCGGCCTCTGCTTCGACGCGCCCGCCCGCGAGGACGCCCTCCTCTGGGAGGATCTCCCGCTCCGCGACGCCCGCCTCGAGGTCGGCGACTTCCGCACGGCGCTCGGTGACGTGCAGGTGCGGCACGTGGGGGAGCGCCGCGTGCACCTCGCGTTCAACCATCGTCGGGAGGACCCGCGCTTCGCCGACCTGCTCGCGGAGCTCCGACACCCTTCCCTCGAGGCGCACGATGGCGCCTCCTTCGAGGCCCAGCTCGCCCTCTATCGCGACCGCGGGCTGCTCATGCCGCACATGAATCAGCTCCTCGAGGCCGCCGGCGAGGACGCGGCGCTCGCCTGGCGGCGCGCCCACACCGAGGGGGCGTCGCTCTGCCGGACGCTCGCGCGCTACGAGGATGGCGAGGCCGTCGCGAGCGTGACGGCCCTGCAGGCCTGGGACCGGGTCTGGCTGGGCCAGCACCTCGCCGCCCAGCCGCGCCGCCGCGGGTGCACCCCGGGCACGCTCCTGCTCGCGTTCCTGGACCACGTCATCCTGAAGCCCGATTGCCGCTACATGGTCTTCTTCGCCGCAGCCGAGAACGCGAAGATGAACCGCATCCACACGCGCTTCCAGGAGCTCACGGGGACCAGCGAGGCGGTCGGCAAGGCGCGCATCCAGGCCTGGCTGCTGCCGCGCACGCGCCCCGCCGAGCCCACCCTCGACGGCTTCCGGACCGTGGGGCTGCGCAGACGGCACCGGGCGCTCATCGAGCACGCGGCGACGCGGGAGATGGGCGCCCTCGTCGCCCGTGGGCTGGGGCTCGACGCCGAGACCCTGACCCTCGCGCGGCTCCGACGACGCTTCGCCGCGGCGGGGCTGGTCCGGCGGCGCGAGCTCGCGGTCCTCTCGCGCAGAGGTCGCGCGCGGATGGCGATGGTGACGGAGCGATGCTCCCCGTCGCTCTGCATCCCCGGCATCCTCGACGGCACGTGGCTGCTGCCCCTCCACGGCTCGCCCGAGCGCCCCACGGCGAGCCAACACGACGACGCCGTGCGCCACGCGCTCCGCACGCTCCGGCTGCAGCGAGCCGAGCCGGTGCGCCTGCTCCTCGCCCCCGGCACGCTGCCGACGACCGAGTTCGAGCGCGCGGGCCTCGAGCATGCCTTCGACGCCAACGTCTACGTGTTGAACCGGGCCGGCCTTCGCCGCTACGTCTCCTTCCTCATGGAGAGCTACGGAGCCGCCCAGGCCCATTGGAGCGCCGAGTCGCGCGCGGTGGCGTCATGAGCGGAGACGCCGGGAACGGAGACGTCGCGGGCGGCGACGCCGCGGGCGGTGACGTCGGCCGGAGCGCGCCCGGCGGCGGCTACGCCTTGGGAGGCTTCGCCGATCGGGAGCGCGAGCTGAGCCGCCTCGAGCTGCAGGCGCGGCGGCTGGTGGGCATGCACGAGGGCGCCTACCGGCGGGCGGGCCTCCTCGACGCGCCCTTCGTCCTCGACGTCGGCGCGGGCTCCGGCGCCCCGGCGCGCTTCCTCCGGGACGCCGGCGTCGAGACGCTCTGCGTGGACGTCGACCGGTCGATCCTGCGCCACGCGCCTCGCCCCGCGCTCGTCGCGCGCGCCGACCGGCTCCCGCTCCCCGCGCGGAGCGTCCCCGCCGTGCACACGCGGCTGATGCTCCAGCACGTCCCGGACCCGGCGGCCGTGCTCGCCGAGCTCCACCGCGTCACGGCGCCGGGCGGCGCGCTGCTCGCCGTCGACACGGACCACGCGAGCTTCGTCAGCGAGCCCGCGCCCCGGCGCTGCGAGGCCGCCCGGCAGACGTGGATCGCGCGCACGCTCGAGCGCGGCGCGGACCCCTTCGTGGGACGCCGGCTGCGCGCGCTGGCGCTCGGCGCCGGCTGGAGCGAGGTGAAGGTGGAGGCGGCGACGCTCACGAGCGACGACATCGGCCCGGAGGCCTTCGCCGAGCTGCTCCTTCTCCCCTACCTCCACGCGACGACGACCGATCCGGAGGCCCTCGCCGCGGGTCGGGCCGAGGCGGGCGAGTGGGCGGCGGCCCCGGGGAGCTTCGCCATGGCCACCCTGCTCCTCCTGAGCGCCCGGCGCCGCCCGGAGGGGAGCGCGTCGTGAAGAGCGCCGACCTCCACGCCTTCTTCCTGGCTCCCTTCCTCGACCTCGCCGCCGAGCAGCTCGGCGAGGCGCGGGTCCGCGAGCTCCTCGAGGAGCAGGGCATCGAGCTCGAGCTCCTCCGGGACCCCTCGGCCTGGCTCTCGATGAAGGACTCGGAGCGCATCGTGCGCACGCTCCACGAGGCCGTCGGCGACCCGCTCTACGTCGCCCGCGCGGCGCGCGCCGCGTTCACCGCGCGTTACATGGGCCCGCTCCGCGCCATCATCCGCGCCTTCGGCAACACGGGGAAGGCCTACGAGCAGATGGTCCGCTCGCTCCCGCGCTTCAACAAGGTGGGCGAGCTCGGCTTCGAACAGGTCGGCCCGCGCCACGTGCGCCTGACCTACCGCCAGAAGCCCGGCGCCGCGGCGGAGACGGACCCGCTCATGTGCCTCGGACGGCAGCAGAACATGGCCGCCGTCCCGACCATCTTCGACCTGCCCCCGGCGAAGCTCGAGCACCCCGAGTGCATGCACCGGGGTGATGACGCCTGCGTCTACGAGATCCGCTACGTCGAGCGCCTCCCGAAGTTCCGCAGCCGCCTCGCGCTCCTCCTCGGCGCCGGCGCGGGAGTCGCGGCCGCCCTGACCCTCGAGCTCGGCCCGCTCGCGCTCGGCGTCGGCACGGTCCTCGGCGCCTTCGCCTCCTGGGCCCTCGTGCGCCAGTGGGAGCTGCGGCAGGAGCTCGGGGAGAGCCAGCGCCTCGTCATCGAGCAGCAGGACGCGCTCGAGCGGAGCACGCTCGCCAACGAGCAGCGCTTCGGCGAGCTCCTCGAGGCGAAGAGCGGCGTCGAGCGGAAGGTGAAGGAGCGCACCTCCGAGCTCCTCGAGACCAGCGCCCGGCTCCAGCAGACCCTCGACGAGGTCCGCGACCTCGCGCAGGCCAAGACGGACTTCTTCGCGAACGTCTCGCACGAGCTCCGCACGCCGCTCACGCTCCTCCTCTCGCCCCTCGAAGCCCTGCGCCGCGGCGAAGCGCCCCCGGGCGGCCCGGAGCAGGCCCTCGAGACGATGGAGGCGAACGCCAAGCGCCTCCTCCGCCTCATCAACCAGCTCCTCGACCTGGCGAAGGTCGACGCCGGCCGGGCCACGGTGCAGCGGGCCCCGGTCGACGCGGGGCAGCTCGTCCACGCGCTCGTCTCGCCGGCCCAGGCCCTCGCCGTCACGCAGGGCGTCGCGCTCTCCGTCGAGACGCCCGAGCGCTCCGCGCCGGTCGCCCTCGATCCGACCTGGATGGAGACCGCCCTCGGCAACCTGCTCGCCAACGCGCTCCGCTTCGCCGAGAGCGCGGTCACGGTCCGCTTCCGCGACGCCGGCGGCGAGCTCGTCTTCGAGGTGGAGGACGACGGCCCGGGCGTCCCGGCCGAGGATCGGGAGCGCATCTTCGAGCGCTTCTCCCAGGCGAGCGACGCGGCGCGCCGCCGGGGCGGCACGGGCCTCGGCCTGGCGCTGGTGCAAGAGGCCGCGCGCCTCCACGGTGGGCGCGCCGAGCTCGACGAGGGCGCGGGCGGCGGCGCCCTCTTCCGGCTGGTGCTCCCGCGCATCGTCGCGAGCGCCCCCGCGGAGCCGGTCGAGGCCCGCGGCGCCGAGCCCCTGCCCACGCCCCGCCAGAGCGGCGCGCCCGAGGAGCTGCGCAGCGGCCCGGACGCGAACGCCCCGCTCGCCCTCGTCGTCGAGGACCACCCCGAGCTCCGCGCCTTCCTCACGGACGTCCTCGCCGCGCGCTACCGCGTCGCCACCGCCGCCCACGGCCGCCGCGGCCTCGAGCGCGCCCGCGAGCTCCAGCCGGACGTCGTCGTCGCGGACGTCGCCATGCCCGAGCTCGATGGCCTCGGCCTGACGCGCGCGCTCCGCGCCGACCCGAAGCTCCGCGACGTCCCCATCCTCCTCGTCACGGCCCGCGGCGAGCCCTCCCAGGTGCTCGAGGGCTTCGACGCGGGCGCCGACGACTACGTGGTCAAGCCCTTCCACGGCCGGGAGCTCCTCGCGCGCCTCGACGTGCAGCTCCGCATCCGGGGCATGCTCCACCGGCTCGCGCACCAGGAGCGCCTCGCCACCCTCGGCGTCCTCGCCGCGTCCGTCGCCCACCAGGTGCGCAACCCGCTCACGGCCTTGGTCAGCGGCCTCCCGGCCGTCCGCCGCAAGCTCACGGGGAAGGCCGACGCGCGCACGGACGAGATGCTCGAGGTGTTCATCGACTGCGCCAACCGCATCGAGCGCATCTCCGTCGACCTGCTCGACCTCTCGCGCGTCGACCGGGAGGAGGAGGGGACGCTCCAGCCGGGCCAGGGGCTCCTCGCGGCCGTCCGCCTGCTCTCGGCCCGCGTCCCGGACGACGTCGAGGTGGAGACCGACGTGGACGAAGAGACCGCGCTCGAGGGGCGCGCCGGCGACCTGAACCACGTCTTCCTGAACCTCGTCGACAACGCGGCGCGGGCCGTCGGCGATCGGGGGCGCGTGCGCATCCGCGGCCGGGTCGAGGGCGGCCGCTACCGCATCACCGTCGAGGACTCGGGCCCGGGCATCGAGCCCTCCGTCCTCCCGCGCCTCTTCGACCCCTTCGTCACCTCCCGCCCCGCCGGCGAGGGCACGGGCCTCGGGCTCTCGATCGCCCGCGAGATCGTGAGCGCCCACGGCGGCACCATCGACGCGGACGCCTCCCCCACGCTCGGCGGCGCCCGCTTCACCGTCGTGCTCCCCCTCCCCGAGGGTTCCCCCCGCCCCTCCCCCGGGAACACCCCCAGCGCCTCTGCCCCCCGGCTCTGATAGGCTCCGCGGGTGTCGCTGGACCTCCGGTCGTACCCGGTGCTCTACGTGGACGATGACCGCGCCAACCTGCTCGCGGTGCAGTACGCCCTCGAGGACACGTTCCGGATCGACATCGCGACCTCGGGCGAGGAAGCGCTGCGCATGCTCGAACGCGAACGCTACGCCGTGCTCCTCGCCGACCAGCGCATGCCCGGCATGACGGGGGTGGACCTCTGCGAGCGAGCGCGCACGCTCTGCCCGGACACGCTGCGCATCATCCTGACGGCCTACGCGGATCTGCACGCGGTCGTGGACGCGGTGAACCGCGGGCAGGTCCTGCGCTGGCTCGAGAAGCCCATCCGCAACGAGGAGCTCGAGGACGTGCTCCGGGCCTCCATCGAGCTGGTGCACGCCGCCCGGAGCGTGCGGGAGCTCCAGGAGAGCCTCCTCCGGGGCGGGGCCGGGGCCGGCGCCCGGGCCGCGTCGCGGGAGGTGGCGAGCGGCCTCGGCGAGCGCGTCGTCCGCCTCCGCCGCCTCGTGGAGCATGCCCGGGACCTGACCCACGCGGCCCACCGCTCGAGCGACGAGGCCCACCGGAAGGCGCTCCTCGCGGAGCTCGAACGCACGCAGGGGGACGTGCTCCTCAGCGTCGGCGAGCTCGAAGCGCTCCAGCGCGACCTCTCGGCCCTCTCGCCCGCGCGCCGCCCGCCGACGCTCGACCTCTCCCGGGCCGTCGACTCGACCGTGCGCCTGATCCGCACCCAGCTCGCCCCGACGACGCGCCTCACCGTGCAGGTCGACGCGACGCCCCAGGTGCGCATCGATCCCGGCGACCTCGCCCAGGTGCTCAGCCACCTCCTCACGAACGCCGCGCAGGCCGTGCAGGAGCTCGACCGCGGCGAGATCCGGGTCGTCGTCGACGAGGACGACGGCTGGGCGCGCGTGCGCGTCGAGGACACGGGCCACGGCATCTCCCCCGAGGTGCTACCCCGCATCTTCGATCCGCAGTTCACGACGCGTCCGGGCGCCGCGGGCCTCGGCCTCGCGATCTCCCGTCACCTCGCGGAGGCGAGCGGCGGCCAGCTCGAGGCCGAGCGACCGGCCGTGGGCGCGGCCTTCCGGCTCGAGCTGCCGCGGAGCGACGCCGTCGAGGAGAGCGGCGAGTACGTCCGCGGAGGAGGTCTCCCATGAGCGGCGCGGAGACGCGCGCGACGATCCTCTACGTCGACGACGAGGCCGCCAACCGCATGGCCCTCGCCTACGTCTTCGAGGACGACTTCGACTTCGTCACCGCCGCCTCCGGCGAGGAGGCGCTCCAGCAGCTCGCGGAGGGGCTCGAGCCCGCGATCCTCCTGGCGGACCAGCGCATGCCCGGCATGACCGGCGTCGCCCTCTGCGAGCGCGTGCGCCGGAGCCACCCGGGGACGCTCCGGATGATCCTCACGGCCTACGCGGACGTGCAGGCGGCCATCGACGCCATCAACCGCGGCGCCGTGCACCGCTACCTCACCAAGCCCTTCGAGAACGAGGAGCTGCTCGAGGTGCTGCACTCGGGCGTGAAGCTCGCCCGCGAGCGGCGCCTCGTGAGCGAGCTCGAGGGGCAACTGCTCCGCGAGGTGCCGACCCGCACGGCGCGCGCGGTCCAGTCGGAGATCGCGCACGAGCTGAACAACGTGCTGAACGCGCTCAACCTCAACGCGCAGGTCCTCCAGGAGCAGCTCCGCGACGCGCTCTTCGAGCTCGGCGATCACCCGGGGCGGACGCCCCTCGAGCGCTGCGTCGACCAGGGGCGCGCCGTGCTCGCCGGCGTGGAGCAGCTCGTGGGCTTCGCGGCGCGCCTCTCCGCGCCGGAGGAGAGTCGGGTCGAGCAGTGCGACGCCGCGCAGGTCGTCGAGTCGACGGTGCAGCTGCTCGCGCCCCAGCTCGGCGAGGCCATCGAGGTGGAGCTGACGCTCGACGCGCGCCCGGCGGTGCGGCTGGCGGCGGCGTCGCTGGGGCAGATCATGGCGAACCTGCTCGTCAACGCCGGCCACGCGATCCGCGAGGGGGCCCGGCCGAGGGGGCGCATCGAGGTGCGGCTCGAGGTGGCCGGCGAGGACGCGCTCCTGCACGTGAAGGACGACGGGCCGGGCGTGCCGCTCGAGCTCCAGGAGCGAATCTTCGCGCCCTACTTCACGACCCGCGAGGACGGCACGGGCACGGGCCTGGCCCTCGCGCGGCGGGTGGCGCGGCGCGCCGGGGGCGAGGTGAGCCTGAGCTCGCCCCCGGGCGAGGGCGCGCGGATCACGGTGCGCCTCCCGCTGGCCGACGCGCGCTGAGCGGGCGGCTCCGACGAGCGGCTCCGACGAGCGGCTCCGACGAGCGGCTCCGACGAGCCTGCCGGCCGGCTCGACCCGGTGTCAGGCGCCGCCGCGCAGGAAGGGCGCGACGGCGGCGACGAAGGCTTCCGGCGTGTCGACGTGCGCGAAGTGCGAGCTCTCCGCGAGCCAGACCATCTCCGCGCCCGGCACGAGCGCGTGGAGCGCCTCCCCGACCTCCGGCGGCACCATCGGATCGCGCCGCGCGTAGACGAGCTGGAGCGGCACCGGGAAGGGCTCGCCCGCGTCCCGCCGCGCGCGCAGCGTCGCCACGAAGGCCTCGAAGGCCTCGGGCGCGAGCCCGTCCCCGAGCCAGCTCGCGAAGGCCCGCCGCCCGGCCTCGGTCTTGAGCGGCGCCGCGTAGACCCGCGCCTCCTCGCGCGACTTCAGCCCCTCGTCGAAGTAGTGCACGTTCGCGAAGGCCCAACGCTCCGGGTCGCGCGCGACGAGCCGCCCGAGCGCCGCGCGGCTCCCGGGGACGGCGAGCGCGCGATGCAGGAGCCGCAGTCGCCGGAGCGCGACGGCCGGCGAGTGCACGTTCACCAGCCGCCCGAGCCGGTCCGGCGCCTCGAGCGCCCAGCGCATGGCGAGCCAGCCGCCCATGCTGTTGCCGACGACGTCCGCGCGCGGGAGCGCGAGCGCGTCCAGGAAGGCGCCGAGGCTCGCGGTCAGGGCCGCCGGCGAGCACACGGGCGGCGCTTCGCTCTGCCCGGCGCCCGGCAGGTCCGGCACGAGCACGCGGAAGCCGAGCGCGGCGAGGGGCTCGATCACGTAGCGGAACGAGTAGCCGCTCGTCATCAGGCCGTGCACCAGGAGGAGCGGCGGCCCCTCGCCATGCTCGCGGTAGCATAGCCGGAGCGGCCGCCCCTCGACCCGCGCCGTCACGTGCCGCACCGGCAGCTGGAAGAAGCCGTGCGACCGGGGCGGCCGCTCGGGCACGTCCTCCCAGGCCGGCTGCTCGAAGGGCCCGAGGCTCACGGCGCCCCCCGCCAGGCCGCGGCGAAGACGCAGCCCCAGCCGCCGAGCAGCAGGAGCCCGCCGAAGGGCGTCACCGCGCCGAGCCCGCGGAGGCCGGTCAGCGTCATGGTGTAGAGGCTCCCGGAGAAGAGGAGCAGCCCCCCGAAGAAGCACCAGCCGGCCGCCGTGATCGCCCCGCTCGGCCGCGCGCTCGCGAGCCACGCCACGAGCCCGAGGGCCAGCGCATGGGCGAGCTGGTAGTGCGCGGCGGTCTCCCACCACCCGAGCCGCTTCGCGCCGTCCTCGAGCGACGCGAGGCGCCCCTGGAGCCCGTGCGCGCCGAAGGCGCCGAGGGCCACGGCGAGAAACCCGTGGCCGGCGGCGAAGAGCAGGAAGAGCCGCGCCATGGGCGACCACCATGCGGCCCGCGCCCGGGCCCGCAAGCCGAGACGCGCTCCCGGGCCGCCCCCTCGCCTCCGGCCCGCTCCCCGCTTGCGACCGGGCGGCCCCCCGCCCATGACCGAGCCATGCGCGCCGCCGCCCCGCTCGCCCTCGCCCTCCTCGTCGCCTGCGCCGGCAGCGCCCCGGCCGCCGAGCCGACGTCCACCACGCCCCCGCCCGCCTCCACGCCCATGGCCGAGCTCCACGCCCTGAACGAGGCCGCCCGCGCGGGCGCCGTCACCGAGACCCTCCACGGCGTCGAGATCCGCGACCCCTACCGCGCCCTCGAGGAGGAGAGCGAGCTCCCCCGCCGCTGGATCGCCGCCCAGAGCGCCCGCACGGCCGCCGCCCTCCGCCCGGACGCCGCCCTCCGCGAGCGCCTCGGCGAGCTCCTGCGCATCGGCGACCTCGGCGACGTCGACGCCGCCGGCGAGCGCGTCTTCTACAGCCGCCGGGAGGGCGAGCGCGAGCAGCCCCTCTACGTCGTCCGCGAGGCCGGCGAGGAGCACGTGCTCATCGACCCGACCACCTTCGGCGAGCGCGCCGCCCTCGACTGGGCCTACCCCTCGCCGGACGGCCGCCTGCTCGCCTTCGGCATCAGCGACAACGGCGACGAGCGGAGCACGCTCCACCTCCTCGACGTCGGCGCCCGCATCGCCGACCCGACCGCCGGCCTCCGCCCGCTCCGCATCCCCCGCACCAAGTGGTGCAACCTCGCCTGGCTCCCGGACGGCGCGGGCTTCTACTACACGCGCTACCCGAAGCCCGGCGAGCCCGACTACGACCCCGAGCACGAGGACGCCTACTTCCCGCGCGTCTTCTTCCACCGGCTCGGCACCCCACCCGAAGAGGACCCGCGGGTCTGGGCCTCCGAGGCGCGCACCGACTTCCCCATCCCCTCCGTCTCGCCCGACGGCCGCACGCTCGTGCTGAACGACTTCCGCGGGTGGTCGGCCAGCGACGTGCACGTCTACGACCGGCGCCACGGCGACGTGCCGAGCGAGGCGCACCCCTTCGTGCCCGTCGTCACCGGCGAGGAGGCGCTCACCTCCGGCTGGGCCCACGGCGACGCGCTCTGGCTCCACACCAACCTCGACGCCCCGCGCTACCGGCTCGTGCGCGTGCCCCTCGCGCGCGCCGGCGAGCGCGACGCCTGGGTGGAGGTGCTGCCGGAGCGAGACGCGCCCCTCGAGGGCTGGACCCTCGTCCGCGGCGGCCTCGCGGCGCACTACGTCGAGGACATCCGCTCCACGCTCCGGCTCTTCGATCGCGACGGCGGCGCCGAACGCGAGGTCGCGCTGCCGGCCCGGGGCGCCATCGCGGGCCTCGCCGGCGAGCCCGACGACCCGCGCGTCCGCTTCGGCTTCGAGGGCTACCTGCAGCCGCCGAGCGTGCTCGAGCTCGCGCTGGAGGACGAGGGCGAGCCCGCGCTCCGCGAGCTGACGAGCGTCTCCGCCGAGCTCGACTTCGACCGCTACGTCGCCGAGCTCGAGCACGTGCGCTCCGCCGACGGCACCCGCGTGCCCGTCACCGTGCTCCGGCCGCGCGACCTGCCCCGGGACGGGAGCGCGCGCGCGATCCTCTACGGCTACGGCGGCTTCAACGTCTCGCTCCTGCCCGGCTTCCGGCGGAGCGCCCTCGCCTGGCTCGAGCGGGGCGGCGTCTACGCGGTGGCGAACCTGCGCGGCGGCGGCGAGCTCGGCGAGGCCTGGCACCGGGCGGGCATGCGCGAGAACAAGGAGCGGGTCTTCGAGGACTTCGAGGCGGTGATCGGCTGGCTCGCGGAGAGCGGCCTGAGCCGCCCCGATCGCATCGGCATCACCGGCGGCAGCAACGGCGGCCTCCTCATGGGCGCGATGATCACGCGCGTGCCCGAGCGCTTCGCGGCCGCGGCGACCTACGTCGGCCTCTACGACATGGTCCGCTACCACCTCTTCCCGCCGGCCGAGCTCTGGGTGAGCGAGTACGGGAGCGCCGAGGAGCCGACCGAGCTCGCCTACCTCCACGCCTACTCGCCCTACCACCGGGTGCGCGCCGGCGTGCGCTACCCCGCCGTGCTCGTCGAGACCGCCGACCACGACAGCCGCGTGCACTGGGCCCACTCGACCAAGTTCGCGGCCGCGCTCCAGGAGGCGACGAGCGGCGAGGCGCCCATCTACTTCCTCCGCGCCGAGGCGCAGGGCCACGGCGCGGGCACGCGCACGAGCGACCTCGTGGATCGCTACGCGCGCATGTACTCGTTCTTCGACGCCGAGCTCGACTGACGACCCCGTACCCCGCCCCTGTCCGGACCCCGGGCCCGCCGCTCGAGGGGCACGGTACGGGACTGGACGGCACGGGATGGACGGGACGCCGCAGTCTCGCGCCGACCGGGGGAAGGGCCACCCTCTCCGCGCCGAGGGGGGGAGCGGGGCGCTCTCCGCGCGGAGGCGGACGCGCTCGGTTCGTTCAGGCGAGGTCGAAGAGGAGGAGCTCAGCCTCGTCGGCCTCGTCGAAGGCGAGGCGGCCGGGGGCGGTGGTGAAGGCGCCGTCGCCGGCGAGGAGGCGCTGGCCGTTGAGGCGCACGCGGCCGCGGGCGAGCTGCACCCAGGCGCCACGGCCCGGGGCGACGACGTGCTCGACGCGGTGGCCGGGGCCGAGCCGCGCGACGTGGATGCGGGCGTCCGTGTGGATGGTGACGGCGCCGGGCGAGCCGGGCGGCCCGGCGATGGGCAGGAGCTGGCCGCGCATGTCGGCGCGGGGGAGGGGCTGGTCCTCGTAGGAGGGGCGGATGCCGCGCTCGCTCGGGCGGATCCAGATCTGGAGGAGGTGCGTGAGCTCGCTCTTGGCGAACTCGCTGTGGCGGATGCCGGAGCCGGCGCTCATGCGCTGGGCCCGGCCGGGGCGGATCACGCCGCCGCTGCCGAGCGTGTCGCGGTGCTCGAGGGCGCCCTCGAGCAGGTAGGTGACGATCTCCATGTCCCGGTGCGGGTGGAGCGGGAAGCCCTGCTCGGGGGCGATGCGGTCCTCGTTGAGGACGCGGAGGCCGCGGTAGCCCATGAAGCGGGGGTCGCGGTAGCGCGCGAAGGAGAAGCTGTGGCGCGCCTGGAGCCAGCCGTGGTCGGCGTAGCCGCGCTCGTCGCTCGGGCGGATGGCGACGGGGGCGAGCTCGGGAGCGGGAGCGGGGGCGGCGGGACGCCGGCGGCGGCTCGTGGGGCTGGCGGGCGTGCCGCAGGCGGCGAGGCCGGCGGCGGCGAGCGGGAGGAAGTCGCGGCGGCGCAACATGGGGAGAGTGTCGGGCCGGCCGGGCCGACCGTCGAGGGAACGGTGCGTTGAAGAGCCCTGCCCCGGCTCGGGAGGCGGCCCACGCCTCCCCCTCGAGCGACACGCGTCCGAACCATCCGCCACGCCAACCCACTCCCCCCAGCTCCCCAGTTCCCCAGCCCCCCTCTCCCCCGCTCCCCCCTTCGCCGCCGCGCGCTCCCCGGCGCGCCCCCGCCTCCCCGGGGCGAGCCACACGCGTCCGAAGCACCCGCCACGCGAACCGACGACCCCCAGTTCCCCGGCCCCCCTCTCCCCCGCTCCCCCCTTCGCCGCCGCCCGCTACCCGGCGCGCCCCCGCCTCCCCGGGGCGAGCCACATGCGTCCGAAGCGCCCGCCACGCGAACCGACGACCCCCAGTTCCCCGGCCCCCATCTCCCCCGCTCCCCCCTTCGCCGCCGCAGCGCCCCACCGCCCACCGCCCCCCCAAGCCCCCCATCGCCCTCCCCAAGAAAGAGCGACGGCAGCGCCGCAGGCGCGGCCGCCCGCGACCCTCCCCGCGCGGCCGGCGGCGCCATAGGCGCTGCCGCCGCGCGCCGCCTATACTCCGCGGCGATGGTCCAGGTCTCCCCCTTCAACCAGCCCCCGCCCGTCCTCGGCAACCAGTTCGACGACGACGCGCTCCTCCGCGGCTACCTCGCGCACACCCTGCCCCCCGAGATGCTCGAGGTCATCACCCCCGAGCTCCGCGAGATGGGCGACCTCGCCGTCGAGATGGCCCGCCTCGCCCTCGCCGACCGCCTCAACGAGCCGGTCCTCACCCACTGGGACGCCTGGGGCGAGCGCATCGACCACATCGAGCTCACGGAGGTCTGGAAGCGCGCCGAGCCCCTCGCCGCCGAGAAGGGCCTGGTCGCCGCCGGCTACGAGGACCGCTTCGGCCGCTTCGCACGCGTGCACCAGTTCGCCCTCGTCTACCTCTTCACGCCCTCGAGCGACATGTTCAGCTGCCCCCTCGCCATGACCGATGGGGCCGCCCGCACGCTCCTCGACTCGGGCAACGAGGCCCTCGCGGAGCGCGCCGTCCCGCACCTCACGAGCCGCGACCCGGCCCGGTTCTGGACCAGCGGCCAGTGGATGACCGAGTCCACCGGCGGCTCGGACGTCGGCCGGAGCGAGACCGTCGCCGTCCAGGACGAGGACGGCCAGTGGCGCCTCCACGGCCGCAAGTGGTTCACCTCCGCGGCCACCAGCCAGATGGCCCTCACCCTCGCCCGCCCCGAGGGCAACCCGGACGGCGGCCACGGCCTCGCGCTCTTCTACGTCGACTGCCGCGACGCCGAGGGCAAGCTCCGGAACATCCACATCAACCGGCTCAAGGACAAGCTCGGCACCCGCAAGCTCCCCACCGCCGAGCTCGCCCTCGAGGGCACGCCCGCCGAGCTGGTGAAGGGCACGACCGCCGGCGTCCGCAACATCACCCCGATGCTCAACATCACGCGCACCTGGAACGCCGTGACGAGCATCTCCTTCATGCGCCGCGGCCTCGCCCTCGCCCGCGACTACGCGGACAAGCGCGTCGCCTTCGGCGCCAAGCTCGCCGACAAGCCCCTCCACGTCGACACGCTCGCCAGCCTCCAGGCCGAGCTCGAGGCCGCCTTCCACCTCACCTTCTTCGTGGTCGAGCTCCTCGGCCGCCTCGAGCACGACGCCCTGAGCGAGCGCGACGCCCAGCTCCTCCGCCTGCTCACGCCCATCGCCAAGCTCACGACCGCCCGACAGGCCGTCGCGACGGGCAGCGAGGTCCTCGAGAGCTTCGGCGGCGCCGGCTACGTGGAGGACACGGGCCTGCCCCCCCTGCTCCGCGACGTGCAGGTCCTCTCGATCTGGGAGGGCACGACCAACGTGCTCGCCCTCGACACGCTCCGCGCCCTCGCCAAGGGCGCCGGCCTCGAGGCCCTCGCCGCCGCCGTCCACGAGTGGACCGAGGTCGAGGACCCGGCCCTCGCCGAGGCCGGTCAGCACGCCCGGAAGGCCGTGAAGGCCGCCGCCGAGTGGGTCGGCACGGCCATGGGCCAGGGGCGCGACCCGGTCGAGGCCGGCGCCCGCCGCTTCGCCCTCACGCTCGGCCGCGCCGCCGAGCTGGCTCTCCTCGTCCGCCACGCCCAGGTCGCGCTCGCCGCGGGGGACCGCCGGGCCCGCGCCGCGGCGCTCCGCTTCGCCCAGACCCCCATCGATCAGATCGCCTGGGCCGACCCCGACGACGCCGCGCTCCTGGCCGGCGGAGGCGCCTGAACGGTGGACCGACGGGGACGAGAGCGCTAGGAGTCCCGAGGACACGCCGCCCCCCTACAAATGCGTCCCGCTCGACGATAAGATCCAGCAAAGCGCCATCTTTGCATCGTTCGTGAGAAGCGAACCAAGCAGCGAACGGCCGGGCCACCGGCCGAGCCCCGGCCGCGCGAACGACGACTCGACTCGATCACCCGCACCCGAACTGGGCCGCCTCCCACGCCGCGGCCCGACGAAACACACAGACATGGCTCGCGACTTCGGTGTCAACCAGGGGCTCGTGGAGGAGATGTTCCTCCGCTGGGCCGGCAACCCGCAATCCGTCGACGTGGCCTGGCGCCGCTACTTCGAGGGCATGGACCCGACGGAGTGGCCGCAGCTGACCTCCGCCGGCGGCATCCCCGCTCCCCCCGAGCACGTCCCGGGCGGCAACGGCAGCAACGGTCAGGGCGGCAACGGCGCCGGCGCCTACGCCCCGATCCCCTCGGGCGTCGGCGGCCCCGCCGAGCCCTCCGGGCTCTTCAAGCTCCCCCCGACGGCCGAGAACCTCCCCTTCGTCGAGCGCCGCACCAAGCCCCGCGCCTCCTTCCCGCCCTCCGAGGAGGTGATGGCCGCGACCGAGCTCCAGGCCCGCGTCGCCGCCCTCACCAACGCCTACCGCGTCCGTGGCCACCTCTACGCCGACCTCGACCCGCTCGGCCTCGGCGACAAGCCCGAGCCCGAGGAGCTCTTCCTCGAGCGCTACGGCCTCGCCAACGTGGACATGGACACGGTCTTCTCGGCCGGTGACCTCGCCGGCCCGCCGACCGCGCCGCTCCGCGACATCATCGATCGCCTGAGCGACACCTACACGCGCACCATCGGCGTCGAGTTCACCTTCCTCGAGGATCGCGAGGCGCGCACCTGGCTCCAGCAGCAGATGGAGGAGACGGGCAACCGCGTCGACCTCACCCGCGACGAGCAGATGCGCATCCTCTCGAAGCTCTCCGACGCCGAGATCTTCGAGCAGTTCCTCCACACGAAGTTCATCGGCGCCAAGCGCTTCTCCCTCGAGGGCGGCGAGAGCGTCATCCCCATGCTCGACCTGCTCGTCGAGCGCGCCGCCGAGTCGGGCGTCGAGGAGATCGTCCTCGGCATGGCCCACCGCGGCCGCCTCAACGTGATGGTCAACATCATGGAGATGAACGTCCGCGACATCTTCGCGGGCTTCGACGACGACAACCCGGAGCTCCACCTCGGCCGCGGCGACGTGAAGTACCACCTCGGCTACTCCATCGACCGCCCGACGGCCGCCGGGAAGAACGTCCACATCACGCTCACCTTCAACCCGAGCCACCTCGAGTTCGTGAACCCGGTCGTCGAGGGCCGGGTGCGCGCCAAGCAGGACCGGCGCGGGGACGCCGAGCGGCGCCACGTGCTGCCGCTGCTCATCCACGGCGACGCGGCCTTCATCGGCCAGGGCATCGTCGCGGAGACGCTGAACCTGAGCGAGCTCCCGGCCTACAAGAGCGGCGGCACGCTCCACGTCGTGATCAACAACCAGATCGGCTTCACGACGCTCCCCGAGGACTCCCGCTCCACCCGCTACTGCACGGACATCACGCGCATGTTGCGCTGCCCCGTGTTCCACGTGAACGGCGAGGATCCGGAGGCCGTGGCCCAGGTCGTGCGGCTGGCGACCGAGTACCGCCAGCGCTTCCACAAGGACGTGGTCATCGACCTCTACTGCTACCGGAAGTACGGCCACAACGAGGGCGACGAGCCGCGCTTCACGCAGCCGACCATGTACGCGGCCGTCGACTCGAAGAAGACCGTCCGCGAGATCTACATCGACCGGCTCGTCGAGCGCGGCTCGATCACGCGCCAGGACGCAGCCGACATCGCGGAGCGGCGCCGCAAGGATCTCGACGACGCCCTCGAAGAGTCGCGCACCGGTGACTACGCGCTGCTCCCGGTCTCGATGACCGGCCTCTGGACCGGCTACAAGGGCGGGCGCGACCGCGACGTGCCCGACGTGGCGACGCGCGTGAAGCGCGAGCGCCTCGACCAGCTCCTCGACGCGCTGACGACCGCCCCCGACTGGTTCACGCCCCACAGCCGGCTCAAGCGCTTCCTCCTCGACAAGCAGCGCAAGGTCCTCGAGTCGGGCGAGAACGTCGACTGGGGCACGGCGGAGAACCTCGCCATGGCCTCGCTCCTCGCCGACGGCGTGCGCGTGCGGCTCACGGGCCAGGACGTGCGCCGCGGCACCTTCAGCCATCGGCACGCGGTCATCTACGACGTGAACACGGGCCGCCGCTACACGCGCCTCGGCCACGTCACGGAGAACCAGGCGGGCCTCGAGATCTACGACAGCCCGCTCTCCGAGTCGGGCGTGCTCGGCTTCGAGTGGGGCTACTCGCTCGACTCGCCGGACGCGCTCGTCGCCTGGGAGGCGCAGTTCGGTGACTTCGCCAACGGCGCGCAGGTGATCATCGACCAGTTCCTCTCGAGCTCGGAGGACAAGTGGCACCGGCTCAGCGGCCTGACGCTGCTGCTGCCCCACGGCTTCGAGGGCATGGGCCCCGAGCACTCGAGCGCGCGCCTCGAGCGCTTCCTCGGCCTCTGCGCCGAGGACAACATGCAGATCGTCAACTGCACGACGCCGGCGCAGATCTTCCACGTGCTGCGCCGCCAGGTGATCCGCCCCTGGCGCAAGCCACTGGTGGTGATGACGCCGAAGAGTCTGCTCCGGCACCGCCGCGCCGTCTCGACCATGGACGAGCTCGCCGAGGGCGAGTTCCAGCGGGTCATCGGCGAGGTCGACGAGCGCATCGACCCGAAGAAGGTCCGCAAGGTCATCCTCTGCAGTGGCAAGGTCTACTACGACCTGCTGGACGCGCGGGAGAAGCGCGAGATCGACGACGTCGCCCTGCTGCGCGTCGAGCAGCTCTACCCCTACCGGCCCGAGGAGCTGCAAGCGGCCGTGGGGCGCTTCCCGAAGAAGGCGGAGCTCGTCTGGGTGCAGGAGGAGCCGTGGAACATGGGCGCCTGGTTCTTCCTGCGCGCCCGCTTCCCGGACATCTTCGGCAAGCGCGACATCCAGTGCGTGAGCCGCCCCGAGAGCGCGAGCCCGGCCACCGGCTCCGGCGCGGCCCACAAGCTCGAGCAGTCGCGCCTGATGGACGAAGCCTTCAGCTGAGCGCCCGGCCTCCGGGCCGAGCGCGGAAGCGAGAGGAACCCCGCGGAGCACCGTCGGCGGCGAACGAGCGCCGTCGGCGGAAGCGCCCCGCGCGACGCTGCAGTCCGCGCGACGGTGCGGAGCGCGCGACGAGTACGGCCGTCGGTGAGGCGGGCTCGTTCGCCTGGTTGGGGTGAGCTTCAGCCCGAGGTCGCTCGCTCCGACCACGGCTCGGGCTCGTCGACCTGCCGCCCGAGGTCGCTCGCTCCGACCACGGCTCGGGCTCGTCGACCTGCCGCTCGTCGACCTGCCACCGGATGCGGCCGGACGACGTGAACGCGCCTTCTCGGCGCGAAGGCGCGTTCACGGTCGCTCGGCCCGGGCGCTGGCCCGGACGCTGACCGGAGGCCACCCGCTCAGCGCGGGAGGCAGACGGTGTCGCCGGTGCCGATGTCGCCGCAGTCGAAGCCGGCGGCGCAGTCGCCGCGGGTCACGCAGCTCTCGTA
Source organism: Sandaracinus sp. (assembly GCA_002699025.1). Lineage (GTDB taxonomy): Bacteria > Myxococcota_A > Polyangia > Polyangiales > Houyiibacteriaceae > Houyiibacterium > Houyiibacterium oceanicum. The sequence continues at coordinate 27,136 of PABA01000133.1, read as the reverse complement.
GCAGACGAAGGTGCCGCCCATGCCGAGGGAGGCGCAGGTGCCCTGGAGGCCGTTGGCGCTGATCGGGCAATCCGAGCTGTCGAAGCACTCGATGGTGCAGATGTTGTTCGTGCTGCTCAGCCCGTCGGGCCAGTCGGCGGTGATCGCCTGGCAGCGGTCGGCGTTCAGGTCGCAGTCGTCGACGACGAAGCAGGCGTCGTAGAGCGGCACGCCGAGGTCTTCGGCGAAGCAGCTGCCCCCGGCGCTACAGAAGAAGCCGCTCGGACAGTCGAAGTCGTCGAAGCACTCGTCATCGTCGTCGTCGACGATGATGCAGCCGCTGGCGAAGGAGAGGGAGAGGACGGCGGCCGTGAGGCCCGAACGGAGAAGCGCGCGCATGACCCGAGTATAGGGCCAGGCGCGCGCTTCGGATACGCCCTCGCCTCAGCGGGGCAGGCAGATGGTGTCGCCGGTGCCGACGTCGCCGCAGGCGAAGCCCGGGTCGCAGTCGAAGTCGTCGAAGCAGCTCTCGTAGCAGAGGAAGGCCCCGCCATCGAAGGAGACGCAGATGCCGGGATCGCCGTTGCTGAAGGGACAGTCCGAGCTGTCGAAGCAGGAGCGGGTGCAGATCGAGTTCGTGCTGCGGAGGCCATCGGGCCAGTCGGCCGTGAAGCTGTGGCAGCGGTCGGCCTCTCCATCGCAGTCGAGCACGTCGAAGCAGGACTCGTAGAGATCGGCGCCGTCGTCGTCGACGATGATGCAGCCGCTCCCGGCCACGGCCAGAGCGAAAGCGAGCGCGAAGTTCTTCATCGGGGGTCTCTCCTCTCCTCGTTCATCCCAACCCTGCGGCCCGGAGGCCTGGGCAGGAGCATACCAAGCAATGGCCATGCCCGTGGACGGGCGGAGCGCCGAGGGCATGGCTCTCCCGGGGTGAGACGGCGGAGCCGGCGTTCGCTTCAAAGGCGAGCCGGCGGAGCGGCGCGGGGGCTCCTCTCACCCGCCGAGGAGGGCGCCCTGGCCCCGACCCGGGCGGGCCGATCGCGCGGGGACAGCCGTTGCCAAGGGCGGGGCCCACGACTACATCGGAGGGGGGTTTCGCTTCCCGCCGCTGACGCCGACCGTGAAGACGCTGCTCGTCGTCTTCCTCGGCACCTACGTGGCGCAGCTCATCAGCGACGTCTGGCTCGGCGGCGAGCTCTTCGCCCTCCTCGCCCTCGACATGCGCGCCGGGGCGACCGTGCGGCTCGTGTGGCAGGTCGCGACCTTCCCCTTCGCGACGCCCCCCGGCCCGGCCGGCGTGATGCCCTTCCTCATCTCGAGCCTCTTCTTCTGGCTCATCGTCTCGCCCTTCGAGCAGACCTTCGGGCGGGCGCGCACGATCCAGGTGCTCCTCTTCGGGGCGGTCGGGGCGCTCCTCCCGGCGCTGGCCGTCGGGCTCTTCTTCGGCGGCGTCCTCTACGGCTTCGGCTCGCTCACGCTCGCGGCCTTCATGGCCTGGGCCTGGGCCATGCGCCTGACCCGCCAGGAGGCGAACTTCTTCGGCGTCATGCCCATGTCGCCGACGCAGATGATGCTCGTCGTGCTGGGCCTGGTGCTGTTGAACTTCCTCGCCTCGCAGAACTTCGTGCTCCTCGCGGCGGACCTCGGCGCGACCGGCGGCGGCATCCTCTTCACCGAATGGATCAGCAAGCCCCCGGCGGCGAAGCGCGAGCGGAAGAAGAGCGGCGGCCGGCGACGCAAGAACGACCTCGGCCTGAAGGTCATCCAGGGCGGCAAGGACGACGACCCGCCGAAGTGGCTCAACTGAGCCGCGGAGCGGGGGCTCGGCTGAGCCGCGGAGCGGGGGCTCGGCTGAGCCGCGGAGCAGGGGCTCGACTGAGCCGCGAGCAATGGCTCCGCCGAGCCGCGGAGCAGGGGCTCACTCGGGCATGAAGGGGCGCAGCCGCTCGTCGAAAGGCGGCCGGCCGAGGCGGCTCACGTAGAAGCGCACCAGCCACTCGGCGTCGTGCTCGAGCTGGAGGACCGCCGCCCGCTCGAGGCGCTCGGGCGGGAGCGGCTCGAGGTCGAGGGCGCGGGAGAGGGGCATGAGCGCCGCCTCCCGGTAGCCGGCGACCACCATGTCCCCGGCGAGCGTGCGGAGGGCGACCGCGTCGTCGGCGTGCTGCACGTAGCGCTGGCTGAGCGGGATGGCCTGCGAAGGGCTCAGGTTGAGGCGCGCCTCGTCGCGGAGCGCGAGGGCCTGGAAGCGCCCCGCATGCCCGAGCCGGAGCGTGGGCTCGGCCTCGATGGCGTGCTCGTAGGCCGCGAGCGCGGAGTCGTACTCGCCCTCGTTCCGGTGCACCTCGCCGACCTTCATCCAGGCGTAGAAGGAGCCCGGGTGCGTCTCGGCGGCGTGCGTCCAGAGCGCCTCGTCGCTCTCCCAGGCGCCCTGGTAGAGCACCGTCAGCGCCGCGAGCAGGCCCACCCAGGGCGCGCCGAAGAGCACGCGGCGGGGCTCCGCCTCGCCGATCTTCTCGAGCAGCGCGCCGAAGCCGAAGGCGAGGGGCAGGAGCGGGAGCGAGAGGTAGCGGTCCTGCACCTCGAAGTAGACCGGCACGAAGTTCATGACCGGCGCCAGGAGCGCCGCGAAGGCGAAGGCCGAGAAGCGCGCTCGGGGGCCTCCACGCCAGAAGAGGAGCGCCAGCGCGAGCGGCCCGGCCGCGTCGAGCCAGGAGAAGTCGCCGAGCTCGCGGTGGAGCGCGTAGACCGGGCTCGTGTCGAGGGGGAGGAGCGCGGTGCCGAGGTGGTGGGTGATGGTGGCGCCGACCAGGGCGACCCGACCGAGGCCCGGGGGCGGCGGGCGCACCATCTCGTTCGCCTCCCAGATGGACACGACGACCTGCGCGAGGCCGAGCCCGGCGACGAGCGCGAGGGCGTGGTGCTTGACCGCCTCGCCGAGGGAGCGCTCGCGGAGCCAGACGTCCTCCGCGAGGAGGACGAGCGGGAGCGGGAGCACGGTGGTCTTGGCGAGGGCCGCGAGGAGGTAGGCGGCGCGGCTCGCCCAGGCCCAGCGGTCCCAGGCGCCGGCGCTCCGCCGGTGGGCGAGGAGGGCGGCGCAGGCGAGGGCGAGGGCGACGATCTCCTTGCGGCCCGTCGCCCAGGTGACCGCCTCGACCTGCACCGGATGGAGGCCGTAGGCGAGGGTCGCGAGGAGCGCCGGGAGGCGACCGAGGCCCCAGCCGAGGAGCACGCGGCGGACGAGGAGGAGCGCGCCCGCGAAGAGGGCGAGGTTGACGGCGTGGATCACCGGCCCGTTCGGCCCGGCGAAGGGCACGTCCAGCCAGTAGGCCATCAGGTGGAGCGGGTGGTAGGCCTCGAAGTGCGGCTCGCTCCAGATGGCCACCAGGTTGTCGAGGGAGATCGCCTGGACCGGCTCGAACTCGACGAGGAAGCGCTGGTCGTCCCAGCTCTCCATGAGCGCCCGGGGGACGCCCCGCGCGAACGTCAGCACGGCCGCGAGCACCAGGAAGGCGTCGTCGACCCAGCGCTTCGCGCCGATGCCGCCCGCGGACCTTCCCGCATCGTCGCCGGAGGTGCCCTTCGACGCCCTCTCCGTCGACCGCGGCTTCTCCGGCGCGCTCGTCGACGCCGAGGCCTCCGGCGCCGCTCCGGTCGACGCCGGCTTCTTCGCCGGGCCGCCCTTCTTCCGACGCTTCTTCTTCCGCGCGCTCACGCCCGAGGCTTAGCGCCCCACGCCCGAGAACGCGACCCACAGCCCGTGGTCGACGGGGGCGCCGCTCGGCGCGGGAGACGGAACGCGACGAGGGCGCCCCCCAGGGAAGCGCCCTCGTCTTCGAGCCTCCGCGGGATTCGGCGAATCCCGCTTCAGCGCCGGCCGCAGGCCGACGCTAGGGGACGATGTCCACGAAGCAGTCGTACTCCTCGAGCCCCGACTCGGCGATGAGGCCGCCGCAGCTCGTCGGCACGCCCGTGCCCCACTTGATGGCACCGTCGAAGCTCTCGCCCGAGACCTCCACCGCGTAGGTGTCCGGGGTGATGTCCGGGAACTCGACGAAGTTCTGGCAGGTGGTGATCGCCGGATCGAGCGAGACCATCGTGCCGCCGCCATCGAAGAGGAAGAAGAGGTAGTTCGAGTCGACCACCCCGGCCTCCGTGCAGGTGCCGTAGCTGCCGAGCGCGTCGGCGAGCTCGTACTGGAAGTTCACGCGGAGCGTCGGCGTGAGCGAGACCTCGAAGTCGGGTCCGGCGAGGTTGATGTGATCGACGGCCGTCGTGTCCGCCTCCGGGAAGGGCGCGAGCGTCTCGCCGACCACCGCGCCGGAGCCGTCGAGGGCCTGCCACTGGTTGAAGAACATGCCCTCGGGCATGGTCGGCTGGCCGCCGTCGCGGCTGTCGAAGCCGCCGACGCCGCAGTCGAAGTCGAAGCTCTGGGCGAGGCTCGTGCCGCCCGCGTCGTCGAAGAAGTTGAGGCGGACCGTCGCGATGCCGGCCTCCGTGCAGAGCGTGCTGTCGGCGGCCGTGCCGTTGATGCTCCAGCTCGCGGCGAAGGTGTTCGCGGGCGGGATCACGTCCACGTCGAAGTTCACGTCGGCGACGATGGTGTCGCCGGCGTTCGCCGTGACGCTCGCGAAGGTCGAGGTGGCCACGATGCTGCCGGAGGCGTCGTAGGCGACCCACTGGAGCCGGTAGGTGTCCGCCAGTAGGAAGGGCCCGGTCAGGAAGCCGCCGTCGGCGCAGTCGCCGACCAGCGTGGCGTCCGTGTAGAAGTCGCTGCCGATCGACTCGTAGATGCGGAGCTCGACCTCGGCGATGCCCGCGTCGCTGCAGAGCGCCGCGTCCGGCGTGAAGCCGTTGATGGTCCAGGCTCCGTCCACGGCGACCGAGCCGCCGATGGGCTCGAAGTCGACCTCGACCACGCAACCCGTGGCCAGGATCCCGGCCGCGAGCAGGGTGGTGATCTTCCTCAGCGCGTTCATGCGTCCTCCCGATGTGCGCGGCCCGCGGGCCGCCAAGTGCAAGCGTCTCGGGCGGGCCCCGCGGCCCGCACCTCTCCCGTGTGCTGGACGGCCCAGCGCGCCGGACATTCATCGCCCGGCGCCACCGCTCCCTCCGGGGCGCAGCATGGCAAGCGGCTCCGGGAGGGTCAACGACGACGGAATCATGCAGTCTCCTCGCCACGCGGCAGAGGGCGCCGAAGGGTCGGCGTGCGTGCTCTCACCCGACCGCCCGCGCCGGACGGCCCCACCCCGTTGACAGCCGAACGCCCCTGCTTAGCTTGCGTTTCGTCCGGGTCGGGGGCCGCCACCCCCACCACCAGGACGACACCTCCGGCGGGGCCCGAGACGGCCCGCGCCACGCCTCCGGGGCCCGGCCCCGAGGACCGTCCACTTCCGTCCACCGACCGGCCGCCCGGGCCGAGGGAGCACGCACGCCATGATCACCCGTTGGGACCCCTTCTCCGAGATGAACCGCCTCCAGGACCAGCTCTTCGGCCGTCGCGCCGTCGAGCCCCCCGAGTTCCGCCCCGCCGTCGACATCCACGAGGACGACGCCGGCTTCACCCTGCACGTCGAGGTGCCGGGCATGAAGGCCGAGGACTTCGACGTCGACGTCGAGAAGAACGTCCTCACCATCCGCGGTGAGCGGAAGCTGGCGAAGGAGGGCGACGAGGAGGGCTACCGCCGGGTCGAGCGCTTCTACGGCTCCTTCTCGCGGAGCTTCAGCCTCCCCGAGACCGTCGACGCCGACGCCATCGAAGCGAAGCTCGCCGACGGCGTGCTCGAGCTCCGCGTCCCCAAGCGCGAGGCCCCGGCCGCCAAGAAGATCGCCATCCAGAGCTGACGCGCACCCGGCGCGAAGAAGCGACGAGGCCGCCCCGGAGACGGAGCGGCCTCGCGCCGTGCGGGCCTCGGCTCCACGGGCCTCCGCTCGGAGCATCCGCTCGGAGCCCGCTCGGTACAACCGCTCGGAGCATCCGCTCAGAGCATCGGAGGCATCCGCTCAGAACACGAGGGCCATCCGCGTCTGGACCGTCCAGAGGAACTCCTCGCCGAGGCCGCTCAGGGCCTGGCCGGCGCGCATCAGGCCCATCTCCGTGTCCCAGCGCATGAGGTCGTTCTGGCCCCAGCGGAAGCGGAAGGCGAGGTCGACCTCCCAGCCGACGTGGCAGTCCTTCTCGAAGGGGCCGCAGGCCGTGTCGGTGAAGTCGGCGCGCTCGTTCGTGTAGACGGTCGGCAGGAGCGCCCGGGCCCAGGCCGTGAGGAAGGCGGCGTGGACCTCGATGCCGGGGAGGATCGTGTAGCGGACCTGCGGGAAGACGTAGTGGGAGTTCCACACGCCGCCGCGGGACCAGAGCGGGCGGATCTCCTCGCCGAGGCCGATGGCCGTGAGCGTCGAGAGCCCGACCTGATACATGAGCAGGCCCACGTGGTAGTCGGGGTGGAGCGGGCGCACGCTCAGGGTCGGGTCGTTGAAGAGGCGCCCGTCGCCGGAGGCGAAGCCCCACTCGAGCACGGCGCCGTACTCCCCGTCCTGGCGCACGCCGGCGCGCATGGCGCCGCCCAGGAGGTCGGCCTCGGTCTCGTTGCAGACGCCCGCCTCGTCGTCACAGCCGCCGGCCAGACTGACCGTGTTGGTGCGGCCGCGGATGTGGATGATCTCGCCCTCCGTGTAGAAGCTCGGCAGGCGCGGGCCGAGGCCGTAGTCGAGCTTCCAGTAGCCGTCGATGATGTGCACGCGCGAGGCCTGCGCGTCGTCCGGGAGGTCCCGGAGCGCGCCGCCGCGCCGCTGCCAGCGATAGACGTAGTAGCCGCCGACGGTGAGGCTGTCGGTGCTCCGCGGGCCGAAGTCGTCGTCCTTCCAGAGGAGCGCCGTGACGAGCTCGTTCACGTCGTCGTTCTCGCCGGTCCAGGTGCTGAAGGGGATGCCGTTGCGGAGGCTGCGGAAGCCGCCGGCGGACTCGTTGAACTCGGCCGGGCTGCTCACGATCGGGCCGAAGGGCCCGAGGGAGGCGTTGATGGCGGGCGGGTCGACGGCGCTCGTGACCGGGCTCTCGACGAGCTTGTCGTAGCCGAGGGCGAAGATGAGCGGCGTCGGGCGCGTGTCCCCGCGCGTGAGCGCGTTGACGACAGTGAGCGGGCGGGTCGCGAAGAGGACGCGGTCGAAGGTCGTGCCGAAGAGCGGGTCGCCCCACTCGCCGAGGCCGTTGCCGTCGTGGGCCAGGAGGCCGAGGCCCCACTGGGAGGGCATGCGGCCGACGCGGATCTGACCGACGGGGATGAGCACCTCGAGCCAGGCGCGCTCGAGGCGGAAGGAGTCGGCGATGTCGAAGCCCTCGTAGTCCGTGTAGGAGGGGTCCTGGGCGAAGAGGGGGGTGCGGGTGATGCGCGCGTTGTCGCCGAAGACGACGTTGTCGAGCGCGTCGATCTGCATGTAGAGGGCGGCGATGGGGCGGTCCGGATCGCCGTAGGTGACCTGGGGGTTGAGGCGGAGGCGCTGGAAGGCGAAGTGGGCGTCCTCGGCGTCGCGCGTGCCGTCCATGCGGCGCTGGAAGACGGGGACGTTCCCCCACCAGCCGTAGCGGGCGCGGTAGTAGCCGTGGAGGGCCACCTCGAGGGGGATGTCGGCGGAGGCGTCGGAGCCGCCCTCGCGCTCGCCGCCGCCGAGGACGCGGGTGGGCTCCGCGGCGCGGGCGGTCTCGGCGGGGGTGGGGGCCGCGTCCGCGTCCGCTTCGGCTTCCGCGTCCGCTTCGGCGGGCTCCGCGTCCGCATCGGCTTCCGCGTCCGCTTCGGCTTCCGCGTCCGCGTCGGCTTCCGCGTCCGCGTCGGCTTCCGCCTCGGTCCCCGCTCCGGCATCCGCCTCGGCATCCGCTCCGGCTTCCGCTCCGGCTTCCGCCTCGGCATCCACTTCGGCATCCGCTCCGGCATCCGCTCCGGCATCCGCTCCGGCTTCCGCTTCCGCTCCGGCGGGCTCCGCGTCCGCCGTTTGCGCCTCGGCGGCGCCTCCCACGAGCAGCGCGAGCGCGCACGCCCACGCCGCGAGACCTCGACCCCACGTGATGCTCACGTCTCCACCCTTCCTTCGATCCGCGCCGCGGCGCGGCGGTCACGGGTGGGCGGGCACGCCCTCGCGCGCCCGCCCCCCGCGTCGGTTCAGCTCGCGCCCGGGCAGGCCGGCGCGTCGGCGCGGAGCGGCTCGAGGTTCACGATCGAGATCGTGTCGCCGAAGACCGGCAGCCGCTCGCAGCTGATCAGCTGCGCCTCCGTGTCGCTCTCGCCGAGGCGGCCCCAGAGCTCCATGAAGACGAACTCGCCATCCGACGCCACCGGGATGTTCGCCGTCGCGAAGAGCCCGTCGACGTGCGTGTAGGGCTGATCCGCCGAGGGGAAGTCGTCCCCGTCGAAGTAGCGGTAGTGCGGGTCGGCGTTCGCCGTGCCCTCGAGGATGGGCGAGCCGTCCTCGCGATAGAGGCGCACCTCGGCGCCGTAGACCGGGTCCCCGGCGCAGTCGAAGACCGTGCCCGCGACCACGGCCGTGCCCGGCACCTGGCTGAAGCCGAGCACGGTCGGGATCAGGTCGAGCGTCGCCTGGGAGACGCTGTTGCCCTCGGCGCTGCCGCCGTCCGCCTCCGGCGCCGGCTCGTTGATCTGCACCGAGCCCGCGATCTGCAGCGAGGGCGAGGGGCCCTCCTTGGGGAAGACGCGGTAGGCGTACCAGCCGTTCGCCGGCGCCGTGACCTCGACCACGCCGTCGCCGTCCGTCACCAGGTCCGACTCGGGATCGCAGGTGTCGCCGGGCATCGGCATGTTGTCCGCGTAGAAGCGCACGCAGAGGTCGCCGAGCGTATCGTCCGTGCGGAACTCCTTGATCTCGAGATCGAAGGTGACGTCCTCCCCACCGGTCGGGCGCATGCCCATGCCGAGGCAGGCGTAGTCGGCCGGCGCGGCCGTGGCCGGGTCGATCGCGATGCCCGTCGCGTCGGTGGGATCGGGCCCGTCGCCCGTCTGGAGCACCGGCCCGGAGGGCCCGGCGTCCGCCATCATCATTCCATCGTCGTCGCCGCACGCGACCGCACCCAGCGCCAGGAGCGCCGCCAAAACCATCCGAAGCTTCATCTCTCCTCCAAACCCACGTCCGCGGGTCACATCCTCGGAGCGCTCCCGAACGCCCCGCTGAAAGCGCGGTCGCCCGCGCGCATCCCTCACTCGTCCGGCGTCCAGGCGAGCAGCTGCTCGAGCTGCCGCTGCACCCGCCCCCAGCCGTCGATCCCCACCGAGACCGTCTCCTCGTAGTGGTCGCCCGGCGCCTCGTCGATGTACGGGTTCCGCGCGTCCAGCACGTAGTCGAAGTCCGGCAAGAAGTAGCCGATCTGATCGCTGCCCAGGCTCACGATGCCGACGTACTCGGCGTCCTCCCGCGCCAGGTCGCGCAGGTAGGGCCCCTCGGGCGCCAGCGCGATGTCCGGCGGGTTCTCGAGGTCGTCGTCGATGAAGTCGACGTCCTCCGGCGTGTAGCTCGTCCCGTCGTAGCCGCCGACGAAGAGCGCCGGATCGATCTCCCCCGGGACCCAGATCATCTGGAGCCGCCCGATGTCGACCACGGCCACCTCCGTGAGGATGTCCGGCTCGTTCACGCCCGGCCGCAGCAGCTGATCCTCGTCCCAGCCGTAGCTCTCGCGGAGGAAGAGGTCGTTGAGGATCGCGACGTGGAAGCCGCGATTCTGCACGTCCACGAAGAAGCGCCGCTGGCGGAACCCGAGCTCGGCGGTCTCGTCGGTCACGCTGCCGCCATCCTCACCGAGGGCCTGCAGCACGAAGTAGCCCATCTGCCGGCCGACGACCTCCATGGTCTCCCGCGACTCGTCCGGCAGCGCCTCGCCCTCCCAGGTCTCGGGCGTGATCTCGCCGGGCCCGATCTGCGAGCCGATGGCGCCCTGGCAGAAGGCGGTCATGCCGCCGACCCCGGGCACCTCCTCCCCATCCGGCCCCGCGACGCCGTTCTCCGTCGCGTCGCGCAGGAAGTGGGGGAAGTCGCTCGAGAGGTTCGTGTTCTCGTCGCCCCAGTACTCGGCATGCGCGCCGAAGTTCACGAAGGTGGCGATCGTGCTCTCGTCCTCGGCGTCGAGGAAGCGCGCGATGCGAGCCTCGTCGTCGATGATCCGCGGGTGCCGCGCGTCGCTCACGTAGCGCGTCGTCCCGCCCGGCTGATCCCGAAAGCGAAAGCTCGCGTACTGGACGTGCGCCGGGCGGAGCTCTTCGAGGGCTTCGCGCACGGCCGCCGCCGCCTGCTCCCGCACGTGCTGCAGATAGGAGAGCTCGGCCCCGCTCGAGCTCTCGCCGAGCCCGTAGATGCCGAGCGTGTCCGCCCCCTGGTGCGTGTGCGTCGCGCAGGTCGTGAGGAAGTCGACCTCGTCGCCGACCATGGCGCGGATCGCGTCCGTGTCGTCGATGAAGATGCTGAACGTGTCGAGGGCGACCAGGGCCATGGTCGTCTCGCCCTGCTGGAGCACGATGGCGCGCGCCCACTGCGGGTCGTGGATGTCGCTCGCCGGCCGGGGGCTGCCGAAGCCCGCGATGAAGACCGGGTCGAAGAGCCCGTCCTCGTCGACGTCCTCGAACTCGTCGCCGTCGAAGGGGTCCCAGATGCCGTCGCCGTTGGTGTCGAGGGTCATCCGGTCGCGCCCCTCGAGGGAGGGCGTGATCTCGCGCATGGCCGCGCCGACGAGGAGCGTCGGGTCGCCGCCGGCGGGGCAGCCCTCGGCGCCCGGGCAGTAGCTGTCGACCGTGAAGGGCGGCTCGCCGGCGTCCGCCGGGCCCGCGTCGACCGCCGGCCCCGCGTCCCCGGTCGCTCCGTCGTCGTCTCCGCAGGCGCCCCCGAAGAGCGCGAGGGTGAGGAGGAGCGCGGTGCAGGCGGCGCGTTCGGTCGTCATGGGGGCCTCAGAACTCCAGACCCGCGCGCAGGCGGACGAGGCCCATGGTGTCCATGCGGTTGCCGGCGGCGTCGTCGAAGGCGTGGCCGGGCACGAAGACCGCGCCCTCCACGCCGGCCGTGACCTCGATGTCCTTCGGCAGGAGCACGTGGAAGAGGAGCGCCGCGTCGAGCTCGAGGCCGAGGTCCCGGCTCGAGGGGTCGCCGCCGCGGTAGTTCACGAGGCTCGACTCGGCGCGGGCCCGGTAGGGGTCGACCACGTCCGAGGTGGCGCGGGCCCAGATCCAGCCGACGCGCAGGTCGAGCCAGTCCTTCGGGTGGATGAGCGCGTACTGGAAGAGGTAGGTCGCGCCGCTCACGCCGCCGTCCGTCGGCAGGAGATCGGAGCCCGGCGAGGGACGCCCGGTGAGCAGCTCCGACTGGGCCAGCGTGGAGCTGCGGGCCGTGTTCCAGGCGAGGACCTCCGGGAAGAGCAGGAGCCCGATGCGGGGGTCCGGGTGCATGGTGGCCCGCCGCTGCGTGCCGTCCTCCGGATTCGAGTCGCCGCTCGTGTAGCCGACCTCGAGGACGAGATCGAAGGCGTCGCTCTCGCGCCCGAGCTGGGCGGCCCAGGTCCACTGGCGCACGTCGAAGGTGGAGCGCTCGGCCGTGCGCGTGAGGGTCGTATCGCCGTGGATGTAGAGGCCCTCGAAGGCCGCGAAGAGGCGCCCGCCCGAGGGGTCCTCGACGTCCCAGCGGAAGAAGAGGTCGACGATCCAGACGTCGAGCTCGTCGTCGAACTGGCTCGGGATGGCGCCGCTCCCGTCGACCTCCGAGCGCTGGCTTCGGTAGACGACGTAGGCGCCGACGCCGCGCTCGGGCTCGCCGTAGAGGAGGGCGAGGACGGCCTGGAGGGCGCGCTCGCCATCCGTCAGATCCGCGATGGGGTCGCGATAGACCAGGTCGCCGGCGAGGACGACGTTGAAGGGCACGCTCGCGCCGAGGGGGCGGGTGGCGAAGAGCATGCGGAGGTTGCGGTTGCCGTAGCGGTAGTCGCCGAAGACGGGCTCGTGGGCGCCGTCGTTGGCGAGGAGGCCGAGGCCCCAGTGGGAGGGCTGGAGGCCGGCGCGGAAGAGACCGATGGGGGAGGTCCACTCGAGGTAGAGCCACCGGGGGTCGACGCCGCTCGCGTCGAAGGCGGTGCGGCCGTCGCGGGGGCGCGCGGCGGCGTCGACGCCGACGGTCTCGTCGCCGAAGAGCATGCCGTCGAGGAGGTCGATCTGGCCGACGAGGGCGAGGCGGCCGCCGGCGAAGTCGAGGCGGCCGGTGAGGCGGAGCCAGTTCGTGGCCCAGAGGTTCTGTCCGAGCTCGTCCGGAAAGCCCGTGCGCTCCTGGGTCTGGAGCGGCAGGTCGTTCATGAGGTGCAGGCGGAAGCGGTACTCGCCGTGGAGCGAGGGCACGGGCGCGGCGCTCTCGTCTGCGTCCTCGTCGTCCTCCACCTCACCGGTGCCGCGGACGTCTTCGATGGTGATGGCGTCCGGGTCGGCCGCACCGGGGGCGGTCGCATCGGGAGCAGCAGGGGCGTCGGGCGCTGCGCCCTCGTCCGCGCTCTCGGCCTCTGCCTCGGCGGGAGCTTCGGCATGGGGCTCCTCCACGTCGTCCGCGGCCGCCCTGGGCTCGGCGGGCGCCGGGCTCGCTTCGGCCCCGGGCGAGACCGCCCCGGCGTCGGGGCCTTCCACGTCGGCACCTGCATCGGAGCCGTCCGCGTCGGTCGAGCCCGCGTCGGCAGCATCCGCGTCGGTCGCGTCCGCGTCGCCCTCCCCGCGCTCGGCAGCATCCGCGTCGGTCGCGTCCGCGTCGCCCTCACCGCGCTCGGCAGCATCCGCCGCGCCCTCCGCGTCACTCTGCGCCGCCACGCGCAGCGGGAGCGCGAGGAGCACACAGACCAGTCCCAATCGGCAGAGAAGCTGCATCACACCCACCCGACGGCGACCCGTCGTCGGCCGGACCGTACCCCCGCCGCTCGCGGGCTTTCAACGACAAGCACTTACAGCTCCTTCCCCTCCCGCCGCGCCAGGAGGGCGCGTGCCCGGCTCCCCGCCCGATGCTACCCCCGATCCATGCGGCTCCCGACGCTCGCGCTTCTGGCGCTCCTCGCGGCCTGCGGCGGAGACGACCGGCGCGTCCCCTTCGGCGAGGAGGAGGACGGCGAGACCACGCCCGACGATCCCGGGGAGCCCGAGGGCTTCACCCCCCGGGAGGGGCGCAGCTTCGAGCCCGGCGCCGGGACGCTCTCCGTGGAGGGCTCTCCCCTCGGCGTCGAAGGCAGCCCCCGCGCCCTGCTCGCCCTCGACCTCGACGAGGACGGCGACCGGGACGCCCTGGTCGTGGCCGAGACCGAGAGCGAGCTCCGCCTCGCCGCCGCGCGCCGCGAGGGAGACCGCTTCGCCCCGGCGACCCTGAGCACGCTCGAGCTCGAGGGCTGCGCGGTGGCCCGGGCGGGCGTGCGGACGGTCACGGAGGTCAGCGCGCTCGCGGAGGCGGAGCTGCGCTGCGAGGGCGACGAGGCGGCCGACCCCTGGCGCGTGCGCTGGGTGGTGGGGCTCGGCGAGGCCCCGCGCGTCCGGGAGACCCTCTCCACCCGCGCGCCCCTCGAGGCCGAGCTCGTCTTCGAGGATCGCGACGAGGACGGCCACGAGGACCTCGGCCTGGTCGCTCGCGTCCACGGCGCCGAGGTCGCTTTCGCCTGGCTCGACCGGCCGGGCGGGCTCGCGCGGGAAGCAGGCGAGCCCGAGGCGAGCGTCCGCGCCGCCCTGGACGCGGACCCGGCGCGCGGCGCTCGCCTGGCCGCCGCCTTCTGCCGAGGAGAGGACGCGCGGATCCGCTTCGGCGCGGGCGCCTGGGGGCTCGCCTGCCCCGACGCCCTGCGCGAGCGCGCGCGCCGCGCCGAGGTCGCGGCCTTGCTCCAAGCCGGCGAGCTCGTGGACGCCCTCGCGGCGCTGGAGGGGGGCGCGCCCATCCCCGACGACGCGCTCGACGCCGCCGCCGCCAGCGGGATCGAGGCCACGCGACTGACCCGCTGGCGCGGCACGCCGGACGCCGCGACGACGCACACGGCCCTCGCCTTCGACGCGGACGGCGGGCTGATCGTCCGGGGCGTGACCGCCGAGCGCCACGGGCCGGCCGGCGGCGTGACCCCGGCCGACGCGCTCCCGGCGCCCGTGCGCGACCCGGGCGGCCGCTTCTTCGTCCGCGGTCTCCGGCGGACCTGCGCGGGCGTGGAGGCGGAGCTGCTGCCCGCGAGCCAGGTCGGCCCCGGCGCCGGCTTCGCCCCGGCCCAGCGCCGGCCGGTCGCCGAGGCCCCGCTCGAGGGCTGCACCCGGCCGCCCGAGTCGACGCTCTGGCGCGCGCTCGGCTGGGCGCCGCAGGGGCTCGTGGTCGGCCGCCCCGGGGCGCGCTGGGTGGCCCCGCTCACGGCCGATGGGCTCCCCGCCGGCGATCCGGTGCGCCTCGAGACCGGGGACCCGCCGCCCGCGCCGCTCCAGGGCGGCCGCGTGACCCCCGACGGGGAGAGCTGGATCGTCGAGACGCCCTGGGGCGTGCTCGTCACGCGCCGCGGGCGGAGCGAGCTCTGGCGCCCGGCCGGCTGGACCGACGCACCGCCGCCCCGGGCCGCGGCGCTCTCCCAGGACGGGGAGCGCGTGGCCCTGCTCCGCGGGGACGAGGTCTTCCTGCTGGCGCCGGCCGGCGACGACGACGCCGCCGCGGCTCCCGACGAGCCGCCGAATCGTTGATGCGGCGGGGCGCGGCTGCTACTCCCGAGGCGACGTGACGCCTCAGGACGTGAACGGCTCCGGCCGCCCCGCCACCGCGCCGCGGGCGCCGGTCGCCCGCCTGGCGCGGACCCTCGTCCTCGCGCTCCCGCTCGCGTCCGCCCTCGCCTCGTGCGGAGCGCGCCAGGGACCGACCCAGCCCGTGCCCTGCATGTCGGACCGCGAGTGCCGCGCCGACCGGATCTGCCACGAGGGCCGGTGCCGCTTCCTGGCCGAGGTCGAGGCCGAGCTGACCGGGACGCATGCGGAGTCGAGCACGGCGACCCCGCCGGACGCCGGCCCGGTGGCCCCGGCCGAGGACGCCGGAGCGGCCGCCGACGCGGGCCCGCCCGCCGAGACCGAGCCGACGCCGGACCGGGCCATGTTCATGGGCAGCCCGCGCCACCACGGGCGGAGCGTCCACACGGGCCCGGCCGAGGCCCCCGAGCAGCGCTGGGTCCACCGCACCCGCGCCCGCGTCTTCGCCTCGCCCGTCGTCGGCCCCGACGGAACCGTCTACATCGGCTCGCTCGATCGCAGCTTCGCCGCCGTCGCCGCCGACGGACGCCTCCGCTGGCGCTACACGGCCGGCGACAAGATCTACGCGACCGCCGCCGTGGCCGAGGACGGCACCGTCTACGTCGGCAGCGACGACGGCACGCTCACCGCCCTCGACCCCACGGGCCAGGTGCGCTGGCGCCTCGACCTCCACGACGAGGTCGACGCGAGCCCCGTGATCGGCCCGGACGGCACCGTCTACGCCGCCGCCGAGGGCGTCTACGCCATCGACCCGGCCGGCGCCGTCCGCTGGCACGTCCCCACGGCGAGCCACATCCGGAGCTCCCCGGCGCTCCACCCGAACGGGCAGGTCGTGGTCGGCACCCCGGAGGGCGAGGTCCTCGCCGTCGAGCCCTCGGGCCAGGTCGCCTGGCGCACCCCCGCGGGCGCCAGCATCGACGGCGGCGCCTCCATCGCCGAGGACGGCACCATTTACATCGGGACCGATCGTGGCCACGTTCTGGCCCTGGGTCCAGACGGACGCGAGCGCTGGCGCTACGAGACCGGCGAGGACGTCCGCGCCACCCCCGCCATCGCCGCCGACGGCACCATCGTCGTCGGCTCCTACGACCGCCACCTCTACGCGCTGAGCCCCACCGGGGAGCTCCGCTGGAAGGTGGCCACCTCGGGCCGCATCCGGGCTTCGGCGCGCATCGACGCCGCCGGCCGGATCTACGTCGGCTCGCAAGACGACTTCTTCTATGCCATCTCTGCCGAGGGCGAGGTCCTCTGGCGCCACAACCTGGGGCAGGACGTCGACTCGACGGCCGCCCTCGCGCCCGACGGCACCCTCTACGTGGGCGCCGACGACGGCGGGCTCCACGCGCTGCGCTGACATCCGCGCACCGCGCTCCCGGAGCGACGCCCCGACCCCCCTCCCCTTTTCCAATCACGCCCGCTCGGCGACCCTCCGGTCGGCCGCGCCCTTCTGCGCCGCCGCGACCGCGACCGGTCCCGCGGGCCCACCCCACGAAACCACATGAACCCCATCGAACGAGAGAGCGTGATGGACGCGCTGCGCGATCGCGCGCCGCGAGCCCTCCACGTCGCCGAAATCTGCGGACGCCTCGGCGTCGCCAAGTCCCGCAAGGACGAGATGCTCGACGTCCTCGACGAGCTCCACGCCCTGGGCCTCGTCACCGAGATGCCCGGCCACCGCTTCCGCATCAAGAAGCAGATGCCCCCGCCGCCCCCCGTCGCCGCCGAAGGCACGATCGAGGGCGTGCTCACCATGAACCCGCGGGGCTTCGGCTTCGTCTCCACCGACGACGGCGGCGACGACGTCTTCATCCCGCCCGGCGCCATGGGCGCCGCCCTCCACGGGGACCGGGTCGAGATCATCGCCCGCCCCTCGCCCAAGGGTCGCGAGGGCACGGTCATCTCCGTGCTCCAGCGCCGCCCCGAGCGCTTCACGGGCACGCTCGAGCGCCAGGGCAAGCAGTACGTCATCCAGCCCGACGACCCGCGCCTCCGCGCGCCGGTGCTCCTCCTCGGCAAGCCGCCGAAGAAGAAGGGCTCCGACCAGGCCATCGTCGCGCGCCTCGCGCGCTTCCCGCAGGGGCCCGACGACCTGGCCGCCGCCGAGATCGTCGAGAACCTCGGCGTGCGCGGCATGACGACCGTCGAGGTCACGAAGATCAAGATCCGCGAGAACGTCGTCGAGGAGTTCCCCGAGGACGTGAAGGAGGAGGCCGCCGCCTTCCCCGACCGGGTGCCCCAGCGCGACAAGAAGGGCCGCGAGGACCTGCGCGACGTCGACCTCTGCACCATCGACCCCTTCGACGCCCGCGACCACGACGACGCCCTCTTCTGCGAGCGCACGAAGGACGGCTACCGGGTCGTCATCTGCATCGCCGACGTCTCCCACTACGTGCGCCCGGGCACGCGCCTCGACGAGGAGGCCCTCGCGCGGAGCTGCAGCATCTACCTGCCCGACCGCGCGATCCCCATGCTCCCGCCGGAGCTCAGCTCGCACCTCGCCTCGCTCGTCCCGAACAAGGACCGGCTCTGCATGGGCGTCGAGGCCGAGCTCTCCAAGACCGGCATCGTCAAGCACTACCGCCTCTTCGAGGGCGTGATGCGGAGCCGCGGCAAGCTCACCTACGAGGGCGTCGCCCGCGCGCTCGATCTCACGGACGAGGGCCCGCGCCAGCCCGCCGCCGAGAAGCGCGTCGACAACCTGAGCGCGCTCCTCGAGCTCACCCGCAAGCTCCGCAAGCGCCGCCTCCGCCGCGGCGCCCTCGACTTCGATCTCCCGGAGCCGAAGGTCCTCCTCGACGACGAGAACGTCGAGCCCATCGACTGCCGCGAGAGCCGCAGCGACCCGGGCGTCCGGGAGGCCTACCGCATGGTCGAGGAGATGATGCTCCTCGCGAACGAGCTCGTCGCCGGCGAGCTCAAGCGCCAGGGCGTGCCGGCCATCTACCGAGTCCACGGCAAGCCCGACGAGAAGAAGATCGGCACCTTCGCCCAGCTCGCCTCGGCGCTCGGTCACGACATCGACGCCGAGCAGGCGCGGGACCCGAAGCAGCTCTCGAAGTTCCTCCGGAAGATCGAGGGGCGGGACGAGGCGCCCGTGCTCCGCTACCTGCTGCTCCGCGCGATGCAGCAGGCCTCCTACGACACGAACGGCGACGTCGGCCACTTCGGCCTGGCGGCGAAGGACTACCTGCACTTCACCTCGCCGATCCGTCGCTACCCGGACATGGTCGTGCACCGCGTGGTGAAGAAGCTGCTCCGCGGCGAGGCCATCGACGGCGCGACCATGCTGCCGAAGATGCGCAAGGCGGCCGCCGAGGCGAGCCGGCTCGAGCGCCGCGCCATGCAGGTCGAGCGCGACGTGGTGCAGCTCTACCGGACCATCCTGATGCGCGACCGCGTCGGCGAGGAGTTCGAGGGGCGCGTCTCCACCGTGGACCACTACGGCTTCCGGGTCGCCCTCGACGATCCCTACGTCGAGGCGATGGTCCCGGTGAACCGGCTGCAGGACTACTACGAGCTCGACGAGCTGGGGATCCGGCTCATCGGCCTCCGCAGCGGGCGCATGTTCAGCATGGGCGACCGGGTCACCGTGCGGATCGAGAACGTGAACGTCCCCGAGCGGGAGATCACCGCCATCCCCCTCGACGCCGGCCTGCGCGACGAGGAGGGCGAGGATCGCGGGCGGCGGCGCTCGCGCTCGTCCAAGCAGAAGCAGGGCGAGGGCCAGCGCCGCAAGCGCGGCGGCGGCGGGCGCGGCGGCCAGCGCAAGCGGCAGGCGCGACGCGAGCAGGACGGCGGGGACGCGCCCAAGCGGCGCCGCACGCGGCCGTCGAAGCAGAAGCAGGCGCAGCAGGACGGCGGCGGCCAGAAGAAGCGCCGCCGCACGCGCCGCAAGAAGCGCTGAGCGCGCGGGAGAGCGCGACGCCGCGGGCCTCGGAGGGCCGCGGCGCCGCGGAGTACCGCCGGGCCGCCCGGTCGGGTAGGGTCGCGCGCATGGCCGCGAAGAAGAGCGCGAAGAAGTCCTCGAAGAAGCCCGCGAAGCGCACCGCGAAAAAGCCCGCGAAAAAGCCCGCGAAAAAGCCCGCGAAGAAGCCCGCGAAGACGCGGCGCGCGTCGACGAAGGCGCCCGCGAAGAAGCCCGCCGCGTCCCCGACGACGCCGGAGCTCATCGCCAAGAAGCGCGACGGAGGCGCCCTCGCCGAGGCGGAGATCCAGCAGCTGGTCGAGGGCTACGTCGACGGCGGCGTCACCGACTACCAGATGGCCGCCTTCGCCATGGCCACGTTCTTCCGCGGCATGACGCCGAAGGAGACGGCGGCGCTCACGCTCGCCATGCGCGACAGCGGGACGGTCATGGACCTCTCGTCCGTGCCCGGCGTGAAGGTCGACAAGCACAGCACGGGCGGCGTCGGCGACAAGGTCAGCATCTGCCTCGCCCCGCTCGTGGCGGCCTGCGGCGTCCCCGTCCCCATGATCAGCGGCCGCGGCCTCGGCCACACCGGCGGCACGGTGGACAAGCTCGAGGCGATCCCGGGCTTCCGCATGGACATGAGCACGAAGCGCTTCGCCTCCCAGCTGAAGAAGGTCGGCTGCTCCCTCTTCAAGCAGACCGCCGAGCTCGCCCCGGCGGACCGGCAGCTCTACGCGCTCCGCGACGTGACGGCGACCATCGAGTCGGTCCCGCTGATCACGGCGAGCATCCTCTCCAAGAAGCTCGCCGAGGGCATCGACGCGCTCGTGCTCGACGTGAAGGTCGGCAAGGGCGCCTTCATGAAGACGCCCGAGCAGGCCACGGAGCTCGCCAAGAGCATCGTCCGCGTCGGCCGCCTCGCCGGGAAGAAGGTCACGGCGATCCTCACCCGCATGGACGCGCCGCTCGGGCGCACGGTCGGCAACGCCATCGAGACGGCCGAGGCGCTCCGCGTGCTCCACGGCGAGGGCCCGGAGGATCTGATCGACTGCACCATGGCGCTGGCCGTGGAGATGCTCCGCCTCGGCGGCGCGGCGCGCTCGGAGAAGGACGCGCGGAAGAAGCTCGAGGCCGCCATCGCGAGCGGCGAGGCGATCCGCGTGATGGAGAAGATCGTGAAGGCCCAGGGCGGCGACCCGCGCGTCGTCGCCGAGCCGGACCGGCTCGCGATCGCGAAGTCCACCCTCGAGGTCCCGGCGCCGAAGGCAGGCTTCGTCACGGGCATCGACGCCTTCGAGATCGGCTGGTCGAGCGTCTCCCTCGGCGCCGGCCGCACGCGGAGCGATCAGGACGTGGACCCGGCCGTGGGCATCACCATCGACGCCAAGCCCGGCGAGAAGGTGAAGAAGGGCCAGCCCCTCGCGCGCCTCCACGTGCACCCGAAGCAGCGGCGGAAGGTCGCCTCCGTGGTCGAGCGCGTCGCCGGCGCCTTCACCATCGGCCGGCGCGCCCCGAGCCTCGAGCCGCTCGTCCTCGACGTCATTCGGCGCTGAGCGGGGCGCGGAGCAGGGCCCGGCGCACGGCGGCGAGCGGCGCCGCGTCGTCCAGCACGACGCCGTCGCCGCGCCGTCGCACACCGAGCTCCTCGAGGAGCGCCTCGACGTCCGGGAAGCCGCGGGCGTCGCCCCAGCGCTCGGCCAGCGGCAGCAGCGTCGGCGCCTCGAGGCGCGCGTCCATGGCCCGGAGCACCTCGCGCCCCTCCCAGGCCCCCCCGCGGCGCCCCCAGAGCGCCCGGCCCGCGCCCACCAGCTCGTCCAGGCTCCGGCCGCGCTGCCGGAGCCGCACGTCCGCCGCGAGGAAGTAGGCCGCCCCGGCCCAGTAGATGCGCCGATAGGCCCCCGTCTGGTGGACCGTCGCCGACTCGCGCCAGAGCGAGCGCGAGGTGCCCACGGCCCGGCCCCGGTCGAAGCCGTCGAGGAAGCGCGCCCAGACCTCCTCCTCCGAGAGCAGGCCCCCGCGCCCGCGCAGGATCTCCTGGTAGTAGGTGGCGAAGCCCTCCGAGAGCCAGCGGTCCTCCTCGTACATGCGCGGCATCGCCAGGTGGCTGAGCTCGTGCACCGCCGTCCAGTCCCGGAGCAGCGCCTCCGGCGCGGCGTTCGCGTGCGCGAGGAGCATCACCGAGGGCCCGCCCCCTCGGCGGACCAGGCCGAAGGCCACCGGCCGCGCGCCCGGCCCGACCGGCACGACCACCACGTGGAGCCGCTCCCGCGGGAAGCGCCCGTCCACGAGCGAGACGCAGCGCACGGCCTCGGCGATCCAGCGCTTCACGTCTTCGCGGTCGGCCCGGAGCGCCCCGCGCAGCTGCGCCACCTCGACCTCGGCGCCGCCCTCCTCGAAGCGGAGCGGCGGCTCCCGGACGAAGGCGACGTTCCCGATGACCCGCAGGATGGAGGGGCGGAGCACGTGCTCGTCGACGCCGGGGCGCAGGAAGGGCGCCGAGGCGTGCAGGCCCTCCGGCAGCTCGAGGCGGAGCCGCACGTCCAGCCCGCGCGGCATCGGCTCCGGGCGCCAGAGGAAGTGGGTCTGGGCGAGCAGCAGATCGCCGCCGCTCCGCACCGCGCCCCGGCCCCAGGTCGCCCGCTCGAGGTCGAGCGCGTAGTGCACGCAGGCGCCGGGCGCGAGCCCCTCCAGCCGCGCCCCATCGGCGCCGAGCGGGAAGGCCCTGCCGTCGCTCCCCCGCACCTCGAGGGCCGCCCCGAGCGCGTCGCGGCTCGCGGGCGCGATGCGAGCGGGCGGCGCTCCATCGAAGCAGGCCTCGACCCGCAGGCGCGTCAGCGCCGCGTCCGCACGCACGAGGTAGCGCACGCCGCTCGTCCGGCCGCTCGGGGCGCCGCTTCCGCCGCCGTCTGCGCCGCCTCCCGCGCTGTTCCGCTCGCCGGGCGATCGCTCGGCCGAGCCCCGGGCCGCGGCCCCGCAGCCGGCTCCCCCGAGCGCGAGCACGCCGAGCAGGGCGGAGACGATCAGCGGCGCGACGGGCGACCCCATGGAGCGTGTATGGGGTCCCTCGGCGCGGCCGTCCGTCGATTTCTCGATCTCCATGGAGGCTCCGGGCGAAACTATCGCCTCCCGCCGGCATACGGGGGGAGCGATGGACGGGGCGGCGCTCCGGGAAAAGCCTTTCGTGCTGGCGCTTGCTGAAGCGAAGGGCCTTGGGGTAGCGTCCCGCAACAATTCATTCTCCGTGCCCTCGCTGAGGGGCGGCGCGTCACTGGACGCGGGCCATCGAGGGTCCGATGCCGGGGGCGCGGTGAGTGGAAACGATGCGATGGCGGGCCACCGGCGCCGCCGAATACCTGGAGGTTGCAATGAACTCGGCTTTCAAGACCACGCTCGTGGCGATGGCGACGGCGGCGCTCGGCTTCGGCTGCGGCGGCGGCAGCGAGGAGCCCGAGGCGGCGGAGTCGTCGACCGGCGGCGAGGAGGCCACCGAGGCGTCCTGCGGCGGTGAGGCGTCCTGCGGCGGCGAGGCCACCGAGGAGGGCACCGAGGCGTCCTGCGGCGGCGAGGCCAGCTGCGGCGGCGAGGCCGAGGGCGCCGGCGAGGCGTCCTGCGGCGAGGGCTCCTGCGGCTGAGCCGCGGACTCGTCCGTACGTGAAACGCCGTGGCGCTCTCGAGCGCCGCGGCGTTTCGCGTTTCGGGGCTCCCGACGAGGCAGCCCCCTGACCGACGCCCGCGAGACGAAACGCACCCTGGCCCGCCGCGTAGGGCTCCGGGACCCGCGACGACCAGGCGACGCGGCTGCTAGGGTGGCGGCCACCGAGCGGGTCGCCCCCGCCGACCGGATCACCATGAGCACCATCCCCCAGGGCATCGGCCTCGGCCTCCGCGTCGACATGGCCCAGGCCTTCCTCGAAGCGAAACCCGACGACGTCGCCTTCGTCGAGGTCCACCCGGAGAACTACGTCGCCCGCGGCGGCCGCTACCGGCAGAACCTCGCGCGCGCCCAGGACCTCTACCCGGTCCTCACGCACGGCCTGACCACCTGCTTCGGCCAGCTCGAGCCCTTCGACGCCACCTACCTCGCCCAGCTGAAGCGCTTCCTCGCCGACGTGGACACCCCCTGGCACAGCGACCACCTCTGCTTCGGCGGCGCGGGCGGCGCCTTCGCCCACGATCTCCTCCCCATCCCCTTCACGGACGAGGCGCTCGACACCGTCACGCAGCGCTTCACGGAGGTCCGCGACGCCATCGATCGCGAGCTCGCCTTCGAGAACGTCAGCTACTACGCGCCCATGTCCGCCGACCCGCTCGACGAGGCGCGCTTCTGCGTCGAGGTCCTCGAGCGCGCCGACGCCAAGCTCATGCTCGACGTGAACAACGTCTTCGTGAACAGCCGCAACTTCGGCTTCGATCCAAAGGCCTGGATCGACCTGGTCCCCCCCGAGCGCGTCGTCCAGATGCACGTCGCCGGGCACCTCGTGCGCGACGACGGCCTGCGCATCGACACGCACGGCGAGCCCATCCCCGAGGGCGTCTACGAGCTCCTCGACTACACGCTCCGCCGCACCGGCCCGCGCCCCGTGCTCCTCGAGCGCGACAACAACATCCCCTCCCTCGGCGAGCTCCTCGCCGAGGTTCGCCGTCTGAACGCCATCTACCGCGACGCGGTCGGCGAGGAGGCCGCGTGACCGCCCCGGCCCTCAGCGGCCTGAGCCTCGTCGAGCACGAGGCCGAGGTGACCCGCCTCTGCTTCGCGCCCCAGGCCGGCGACGAAGAGCTCGCCCGCCTCGGCGACGCGCGCATCTGGCGCATCTACCGCAACATGGTCCGCACCCGGCTCCGCCGCGTCTGCGGCGCCGCCCTCCCCCGCACGAAGAAGGCCCTCGGCCCCGAGGCCTTCGAGGCGGCCTTCGTCTCCTGGCTGGCCGAGGCCCCCCCCTCGACGCGCTTCTTCCGCGAGGTCCCCGCCCAGTTCGCGGCGCACCTCGCCCCGCGCCTCGAGGCGCGCGAGGAGGGCTGGCTCCCGGACCTGGCCCGCTACGAGCTCGCCGAGTGGACCGTGAAGTCCGCGGACGACGCCGACCTCCCGCCGCTCGCCCCCGAGTTCGGCTTCGAGCGCCCGCCCGTCGTGAGCCCCGCCCTGACCCTCCTGGAGGTCGGCTGGACCGTGCCGCGCAAGAAGGCGAAGCGCTACGAGCCCACGCCGCTCCACCTCTGCATCTACCGCGACCCGGAGAGCTTCCAGGCCGTGACCATGGAGCTGAACGAGCTCGCGCGCGATCTCCTCCGCGCGTGGATCCCCGGCGACCGCACCATGACCGAGGCCGTCCAGGCCGTGGCCCAGGCCCGCGGCACCGCCATCGACGCCCGCTTCATCGACGGCCTCTCCAGCTTGCTGGAGGACTTCCTCGGCCGCGGTATCCTCCTGGGGAGCCGCGCCTGAACGCGGCCGCGGCGCGGAACCCCTCGCCGCTGCCGCTGTCTCGCCCTACCTACCCGCCACGCCCACGCTGGCGCATCGAGACCCACGACATGACCGGACTTCGACGCACGCTCCTGGCCACCCTCCTCGCCCTCCCCCTCTTCGTCGCCTGCGGCGGCGGGGACGGCGGCTCCGAGGGCACCGACGACGGCACGACCCCCACCGACGAGACCTACACGACGGGCGGGGAAGACGAGATGGAGGAGCCGCCGCCCCCCGACGAGTTCGAAGACCCGATGTGACGGGCGCGGCGACCGCCAGACGGCGCTCTGAGCGAGCCCCGCCCGGCGGCGTCAGTAGCTCTCCGTCTTCGCGATGATCTCGTTCATGATCTCCCGCGTGCCCCCGCCGATCGGGTAGAGGCGCGCGTCGCGGTAGAGCCGCTCGACGACGTACTCGCGCATGTAGCCGTAGCCGCCGTGGATCTGCACCGCCTGGTCGCAGACCCAGCTGCACGCATCCGTCGCCGTGTTCTTCGCCATCGCCGCGAGCCCCGCGTCGTTCTCGCCGGCCAGGGAGCGCGCGACGCACTCGCCGGTCAGCGCCCGCGCCGCCGCGATCCGCGTGCTCATCTCCGCGAGCTTGTGCCGCGTCACCTGGAAGCCCGTGAGCGTCTTCCCGAACGCCCGCCGCTCCCGCGCGTAGGCCACCGTCTCCCGGTACGCGAGCTCCGCGATGGCCACGCACTGCGCCGCGAGCATCAGTCGCTCGCTCACGAAGTTCATCATGATCGCGACGAAGCCGGCGTTCTCCTGGCCGATGAGGTTCGCCACCGGCACGCGGCAGTCCTCGAAGACCAGCTCGGCCGTATCGCTCGCCCACCAGCCCGTCTTCGCGAGCTTCTTCCCCACCGAGAAGCCGGGCGTGTCCGCCTCGATCACGAGCAGCGAGATGCCCCCGTGTCCTTCGCCGCCCGTGCGCACCGCCGTCGTCACGAAGTCCGCCCGCGTCCCCGACGTGATGAAGGTCTTGCTCCCGTTCACCACGTAGTGGTCCCCGTCCCGCACCGCCTTGGTGCGGAGGCCCGCCACGTCGCTCCCGCCGCCCGGCTCCGTGATGCCGAGCGCGGCGATCTTCTTTCCCTCGAGCACCGGCCGCACGAAGCGCTCCTTCTGCGCGTCGCTGCCGAAGTTCACGATCGGCGGGAGCGCGATGCCGTGGCTCCCGAGCCCCACACAGGTACCGACGCTCTTCCCCTCGAGCACGATCTCCTCGGCCGCCACCAGCACGTGCGAGAAGTCCCCGCCGCTCCCGCCGAGCGCCTCGGGGTAGCCGAGCCCCAGCATCCCCGCCTCGGCGGCCTCCGCGTAGAGCGCCCGCGGGAAGATCCCGGCCTCCTCCCACTCGTGCGCGTGGGGCGCGATCGCGTTCCGCGCGAACTTCCGCATCTCCGCCCGGAGCTGCGCATGCTCGTCCTGCTCGAAGAGGTACCGCCGCTGCTTCATCGCGACAGCATACACCCGAATGAATCACCATTCAGCGGCGACCCGGACGGCATCCAAACGGGCGCCATCCAAACGGACGGCATCCGAACGGACGGCATCCTAGCGGCCCGTCCCCCAGCGGACCGCCTGACGCGAGCCGGGGCGCTCCGCAGGCGCTGCAGGACGGCGCGCCCCTGGCGGGGCCTCCCCGCGCGCGGGGACAGCAGCGTCTTTCGGACGACCACGGCGACCAGCTACGAGGGGCCTCCCCGCGCGCGGGGACAGCGGGGCTTCCGAGAGAGCGCCCCTCAGAAGAGCGCGAGCACGGCCGTGATGTTGTCGCGCCCGCCGCCGTCCCGCGCCGCCTGGATGAGCGACTGCACGCACGGCGCCACCAGGTCCGGCGCCACCACGTGCATCAACCGGCCCTTGATGTCCTTGTCCGGCACCTCGCCGTAGAGCCCATCCGTGCAGAGGAGCACCTTGTCCCCGCGGCGCAGCTCCACCTGATGGAGCTCCACCCGGATCTCCTTCTCCGACGTCCCGATCGAGTTCGTCAGCACGCTCGCGAAGCGGGACGAGCGCGCCTCGTCCTCGGTCATCACGTTCATGCGGACCATCTCCTCGGCGAGGTTGTGGTCCCGCGTGAGCCGGAAGAGCTCCCCGCTCCGGAGCAGGTACGCGCGGCTGTCGCCGACGTGCACCAGGTAGAGCATGGGCCAGCTCAGGTAGCCCATGGTGAGCGTGCTCCCCATGTCCCCGTGCATGCCCTTGCGCACGGCGACCTCCTGCATGCGCTGCTGCGAGCGCTGCACCGCCTGCGTGAGCCCCTCCGCGAGCGCCCGCTCGTCGCCGGCGTTGTTGGCGCGGAGCCAGGGCATCATCGAGAAGGCGTACTGGAGCATCGCGTCGATCACGACGGCGCTCGCCACGTCACCGCTGACCTGCCCGCCCATCCCGTCGGCGACGATCATCAGCCGCCCGGTCGGCACGTCCGTGTGCTTGGTCCCGTCGTTGCCCACGTAGCCGCACTGCTGCACGTGGATGCTCCGCTCGAGCGACGCGACGACGAACTGGTCCTCGTTGCGCTCGCGCACGCACCCGGGATCGCTCGCCCCCACGATCGTCGCGGCGGCGCCCACGTCCTCCGTCTGTTCGCGCTCCTCCCCCGGACGCCGGAGGAACTCCAAGGTCTTCTTCACGGACACGACGGCGACTCCTCGTCTCGTGCGCTTCAGCGCGACCGCCCGAGCCTACCAACGATCCCGCGCCTCGGGGCAACGCTTCCGGCTCGATCCCGACGAGCGCCGTTCACCTCATGCCCTCGCTGGAGGCGAGCGAACCCGACGCGCCGCCGGCGCCGATGGGCCCCGACGGAGAAAGCCCCACCCGTGAAGCACACGGGCGGGGCTCTCCCTCGAACCGAGCGGTGGTCGCGGGCTACTCGCTCGCGGCCGCCAGCGCGGCGGCCTCACCGCCCCCGGCCTCCATCGCCTCGTCGACGACGGAGGAGAGGCGGGGCTCCTCGTAGGCGCCGAGGCCGGTGCCGGCGGGGATGAGGCGGCCCATGAGGATGTTCTCCTTG
>PABA01000132.1 GCA_002699025.1 Sandaracinus sp. | reverse complement strand
CTCGTTGTCGTAGGTCTTCATCGGGGGTCGTCTCCGTTGGCTTGGGTTTTCGACTTCGCAAGTCTGCCGGATTCGACCCCCTTCATTGCATCTGTGCCCCTGCCCGTGCCCGCCGGTCACCGAGCCGCCGCGACCCCGAAGAGCCGAACGACCCAAACCCCTGCCCGTGCCCAAAGACCCGTCCCCGAGAACCCGTGCCCGTGCCCATGCCCGTGCCCGTGCCCGCCAGTCACCGAGCCGCCGCGACCCCGAAGCGCCGAACGACCCAAACCCCTGCCCGCGCCCGCCAGTCACCGTGCCCGCCAGTCACCGTGCCCGCCGGTCACCGAGCCCGCCGGTCACCAAGCCCGCCGGTCACCGAGCCCCCCGCGACCCCGAAGCGCCGAACGACCCCAACCCGTGCCCGTGCCCGCCGGTCCTCCTCACCCTCGCGCCATCCCGCGGGCACCGGCTCCGGTCCGGCCGCTCGCGGGGGGACGGAGGACGGTGTAGGGCTATCCCCATGCGCCCCCTCCGCCTCCTCGCGCTGCTCCTGCTCGCCCTCGCGCTCCTCGGCACCGGCCCGACCGAGCCCGGCTACGAGCTCGCCGAGGGCTTCGCGGCCCCCTACGAGGAGTACGCCGTCGCCGCCGATCACCCCGCGGCCTCTGCGGCCGGCGCCGAGATTCTCGCTCGCGGCGGCAACGCGGCCGACGCGGCGGCCGCCACCATGCTCGCTCTCGGCGTCGCCAACCCGGCCTCGAGCGGCATGGGGGGCGGCGGCTTCCTCCTCTACTACCGCGCCGAGGATCAGAGCCTCACCTACCTCGACTTCCGCGAGCGCGCCCCCGCCGCCGCCACCGCCGACATGTACGACGACGCCGAGCCCCCCATGGAGGGCCCGGCCAACTCGGCCTCCCAGCTCGGCGGCCTCGCGAGCGGGGTCCCGGGCGAGCCGGCGGGCGTCGACGCCATGGTGCGCCGCTTCGGCTCGCTCCCGCTCTCGGCCATCGTCGAGCCCGCCGTGCGCCTCGCGGAGAACGGCGTCGAGGTGAGCGAGCCGCTCGCGCGCATGTCGCGCTACTTCGGCGGCCAGATGCGCCGCGACCCGCTCATGCGCGGTTGGTTCGCCGGGCCCGAGGGGGGCCTCGAGCCGGGGAGCCGCCTGCTGCAGCCCGAGCTCGCGCGCACGCTCCGCGCCTTCGGCCGCCGCGGCAAGCGGGCCATCTACACGGGGCGCATCGCGCGGCAGATCGTGCAGGCCAACCGGCGCAACGGGGGTCTCTTCACCATGCGCGACCTCGCCGACTACGCCGTCGTCGAGCGCGAGCCCCTCTCGGCCGAGCGCTTCGGCTGGCGCTGGGTGACGGCGCCGCCGCCGAGCGCGGGCGGCTTCACGATGCTCCAGAGCCTCGCCATCCTCGAGGGGCTGCCGGCGCGCTGGCGCCCGGTGGAGCGAGGCGAGCTCCCGAACGCGGCCTTCCTCCACGCGCTCGCCGAGAGCTGGAAGGGGCCCTTCCTCGATCGCGAGCGCTACTTCGGCGATCCGGACCACGTGGAGCTGCCGCTCGACGCGATGATGGCGCCCGAGCGCGTGGGGGCGCGGATCGACGCCTTCCACCCGAGCCTGGCCATGCTCCCCGAAGACTACGAGCAGCCGCTCGCCGAGGAGGAGCCGGAGATCGTGCAGCCCGACAACGCGGGCACGAGCCACCTCTGCGTGGTCGACCGGGAGGGCAACGTCGCCAGCGTGACGACGACCGTGAACCTGCCCTTCGGGGCGCGCTACACGGCGGCGGGGATCGTGCTCAACGACGAGATGGACGACTTCGCGCGGGCCGTCGGCGAGGCGAACGCCTTCGGGCTCGTGGGCGGCGCGCCGAACCTCCCCGGACCCGGGAAGCGGCCCGTGTCGACCATGTCGCCGACCATCGTCTTCGGCGAGGACGGACGGCCCGCGCTCTGCCTCGGCGCGGCGGGCGGGAGCCGCATCGTCACGGCCGTACAGCAGGTGGCGATGAACGTGCTCGTGCACGGCGTCGACCCGGGCCAGGCGCTCCGGGCGCCGCGGGTGCATCACCAGGGCCACCCGAACCAGCTCCGCACCGAGGAGTTCGCGCCCCTCGACGCGGCCCGGCTCCGTGCGCTGATGGCGCGGGGGCATGCGCACGAGCCGATCCGGAACGTGGCGAACGTGCAGCTCATCCGCATCGGCCAGGACCAGGGCGCGCGCCTGGTGGCGGCGAGCGACCCCCGCAAGGGCGGGCGCCCGGCCGGACGCTGAGCGGGCGCAGAAGCGCTCGCTGCGCTCGCGCTACTGCGCCCGGGGAGCGCTCGCTTTCGCTCGCTTTCGGAGCGCTCGCTCTCGCTCGCTTTGGGGGTCGGGGAACTGGGGCGAGGGGAGAGCCCTCCCTTCGGTCGGGCTCCCCGCGAGCGCCGCGCCGCCAACGCCGTGCCACCGACGCCGCCTCTCTCCGCGTCAGCGGCATGGACCGCGAAGCCCGGCGCCAGCACGGACGGCGGAAAGCGGACAGCGGAACGCCTCACGACCGCAGGTCGTGAATCACTCGATCCAGGGGTCGGAGAAGCGCGGGTCCTCCAGCAGCGCCTCGTCCGTCAGGCTCTCCAGGAACGCCAGGAGGTCCGCCTTCAGCTGCTCGTCCATCTCGAACCCGTGCACGAAGATGCTCTTGTTCGGGTTCGCGCGCCCGTCCCCGACGTACGGCCCCTCGGTCACGTTCCGCCCGCCCGCCGCGTAGTGCTCGAGCACCCCCTCGAGCGTCTCGATGCTCCCGTCGTGCATGTAGGGCGCCGTCAGCGCGATGTTTCGCAGCGTCGGCGGCTTGAACTTGCCCATGTCCGAGCGCTCGCCCGTGAACTCGAAGAGCCCGGTGTTCTCCGGCGGGTACGCCCCGCGCCCGTCCACGTCGTAGAGCCCGTTGTTCTGGAAGGTCGCCTGGTCGAAGACGTTCCCCATGTGGTCCACGGCGCTCGAGAAGAGGAAGCCCCCGTGGCAGTGGAAGCACTCGCCCACCTCGCCGAAGAAGAACTCCGCCCCCCGCCGCGCGCTCTCGGAGATCGCCGCCTCGTCCCCGGCCGCGTACCGGTCGTAGGGCGAGCGCGCGCTGATGAGCGTCCGCTGAAACGAGGCGAGCGCCTTCGTCAGGTTCCCGAGCGTGAAGGGGTCCGCGTCCCGCGGGAAGGCCTCCTCGAAGAGCGCCTGGTAGCGCGGCTCCGCCCGCAGCCGCTCGAAGAGCACGTCCTCCATGTTCGCCAGCCCCAGCTCCACCGGCTCCTCCCCGAAGAGCGGCGTCAGCGCCTGGTCCTCGAGCCGCCGCGTCACCGGGCTCGCCCAGGTCAGCGTCGGCGCGTAGGCCACGTTCACGAGCGACATGGACCCCCGCGGGTGCATCTCCCCGGTGCTCCCCTCGCCGCGCGGCAACCCGTCCGTGAAGGCGAGCTCCTGCACGTGGCAGCTCGCGCAGCTCTGCGTCTGGTTCCCGCTCAAGCGCGTGTCGTAGAAGAGGTGCCGCCCGAGCTCGACCTTCGCCTCGCTCATGGGGTTGTCCTCCGGCACGCGCGGCTCGGGGAAGCCCTCCGGCAGCTCGAAGGCGTAGCCGCCCTCGGTGGAGCAGGCGGCCACCGGCAGCGCGACCATCAGGAGCGCGGCCGCCGAG
This sequence comes from Sandaracinus sp., assembly GCA_002699025.1. GTDB lineage: Bacteria > Myxococcota_A > Polyangia > Polyangiales > Houyiibacteriaceae > Houyiibacterium > Houyiibacterium oceanicum. Next base: position 24,138 of record PABA01000132.1, on the reverse strand, counting down.
AGCGCGGCGCGCGGAACGGTGCGCGGAACGAAGGGGGCCAGGGCTCCCAGCCGGGCGGCGAACGCGGAGATCGCGCGGGTCACGCCCCACAACATGGCGGCAGGCCCGCGGCGCGCCAAGCGCGGCACGCGTGGCGTTTCGTCGCGCACCCTGTGAGCGAACGCCCGGCCCGGCCTCCCGCATCTGGCGCACCGAAGGGGTCGATGGCACGGCGCGATGAGCCGTTCTGACACGGCGGGGCACGGTCTCGCGCACCGGGGCACGCTTCGCGGCGCTCCGCGGCAGCTGTGCGTCCAACCCGTTTCGGGGGCGTTCCCGGCGTGATCGCGACGACCTGTTAGGGTCCGCCACATGGCGAACGAAGTCGAGTGGGTCGTCTCCAAGTTCGGTGGCACGAGCGTGGCCTCCCTGGAGCGCTGGAAGACCATCGAGCAGGTGGTGCGCGAGCACCTCGCCGAGGGCCGCCGGCCCATGGTCGTCTGCTCCGCCCTCTCGGGGATCTCGAACCTCCTCGAGAAGCTCCTCGCCCAGTCCGAGGCGGGCGAGGACGCGAGCGGGGTCCTCGAGGAGATCCTCGCCAAGCACCGCGCGCTCGCCGACGACATGGACCTCGACGCCGAGGCGCTCCTCGGCGAGCGCTTCGAGGAGCTCGGCCGCATCACCCAGGGCATCCGCCTCGTCGAGGAGGCCTCCCCGCGCATCCGCGCCCGCGCCATGAGCATGGGCGAGCTGATGAGCACCACCCTCGGCGCCGCCTGGCTGAACGCCCGCGGCGTGAAGACGAGCTGGCAGGACGCCCGGGAGATGCTCCAGGTCGAGCCCCGCGGCCACGACGCCCGCCTCGAGACCCGCTTCCTCTCGAACTCCTGCTCCACCGAGTTCGACCCGGTCCTCACGGCGCGCCTCTCCGAGCTCGACGCCGACGTGGTCCTCACCCAGGGCTTCATCGCCCGTGACGAGGAGGGCGACACGGTGCTCCTCGGCCGCGGCGGCTCGGACACCTCGGCCGCCACCTTCGCCGCCCGCGTGCGCGCCGAGCGCCTCGAGATCTGGACCGACGTGCCGGGCATGTTCACGACCAACCCGCGCCGCGTCCCGAGCGCGCGCCTGCTCCGCCACCTCGACTACGCCGAGGCCGAGCAGCTCGCCCTGATGGGCGCGAAGGTGCTCCACCCGCGCTGCATCGCCCCGGTCGCCGCGCACGACATCCCGCTCCACATCCGCTGCACGCCCGCGCCGGCCATGACCCACACGGTCATCTCCCGGCAGGCCCCGAGCAGCCAGCCCATCGTGAAGGCCGTCTCGGCGCGCGAGGGCATCGCCGTGCTCAGCGTCGACGTCGACCGCGCCCTCGAGAACGTCGGCAACCTCGCCGACACGGCGCGCCACTTCGCGCGGCGCGGCCTGAGCATCGACATGGTCTCGGCCTCGGAGACCAACCTGACCTTCTCCCTCGATCCGGCCGTGAACGTGCTCGAGGAGAAGGAGCTCCAGGGCCTGGTCGAGGACATCCAGAAGACCGCCCCGGGCGCGCGCCTCCTCGGGCCCGGCGCCGCCGTGAGCCTCGTCGGCACGAACATCCGCGCCATGCTCCACGAGCTCGGGCCCATCCTCGAGCGCTTCGAGGACCTGCGCGTCTACATGGTCTCGCAGGCGGCCGACGACCTGAACTTCACCTTCGTCGTGCAGGAGGATCAGGCCGACCGGCTGATCATGGACCTGCACGCGCTCCTCTTCGATCCGACCCTGAGCGATCCGAGCTTCGGGCCGTCCTGGGAGCAGCTCTTCGACACGGACTGGGAGAAGCCGCGGGTCATGAAGAGCTGGTGGCAGGAGCGCCGCGAGAAGCTCATCGAGGAGGCCGAGGGCGGGACGCCCTGCTACGTGTACCGGCTCCCGGCCATCGACGCCGCGCTCGCCGAGCTCGAGACGCTGAAGCTCGACCGGCTCTTCTACTCGGTGAAGGCGAACGACCACGCCGCCGTGCTGAAGCACCTCGAGGGGCGCGGGACGGGCTTCCAGTGCTGCACGCGCGGGGAGCTCGAGCGTGTCGTCGAGCAGCTCGGCAAGCTCGAGGGGCGCCTGCTCTTCGCGCCGCACGGCGCGGTCCGCGCGGACTTCGAGCGGGCCTTCGAGCTCGGCGCCCACGTGGTCGTCGACAGCCTCACGCCGCTCCAGACCTGGCCCGAGACCTTCCGCGGGCGCTCGATCTTCCTGCGCGTGGATCCGGGCCGCGGCGCCGGCGAGCACCCCTTCGTCTCGACGGCCGGGCCCCAGAGCAAGCACGGCATCGCCCCCTCGCAGCTCGAGGCGGCGAAGGCGGCCGTGGAGGCGGCGGGCGTGGAGGTCGTGGGCCTGCACGCCCATGCCGGGAGCGGGCTCCGCACCTCGCGCACCTGGCCGGACATGGCCGAGCTGATGCTCGGAATGCGCGAGGCGTTCCCGAACGCGAAGGTGCTCGACCTCGGCGGGGGGCTCGGTGTGCCCGAGCGGGTCGGCCACCGGCGCATCGACTTCGCGAAGCTGGCCGCGGGGCTCGCGGAGGTGCGCGCGAAGGCCGAGGGGATCGAGCTCTGGATGGAGCCCGGTCGCTACCTCGCGGGGCGCGCCGGCGTGCTCCTCGCGCACGTCACCGACGTGGTCGAGAAGGACGGGCACACCTTCATCACCGTCGACGCGGGCATGAACACGCTCATCCGGCCCGCCCTCTACGGCGCCTGGCACGAGACCGTGAACCTGACCCGCTACGACGCGCCGCGGGAGATCCTCGCGGACGTGGTCGGGCCGCTCGGGGACTCGTCGGACGTGCTCGCGAACGATCGGCTGCACCCGAAGACGGAGCGCGGCGACGTGATCCTGATCGGCAACGCGGGGGCCTACGGGCGCACCATGGCGAGCGGCTACAACGCGACCGAGCCCCCGCGCGAGGCCATCGACGAGTAGGGAGGCCCGGCCGAGGCCGGCCGCTCGCGCGCGAGCCGGTGGATGTCGCGGCGGGGTCGGGCGGCGACGTTCGCGCCGCCTCGGGCTCGACGTGGACACGGACGAGCCCGCGCGAACGGGATTCGAGTAGCATCGGCCGATGCGCCGCCTCGCCCTCTCTCTCGTCGCTCTCCTCTTCGCCTGCGGCGACGACGGGGGCAGCGAGCCCGACGGGGGGCCGGGGGACGCGTCCGCGGCGTGCAGTCGCGCCGCGGACTGCGACGACGGGCTCTTCTGCAACGGCGAGGAGCGCTGCGCGCCGGAGGCGAGCGAGGCGGACGCCCGCGGCTGCGTCGGAGGCGTCCCGCCCTGCGACGACGGCACCCGATGCGACGAGGGCACGGACCGCTGCGCCTCCTGCGCCGAGAACGCCGACGGGGACGGGGACGGGGTCGACGCCATCGCGTGCGGCGGCGAGGACTGCGACGACGACGATCCGAACCGCTACCCGGGGGCCGCGGAGATCTGCGATCCGGTGGGCATCGACGAGGACTGCGATCCGACCACCCTGGCCGGGGAAGGGCAGGGCGACGGCGACCTCGACGGCTTCCTCTCCGACCGCTGCTGCAACCGGGTCGACGGCGAGCTCCGCTGCGGCCCCGACTGCGATGACCGGCGCGGCTCGGCCTCCCCCGAGGCCGCCGAGCTCTGCAACACCTCGGACGACGACTGCGACGGCCGCGTCGACGAGGGGGTGACGACCACCTACGTGGTGGATGCCGACGGCGATGGCTTCGGCTCGGCGGCGGAGGACGCGGAGCGCGTTCAGGCCTGTGGCCGGCCCGAGGGCTTCCGGGAGGACGCGAGCGACTGCGACGACGGGGCCGCGGGCGTGAACCCGGCGGCCTTCGATCGCTGCGATCCGGAGGCCGTCGACGACGACTGCAACGGGACGCCGAACGATCCGCCCGGCGGCTGCGAGTGCACGGACGGAGCCTCGCGCCCCTGCCCGCGCTTCGGCGCGTGCGCGGCGAGCACCCAGACCTGCGTGAGCGGGCTCTGGGGCGACTGTGGCGTGATGCCGGTGGAAGAGGTCTGCGGGAACGCCATCGACGACGACTGCGACGGTGAGGTGGACGAGCGCTGCCCCTGTCGGACCAGCGTGCGCTTCTGCGGGACGGACGTCGGCGCGTGCGAGCGCGGCGTGCAGGCCTGCCTCGGCGACGGAAGCTGGGGCCCCTGCGTCGACTCCGTGGGCCCGGTCGTGGAGCTCGCCTGCGACGGCGTCGACGAGGACTGCGACGGGGTCATCGACGAGGGCACGGGGACCCTCTGCTACCCGGACGCGGACGGGGACGGCTACGCGACCGCCTTCGCGACGGCCCGGGTCCTCTGCAGCGGTGGGAGCTGCGCCGCGAACGAGACCTCGCGCCCACCGCGGGAGGGCGAGCAGGACTGCGACGACAACGAGCCCAACGCCTACCCCGGCCAGACCGCGTACTTCGCGACGCCGCGGCGCGGGCTCGGCGGCTACGACTACGACTGCGACGGCGCGATCCAGCGCGTGCATCCGGACTCGGTGCTCCCGTGCTTCGGCGACTTCGGGGACTTCACGGCCTGCATGAGCAACCCGACGGGCCTCGACGCGATCCCGCCTTGCGGGGTGAACGGGGACCTGGCCGTCTGCGCGCCGATGATGATGGGCAGCAGCGGCTCGATCTGTACGCGCCAGGTCATCGACCGGGGCGTCCTCGCGCCCACGCGCTGCCGCTAGCGACCCGCCGGGGCCGGCCGCTCTGGCGAGAACCAGGGATCTCGCGGGAGGAGCGGGGGGGCGGAATCGCCCGTTGACCGCGTCCGCGGAGGTGGTAGGCCCGGCGGCCCAGGAGGTGCCGTGGGCGCGTTTCGAGGTTCGATGAGTTACACGCGGTTCTTCGTGCGGGGCGAGCTCCCGACGGACGTCCCGCCCGCCGAGGACGGCACGCCGCGCACCTTCCGCGACCGCTTCGTGGACGCGATCCGCCTGCGCGCCTTCCGGCCCCTCGACCCGAACGAGGACGTCGACTTCCGGGCCGGCTGGTGCGCTCCCGAGCAGCCCTTCGACACGGACCTCGCGCACGAGAAGATCTTCTTCGGCGACTACCTGAACCTCGGCTTCCGCGTGGACCGCTGGCGCATCCCCGCGCCGCTCTTCAAGGCCTCCTTCCGCGACGCCGAGCGGCGCTTCCTCGCCGAGCACGGGCGCGACAAGCTCAGCCGCGCGCAGAAAGAGGAGCTCACGGCCGTCGTGACGGCGACGCTCCGCAAGAAGGTCGTGCCGGCCATGAAGGTGATCGACCTGAGCTGGCAGCTGAGCGCCGGGATCGTGCGCTTCTTCCACCAGTCGCCGAAGCAGCACGAGCTGCTCCTCGAGGTCTTCGAGAAGACCTTCGACCTCGAGCTGGTGCAGGACGGGGCCTACGTCGCGGCGCTCGAGGGGGAGCTCCCGGCGCCGGTGCTCGAGGGCATGACCGAGCTCGAGCCGACGCGGCTCGTGGAGGCGGTGCGATGAGCGCGGAGACGAAGACGGCGGCCGAGGCGGGCGAGGCCGCGGAGCCGATGGGGCCGAGCCTCGTCGACCGGATCGAGGCGAGCCGCTTCCTCGGGGGCGAGTTCCTGATCTGGCTCTGGTACGAGAGCGAGCGGCGCGAGGGCGCCTTCGAGATCGAGGGCTTCGGCGGCGTGAGCTTCTGGCTCGAGGAGCAGATGACGCTCCGGGCCGAGGGCGCGCAGGGGGCGACGGCGTCCGAGAGCGCGCTGAAGGGCGCCATGCCGAGCGCCACGCCCGAGGCGAAGGAGGCGCTCCGGCAGGGGAAGCGCCCGACGAAGGCGAAGGCGCGGCTGGAGCGCGGGCCGCAGAGCTGGTCGTTCGTCTTGAACGCGGACCCGCTCACGCTCTCGGCCGTGAAGGTGCCGGGCGTCATCAAGGACGGCACCGAGGAGCAGTTCTTCGAGCGCATGCAGCTCGCGGAAGAGCTCGAGGGGATGATCTACGCGCTCTACGGCGAGTTCCTCGCCCTCCGCGTCGACCCGCGCTGGGAGAAGGAGCTCGCGCCGGCCCTCGCGCGCTGGGTTGCCGAGGATCCGAGCGCCTGACGCCCTGGGGAGGTGCGGCGTCGGAGGCCGTATGCTGCTCGCGATGAACGGCGGCGCGAACGGGGCGGGCGGTGCGATGGGGCCGGCGGTGAAGGGGCTGGGTGGCGCGCTCTGCGTGGCGCTGGCCGTCGTGGGCTGCACGGAGCCGAAGCCCATCCACCAGCCCGAGGTGCGCATCCCCGCCGAGCTGCAGGTGGGCTTCGTGAACGACCGGCACCGGCTGCACGTGTACTCGTCCAGCGTGGTGATCTCGCGCGGCGGGCCGGAGTACCGGCTGGTCGTGCTCGAGGGGCGACGCGAGGGGGACGGCTACATCGGCGTCCGCATGGGGCGCGCGTGGCTCGACGGGACCCACGGCTGGGAGCACGCGCCCATCGAGGGGACGATCCGCTTCGAGGGCGATCATCTCGAGATCGCGCTCGCGGGGGACGAGGCGGAGCTCTGGAACGGGGCCTACGACTCGGTGCCCGCCCGGGAACGGCGCGCCCGCGAAGAGCGCGAGGCCCGGGCCGCCGCGCGCGGGGAAGCGGAGGGCGCGGGGGAGGCCGCGGGCGAGAACGAGGGGGCGAGCGGGAGCGCCATGGCCGCGCCCGCTGCGGGCACCTGCCAGCGCTACCGGGACTGCGCCTGCGCCCTGGCCGCGTCGCCGAACGGCGCCGCCTTCCGCGAGGCCTGCGACACGGCGACCCGGCTGCTGAGGACGGCGCCGGACGACCCCGCGAGCTGCTCCATGGGGCTGACGCTGCACCGTCAGCTCGCCGCCGAGCTCGGCCTCATGCCGCCGGCCTGCCGCCCCTGAGCGCCGCTCGAGACCGGGCCCAGGCCCCCCTCCGAACGAGCGCCCTTCGCCGCGGGCGCGAGGGGGGCGGGTCTCCGGTCAGTCCACGCCGAGCAGGCGCGGCTCGCGCTCGAGCGTCACGCCGAAGCGCGCGCGGACCCCCGCGACGATCTCCTCCGCGAACGCGAGGAGCTCGGCAGTCGTACCGCCCCCGTGGTGCACGAGCGCGAGCGCGTGCTTCGTGCTCAGCCCGACGGCGCCGCGGCGCGTGCCCTTGGCGAAGCCCGCCCGCTCGATCAGCCAGCCGGCGGCGAGCTTCGTCCGCGCCTCGCCCACGGGCCAGCGCGGCACGGCCTCGGGCGCCTCCACCACCCCGGCGCGGACGGCGGCCTCGATCGCCCGGGCGGCCTCGTCGTTCGGCAGGATCGGGTTCGTGAAGAAGGAGCCGGCGCTCCGGGTGTTCGGGTCCGCCGGGTCGAGCACCATGCTCTTCCGCCGCCGGAGCGCGACCACGGTCTCCTTCACGCTCGCGAGCGTGGGCACGGGCGGCGCGTTCTTCTCGAGCTCGGCGTAGCGGAGCGCGGGCGCGCCCCCGGGCGTGAGCAGGAAGTCGACCTCGAGCACCAGCCAGCGGCCGAGGTCGCGTTTGAACATGCTGTCCCGGTAGGCGAACGCGCAGTCCTCGGGGGCGAGCTCGCGGCGCTCGCCCGTGCGGCGGTCGACCACCCGCACGCGGTCGATGGTCTCGGCGACCTCCTGGCCGTAGGCGCCGACGTTCTGGATGGGCGTCGCGCCGACGCGCCCGGGGATCCCGGCCAGGCACTCGAGCCCGGCGAGCTCCTCTTCGACCATCCGGTCGACGAAGGCGCCCCAGTCCTCGCCGGCCTGCGCCGTCACGCGGACCCGCTCGCCCTCCTTCGCGAAGGCGAGCCCCCGTGTCGCGACGTCGAGCACCAACCCGAGCACCCCCGCGTCGGGCACGACGGCGTTCGAGCCGCCGCCGAGCACGGTCACGGCCTGCGCCGCTTCCTTCGCCCAGCGAAGCGCCGCCTCGAGCTGCGTGCTCTCGCGCGCCTCGAGGAAGTGCTCGGCGGGGCCCCCGAGCCCGAGGGTCGTGCGCGGCGCGAGGGGCTCGCCGTGGCGGAGGTCGTCCACGGAGCGGGGATACCCGGCCGGGCGCCGCCGCGCTACTTCGTCGCGATCAGCTTGCCGTAGAGCCGGTTGAACTCGCGCGAGTCCGGGAAGGGGCGGTCGCTCTCGCCGTAGACCCAGGCCGAGTCGAGGGAGAGGAGCCAGGTCTCGGTGATCTGCGCCGGCTCGAGCTCGGCGGCCTTCATGGCGGCGTGGAGGTGGTCGGCGGGGCGCACGGGCTTGCCGTCCGCGTAGAGCCGCGAGAAGGCGGCGTAGACCTCGTCGAAGTCCTTCATGGGTTCGTCTCTCGGGTTCGGGGTTCGGGGGGAGGGCCGCTCGGGGGATGGCTGCGCGGATGAGCGCGCGGTCGTCGGCGCGGTCTGCGTGAGGCGACTCGCCGCGCTTCGGGCGGAGCGCCAGGCGGCCCGGTGAGGCGCGCGCTCAGCGGCGGGCCGCCTCGAGCAGGAGGCGCCGCTCGGCCGCGGCGATGACCTGGCGCGCGTCGCCGACGGCGTCCGGGTTGATGCTGATCGAGTCGATGCCCGCGCGCACCAGGTGCTCGGCGAACTCGGGCCGGTTGCTCGGCGCCTGCCCGCAGAGGCTCGCCTTCAGCCCGTGCTCGTGGGCCTTCGAGATGATCTCCGAGATCGCCCAGAGCACCGCGTCGTCGGCCTCGTCGAAGAGCTCCGCGCAGGTCTCCGAGTCCCGATCCACGCCGAGCATCAGCTGCGTCAGGTCGTTGCTCCCGATGCTCACGCCGTGGATGCCCAGCTTCGCGTAGTCGGGGATGCGGTACACGACGCTCGGCACCTCGGCCATGATCCACTTCTGCAGCCCGCGCTGTCGCCCGAGCCGATGCGCGTCGATGCGCCCGAGCGCCTCCTCGAGCTCCCAGAGCGTGCGCACGAAGGGGATCATCGGGTGCACGTTCGGCGCCTGCTCCCGCACCCGCGCGAGGATCTCGAGCTCGAGGTCGAAGAGGCTCGGGTCCTTCACGTAGCGGTAGCAGCCCCGGTACCCGATCATCGGGTTCTCTTCGCGGGGCTCGAAGTCCGCGCCGCCCTTCAGCGCGCGGAACTCGTTCGTGCGGAAGTCGTAGGTCCGGTAGATCACCGGGCGCCGCCCGAAGGGCTTGGCGATGCGGAGCAGGTCGGTGCTCATCTTCTCGACGAACTCGTCCGCCTTCCCCTCGGCGAGGAGCTGCTGCGGATGCACGCCGTCGAGGGCGCTGGTGATCAGGAACTCGGCGCGGAGCAGGCCCACGCCATCGACCGGGAGCTGCGCGACCGCCTCGGCCTTCTCGGCGAAGGCGAGGTTCACCATGACCTTCGTCGCGAGGGGCTCGACGACGGCGGGCGCGACCAGGCCGGCGCGCTCGCGCGGGGCGACGACGATGGAGCTGGCGGGCGCGGCCTGGGCGCCCGGCCCGGCGGCGGGGGCGCCGGCGGCCGTGAGGTGCGCGGCGTCTCGGGCGCCGACCAGATCGCCGAGCAGCACCTCGCCGCTCGCGCCGTCGACGGTGACGATGGTCCCGTCCCGGAGCTTCTGGGTCGCGTCTCCCGTGCCGACGATGCACGGGATGCCGAGCTCCCGGCTGACGATCGCCGCGTGGCAGGTCGCGCCGCCCCCGTCCGTGACCAGGGCCGCCGCGCGCCGGAGCACGGGCACCCAGTCCGGGCTGGTCATGGTGGCGACCAGGATCTCGCCGGCCTCGAGGCGCCCGCCCTCGGTTGGGTCGTGGAGGATGCGCGCATGCCCCGCCACGCGGCCGGCCGACGCGCCGAGGCCCGTGAGCAGCACCGTGCCCTTGCCGTCCTTGTCGCCGAGCGTCGTGATCGGCCGCGCCTGGAGCACGTAGAGGGCGCCTCCCTCGAAGGCCCACTCGACGTCCATGGGCTGCCCGTAGTGGGTCTCCACGTCGAGGCCGAGCTGGCCCACGGCGCGCACCTCGGCCGTCGAGAGGCTCGCCACCGCGCGCTCCGCCTCGGGCACGTCCTCGCGCGTCTCCCCCTCGGCCGTGCGCACGATGCGCTCCTTCTTCGAGCCCACCCGCTGGCGCAGCACCTCGAGGTCGGGCTTCTGGAGCACGAAGGTGTCGGGCTCGACCTGCCCGCCGACGACCACCTCGCCGAGCCCGTAGGCGGACTCGATGAGCATGCGATCGCTCGCCCCCGTCGTCGGGTCGGTCGTGAACATCACGCCGGAGCGGTCCGAGGCCACCATGGCCTGCACGACGACGGCGATGGCCGGCTCCTCGTCGAAGCCCTGGCGGATGCGGTAGGCGATGGCCCGGGCGCCCCAGAGCGAGGCCCAGCAGCCCTGCACGGCCTCGACGAGCGCGTCGGCGCCGAAGACGTTCGTGAAGGTCTCGTTCATCCCCGCGAAGGAGGCCTCGGCCGAGTCCTCGCTGGTCGCCGAGGAGCGCACGGCCACGCGCACGTCCGCGCCGAGCTCCGAGTAGGCCTCGAGCAGCGCCGTGCGGACGGCGGCCGGCAGGGGCACCCGGCGGACCTTCTCGCGGAGGAGCGCGGAGGCGTCCTGGAGGGCGTGCGAGTCGTCGTCGTCCAGGTCGGCCACGGCGCGCGTCAGATCGGCCCGCACGCCCGCCTCGTCGAGGGCCAGCAGGTAGGCGTCGGCGGTGACGACGAAGCCCGGGGGCACGGGCAGGCCGGCGGACTGGAGCTCCCCCAGATTGGCCCCCTTGCCGCCGGCGGTGGCCGTGTCGCCCTGCCCCAGCTCGGCGAAGGACCGCACGAAGCGGGGGCGGTCGGAGTCGGTGTCGAGGCGGCCCTCGGAGTTGCCGCCCTGCGGGTTCGGTCGTGCGTCCACGGGGGGCGCGAAAGCAGGCCGCGTGCCGCGCGCGCGAGGGCGCGTCAGGGCGCGGGATGTCGGCGCGCTCGGGGGCGACCGGGTCGAGAAGGGCCGGCTCGGGGCGCAGCCGATGCGCGCCGATCGCGGGCGCCTCGCAAGCCGTTCGCCGAGGGCTTTCTCACGCGTCCTCGCGCGTTGCCCGAACGTCAGTTGCGTTCACAAGCCAATTGTGCGAAGTGCCACTTCTAACTTTGCTTCAAGCCCGGGAGCTCCCCTGATGAACCGCTTTCTCGTTGGAATCACGCTCGTTTTCGCTCTCGCCTGCGGCGACGACGACGGCACCTCCACCCCCGACGGCATGGGCGGCGACGCCGGTCCGGCCGCCTGCGGCGAGGGGCAGGTCTGCGCCACCCTCACCGTGCCGGAGAGCTTCGACGGCACCCCCCGCGAGGTCTTCGTGGGCCTCTACTCGAGCCTCCCGCCGGCCGGCCCCCCCGAGGTCTTCGTCGGCAACGTGGCCTCGCCCGCCATCGCGGCCGGGATGCCCATGACGATGGCCCTCGACGACGGCGGCGCCAGCGGCGACTACCACGTCTTCATCGCGCTCTACGTGGAGGGCGGCGGCATGTTCAACCCCGAGCCGGGGATCGACTACATGGCGACGACCGCGCCCGTGACCTTCGGCGCCGGCCCGGTGGAGCTCGGTGAGGTCGCGCTGGAGCTCGCCGAATGAGCCCCTCGTGCCCCCGCTCCGCGACGCTCCTCGCGGGGCTGCTCTTCGCGCTCGGCTGCGGCGACGGCGGGAGCGCCCCGGCCATCGTGCCCGGCGCCTCCCTCGCCGAGGTGGAGCTCGGCATGCGCTACGACGCCCTCGTCGCGCAGCTCGGCGAGCCCGACTCGGCCCTCGTCTTCAACCGGCAGGCGACCTTGCAGTACGGCGAGCGCGGCCTCGAGGTGGTCATGGTCTCGGCCCTCGACTCGGAGGTCTCGGACGACGCCTACGTGCTCGGCGTCTCCGCGAAGGAGCCGGGCGACTACGACGGGCCGCAGCCCGGCCTGGCCCGCGCGGAGATCGAGGCGCTCCTCGGCGCGCCCGACTTCGAGGCGGCCGGCATCGGCTTCTGGGACGAAGGCGTGAGCGTGACCTGGGAGGAGGACCGGGCCGGCCAGGTGGCCGTCTTCGGGGCCTTCGCCATCGAGGACGCCATGCCCGAGATGCAGCCGGCGGCGGGAGGGGCGCGATGAGGCGCCTGGCGCTCCTGCTCGCGGGGCTCGCGCTGCTCGTCGCGCCGGCCCACGCGGACGTCGAGATCGGCGGCGAGGCCTACCGCGTCGTCGACATGCACCTGCACCCGGGCGGCTTCGGTCGCTTCCCGGCGAGCGGGCGGCAGTTCGTGATCGAGTCCCTGCCGCCCTTCGTGCGGCCCTACGCGCCGGCGCTCGGCAACGTGATCATCGATCCCTGGGCCGAGCACATCGGCATCCGCGAGCAGACCGAGATGGCGGGCATCGACCGGGCCGTGCTCTTCGCCGTGTACGCGCCCGAGTCGACCGGCTGGTTCACGAACCGCGAGCTCGAGGCCGTGCTCACGGATCCGCGGAACGTGCGCGAGGACGGCACGCCCTGGGCGTGGGGCTTCGCGAGCATCTCCTTCCACGACGGCTACCTCGAGGAGGGCGTCGCCGAGCGGCGGCTCGAGGCGCTCGCCTCCTACTTCGAGGCGCACCCGGACCTCTTCATCGGCATCAAGCTCGCGCATGCGCACCAGCAGGTGGCCTTCGACGACGCGCGCTACCTCGGCGTCTACGACGTGGCCGCCGAGCAGGGCGTGCCGGTGCTCCTGCACACGGGCTTCTCGCCCTTTCCGGGGACGCGGAAGGAGCCGGAGTTCTACGACCCGCTCGGGCTCGAGAGCGTGGTCGAGGCCTACGACGGGACCCGCGGCATGGGGCGCGTCGACTTCGTGCTCAGCCACGTGGGCCAGGGCGACGCGCGCGCCGTGGAGCACGCCATCGGGCTGGCCGAGCGGCACGACAACGTGTGGCTCGAGGTCAGCGCCCTCGGCGGCCCGGAGACGCTCGACGAGCGCGGCGAGAGGGTCGAGGGGGACGGGCCGCAGCTCCCGGACGTGATGCAGGCGATCCGCGATCGCGGGCTGACCGGGCGGACGCTCTTCGCGAGCGACGGGCCGCAGTTCTCGGGCAAGGTGCGGAGCTACCTCGGCGAGGTGATCGAGGCGGCGGAGGCGGCCGGCTGGACACCCGAGGAGCTGCGCGGGCTGCTCGCGGAGAACTTCGAGCGCGCCTACCTCGCCGGAGACGCGTCGTGAGGCGCATGAGCGCGCTCGGGCTCGGTCTGGCGCTGCTGGCCTGCGGGTCCGACGGCGAGGTCGCCGGCCCCGGGGAGGGCGAGGCCGACGGGGACGTCTTCGTGCAGCCCTACGAGAGCTGCGAGCCCGAGACGGGCGTCTGCACGAACGTCGCGATCTCCGGCTGCACCGTGCCCGGGGAGCGCTTCGAGGACTACGCGGACTGCGAGGTCGTGCGCACGCAGCGCCCCTACTGGGTCTCGCGCGTGCCGGAGACCGACCCGGCCGACCCGCGGCTCGACGACGCCGCGTTCATGACCGAGCTCGCGTGGGTGACGGCCGAGATCGGCGCCTGCGGGTGCACCTGCTGCCACGCGACGGGCTCGGGGACGCCGGCGACGAAGTTCGACATCGACGCGCCGGGGATCTGGATCGACCAGCTCTCGGACCGGGGCGTGGCGATCTTCTCGGGGGCCATCTCCTCGGAGATCCTCGGGGCCTACCCGGCGGGCGAGAACAACGGCTTCGACCGGAGCCGGACCGGCCCGCCGACGACCGACCCGGAGCGCATGGCCGCCTTCTTCGCGGCGGAGCTCGAGCGGCGCGGGGTCACGGACGAGGAGCTCGCCGAGGCGCCGCCCTTCGGGGGCAGCCTGGCGGGGCGCATCACGGACCCGGCGGAGCCCTGCGAGGAGGGGCTCGGCGTGGACCGGCGCGGGCGCGTGCGCTGGGGCGAGACCGGGGCGCGCTACGTCTACGTGACCGAGCCGGGCGACGTGAACCCGGGCGTGCCGCCGAACCTCGACACGCCCCCGGGCACGCTCTGGCGGCTCGACGTGGCGCCGACGAGCCGGCCGCTCGAGTCCGGCCTGCGTTATGGGGACACGCCCGAGGGCACGGCGCAGCGGGTGCCTGCGAGCGGGGCGCCGCCGGAGCTGGTCGAGGGGCGCACCTACCGGCTCTACGCGAGCGAGGACGTGCTCCAGACGATCACGAACTGCACGTTCGTCTTCGGGGACTGAGCGCGGCGGTCGGCGATTCGTGGAGGGCGGCTCGCCTCGAGGGGGCTGTTCCCTTCGGGACCGGGCGGGTCAGAAGACGATCATCGCGCCGAGGCCGCCGCCGTCCGCGCGCACCTCCGGCGCGACGGCGAAGACGAGGTCGCGGGAGCGGGCCAGCCGGCGGGTCGCGTAGCCGATGCCGAAGCCGACGAGGGCGCCGACGAGCACATCGGTGACGTGGTGCCGATCGGAGAGGACGCGGAAGAGCCCGGTCGAGCCGGCCATGGCGAGGCCGAGGCCGCAGAGGGCGAGGTCGGTCGCGTCCTCCTGCTCGGCACAGAGCAGGCCGGCGCCGGCGAAGCTCATGGCCGTGTGGCCGCTGAAGAAGGAGTCGGTCTCGGCCTGATCGCAGCTCATGTCGCCCTCGCAGCTCTCGGGCAGGGGCCGGGCGCGGCGGGCGAGGGGCTTCACGAGGGCGATGGCGAGGGCGACGGAGATGAAGGTCTCGGCGTCCTCGAGCAGCGCGAGGCGGTGGCCCCGGCCGAGGATGCGGCTGACGGTGTCGATCACCAGGGGGAGGGCGATCGAGGAGTACATGAGGACGTCGCTCGCGAGCCGGACCCGGTCGGAGGTGGCCTGCGCGCGGAGGCGGAGCTTGCGGCGGGCGCGGTCGTCGAAGCCGAGGGCGCCCCAGCGCGGCGTGTGCTCCGGGAGGGTCAGGCGGAGGGTGAGGGCGAGCGAGCCGACGACGCCGACGGCGGCCGTGCGGACGCCGATGCGGATGCGTTCGCCGCGGCGGCGCGCGGGGGCGGCGGCGTCGTCGGGCGCGTCCAGGTCGGTGGCGGTCTCGGTCGCGGCCCGGGGGGGCGCCTGCGCGGCGGCCGGGGCGGCGGCGAGGAGGGTGACGACGAGCGCGGCGGGGGAGGCCAGCGCGGCGGGGGAGGGACGACGGCGTGACACGGAGCCGTCACATTCTAAGGCGCCTCGAGCCGCCGTCGATGAAGGCGTTTCGCCTACACGCGGCTCGCGCCGGCCCACGCCGGTGTTCTCGCCGTCACGCGCCCGCGCTCGTCTCCCGACCCGTCCCCGTCGCCCGCTGGGTCCCGCTCCCGGCTCGCCGGGAGGAGCCTCGCCCGGCGTTCGTCGCCCTCTCGTGGCTCGTGGCTCGTGGCTCGCGTCGTCAGATCAGCTCGAGGGCGGCGAAGGTGAGGAGGCCGAGGGCGATGATGGTCGCGCACGCGACGGCGAGGCCCTGCTGGAGGTCCACGCCGTCCTCGTGGTCGTGGTCGTGGTCGTGGCCGCCATCCCCTTCGTCCTCGTCCTCCGAACGCTCGTCCGACTTCCCGGCGAGGTGCCGCCGGTGGAGCGCGAAGAGCGCGACGGCGACCACGGCGAAGGCGAGGTTCAGCCAGAAGGTGTAATCGAGCGCGAACTGGGTGGTCTCGGCGACGCTCGCGGGGGGCGCGGGCGTGAGCTCGAGGGCGGCGAAGGCGCCGTTCAGCGCGAGGGCGGTGACGACGATGCTCACGAACATCACGCCGGCGATGTAGAGCGCGCCCTTCCAGCCGTAGTAGCGCGCGTTCACGCGCACGATGGGCGGCACCATGAGGTCCGAGTAGATGAACGCCATCACGCCGGCGAAGGCGGTGCCGCTGGTCGCGAGCACGGTCGCGAGGGGGATGTTGCCCATGGAGCCGATGAAGGTGCTGGCCGCGACCAGAGGGCCGACGAGGGCGTTCTCGAGGGCGACGAGCCAGCCGGGGAGGTCGGTCCGGCCGGTGAGGAAGAGCGCCTGCCAGAAGGTGTCGGGCACGAGCACGGCCATGAAGCCGGCGACCGTGAAGCCGATGAGGATCTCCTTCCAGACCATCTTCCACTCCATCACGAATCGGTGGCCGACGAGGCGCCAGCCCTCGCGGCTCGTCATGCGCTCCCAGGGGTCGAAGTCGTCGGGCTCGTCGGGGGCGCTCGCCTCGGCATGCTCGCGGATGCGCTCGCGGAGCGAGGCCGGGGCCGTGAGGCGGATGAGGAGCGCGCTGGTGGCGATGAGCACGAGGCCGCCGACGAGCTCGGCGGCGAGGTAGCCGGGGCCGAGGAAGAGGAAGATCAGGATGCCGAGCTCGATGACGAGGTTCGTCGAGGCGAACATGAAGGCCACCGTCGCGATGAAGCTCGCGCCCTTCGCGAGGAGGGCGCGGGCGGCCGAGAGGGCGGCGAAGGAGCAGCTCGAGGAGGCGGCGCCGAAGAAGGTGGCGAGGCCGATGCTCTTCGCGCCGTGGCCCATGTGCTTCGTGAGGCGCGCCTTCGGCACGAAGGCCTGGATGCATGCGCTGATCGCGTAGCCGAGCACGAAGGCCCAGGCGGCCTTCCAGAAGAAGCCGAGGGCGGTCTTGGCGGCGTCGCCGTACTCGGCGAGGAGGGCGCTCCAGTCCATGGGCGGGAGAGGTGCATCGGGCGCGCCAGCCGGGCGCGCGCGGCGCGGGCCGGGGCGGGTCGCGTCGGGTCGAGGCGATCTGCCCCGAGGTCCCCGCCCGGTCTCGGCGAGACACCATGCGGGCGCGGCGCGGGCGGTCCGTCGGGCGCCCCGAGTTGCGGGCGCGCTGCGCCTGCAACTCGGTTCCAAGTGGGCGCGCGCCCTTGTGTCGACGGCTTCGGGGCGAAAGAGTGGGGCCGTGCCCTCGCTCCCGCGCCTTTTCGCCCTCGCGCTCGCGTTCGCCGGCCTCGTGCCCGGCGCCAGCGCGCTGATCGAGGACGCGGCGCACTTCGCCCGCGAGGGCCACGCGCTCGAGGGCGCGGCCCACGAGGACGGCGACACGGAGCACGGCTGCTCGGATTGCGGCGCGCACTCGGTGCGCTGCGGGAGCTGCGCCCCGGTGGGGCTGCCGCCGGAGCTCGGCTGCTCCATGCGGCCGGCCCCCGCGCACGCCACGCGCTGGGCCCCCGCCTCGCACGTCGGAGGCCCGTCCGGCATCCGGCGCGGGCTCGAGCGGCCGCCGAGGGCCTGAGGCTGCGCCCCGACGGGAGCGGTCCGTCCCGCGCGTGACGCGGGCGGGCTTCGGGGCGCCCCTCCGTCTCTTCCACGCCGAGCCTCCTCGGTGCGCGTCTCCCGAGACGCGACGCCGGCGCGCGCTCGGATCGATGAGCCGGCGCTCTCCGCCGGGTCCCGAGGAACTCCATGCCCCTTCGCCTCTCGCTGCTCCTCTCGGCGGTGTGCTGGGTCGCGCCCGCGCGTGCCCAGACGCCCCATCCCTCCTCTTCGTCCGCCTCACCGTCCGCCTCTCCCAGCGCGCTCGGCGCGCCCGAGGTCACGCTCGCGCGCCTGCTCGCCCACGCCGAGCGCCACGCGCCCGCGGCCCGGGTCGCCGAGGCGCGCCTCGCGCTCGCCGCCCCCGAGCGCGCGGCGGCCGCGGCGCTCCTGCCGAGCGAGCCCGTGCTCCGCGTCGCCGCCGGGCCCCGGCGGACCCCCGACGGTCGCGGTGTCGACGTGCAGCTCGGGGTGCGCCAGCGCATCGAGCTGGCCGGGGAGCGACGGCTCCGCCGCGACGTGGCGGACCGGGTCGAGGCGCGCCTCGGCGCCGAGCGGGCGGCGCTGCGGGCGCAGGTGCGGCGTCAGGTGCGCACGGCCTGGCGGCACGCGCAGCTCGGCGCGCTCCGGGCGGCGCATGCGCAGGAGAGCGCGGCCCTCCACGAGGAGCGCGTCGCCGCGGCGGAGGTGATGGCGGAGGCCGGCGAGGTGCCCCCGCTGGTGCTCGCCCGCGCGGAGCTCGAGCGCGCCCGCGCGCGCCGGGACGTGCTCCGGACCGCGGAGCAGGCCCGGGACGCGCGCCTGCGCCTCGCCGAGGTCGCCGGCTGGCCCCCCGATGACGCGCTCGTGGTGCCCGCCGAGGAGCCGGCCCTCCCGCCGGCGCCGCCCGTCGCGCAGCTCGTCGCGCGCGCCCGCCGCCAGGCTCCCGCCCTCGAGGCGCTCGCGCTGGCCGTGCGCGAGGCCGAGGCCCGCGGCGCGCTGGCGGCGAGGACGCGCGCGCCGGCGCCGACGCTCGGCTTCTCCGCCCAGCGCGAGGGGGCGCCCGAGGGGCGCGACGAGTGGGTGCTGCTCGGGACGCTCCAGCTGCCGCTCCCCCTCTGGCGGCGGAGCCGCGTCGCGCGCGCGGAGTCGGAGGCGGCCCGGCGGGTCGCCGAGGCGGAGGACGCCGCCGAGCGCGAGCGCCTCGAGGTGCGTGTCCGCCGCGCGGTCCTGGCCTACGAGGGCGCGAGGCGGCGCGTGCACGCCTTCGAGCAGGACGAGGCGCCGGCGGCGGCGCGCGCCGTGGCGCAGCTCGAGCGCGCCCACGCGCTCGGGGAGGTGATGCTCGGGGAGGTGCTGGCGGCGCGGGACGTGGCGCTCCGGACGCATCACGAGGCGCTCGAGGCGCGGGCCGAGGGCGTCGAGGCCCGGGATCGGCTCGAGGCGATCGTCGGCGGCGACCCGTGGGCGACGCCGGAAGGGGGGGCGCGATGAGCGCGAACGAGACCCCCGTGGAGGCCGCGCGCGGCGCGGTCGCTCCGACCGGCGGGCGCTGGCTCGCGCTCGGCCTGCTGGCCGTCGCCATCGCCTGTGGCTCGAGCGCGGGCGGGCATGACGACGAGCACGGGCACGAGGACGGGCACGACGAGCACGGGCACGAAGAGCACGGGCACGAAGACGGACACCCGGAGCGCGCCCCCGGCCGGGTCGAGCTCACGCCCGCCGCCGCCGCCCGCCTGGGCCTCCGCGTGGAGGAGGCCGGCGCGGCGTCGCGCCTGGGCGGGGTCGAGGTGCCCGCCGAGGTGCAGCTCGACCCGGACCGCACGGCCCACGTGGCCTCGCTCGTGGAGGGGCAGGTGGTCGAGGTCCGCGCCTCCATCGGTGACCGGGTCGAGGCCGGCGACGTGCTGGTGGTCCTCCGCAGCGTGGCCCTCGGCGAGACGCGGGCCGGCCTCGCCGAGGCGCGCGCCGAGGTCGAGGTCGCCACGGCGACCCTCGCGCGCCAGGAGGCCCTCGCGGACGCCGGCGTGGGCGCGGCCCGCCACCTCGAGCGGGCCCGCGCCGACCTCGCCCGCGCCCGCGCCCGGCTGCAGGCGCTCCAGAGCCGCGCCCGCGTCTACGGCCGCGGCGGCGCCGGGCCGACGACCGTGCTGCGGAGCCCCCTCGCCGGCGAGGTGCTCATGCGCCACGCCACCGTCGGCGAGGTCGTCGCCCCGGAGCGCGTGCTCTTCACCGTCGCCGACCTCTCCGAGGTCTGGGTCATGGGCCGCGTCTTCGCGCGGGACCTCGCGGCCGCCGAGCTGGGCGCCGAGGCCACGCTCACGTTGGGCAGCGACCCGGACGCGCGCTGGAGCGGCGCCCTCGACTACGTCGCCCCGGCTCTCGAAGAGCGCACGCGCACGCTCCCGATCCGCGTCGTGCTCCCCAACCCCGACCGGCACCTCCGGCCGGGCCAGTTCGGCACGCTCCGCCTCCCCGGCGAGGCGCCCGCGGCGCCCTGGCCGACGGTGGAGGCCGACGCCGTCCAGGAGCTCTTCGGCGGGCCCGTCGTCTTCGTGCCCGCCGAGGAGGAGCACGCCTTCCGCGCCGTGCCGGTCCGCCTCGGCCCGCGCGCGGGGGGGAGCGTGGCGATCCGCGAGGGCCTCTCCGTCGGCGATCGCTACGTCGCCGCGGGGGCCTTCACCCTGAAATCCGAAGCCCTCGCCGAGCGCCTCGGCGGCGGGCACCACCACTGACGCGAGGACGACCGCGATGATCGAACGCCTCGTCGACGGCGCCGTCCGGCACCGCTTCCTCGTCTTCTTCGCCGTGCTCCTCGTGGCCGCCCTCGGCGCCCGGGCCGCGCGCGACCTGCCCATCGACGCCGTCCCGGACGTGACCAACGTGCAGGTGCAGGTGCTCACGCAGGCCCCGGCCCTCGGGCCCCTCGAGATCGAGCAGTTCGTGACCTTCCCGATCGAGTCGGTCATGAGCGGCCTGCCCCGCCTCGAGGAGGTGCGCAGCGTCTCGCGCTTCGGCCTGAGCGCCGTGACCCTCGTCTTCGAGGAGGGCACGGACCTCTACTTCGCTCGCCAGCTCGTGCAGGAGCGTCTGGCCCAGGCCCGCGACGCGAT
This sequence comes from Sandaracinus sp., assembly GCA_002699025.1. GTDB lineage: Bacteria > Myxococcota_A > Polyangia > Polyangiales > Houyiibacteriaceae > Houyiibacterium > Houyiibacterium oceanicum. The sequence continues at coordinate 3,934 of PABA01000132.1, read as the reverse complement.
CCCCGAGGCCTACGGCTCGCCGGAGATGGGCCCCATCTCGAGCGGCCTCGGCGAGATCTACCAGTTCGAGGTGCGCGGCGAGCCGGCCTGCGCGGGCGGCGAGGACACCGGCGAGTGCTGGTCGCTGATGGAGCTCCGCGAGATCCTCGACTGGCAGATCGCCTACGCGCTCCGCGGCGTCGACGGCGTGGTCGAGGTGAGCGCCTTCGGCGGCGAGCTGAAGACCTTCGAGGTGCGCCCGGACCCGGCCCTGCTCCGCGGCTACGACCTCGGCCTCGCCGATCTCCTCGATGCGCTCGAGGCGAACAACGCGAGCGCCGGGGGCGGCTACCTCGCGCGCGCCGGCGAGCAGCGGCTCGTCCGCGCCGAGGGCCTGCTCCGCGACCTGGACGACATCCGGCGCGTCGTCGTGGCGACCCGCGACGACGGCACGCCCATCCGCGTCGCCGACGTCGCCGAGGTCACGCTCGCGCCGCAGCTGAGGCAGGGCGCGCTCACGCGCGACGGCCGCGGGGAGACCGTCGGCGGCATCGTGATGATGTTGATCGGCGCGAACAGCCGCGAGGTCGCCCGGGCCGTCGACGCGCGCATGGACGAGGTGCGCGAGACGCTCCCGGAGGGCGTGACCGTCGACACCTTCTACGACCGCACGGCGCTCGTGGACCGCACCGTCGAGACCGCCTCCACCAACCTCGCCGAGGGCGGCTTCCTCGTCGTCGTCGTGCTCCTGCTCCTCCTCGGCAGCTTCCGCGGCGGGCTCCTCGTCGCCAGCGTCATCCCGCTGAGCATGCTCGCGGCCTTCATCGGCATGCGCGCCCTCGGCGTCTCCGGGAACCTCATGAGCCTGGGTGCCCTCGACTTCGGCATCCTCGTCGACGGCGCCGTCGTGATCGTCGAGCAGGTGATCCGCCAGCTCGCCGGTCGGGCCCCGCCGCACGGTCCGCGGCGCGTCGCGGCCGCCGCCCGCTCGGTGGCGCGGCCGGTGCTCTTCGCCGTCGGCATCATCATGCTCGTCTACGTGCCGGTTCTCACGCTCCACGGCGTCGAGGGGAAGATGTTCCGGCCGATGGCGATCACCGTGCTCCTCGCGCTCGGCGCCTCGGTGATCCTCGCGCTGACGCTCATGCCGGCCGCCTGCGCCCTGGTCTTCCGCGGCGCGCGCGTGGAAGAGAGCGAGACCTGGCTCATGCGCCGGCTCCGCGCTCTCTACGAGCCTCTGCTCGAGCGCGCGCTGGCCCACCGGGGCGCGGTGGTCGGCGCGACCCTCGTCGTCGTCGCGGCCGCCGCGCTGATCGCGCCCCAGCTCGGCGCCGAGTTCGCTCCCCGCCTCGACGAGGGGACGATCGCCATGCACGCGATGCGGCTCCCCTCCGTCTCCCTCGAGGAGACCGTCGACGCCGTCTCGCGCGTCGAGGCCACGCTCCGGGCGCGCTTCCCGGACGAGGTCGAGAGCGTCGTCTCGCGCTCGGGCCGGCCGGAGGTCGCGACCGATCCGATGGGCATCGAGCTGAGCGATGTCTACATCTTCCTCACGCCGCGCGACGAGTGGACGAAGGCCGAGGACCCGGCCGGGCTCGTCCGCGCCATCGAGGCCGCGCTCAAGGAGGAGGTCCCCGGGCAGGCCTACTCCTTCTCCCAGCCGATCGAGATGCGCACCAACGAGCTGCTCGAGGGGGGGCGCTCGGACGTGGGCGTCCGCGTCTACGGCGACGACCTCGAGGAGCTGGGGCGCGTGGGCGACGCGTTGGCGCGCACGGTCGGCGAGGTCCCGGGCGCGCGGGACGTGATGGCCGATCAGGTGCAGGGGCTGCCCTTCCTGGACGTGGTCGTCGATCAGGCGGCGCTGAGCCGCTACGGGGTCTCGGCGGCGGCCGTGACGGACGCGGTGGCGGCCGTGGCCGGGCGCCCGGTCGGGCAGGTCTTCGAGGGGCAGCGGCGCTTCCTCCTGCAGGTGCGCTGGCCGGAGGGGGCGCGCGAGGACGTGGAGGCGCTCCGGCGCCTGCCCATCGCGCTGCCCGGCGGCGGGACCGTGCCCCTCGACGAGCTGGCCGAGCTAGACGCGCGCGAGGGGCCGGCGAGCATCGGGCGGCGCGCCGTGCAGCGGGTGCGAACCATCCAGGTGAACGTGCGCGGGCGCGACATCGCCGGTTTCGTCGCCGAGGCGCGGGAGCGGGTGCGCGAGGAGGTCGACCTGCCGCCGGGCTACCGGGTGGAGTGGGGCGGCCAGTTCGAGCAGCTCCAGGAGGCGAGCGAGCGGCTGGCCATCGCCGTGCCCGCCGTGCTGCTGCTCATCTTCCTGCTCCTCTTCATGACCTACGGGGCGGCGCGGCCGGCCCTGCTCGTCTACCTGAACGTGCCCGTGGCGGCGACCGGCGGCGTCTTCGCGCTGGCGCTCCGGGGCATGCCCTTCTCCATCAGCGCGGCCGTGGGCTTCATCGCGCTCTTCGGCATCGCCGTGCTCAACGGCGTGGTGCTCGTCTCCACGGCGCGCGAGCTCCAGGCGGAGGGCGCGGGGCTCTTCGAGGCGACGCGGAGCGCGGCCCGGCGGCGCCTGAGGCCGATCCTCATGACCGCGCTCACGGACGCGCTCGGCTTCGCGCCCATGGCGCTGGCGACGAGCGCCGGCGCGGAGGTGCAGCGCCCCCTCGCCACGGTCGTCATCGGTGGCCTCGTCACCTGCACGCTGCTCACGCTCTTCGTGCTCCCGGCGGTCTACGCCCGCTGGGGCGGCGAGCTCTCGGAGGAGGACGCGGAGGCGGACGAGGAGGCGGACGCGAAGGAGGACGCGCAGGCGGACGCGCAGCAGGACGCAGAAGGGGAAGACGAGCCGGCCTGAGCGAGGCCGACCCGACCGGCGACGAAGGCGAGCCGCGTCCGGTGGGAGGGTCAGGGCTCGGAGAGGTGGCGGATCGTCTGGCAGGCGCGGGCGCGGCGCTGGGCGTCTTGCTCGGCGGCGTTCCGGGGGGCCGAGGGGGGCGCGGAGAGGGCCTCGCAGTAGGCGGCGACGGCGGGCCAGGTCGGGTGGCCGGCGTCGGCGCGGTCCCAGGCCGCGTCGAGGGTCTCGTCGGGGTGGGCGTCGACGAGGACGCGGAGGGCGTCGTCGGCGGCGGCGTGGTCGAAGGCGACGAGCAGGCGCATCGCGCGGAGGCGGAGGCGAGGGCTCTGGGTCGCGTCCGGGGCGACGGTGGCGGCGCGCTCGAGCTCCTCGGCGGGGTCGTGGCCGAGCGCCCGGAGGCGCGCGGCGGCGGCGCGGCGAGTGGCGGGATCGGCGAGCGTGGAGGCGGCGTCGTGGAGCGCCGGGATGGCGGCCGGGTCGTCGGCGAAGGCGGCCAGGGCCGCGAGGGTCGCCGAGCGGACGGGGAGGACGCCGTCGCCCGTGTCGCGGTCGCGGGTTCGGGGGAGGAGCCGGAGGAGCGGGCCGGTGGCGGCGGCGGCGGCGGGGCCGCGCTCGGCGAGCTCGCGGAGGGCGGCGAGCTGGCAGGCCTCGGCGGCGTTCCGGATGCGGCCGCGCTCACTGCCCGGGACCTGCCGCGCGCCGTGGAGCCAGACGCAGGGCCCGCCCTCGGCTTGGGTGACGAGATCGGCGAGCGTCGGTGGGCCGCCGGGCGCGGGGCTGGGCGCGGCGCCCCGGCTCGAGCCGCGTGAAGGCGCGCCGCCTCCACCGAGCCCGCCGAGCGGATCGCAGGCGAGGAGGAGGGCGAGCGCGAGGAGCGTCGTGCGTCGAAGGGCGAGGTGGGGCGCGGGGCGCATCGCGGATCGAGTGTCGAGGAAGGGGCCCGGGGGCGCTACCCGGGCGTCGAGGGGTCGGCGCGGGAGGGCGTGACGGGGGAGTGCCCGCCCGTGGAGTGCCCCCGCGCAGTGCCCCCGCGCAGTGCCCCCGCGCAGTGCCCCCGCGCAGTGCCCCCGCGCAGTGCCCCCGCGCAGTGCCCCCGCG
>PABA01000131.1 GCA_002699025.1 Sandaracinus sp. | reverse complement strand
TGACTTCGCCGCTGTCGCGGCCAGAGCGCTCCCCTTCGCAGTGGGGTGGCTTCGCCGCTGGCGCGGCCGGGGCGCTCCCCTCGCGGTGCGGTGACTTCGCCGCTGGCGCGGCCGGGGCGCTCCCCTTCGCAGCCGCGTGACTTCGCCGCTTCGCGGCCGGGGCGCTCCCCTTCGCGGTGCGGTGACCTCGCCGCTGGCGCGGCCGGGGCGCTCGCTCCCCTTCGCGGTGCGGTGGCTTCGTCGCTGTCGCGGCCGGGTGCTCCCCCTTGCAGGGGGGCGCACGTGGCTTCGCTCGGCGGTGGCTAGCGGCCGGTGAAGACGACGGGGAAGGCGGCTCGGCCGCCGCTCGAGCTCGGGGGGAAGCGCCAGCGGCGGACGGCCCGGGTGACGCAGGTCTTCAGCCCGCCGAAGTCCTGCCCGCGCGCGCTCACGTTGGTCACGGCGCCCGAGGCGCCCACCCGCACGTCGACGTCGAGGCGCGCGTCCGGCGGCTCGCCCATGCCGCGGATGGCGAGCTCGTAGCAGCGCTGCAGGGCGCGCTGGTTGCTCGGCGCCGTGACCACCCGGCGCACGGCCGAGTTGTCGAGGGACATGCGCGAGCTCGAATTCGAGCTCGAGCCGCCGAGGTCGATCATGCCGGGCGCCGCCTCGTCGCTCCCGGACATGGTCAGGGCGGCCAGCCGCCGCTGCTGCTCGGCCGTGAGCATGCTCGTGGCGCTCATGGTCGTCGTGCTCATCGCGGTCGACGTCGCGCGCATGGTCGTGGAGCGCGAGCGCGTCGGAGTCTCGTTCCCGTTCTCGGCGGCGGGCGCTTCGCCCTCGGGCTCCTCGCCCTCCGCCTCGGCCTCGGGCTCCACCTCGGGCGCCTCCTCGGGCAGCTCGAGATCGACGGGGGCCTCGACCTCGGGCTCCACCTCGGGCTCCACCTGGGCGGCGGGCCCCTGGGCGACCTCTTCGCCGTCGCCGCCGACGAGCTTGCCGCCGACGACCACGGCCAGCGCGATGCCGAAGCAACCCGCGCCCACGATGGCGATCCACGCGCCCACGGGCAGCCCGCGGCGACGCTCCTCGGTGGCGGGCGCCGGGGCCGGGGCCGCCGGTGGGGGCGCCAGCTGCGGCGCCGGGGTCGGGGGCGCAGCGGGGGCCGCGCCCGCCGCCACGGGCTCGCCGATGGCGAGGCCGAAGGGATCGCTCTCGTCGGCCTTCTCCTCGCCGTCCCCGCCGCCGGCCTTCAGCGCCGCGGCGGCCGGCGCCGGCGCGGGCGGCGGTGCGGGCGCGGGCGCCTTCTTCGCGGGCGCCTTCTCTTGCGGGGGCCGCACCGACTCATCGAGGAGCGCGGCGGGCGCCGGCGCCATCACGGTCTTCTCGTCTTCCTCCTCGAAGTCCGACTCGGGCGCGGCGCCCGCGCCCAGTCGACCTCCGATGGGGATGACGTTCGAGCGGCTGTCCTCCCGCTTCGGGGGGGCCGCCGGGGGCTTCGAGCGCGGCGGGGGCACGCGGCGCTGCTCGAGCAGCCGGGCCAGCTCGGGCACCTCCGCGACGGGCCGCCAGTCGTCGAAGCCCTCACGCCAGCAGAGCGAGCTGCCGGTCACGGCGCCCGTGCCGATCTTCCGCGCGACCTCCTCGCGCTTCACCGGGCCGACGGGCACGTCGTTGATCGCCACGTACCACTCGGGCTGCGGCCGCGCGGGGGCGGCCTCCGGAGCCAGCGAGGCCGAGCGCCGGAACTCGGCGCCGAGGGCGGAGCTGCGGGGCGCGGGCCGCGGGCTGGCCCCCGAGCCGCCGCGACGCCGGGGCGTGGGGCCGACGCTCGAGAGGCCGGAGCCGCTGCGGCGCCGACCGGCGGCCGAGGGGCGCGCCGCCGGAGCGGGAGCCGCGCCGCCCGATTTCGGGCCGCGAATGATGATGCTGTGGCCGCACTTGCGGCACTTCATCCGGAGGGTCCGGCCCGCGATCTTCTCGTCGGGGATCTGGTACTTCGCCTTGCAGTTGTCGCAGAGGAACTTCATTCGCGGGCCGATCGAGGCTGGGCGCGGGTGGGTTCGGGCGCGGTCGGTGCGGGGAGGTGCGGTGTGGAGAGGAGTCGCGCGAGCGGACGGCTCGTGCAGGGGCACCGGCGCGCGGCAGAAAGCGGCTGGAAGGTAAGCGGCGGGAAGGAAGGACCCGGGACGAGACTATAAAGGATGGGGCCGCCGGGGCGCACCCGTTCCCGTCGGGCCCGGCCCGACGATTAGAGCAGGCTCATCAGATGTTCTTTGATGCCCTGGCGCGTTTCTTCGTCCGGGGCCGCGCTCAGCGAGCGCTCCCACATCTCGATGGCTTTGTGCTTGAAGCCGGCCCGCTGGTAGAGCACGGCGAGGTTCTTGATCGCCGAGAAGTTCCGGCTCTGCAGGTCGACGGCGGTCTCGAGCTCGTGGATGGCATCGAAGACGTCGTCCCGGCGCCCGAGCAGCAGCCCCAGGTGGTAGTGGAGCTGAAAGCTGAGCGGGTCGATGCCGAGCCCCCGCCGCAGCTGCTCGATGGCCTGGTCGATGTCCCCGTTCCGGTAGGCCTCCATGCCGAGCTCGAGCGCCCTCCCCGCCTCGCGGCCCAGCATGTCGTCGGTCTCGGGCACCTCGGAGGTCCGCCCGGCGAGCGCTCGCTCCACGTGGAGCAGCACGTCGCCGATCTTGAACGGCTTCTCGAGGAAGGTCTCGACCCCGTAGGAGCTCTTCAGGTCCTCGGCGACCCGCCAGCCCCGGTAGATCGCGCTCACCATGATCACCGGGATGTGGCCGTAGCGCTTGCTCCCCTTGATGCGCCGGCAGATGTCGAAGCCGTGCACCTCCGGGAGCATCGCGTCCAGGAGGATCACGTCCGGCGACTCGTCGCGCACGAGCTGGAGCGCCTGGAGCCCCTTGGAGGCCTCGATGACCTCGTAGCCCTTCTGCCCGAGCACCCGGACGAGCAGCTTCCGGATGTCGTCCTCGTCGTCCACGACGAGCACCTTCGGGTTCTCCGGCATCGGCCGCCGCGGAGGCTCCGAGGTGGGCAGGGGCGCCACCTGCGAGGCGAAGGGCTCGTGGGGCGCCTCCGCCTTCGCGTCCCGGCGCGCGCTGAGCTCGGCGATGCCCAGCTCGTCCTCGTCGGCGGGACCCCTCTGCGGGAGCGGCTTGTCGACCACGACGCCGGCCGGGGCGGACTCGCGGGCCCCCGGAGCGCTCGCGCCGTCGGTGGCGGCGCTGATGCCGAGGGAGGCCAGGTAGTCGGCGGGCACGGCGGCGCCGATGTAGTGCTCCTCGCCCTGTGCGAGGGCGCGGTAGGCGCGCTCGATGACGTGCTGCAGCCGGTCGTGCAGCGCGACGTAGGGGAAGACGCGGCGCCCGGAGACGAACTCGATCTCGTCGATGACGCGCCGGTCGTTCGGGTCGGCCATCGCGAGGAAGAGCCGGTCCTCCTTGACCAGGATCGGGAGGATCAGGTGGCGCTGGGCGATCTCCGCCGGGATCAGCTCGAGGTTCTCGAGCGGGATGACGACCTGATCGAGGTCGATCCCCGGGAGCCCGTGCTGCTCCGAGAGCGCCTTGAGCAGATCCTTGCCCGCCACGCGGCCGGAGCGCTCGGCCGTGGAGGCCAGGCGCGCGCCCGGGTGGGCTTTCTGCTCCCGAAGCAGATCGTCCAGCTCGTCGGGCGTGACGAGACGCTGCTTCAGCAGGATTTTGCCGAGCTTCTTCTTATCCGAGTCCATCCAGGGCCCGCAGCCTCGCCAGCCTACCCGAGGGGTCGGCGGTGCAGCAACGACGGAAAACCGCGACGGCCGCAATCGTCACGGACCGAACGGCCCGTCCGGTGCCGAGCGAGCGCCGAGCCGGCGGGCGCGGGGCCCGGGAGACGCCGCTCACATGCCCGCGAGGATGCGCAGCGGCCCCGTATCGCCCTCGGCCTCGGGCTCCTCGCGGGTGAGCACGAGCCGATGGTCGCCGAGGCGGCGGGCCCAGCGGTCCTCGCCGTCGGGCGTGGTCACGCGGAAGCTCGCCGTGTAGCGGAACTCGACGTAGATGCGGCTCTGGTCGTAGGAGACGCGCCGGTACTTGATCTCGTAGCGGACGTCGAGGACCCGGTCGCGCCAGCCCGAGAGCTTCTCGCGGAGCGAGTCGTAGTCGAGGTCGTCGCTCCCGGTGATCGTGCCGTTGTCGTCGAGGTAGCGCGCCGAGGCGAGCTGGAGGAGCTGGCCCACGTCCCGGTCCTCGACGGCGCGCCGGTACTCCTCGACGAACTGCACGACCTCGCGGTTCTCCGGCGTGTCCTCGACCGTCGTGTTCGGGATCGTGGCCCCGCATCCCACGAGGGTGGGGACGAGCAGGGCGGCGGCGAGGAGGAAGCGGCGGTTCATGGTGGCGGCTTTCGATACGGGCGGGACGCGCGGCACGAACGCGGGAGCCTCCGCGCTCCATTCCCGCCACGCGCGCGCGGGCCGGCGCTGGTGTAGCGCCTGCGTCGAATTCTGCAAAGTCAGCCCCTCGGGCGGGCCCGAGCGCGCTTGCGGGCGAGTCTACCGAGGAGCGCCAGCAGCCACGAGATTCCGGCCAGCCCCGCGGCGCCGCCCCCGGCCGGCGAGGACGTGCGCGACGCGATGGCGCAGCCGCTGACCCGGTAGGTCTCGACCCGGACAGCCGCCTGGACGCGGGCCGCGGCGCCCCGCTCGTCGAGCACCAGGCCGTGGATCTCCTGCCGGCCCATCCAGCGGAAGCGGGCGTCGACCCCCTCGTCGGCGGGCGCCCAGCCGGAGCCGTCCTCTTCCCAGGCGAGGGCGAGCCAGCCCGGGCCGGGCGAGCGGAAGCGCCCGGCGAGGTCGTTGCGCAGGACCTCCGGCCCCTCGAGCCGACGTGGTGGGGCCTCGGCCTCGCTCCGCTGCGGCGTGACGGGCGCTTCGACCTCCGCGACCAGCGCCACGCTCGGCCGGTGCCCCGCGGGGCGGACCGGGGTGGCCGGGTGCACGGAGCGCACCTGCGCGTCCCCGAGCGCGGTCTGCCAGCCGCCCTCCGGCACGACGAAGGTGACGATCCGGCGGGCGCCGGCCGGCGCGTAGGTGCCCCCCTCCCAGCGCGGCGCACCGGGGAGGGCCGGCGGCTCCGCCACGGGGACCGCCCGGCGCCCCGCGGCGAAGCGACGCCGGAGCGGCTCGAAGGGGAAGTGCGGATCGTCGCAGCCGCCGAGGACCAGGACGCTCTCGGGGCCCGGCTGGAGGATCAGCGCCGGGCTCGCCCGATCGAGCCAGGCCACGCCTTCGCCCCGGAGCGGGCGCTCGAGGGCGCGGCCGAGCCGGTCGCGGAGCGGAGGCTCGACGAGCCAGACGTCCACGGGCAGCTCCCGGAGGCGCGCGAGGAAGGCCGCGGGGGCCTCGCCGGGCGGCGGCGTGGGCATGGGGGCGAGACGCGCCGGGCCCGGGGCACGCGCGGGCCGCACCCGGACGCTCGCCGGGCGCGTCATGGCCGGGCTGCCGGGCGTCGCCAGCTCGAGGTCGTAGAGGCCGGGCGCGAGCCAGGCGGGCAGCTCGACCCGGGCCCGGTAGACGAGCGTCGCCTGGGCGTCCGGCCGCACGTCGACCACGCGGAGCGGCACCCGGTGCTCCGCCGGCTCCGCGACGATGCGGCCGCGGCCGTGCAGGGTCGCCGTCCAGCCGCGGAGCGCCTTCTCCTGCTGGACGCCGGGCGGGGGCGTCAGCGGCGCCGGGACGCGCACGCGGAGCAGGAGCGGCTCCCCGGCGCGGGCCACGGCGGGCAGCCCGGGCCGCGGGTAGAGGAGCGTCGTCGCCTCGGGCCGGAGCGGCGCCGGCTGGGCGCAGGCGGGGAGGTGCGCGAGCCAGTCGGCGCGCGCCGGGGAGGTCGCCCCGAAGACGCACGCTCCGAGGACGCACGCCACCACGCACGCCGGCCCGAGCCGCGCGACACGCGCCGCTCGTCGCAGAGCGGGCGCGCAGAATCGCGGACGGACTCGCGGAGACGCGGGGGGAGTGGTCGAGGGCGGACGGGGGGCGGCATCACGACCCACGGCCGTGACTCGCTCCGTCACTCGAAGCGGACGAGGAGCGCGTTGCCCTCGACGTTCTGACCCTCGGACACCTCGACCGAGGCGATCTTCGCGGCGGCCTCCGCGCGCAGCTCGTTCTCCATCTTCATGGCCTCGATGACCACGAGCGGCGCGCCAGGTTCCACCTCGTCGCCGGTTTCCACGAGCACCTTCACGATGCGGCCCGGCATCGGCGCGCGGATCTCCTTCTCGCTGGAGCCGCCGCCCTTCTTCTTCTTGCGCGCCCGCGCGCGCTCGCTCTCGACGCTGGCCGTCGCCCGGAGCGCGCCCGCGGCGAGCTGCATGGCCTCGGGCTTGCCGCCGACGAGCACGTCGTAGACCTTGCCGTTCAGGCGAAGGCTCACGCCGCCGGGGACGCGGGTGACGTCCGCGTCGACCGCTTCCCCGTCGAGGGCCACGCTGACCGCGCCGCCCGGCGTGATCTGGACGTCGACCTCACGCTCCTGCCCGTCGAGGGTGACCCGGTACTTCATCGCGGGGCGATGTACCGGATGGGGGGCGCGCGCGCAACGGCCCGGCGCCGGGGACGGGCCGCTCGAGCCCCCACGAACGGCGAACGCCCGAGGCGCGCGCCCCGGGCGTTCGTCGTGGGGGGTCGCGATGGCCTCAGCCGCCGCAGGCGATGGGCTGGTAGTCGGCGCACATGCGCGCCTCCTCCGTGCTGTCGTTCAGGCAGCCCATGCCCGGGCACCAGCCGCAGAAGCCGTTCGCGGCGCAGGAGGCGCAGTCGGTGAAGCCGCTGCAGTCCGGGCAGCTGCTCGGCTCGTCGAGCCAGCCGCTGCCGCACTCGGCGCGCCGCCCGTCGCTCATGCACTGGCCGCTGCTCCGGCAGAAGCCGCAGCCCTCGGCGTCGTTGCAGTCCTCGCAGGTCGAGTGCGTCGCGCAGGGGTCCGCGCCGCCGTCGCCGGGCATGCCCGCGTCCCCGGACACGCCGCCGTCCCCGGGCATGCCCGCGTCCACGCCGCCGTCCGCGCACCAGGCCCAGGTCCCCTCACCGGTCCAGAAGGTCCCGCTGAGCAGCTCGAGGTTGAAGTCGACCTCGAGGAGCGAGACGTCGAAGACCGGCACGTCGAGCTTCGGCGCGATGGCCGCCGTGAGCGCGCCCTTCACCTCGCCCTCCCACTCGCAGAGCGTGGACTCGAGCTCGCCCTCCACGCTCGGGCGGAGCGCGATCTTCGGGCCCGCCGTGTCGTAGATCTTGAGCGTGTAGGAGACCCCGGGGGTGACCTTCGCGGTCACGCTCGCCGTCGCCTGCTCGGTCAGCTCGAGGTTCGCCGTGGAGGTGCGGTCCGCCGTGCCGATGGGGCTCCAGCCCATGCCCTGCTCGTAGCTCGCGCCCACGCTGAACCGATAGGTGGCGTCGGCGCTGCCCGTGACCTCCCCCGCGCTCACGGTCGCGCCGACCTCGAGCTTGGCCTCGGTCTGGATGGTGTGCGTGATGGCGACCGGGATCCACCCGATGAAGAAGACGTTCGCGAACTCGCGCGAGGGCATGCGCTCCGCGGGCACCTCGAACTCGCAGTTCAGGCCGATGCCGGCGCCGCTCTGGGCCTCGACGGAGACTTTGATGGAGCCCCCGAGCTCCACCCGCACGCGGCGCTGCGTGCGCCGGAAGATGTCGAACTCGGCATCGAAGATCGGCGAGAGCTCCGCCTTCACCTCGACGTTCTGGCCAGGCGCGATGCCGCAGGTCTCGGAGATGGGGAGGTCGTCGAGCAGGTTGAAGGTCCCGCCGAGCGCGTCACGCCGGCCGCCGACCGGGCCACGCTCGACCCAGGACGTGGCGCCGGGCTCGTGGCGCACGCGGAAGTGCACGTCCTCGAAGAGGTCGACGAGCTGGGCGTGCTCGGTCGCGAGCTCGAAGCGCACGTCGGAGAGCGCGTTCACCGAGAGCACGCGGCGGAGGTAGCCGCCCGCCTCCACGCCCGCGAGGACGGCGCCTTCGCCGGGCACGTCCGCCCCGGGCCCATCGTAGGTGAGCACGAGCGCGTCCTCGCGCACCTCGACGTTCACGACGTGGGCGTCCTGCTCCGGCAGCACGGCCGCTTCCGTCAGGACCGGCTCGCGGAAGACGTCGACGATCGTCTCCTCGCTCGGCGTGGGCGTCGGCTCCGGCTCGTCGCTGCCACAGCCGAGCGCGACCAGCGCCGCCGCGCAGGCGATCCAACTCGGCGCGCGTCCGTTCATCGCTTTGCTCATCCCTCGTCTCCCTCCCGGTGTTCTCGCGGTCTCGGAGCGGGCCCGGCTCAGTCGCCGAGCCCGTTGATCTGCGTCGTCGAGTCGCGGACGTGGTACTCGACGGACTCGCCGAACTGCTTCCAGACGACGATCGCGGTGATGGCGATGAGCACGAGGATGATGATGTATTCGACCGTGCTCAGGCCGGCCTCGTCGTCTCGGAGCGAGGGCGCTCGCAGGCGCCCGGTGGGGCGGCGCTTCGGCGTTCCACTCTCGGTCGTCCCGTTCCGTGCTCGGCGTGCGTTCATCGGAGCCCTCGCGGTGCGGCCCGGGCGCCCGCCCGCCCGGCCTGGGCTCCCTACGAAGCAACTCGGGTGCCACGCGGAAGCGCCGTGGGAGCGGCCGGGTGTCGGGCCGGGTCCGGGTCCGCGAACGGGGCCCACACACCCCATCGCCGCGATCGTGCCTCGGCGGCTGGGGACCATCCTCCCCACATGGGGAGGCGGCGGGCTCGAGGCGAACGCGGCGGTCGGAGGGCGCACGAGGAGTGAATGTCCTCGGCGCCGCCTCTTTCGCGCGGAGGCGACGAGCCTTCTCCAGGGGAGACGCCCGGCCCCCGCGCGATAGGGCCGCCTCTTTCGCGCGGGGCGACGAGCCTTCTGCAGGGGAGACGGCCGGCCCCCGCGGTGTAGGATGGGGTCGTGGGGTTTCTGAAGTACATCGCGCAGGGCATGGGCTGGGAGGTCGGGCGGCAGGCCGCGAAGGAGGCCCTGAAGGAGGCCGCCCAGGACGCGGAGCCGCGCGCCGAGCCGAGCGCGCGCGAGCGAAAGCGCGCCGAGAAGCAGGCCGCCAAGGCCGCCAAGCGGGCGGAGAAGGCCCGCGTCCGCGCGCGGAAGGCCGCCGAGAAGGCGAAGCGCGCGGCCGAAGCGGAGGTCGACCGGGAGCTCGCGGCGCTGAAGAAGCGCGTCGACCGAGAGCGCTGAGCCGCCGCCCCCCCGCCGCGCTGAGCCGCCGCGCCCTGGCGCGGAGAGCCACGCCCGCGCCCCCGCGCGTGGTAGGCTCGCCGCCATGTCGCGCGTCTTCGCGAGCCCCCTCCCTCGCCTGGTCGCCGCGCTCCTCGTGGGCGCTGCCCTCCTCACCCCCGCCCCCGGCCTCGCCCAGCGGAACAACCCGCTGATCGAGCAGGGGCAGGAGCTCTACGACGAGCTCCGCTACGAAGAGGCGCTCCAGGTCCTCTCCGCCGCGCTCGTCCGCGCCGGCAACACGGAGGAGGACCGCGCGACCATCTACCGCTACCTCGCCCTCACCTACCTCGCGCTCGGTCGCCAGGAGGAGTCCGAGGGCGCCTACCGCAGCCTCCTCGCGCTCGAGCCGGAGACGACGCCGCCCGCGAACATCTCGCCGCGCTTCCGCGAGTTCTTCCAGGAGGCGACGGAGCGCTGGGAGGCCGACGGCCGCCCCGGCGTGGCGACCCAGCAGACCGGCGAGGCGCGCCCGGCGCCCGTGAACATCGTGCACGTCTCGCCCCCGCAGGCCGATCCGGAGGAGAGCGTCGAGCTCCGCGCCAGCCTCGAGGACCCGGACGACCGCGTCGCCAACCTCGTGCTCGCGTACCGGCAGGGCACCAACGACGTCTTCCGGCGCCTCGACACGGAGAACGTCGACGGCGAGTACATCGCCACCATCCCCGGCGACGACGTCGCCCCGCCGCTCGTCGAGTACTACTTCGAGGCCCTCGACGACGCCGGCCTGCCGGTCGCCTCCCGCGGCGACGTGGCCGCCCCGCTCCGCATCGCGGTCGAAGCCCCCGGCGAGGGCGGCGTGCTGACGAAGTGGTGGTTCTGGACGATCGTCGGCGCCGTCGTCGTCGCCGGCGCCGTGACCACGGGCGTGGTGCTCTCTCGCGACGACGGCGGCATGCCCTCCCAGGGCACGCTGATCGTGAACGTGCGCTGAACGTCGGCGCCGCGCCTCCCGCCAGAAAGCCCGACGCCGTGAGCGAGCCCCGCTACCCCTACGTGCACGTCAGCGTGCCGGCCGACGAGGCCGAGCTCGTCTCGGACCAGCTCTGGGTGCTCGGCGCCCAGGGGGTCGAGGAGCGCGACGCGACGACCATGAGCGCCGGCGAGGGCGAGGGCGTGCTCCTCGTCGCGAGCTTCCCGGACGACACCGCCGCCCACCGCGCCGTGGCCGAGCTCACGCACCCGGCGCGGGTCGAGCACGTCGTCGGTGACGCCTGGCGCGACGCCTGGCGCGAGCACTTCCACCCGCAGAAGATCGGCGCGCGCCTCCTGCTCCGCCCGTCCTGGCGCGAGGTGGAGCCGGCCGAGGGCGACGTGGTGCTCACCATCGACCCGGGCGGCGCCTTCGGCAGCGGCATCCACGAGACGACGCGGCTCTGCCTCGCGGAGGTCGACCGGCGCGTGCGCGGCGGTGAGCGCGTCTTCGACGCGGGCTGCGGGAGCGGCATCCTCTCGGTGGCGGCGCTCCTGCTCGGGGCCGCCGAAGCCGTCGCGGTGGACGTCGAGGACAACGCGGTGCCCGTCTCCGAGGAGAACGCCGAGGCCAACGGGGTCGAAGCGCGCCTCCGGGTCTCGACCACGCCCATCGAGGAGGTCGAGGGCGCCTTCGAGCTCGTGCTCGCGAACATCCAGGCGCCGATCCTGATCGCGCTCGCGGCGCCCATCGCGGCGCGCGTGGCGCCGGGGGGCGCGCTGGTGCTGAGCGGCGTGCTCGCCGAGCGCGCCGAAGAGGTCGAGGCGGCGTACCGCGCCGAGGGCCTCGCGCACGAGGCGACCGAGGCCGAGAGCGAGTGGCGGGCGATCGTGATGACCCGCCTGGCGAGCGGATGAGCGCCCGGCGCTTCCCGGTCCCGGACCTGCCGGCGGTCGGCGCGACCTTCGTGCTCCCGCCGGAGACGCGACGCCACGTTGAGGTGCTCCGGCTGCCTCCTGGCACGCCGCTCGTGCTCTTCGATGGCGCCGGGCGCGAGGCCGACGCCGTGCTCCTCGAGGGGGGCGCGGCGCGCGTGGAGGCGCTGAGGGAGCGGGTCGATCCCGGGCGGCGCGTCGTGCTCGTGCAGGCGCTGCCCAAGGGGGGCAAGGCCGACGAGATCGTGCGCATGGCGACCGAGCTCGGCGTCGCGGCGATCCACTTCGTCGAGACGGCGCGCACCGTGCCGAGGCTGCAGGGGCCGCGGGCGGCGAAGAAGCGCGCGCGCTGGAGCCGGATCGCCGAGGAGGCGGCGCGGCAGAGCGAGCGGGCGACGGTGCCGACCCTCGCCGGGCCCGAGCCCCTCGAGGCGCTCCTCGACGCGCCGCCGGAGGGGGCCGCGCGGCTCGTCGCCTGGGCGCGGCAGGACGCCCGCGGCTGGCCCGCGCCCGACGCCGAGGCCTGGATCGCCGTGGGGCCCGAGGGGGGCTTCGCGCCGGCCGAGCTCGAGGCCTTCGACCGCGCCGGCTGGGGGCGCGTGAGCCTCGGCGCCCACGTGCTGCGCGTCGACACGGCCGCCGTCTGCGCCGTCGCGCTCCTCCGGGCCGGCGCCGAACTCGTTGCCCCCGAGGCCCCCGCGTCCTAGGTCGGGGGGACCTTGGACGCGCCGCCCCAGACGGTCGGCGGGGAGCCCGCGGGCGCCCCGGACGACGGCCCGAGCATCGCGCGCCGGCTCTTCGATCTCGCCCTGCCCGTGATCGGGCTGAACGTCCTCAACGTCCTCTCGCTCGCCGTGGACACGGCCATGTGCGGGCGCCTGCCGAACCGGGACGCCGCCCTCGAGGCCCTCGGCTTCGCCACGCAGGTCGTCTTCCTGCTGATGGTCGCCATGATGGGCCTGGTCGTCGGCACGGTGGCCACCGTCTCGCGCGCCCACGGCGCCGGCGACGACCAGCGCGTCAACCACGTGCTCCGCCAGTCGTCGATGTTCACCGTGCTCGTCGCCCTCGGCGTCGCCGTGCTCGGCAACCTCGGCGCCCCCTGGGTCCTGCGCGCTCTCGGCGCCAGCGAGGGGACGCTCGCCCTCGCCCTCGACTACCTGCGCCCGCTGCTGACCTTCACGGTCTTCTACTACCTGAACATGCTCTACGCGGCGGTGCTCCGCAGCGTGGGCAACACGCGCCTGCCCTTCCTGATCGCGCTGGGCTTCAACGCGCTGAACGTCCTCTTCAACTACGGGCTGATCCTCGGCAACTTCGGCCTCCCTTCGCTCGGCGTGCAGGGGGCCGCCATCGGCACGGTCATGGCGCAGGGCTGCGGGGTGCTCGCCATGGTGCTGATGCTCCGGCGGGGAGCCGTGCGCGGGCTGCGGCTGAAGCTCCGCCCGACGGCGCTCGACGGGGCCCTCGCGCGCACCTTCTTCCGCGTGGGCGCGCCGGCCGCCCTCGACATGATCATCCTCAACGCGAGCTTCGCCTCCATCGTCGGCATGCTCGGGCGCATCGACCCGGCCGCCGTCGCCGCGCACGGGATCGGCCTCCGCATCCAGGCGCTCGCCTTCGTGCCCGGGCTGAGCGTCTCGCAGGCGACCGGAGCCATGGTCGGCAACGCGCTCGGCGCCCACGACGTGCCGCAGGCCCGCTCGGTGGTGCGCGCCTCCATCGTGCTCTGCACGGCGCTGATGAGCACGCTCGCGCTCCTCATCATCCTCGGCGCGCCGGAGATCGTCGGCATCTTCGACGTGCCGCGGGACACGGCGTTGATGGACTTCTCCGTCACCTGGATGGAGCTGCTGGGCTACGGCATGCCCATCGTCGGCGTGCACATCGCCTTCGTCGGCATGCTGCGCGGCGCCGGGGCGACGAACACCAGCCTCTACATCAACCTCTTCGGGACGATCCTGCAGGTGCCCCTGAGCTGGGCCCTCGGCTTCCCGCTCGGGCTCGGCGCCTGGGGCGTCTGGGCCGGCTTCCCGCTCTCCTTCCTGCTCAAGGCCGCCCTCGGCTTCGCCGCCTACCGGCGCGAGCGCTGGGCCACGGCCGGCAGCGGCGTCTGAGCCCGTGGACCCGCTCCGCCGAGGGAGCGGGGAGGGAGCGGGGAGGGAGCGGGCGCGCGGATGGCGCCCTTCCACCGGGCCCGCGCGGGTCCCTTCGAGGTGCCGCCCCGGACGCGTGAGCGCCCCGCCCCCCGAGGGGCGAGGCGTCCACGGATCCCTGGTCGACGGGTCAGCTCTCGGGCTCGTAGCGGATCACCTGGCCCGCCACGGAGGCCTCGACCATGGCGCCGCTCTCGTCGTCGATGAAGACGGCGCGGCCGTCCGCGAAGGGCGCGCTCGCGGCGGCGCCCTCGGTCAGGACCGTGGCGGACGCCTCGGCGGAGAACTCGAGGGGCTCGCGCTTGAACGCCTCGAGGGCGCGCTCGCTGCGGAAGACCACGAGCTGCGAGTAGGCCTGACCGCCGACCTGCGCGCCGAAGGAGCCTTCACGGAGCTCCGCGTAGCCGATGGGGCGACCGCTCTCGTAGAGCACGCCCACGCCATTGGCGGCGCCGGCGACGACGGCGCCCTCTCCGACGGTCGGAAAGACGACGAAGCCCTCCGCGTCGGCGAGCAGCGGCGGGAGGGAGGAGTCCGAGCGGGCCATCTCCGCGATCGTGGCGTCGGCCTCGGCCTCGAGGTCGTGCTGGGCGGGCTGCGTCTCCGGTGCGCTGGCGCAGCCGAGCGAGCCGAGCGAGCCGAGCGTCAGGGCCGAAGAACAGAGGAGGAGCGAGAGAGTTCGAAGGGGGTTCATGGGCGGGTTCCTTTCGGCGACCGATTGGCGTCGGGGCCGCCGCCCCCCGAACGAGCACCCGCGATGCCAACGGGCGGCGCCCCGCCGAAGGCGACCTGCGCCGTCGCAGATCGCCTCGGTGAGGCGAAGGGCCGCCCTACTCCTCCGGCCCCACCTCGGGCGTCATGGGTCCGAGCCCGCCGTACTCCTGTCGGAGCTCCGTGCTCATGGCGCGCGCGGCGATCAGGTCCCGCAGCACCGTCGCGCCCTCCGTCGCCGTGCGCTCGTAGGTCTCGAGGTCCACCCGGTAGAGCCCGAAGCGCGGCTCGTAGCCCTCGGCCCACTCGAAGTTGTCCATGAGCGACCAGTGGTAGTAGCCGCGCACGTCCACGCCTTCCTCGCGCGCCCGCCAGATCTGCTCGAGGTTGCGCACGACGTGCTCGGCCCGCCGGCGCCCCTCCTCGGCCGCGATGCCCGACTCGGTCACGGTCAGCGGCAGGTCCGGGTAGCGCTCGCCGAAGTCGACGAGCACCTCGTAGATGCCCGGCTCCCAGTACTCGTAGCGCATCGTCGGCACCCACTTCGTCGGGTCCTCCGGATCGACGCAGGAGCCGAGGTCGAAGGCGCCGAAGCAGGGCGTCACCTCGAGCACGGGCACGAGCCCCGGGTCCGAGGTCACGCCGGTGCGGAAGTAGTACTGCACCCCGAGGAAGTCGAGCTTGCCCTCCCAGTCGGGGTGCTCCTCGTCGGGCTCCTGGTCGAGGTCCGAGTCGAGCTCGCCGTTCAGGAGCGCGTCCGTGAAGACGTAGTGGTAGACGTACTCGACCTTCTCCGCCGCCTCGACGTCGGCCGGGTCGTCGCTCACGCGCCCGCGCCGCGAGGGGATCCACTCGGCGACGCTGAGCGTGTAGCCGACGTGGGCGGCCACGCCGTCGCCGTCCGCGTCGATCGTGTCCGCCTCCTTGATCGCCTCGTAGACGGCGACGTGGGCGCGGATGTAGTTGCGCACGACGGCGATGAAGTCGTCGAAGCGGGTGAGCAGGAGGTTCCGGCCCGGCGGGAAGATCTGCAGGCCGTAGCTCGCGAGGAGGTAGTTGATGGGCTCGTTGAGCGTGCACCACTCGTCGACGCGATCGCCGTAGCGCTCGGCGAGGAGGCGCGCGTGCTCGGCGAGCTCCTCGATGATCGCGTCGGCGCCCGTCGGGTGGTGCCAGCCGCAGAGGTCCGCGTCGCTCGGATCGCCCTCGCAGTCGGTCTCCTCCCGGAGCGGATCGTCGACCCAGGTCGGGCTCGAGAAGTGGTGCACGGTGAGCATGGGCTTGACGCCCGCCTCGACGAGCGCGTCGAGCACCTCGCCGTAGTGGTCGAGGGCGTCTTCGTCGACGGCGTCGCGCTCGGGCTCGATGCGCGCCCAGCTCGGGTTGAAGCGGTAGGCGTCGAGGCCGATCTCGCGGACCAGGCCGACGTCCTCGACCTGGCGCGAGAAGCCGCGGACCGCCTCGCCGACGAAGGTGCCGTTGCCGAGGCCGCCCTCCGCCTCGGGCCGGGTCCAGACCCACCAGTCGGCGGCGTCGTTCATGTCCTCGATCTGCGCGGCCGCGGTGGCGGCGCCGAAGGTGAAGGAGCCCTCCCCGCCGCGCCGGCGATCGGGCCCTCCTCCGGGAAGGCGATGGGATCGGGCGGCGGCCCGGCGTCGACGGGGCCGGCGTCCGTGCCCGCGTCGACCGCGCCGCCGTCGGGGCCGGCGTCCGCGGGCGCGTCGTCGTCGCCGCACGCGGCGAGCGCGAGGAGGAGGAGGGAGGGGGCGAGCCGGGGGAGGAGCGAGCGAGCCATCGGGGTCGAGGAAGCGCCACGGAGCCCGGCCGCGCAAGCCGAATTCGCGCGCCCCGCGGACGAACGCGCTTCGCATCCGACGAGCAGAATCGGGCGCGCGGCGGCGCTCACGCCGGCGCGGCGCGCCCTCCGACGGGGTCTCCGTTCGGGCCGGTCGCGCGGGCTCCGCCGCTCAGCGGCGCGTGTTCTCGATGGCGCAGCTTCCGTCGGGGCAGGTGTCGCGCACCTGGCCGTCGGGGCGGCAGAACTCGTCGAGCTGCGTGAGCATCGGCTCGAGGAAGCGCAGGTCGTTGTGCGCGTCGTTGTCCTCGTCGGCGATGTTGGAGCCGGTCGGGATCGGCTCGACGTTCGTCAGGTGATAGATGATGTAGCCCGAGTCGGTCGGGCCGTCGGTCGCCTCGATGACGTCGCCGTTCCCCGGCGTGCCCCAGGGCTCGTAGACGCCCGAGCGGTACCAGGGCAGGCCCATGGTCCGCGCCGCCACGTCCGAGGCGACGTTCGGCACCTGCGCGTCGTAGAGGGAGGTCTGGTAGAGGACGCGCTTGGCGGAGGTGTCCACGTCGTCGGCGAGCGGGTCCTGGAGCACGTGGGGCGCGTAGGTGGCCGGCTCGGCGAGGTCCCACATCGCCTGCGTCGAGACGAGGAACCAGTCGCGGTCGAGCTTGCTCGTGTACCAGAGCTCGAAGACGCGCTCGAAGGGGTCGAAGTCGACCGAGCGCCGAAGCATGATCGAGTAGCCGATGGCGCCGACCTGCAGGACGTAGCGATCGACCTCGTCGCTCAGCGCCGCGAGCGTCCCCCCCATGATGCCGCCCTGGCTGATGCCGTAGTAGTACATCTCCTCGGGGTCCACGAGGGACGTCGGCTCGCCGCCCACCTCGAGCTGGAGCTCCGGCAGCTCGGCGCAGGCGCCCTTGAAGGCCTTCTGGAGCAGGAGCGAGTTGATGGTCCCCTGCACCAGCCGCTCGCCGACCATGTCGAAGTTGTCGTACTGGGTGACGATGCGGTTGAGGACCTGCGCCTCGTCGTTCTCCGCGAGACCCCAGTAGTCGGTGCCGAAGCCGACCATCTCGAAGCGCTCGAGGGCGACGCGCGTGCCGCCGCTCGAGACCTGGTCCGCCGAGCCGAGCAGGCCGTGGCCGTACATGAGCATGCGCGCGCCCTCCCCGCCGCCCATCACGCGGTCGCGCACGGAGGGCGGGATGACGACCTGGAAGGGCGCCTCGACGACGCCGTTGTAGGCCGGCGCGCCGTCCTCGCCGCGGACCATGCGGGCGCCGACGTACTCGTTGTCGACGTAGAGGGGGACGGTGAAGGTGCCGGTCACGCGGCGCCAGATCTGGTCGTTCACGTCCTCCTCGACCTCCGTGACGGTGCACGCGCCGACGCCGTCGGTGCCGTCTTCGAAGCGCTGGAAGGCGTCCGCGCGGGCCGCGAGCATGTCGCCGTGGAGGGAGGCGCCGGAGGCCGTGCGGAAGTCCCAGGCGAGGATGAGGTCGTCGCGGGCGACGCCGGCGGCGGCGAGCGTCGAGAAGATGCCCTCGAAGGTCTCGCGGCGCGCCTCGAGCTCGTCCACGTCGGTCGTCTCGCCGTCGCGGAGCGCGCGGAAGTACTCGCTCGGCTCGACGACGCTGCCGTCCACGCGGGTGAGGTCGCGGATGGCGGCGATGTAGCGGTGGTTCTCCTTCAGGCGCGTGGCCGGGCGGATGTAGAAGCTCGTCGTGTCCGGGTCGGCGTTTCGCCACTCGTCGATCTCGGCGAAGTGGGCGACGCGCTCGCCGGTCTCGGCGTCGAGGAGCACCGTCGGCGAGCTCTCGAGGAGGCTATCGGCGATGCGCGAGGCGTCCGCGAGGTTGGCCGGATCGACCTTGCCGAAGAAGCCGGCGATGAGGCTGGTCATGGGGCTGAAGCCGTCGAAGCGGTTCCAGGTGTCCGTGCGCGTGACGCCCGAGTCGAACTGGTTGAGGGGGAAGGCCTCGGCGTCGATCTGCACGCGCCAGCCCGTCTCCGTGCCCTCGTCCTCGACCAGGAAGCGGCTCGAGGGGTAGGGCATGAGGCAGTGCGTCGGGTCGAGGTTCTCGCACTCGGGGCGCTCGGCGACGATGCCCGTGGGGCCCGCGTCGGCGCCCACGCCCGCGTCGCCGCCTCCGCTGCCGTCGTCGTCCCCGCAGGCGACCAGCGCCAGCGCGACCAGCGCGCCGAGGGCCGCGCGAACCCACCCCGAAGCCATGACCCGGGCGCGCGGGGCTCCGCCCGCGGCCGGCACCCCAAACCCGCCAACCATGGGCGCATCCTATGCCTCCAGGCGGCGTGGGAGGAAGCGTGCGCGCACCCCGTGAAAGGCCCTCGCCCCGCCGATGCGGGCGTGAGCGGGCGCTCGGCGTCCCTTGTCGCCCTTCGAAGAAACCGCAAAGTTCCACGGAGAGAGGCGTCGGCGGCAGCGCTACGCCGTCAACATCCTCACGGTTACACCGCTCATGCCCGCCAACTCTCGAATTTGCTTGGATTTTCTTGGCACCAGTCTTGCTGTTCGCGTGGACGCCATGCGCTGGCCCTGCCTCTTCGCTTCGCTCCTCCTCCTCGCCGCCTGCGGCGCCAAGACCGATCTGACGCTGCCGAACCGCACGCCGGACCCGGGCCGAGACGCGGGCGTGGAGATGGACGCCTCGACCGAGCCCGACGCCAGCGTGGTGGAGGACGCCGGGACCGACGCGAGCGTGGACGCCTTCGTGCCGCCCGACGCCTTCGTCCCCGAGTGCCCCGACCGCATCTCCGTGTCGGCGCGGGAGGCCAGCATCCCCGTCGACATCATCTGGGTGATCGACAACTCGTTCTCGATGGTCGACGAGATCGAGCTGATGCGGAACAACGTCAACATCTTCTGGGACGCGATCGTCGACGCGAACGTGGACAGCCGGGTGGTCTTCGTGACGCAGGACGGCTCCGCGCCCGACGCGCCGATCGAGTTCGCGCGCCGCTACTTCCCCGTCGACTACCGGGTGAACTCCCACGACCCGCTGCTGGCGCTGCTGGCGAACTTCGACGAGTACGGCCGGCACCTGCGCCCGGACGCGATCACGCACTTCGTGGTCGTGACCGACGACGACAGCCTCGGGCTCGACTGGGAGGACTTCCACGAGACGATGCTCGACCTGCTCGGGCACGAGTACTCGTTCCACTCGATCGCGTCGGAGCGGGTGACGCCGACGCGGGAGAACCCGACGGGCGCCTGCTTCACGGACGAGAGCTCGGCGTACCGGCCGGGGCGCGAGTACTACGCGCTCTCGGACGAGACCGGCGGCCTGAAGCTGTCGATCTGCAACCGCGACTGGACCGAGCTCTTCAACCTGCTGACCGAGCGGGTGGCGATTCGCATCCCGATCCCTTGCGGCTACTCGCTGCCGCTCCCGCCGCCGCCGGGCATCGTCTACGACGACGAGGACTTCACGGTGCAGTACACCGTGCCCGGGGACGACACGCCGCAGACCATCCCGCGGGTGGCGGACGAGGCGGCCTGCACCGGGTCGGAGGGCTGGTGGTTCTTCGAGGGGAGCGACCGCATCAACCTCTGCGAGTCGACCTGCGACGAGGTCGACGCGATCGACGGTCGGGTGACGGTCGACCTCGGCTGCGCCGTCGAGCCCTGAGCCGCCGACCCGCCCTCGCGCCCCCTTCCCGGACGCCCGGGGAGTCCTGCGGACGCCCTGTCCGGGAGTCCTGCGGACGCCCTGCCCGGGAGTCCTGCGGACGCCCCGCCCGGGAGCCCTGGGGACGCCCGCCCCGGGAGCCCTGCGGACGCCCGCCCCGGGAACCCTGCCAGGGAGTCCTGCGGACACCCCCTGGGCGGAGCCAACTCTCTGAATCCATTGGGCTCTTCGCCTGGCCGGGCCGGCTCGTGGGGCCCCGTTCGCCGAGTGAGGGGACAGGTGCTCAGATTGGCTGACCCCGGGTCAGCCAACGCCTTCCGGGAGAGTCCTGCGGACACCCCCTCGGGGGAGCCAACCCTCTGAATCCATTGGGCTCTTCGCCTGGTCGGGCCGGCTCGTGGGGCTCCGTTCGGCCGGGCGGGCGGCGCGCGCTCAGATTGGCTGACCCCGGGTCAT
>PABA01000130.1 GCA_002699025.1 Sandaracinus sp. | reverse complement strand
GGCGACGAGCCTCGCTTCGCTCGGCGGGGGTCGGGGAACTGGGCCGCGTCGGGTCATCGAACGACGCCTGCAACGCGTTCGGCTCCTGAGGGGCCGCCTCTTCGGGGGCGGCCTTCGTCGTCGGCGCGCTTCGCGCGAGGGGTCGCGGTTTCGTCGCCTCCGGCGACGAGCTTCGCTTGGCGGGACGCGCTTCGCTCGGCGGGGGTCGGGGAACTGGGCCGCGTCGGGTCGTGGGTGAAACGCGCGGGCCGTGTGGGGCTCTCCTGGGGCCGCCTCTTCGGGGGCGGCCTTCGTCGTCGGCGCGCCGCGCATGGAAGCGAAGCACGAGAGGCCGCCCCGGGTGGGAGCGGCCTCTCGGCGTTCGGAGGGGGCGACGGCGGACGGCTCACGACCCGAGGGTCATGAGACCCCCTCAGTCGACGGTGTAGACGCGCACGCCGTTGTCGCGGCTGTCGCGGGCCTCCTGGCGCCACCAGGCGGCGACGAAGGAGGTCGTGCCGAGCAGCACCTGGCTCGTGAAGTACCCGGTGCTGTCCGAGTCGTCGAGCACCGAGAGCGCCCACTCCTCGCCGCTCTTGCGGGCGAACATGGTCCGCTGCGCCGTCGCGTCCTGGTAGGTGATGCGCACCTCGCCGCCATCGGTCACGACCAGGTCCGCGTCGTCGCCGACCACGTGCCGGCCATCCGGGTTCGGGTCGGTCCCGTCCGTCGAGCCGTCGTCGACGATCTCGGTCGTCGCCGTGCCGCCCTCGATGCGCGCGTAGCGGAGCGTCTCCTCGGCGCCGTCCACGTAGGCCACGTGCCAGACGCCCGCGGCGTCCACGGCGAGCGTCGCCGAGAGGCCGGAGTCGCCGATGTCCGGGTCGCCGACGCCGTAGCCGTCGATGAGGAAGGGCTCCCCCCAGGCGCTCCCGTCGAACTCGACGCCCATCAGGTTGCCCTGGGCCCGGTCGTAGTAGACGAGGGCCAGGCCCCCCGAGGTCGGCGCCATGCTCGTGAAGAGGCCGACGGCCGGCGCGAGGTCCTCGATGAAGTCCTCCGGCAGGGCCGCCTCGCAGCTCCCCATCACGCAGGCCGTGTCGTCGGCGCACTCCTCCGTGCAGTCGCTCGAGGGCATCACGCACTCGCCGCTCTCGAGGCAGGTGCTGCCCTCCGGGCAGAGCTCCGGGCGGCAGTCGATCTCGGCCGTGACCACGTCCGTGATCGTCCAGTCGGTCGGGCCACTCGGCACGCCGCTCGCCGTCGCCACGCGCACCTCCGAGACCGGGCGACCGGGGAGCATGGCCGGCGCGGTGATGCCCAGGTAGGAGACCGCCGGGCCGCCGCTCGCGAGCGTCAGCGAGGAGTA
The DNA here is from genome assembly GCA_002699025.1 of Sandaracinus sp. Taxonomy (GTDB): domain Bacteria; phylum Myxococcota_A; class Polyangia; order Polyangiales; family Houyiibacteriaceae; genus Houyiibacterium; species Houyiibacterium oceanicum. Next base: position 49,275 of record PABA01000130.1, on the reverse strand, counting down.
CTCGCCGGCGAAGCCGTCGTCGTCGACCGTGTGCGTGGACCACTCGCCCCCGGGCGTGCCGGTCGCGAACTTCAGCGCGCCGTTGGTGCGATCGAAGTAGGTCACGTGGACGTTCGCTCCGTCGCCGACGACGCTCGTGAAGGTGCCGACGTCGTCGCCGGCCGCGCTGATGCCGCCACGCCAGCCGGTCGGGTCGCCCGTGGGCGCCTCGTCGGGCACGCCGTCGACGATCTCCCAGTCCACGCTCTCGCCGGCGGCGTCGTAGACGCCGATCACGAGGTCGCCGTAGGCCGAGCGCGGCGGCGCGCCCGGGCTGTAGCCGCTGAGCACCAGCGAGCCGTCGTCGAGGGCGGCCATGTCGAGGTGCGTCGCGAGCAGGCCGGGGACGAGCGCCGCGGGCGGGCCCGCGTCGTCGGGCACCTCGCCGTCCACCATCGGGCCCGCGTCGACCATCTCCCCGCCGCCGCCGTCACCGCAGTCGCATCCGGCGATGGCGAGCGTCAGCGGGAGGACGAAGAAGAGAAAGCTGCGCGCGTGCCGCGCGACCTCCTTCGGCGCCTTCGTCGCGCGACCCTTCGCGAGACCCTTCCGGCGGCGCCGGAGGACCAGGCCGAGCGCGCCGAGGAGCGCGAGGGCCGAGAAGGGCGCGTTCGACTTCTCGCCGGGCACGGCGCACGCGCAGCCGGCGTCGGCGTTCGGGTTGGCGCGGCCGCGGATGAGCGCGCTCGAGGCCGAGCCCACGTTCCCTGCCTCGTCGCGCACCTCGACCTCCGCCTCGAGGGCGTCGATCACCATCTCGTCCGTGACGAGCTGCCACTCCGACCAAGCCTCGTCGCCGGGCATGCGCCAGCGCATCTCGAGCTGGTCGGAGACGATGTCCCAGGCCTGGACGCGCACGCCGGTGGCGCCGCGCTCGAGCCAGATCTCGGGCTCGATCAGATCGACGAGGATCTCGGCGCGCGCCGGCGTGAGGTCCACGCTCTCCGGCTCGCCGACGACCCGCGCCCGGGCCTCGAGCTCGTGGCGCGCCTGGAAGAGGAGCGCCGGGTCCTCGATGACGACGTGGCGCTCGGTCGTCCAGCGCGACCAGGGCTTGCCGTCGATGCGCCAGCTGTACTCGAGCTCGACGCCCGCGGGGCCGCCGCCGTCGAACCAGAGGTGCGCGTAGGGCATCTCACCCTGGCGCCAGGTGTCCGGGTGCATGGAGACCGGGTCGAGCGTGAGGTCGCTGACCTCGACGCGCGTCTCCACCGGCGCCGAGAGGGCCATCGGGTCGGCGACGGCGAGGTTCGCGAAGATGCCGAGGAACTCCTCGCCGCCCTCCTCGATGCCGCGGACGCCGCCCTCCTGCACGTCGAGCTGTAGACCCATGAGGTCGGGCAGGGCGAAGCCGCCGAGATCGCCGAAGGCCATGGAGGCGAAGCTCGAGAGGACGTCTTGGATGATGTCGGCGAGCGCCTCCGGGCGCTCCGTGAGCAGGTCCTCCTGGTTCGTGACCGTCGAGTTCGTGGCCTCGAGGCCGAGGATCTCCGGGACGATCTCGCCGTCGACGACCGAGAGGTTGATGTCGATGGAGAGGTCCGCCTGGTAGGTCATGAAGCGGATGAAGCGCTCGTTGGACCAGACGTAGAAGTCGACCTGGAGCTGCTCGAGGGAGACATCGAGGAGCGGGTCCTCGGCCGTGCCCTCACCGATCTCGAAGGTCGGCGGCGTCTGCGGGCGGAGGAGGACCGCCAGCGGCGAGGCGCCGTCGGGGAAGGTGAGCCGGTTCAGCGAGGGGACGAGCAGCGAGAAGAGGCCCGTCGAGAGCTGCTGGCTGAGCGGCGTGCCGGCGCCGATGCAGAGCAGGCCCGCGTCGAAGGCGCCGTAGCCGGCGTGGTTGAGGAAGGACTCGCTCAGACCGATGCCCACGTGCGGATCCTCGGCGAGGCCCGGGACGCTGTTGCCGCGGAAGGTTCCGACGCGCGGGATGGTCGGGATGGGCGGCGGCTCGACGACCGGGACGCACGGGTTGTGCGGGTAGACGGTCTCGAAGTCGCGACTCGTGCCGAGGAAGCCGCCGTAGAAGAAGAGGCTCATGCCGTCGTTGACGGCCTCTCCCTCGCCGCCGGAGGCGAGGAGGAACTGCCCCGGCGCGTGGGTGCCCGGCGAGATGGAGCCGAGGAAGGCCGCGCCGAGGTCCCCCTGGCCGTCCGTACCGAGGAGGATGGGCACGCACTCCCCGCCCTCGGAGAAACGGCACAGAGACTCGGGATCGGCCGGGTCGTCGGAGACGGTGCCGGTCGGGCAGCCAGTTTCGCCGGTGCGCGTGCAGAGCTGGTCTTCGATCGTGTCCTGGACGATGCCCGAGACCTGGTCCTCCAGCGCCCCGACGATGATGCCGCGGAGGAGCCCCCCCAGAACGTCGACCAAGATGTCGATGAGCCCGCCATCGCCGTCCAGGTCGATGTCGGCATCTTCGAGGTTGCGACCGTCCTCGAGTCCTGCTCGCGTCACGGTGACCTTCGTGTAGCCGGCGCGGGCTGCTTCGGTCTCCTGCTCGAACAGGATGTCGAGCTCGAGCCCGACGTCGCGGCGGTCGCCGCGGAGCGTGTCGATGTCTGCGTTGATGCCGCCGCTACAGGCGCCCAGGAAGCCGCCACTCGTTCGGATGTCGAGAGGGCCTCGCTCCGACTCGATACACGTTCCGTCGCCGTCTCTGGCGGTGCATCGGCGGCTCTGGAGCTCCACTCGAACGGTGACCGAGAGCTGGTTCGGGTCGATGGGCTGGATGTCGAGGTTCGCGATCTCGCCTTGGATGACGCAGTCGCCGCTCTGGCAGACTCGCACCTCGGGCTCACAGACGGTGGCGTCGACCGTGGTCGTGGTCGGGGGCACCTCGAACTCGAGCCCATCGGGCAGCGCCAAGCCGACGAGGGCGTCGGCGTTGCTCTCCATGAACTCGATGCCCGAGGAGGTCAGGCGGATCTGGGCCGAGTTCGGGACTCGCTGCTCGATCGGGAAGCCTCCCGGGATCGGCTCGACGCCGCAGCCGTCACAGCCCGAGCAGCCCCCGCCGCCGCAAGCCATGAGAACGAACATCAGAGCCCCATGGAGCACACTTCGCTCCCAAGGGCTCCGCTCCCGCGGACGCCATCCACTCATATCCCAACACTCCCGATAAGCACGCCGGACGCCCGCCCAACACGAGCGCCACGCGTGCAGCCTAACGGGAAGCCCGAGCCGCCGACAACAGCGTCTTCACCGTGAATGCAGCCGGCGCACGGCTTGTCAGGGTTCGGGGCAGCCGAGGCGCTGCCAGCGCAGACGGACGTCGTCGAGGTCCGCGTCTTCGCCCGCGGCGAAGACCAGGGCGTCGCCGATCAGGCTCGCGGAGGCGACCGCGGGCCGCGGGTGGATGAGGGTGCGCTCCCACCCATCGTGGCCGCCCTGGTAGAGAAACAGGCCCGTGTCGGCGGTTCCCACGCGGGTCACGAAGAGAGTGCGAGGCGTGGGACCCGGCTCCCCGTACGTGTAGAGGGCCGTTCCGGACTCCACCGCTTGGCTGCCAGAGACGCGCAACACCCCATCGACGACTTCCGTCTCGTGCAGGCGGATGGCAGGCGGAGGAGCCATCTCGCCGAACGCCAACTCGATGGTCACGAGGCGGCCGGTGACCCCATCGCTTCGCAAACGAAAATCGGCCAGATGGGGCAAGCTCAGCAACTCGGCCCACTCGCCACTGGGCAATCCATCTGCGTCGAAAGGACGAGCGGAGAGGCGTTCGTTGGCCGAGGATCCGTCCAGCAGCACGAGAAAGAGCGACCCGTCCATCTCGACCCAGCTGAGGCGGCGGGCCCCCAGGCCGTGGTCTTCGGCGGAGTCGATGTCCGCGACTGGCGCTGCCGACAGGAAACCATCGAGTGTGGCCGAGGTGCCACGCCAGAGGACCTGATCGGTGCTCGTATCCTCCCACGCGAACAGGAATCCCGTCCCGAGCGCGGTCACCGCTGGCGCCCGGGCCGAGTCCGCGAGCTCGATGGCCTCCGTCGAAGGGGCTCCCGTGCGCCTGTCGAAGGCTCGAGCCACCAGCCGTCCATCTTGGACGAACGCCACCACGATCGTCGTGGCCGACGCTGTCGAGGTCAGCCAACGGCCGTTGGCGGAGCTCCCCACCGGCTGGGCCGAGCCCATCACCGAACCGTCGGACTCGAACCGAACCCAACGCGCCGAGCCCCCGAGGGTGGCCCCGGACCTCTCGATGTAGAACGCGAGACCGCCCCCAGCAGTCAGGGACTGTGCCGTCGTGAAGTGGCGCGTCTCGTTCCCCAGGCTGCTGGCGAGCTCGCGCGGCTCGCCCAGGAGCGAACGCACGCCCTCGTCCGTGAAGCCGTCGCAGTCGTTGTCGGCGGTGTCGCAGGTCTCGGCGGCGCCGGTCCAGCAGGTGTCGCAGCCGTCGTCGCAGTCGTCGGCGCTCGCGACGTAGCCGGCGGGCATGGTGCAGGCGGTGGTCGTCTCAGCGGGGTCGCCCCGCCCGTCCTCGTCCGCGTCCCGGTACCAGGTGGTGGGCGTGCAGGCGTCGGGGCCGGCGTCCGGCCCCGCGTCCGTGCCCGCGTCGCGGCCGGCGTCCATCGGCGGGGCGCCTCCGTCGGCGGGGAGGCAGCGCGTCTCGTCGGCGGGGGACGGGACTTCTCCGGCCGGGCATGCGCAGACGAAGGGATCGTCGGTCTCGACGAGATCACCGGCGCAGACGCAGCGGGTCCCGTCCTCGGAGACCGCGAGGGGCGCGCAGAGGTCGCCCTCTTTGCAGCCGGCGAGGGAGAGCAGCAGCAGGAGCGCCGCGGCGGGGACGCGGGAGAGGCGGGAAGCGAGCATGGGGACCTCTTCGAAGGGGGAGCGCCAGAGTTGCGGCGGGAGAGCGGCGGCGCAAGGAGCCGCGGGACGCCGCCGAAGGGGGGAGCCCAAGCCCGGAGGCCAGAGCCGAGAGGCCGAGCGCCAGCCCCGGCCAGCCCGAGCCCCAGCCTGCGAGCCCCAGCCATCGAGCCCGAGCACGAGCCATCGAGCCCGAGCGCCAGCCCCGGCCAGCCCCAGCCCCAGCCCCCAGCCGGAGCGTGCGGAGCCGAAGCGAGCCCGGCGTCACGCCCGCGCGGGCTCGACGCGGAGGCCGGGGTCGACGGCTGCCCGACGAGGGCCCGCGTTCCCCGATCCCCCCGGCCGGGGGCCGGTCGTCGCCGGAGGCGGCGAAACCCTCCCCCCGGGGCCGCGGCGAAGCCGCGCGCCCCTAACGCAGCAGGACGGCGGCGGTGGCGGCGAGGGCCCAGAGCAGGTGGGCGGCGCAGACGGCGGTCACCAGACCGGGCTCGAGCCAGCGGTCCCAGGCGGCGGCGAGGCGGCCGCGGCCCCGAGCGTCCATGGCGCGGTGGGCGCGGCGGCGGACGTGCTCGCGGCGCCAGGCGCCGACGTCGTCGGGAGGGAGGGCGGCGAGGGCGGCGTCGAGCTCGTCGTCGGTCCAGCGGTGTTCGTCGCTCATCGCGCCTCCAGCGCTTCGCGGAGCATCTTGCGGCCGCGGGCGAGGCGCTGCCGCAGCGCCGCGGGTTTCACGCCGAGGGCCTCGGCGGCTTCGGCGGGCGAGAAGCCCTCGACGCAGACCAGGAGCACGGCCTCGCGATGCTTCACGGGCAGCCCGAGGAGCGCCCCCTCGAGGCGACGCCGGGTCTCGCCGGCCTCGGCGAGGTCGAAGGGGGTCTCCTCGACCCGACGCGGCCGGCTCGGCCAGAGGCGGAGCTCGCGCAGCCGATCCACGTCCAGGAGCGCGCGGCGCCGCTGGTCGATGAAGAGGTTCCGGGCGACGGTGAAGAGCCAGCGCCGGAGGTGGGTCCCGGGTGGCAGGTCGCGCCCGTGGCGGGCGAGCTTCAGGAAGGTCTCCTGCATCAAGTCCTCCGCGAGGAGCCGGTCGCCGGAGAGGCGCGCCAGAAAGGCGAAGACCCGGGGGCGCCAGGCGTCGTAGAGCGCGTCGAAGGCGGCGCGCTCGCCGAGGCGGAGGGCCGCCAGGAGCGCGGCGTCCTCGTCCGCCCTCCCCTCGGGGTCCGCGCGAGGCGGAGCGCCTCGCGGGACCGCTTCGCTCTCCCCACCGTCCACGCCGTCACGCCGCCGCGGCCGCCGCGAGACGCCGCACGCCGACGGCGGCCACCATCCAGGCCAGGGCCAGCAGCGAGAAGCCGAGGATCGCCGGCGCGAGGGCCTCGCCGAGGCCGATCATCACGATCAGCGGCATGTCGGGGCTCTCGGCCCACTCGGGATGGTTGGGCACGTGCGTGAAGACGGCGGCGAGGTCGGCGGCGATGCCGCTCAGCACGGCGAAGACGGTCGCGACGCTCATGGCGCGCACCATGCCCACGGTCTCCTCCTTCGGACGGCGCGCGAGCGCGACGGCGGCGCCGAAGGTGAGGACCCCGAAGGCCAGCACCAGGAACATGGGCCAGCCGCCCGCACGGAAGAACTCGATCATCGTCTCGGCTCCTTTCGGGCCCGTCCTCCGGGCCTCGCTCGGCATGACGAACGACAGCGGGGCGCGTGACAGAGCGCGCGCCCTCCGGTCGCGCGCTGAGCCGGATTCGGGGAATCCGGCGAGGCCCCCGGCGGGGGAGACCAGGGTCGCATGGGTGGGGCTGGCGCAGGCCGCCGAAGGCGTCTTCGACTCCGAAGCCGTGGCCGTGAGGCCGGGCTCGCCCGATCGGGTCGTGGTACATCGGCGGGCATGCGGCGCTGGACCCCGATCGCGCTCCTCCTCCTCGGTGCGCTGGCTTGCGACGACGACGCGCCAGAGGAGCCGACTTCGGCGTCGCGCGGGGAAGAGCGTGCAGAGAGGTCGGGCGACGAGGGGCGGGCGGAGCCTGCCGAAGAGGCCACACCCGCCCACGAGCGCATGCACTTCGATCTCGCCCGCCACGTCGCCCGCGCGGAGCTCGCCGAGGGGGACGCGCTCCTCGTCGACTTCGGCACCCCCGGCGCGGCCAAGTACACGCTCGGCGGTTGGCGGACGCGCACGGACGGGAGCCACACCTTCGGCGAGGTCAGCACCACCCTCATCGAGGGCGTGACCGGCGAGGTGATCCTCCCGGTCGCCGAGGCCGGCCCCCACGTCCTCCGCCTCCGCGCCCGCGCCTTCGGCGACGGCCGCCTCACCGTCTACCTCGACGGCGACACGGTCCACCACGATCGCCTCCCGACGGACGGCTCCTTCGACACCGTCACCGTGGCCCTCGACGCCCTCGAGCCCGGCGAGCACGCGCTCCAACTCCGCGTCCCCGAGCGCGGCCGCGACGACGGCTTCCGCGCGGGCATCGCCCTCGACTGGATGCGCCTGAGCCCCGGCGCGGCGCCCGCCGAGAGCGACGACGAAGGCGCGGCGCCCGACGACCCGCCGCCCGTCCTCGCGGCCGGCGACGCGCTCCAGCTCCCGGCCGGGCTCCGCCTCGGCTACGCGATGGTCGTCCCCGAGGGCGCGCGCCTCCGCGGCGTCGCCCAGGGCGGTGCGCTCACGCTCCGCGCCGCCCGGGACGGCGCCGAGCCCGTCGACCTCGGCCGCCACGAAGGCGAGCTCGACGTCGATCTCGGCCCGCTCGCCGGCCAGCTCGTCCGCCTCGAGCTCGGCGCCCGCGCCGACCTCGACCTCGCCCGCCCCCGCGTCGTCACCCTCGCGGACGCCGCGCCCGCCCTCGCCGCCGCGCCCCCCGCCCGCAACGTCCTCGTCTACCTCGTCGACACGGTCCGCGCCGACAAGCTCTCCCCCTGGAACCCGGACACGCGCGTCCGCACGCCCGGCCTCGACCGCTGGGTCCGCGAGGCCGCCGTCTTCGAGCACGGCTGGGCGCAGGAGAACTGGACCAAGCCCTCGGTCGCGACCCTCCTCAGCGGCTTGCTCCCCTGGCAGCACACGGCCACCGGCGGCGAGGCCGTGCTCCCGCGCGCCGTCGAGATGATGAGCGAGACGCTCCGCGAGGCCGGGTTCCACACCGGCGCCTTCGTCTGCAACGGCTACGTCTCGGACAAGTTCGGCTTCGAGCAGGGCTGGACCACCTGGCGCAACTACATCCGCGAGGGCCGCCGCTCGGCCGCGCGCTTCGTCGCCGCCGACGTCCTCGAGTGGCTCGACGCGCGCCCCGAGGACCGCCCCTTCTTCCTCTACGTGCACACCATCGATCCGCACGTGCCCTACATCCCCCCGGACGAGCTGATCGAGGAGTACGACCCGGGCCCCTACGACGGCCCCGTGGACTTCCGCCGCGACCGGGAGCTGCTCGAGAAGATCAAGGCCGGCACGCTGCGCGTGAACGCGCGAGACCGGCAGCGCCTCGAGGCCCTCTACGACGGCGAGATCACCTACCACGACACGCACTTCGCCTCGATCCTCGACGGGCTCGCGCGGCGCGGCCTCGCGGAGGAGACCCTGGTCGTCTTCACGGCGGACCACGGCGAGGAATTCTTCGACCACGAGAGCGTCGGCCACGGGCACACGCTCTACGAGGAGCTGCTCCACGTGCCGCTGGTGATGCGCGTGCCGGGGCTGACGGACGGCTCGGCGCGCGTGCCCGGGGCGGTCGGGCTCGTGGACGTCGCGCCGACGGCCTACGACGCGCTCGGCCTCGACGCGGACGCGCGCCCCGAGGGGCTCCCCGGGCGCTCGCTCCTGCCGCTCCTCCGCGGGGAGACGAGCGACGCGCCGCGGGCGCGCATCGCGGGCTTCATGGAGGGCTGGCGGGCGGTCGTGGTCGGGCGCTGGAAGCTCATCCAGCGGACGCACCGGCGCTGGATGCTCCACGACCTCGCGGAGGACCCGGGCGAGGAGCGCGACCTCGCGGCCGAGCGCCCCCTCGCCGTGCGCTGGCTCCGCGGCATGCTCGGCCTCGCCCAGGCGGGTCACACCATGCCTCGGGCCGAGGCGGAGACCACGGAGATCGACCCGGAGACGGACGCCCAGCTCCGCGCCCTCGGCTACGTCGGCACGCAGCGCCCGGAGTAGCCGCGGACGCTCGGGCTCCGGCGTACGCCGCGGGGACGCGATCGGTCGGGGCCCGCGGCGAGCGGTGGCCCCGGCGGAGCGGTGGCGCTACCTACTCGCCGTGGCCGACGCCTCCTCCGACTCCGCGCCGCGTGGCCGCGTCCGCGGGCGCTTCGTGGCCTTCGGGCTGCTGCTCCTGATCGGCTCGCTCGTCACCTTCGCGCTCTCCATGTGGTTCGCCAATCGGGAGCCCGACGGGCCGCTCATGGCGGTGGCGCCGAGCGGCGCGGGCGTGGCCTACACGCTCCGGCGTGGCTTCGAGGAGCGCGGCTACGTGCACCTCGTCCGCGAGCGCGAGGACGGCGCCCAGGACTGGTCCGAGGCGCTCTTCGGCGTGGCGGAGGAGCCGGGGCTGGTCGCGGACGAGGGCGGCGTGTACCTCCTCGCGCGCGAGGCGCGCGGCTACGCGGAGGTGCACGCCTTCGCGCCGGACGGGCCCTTCCGCTGGCGTGGCGGGCGGGGCACCTACGAGACGCCCGACGAGAACCCGGAGGGGCTCCCCCCCTTCGGCCCGCGGCCGCTGCGGCTCGGGGAGGACGAGCTCTTCGTGCTGCTCGGCGGCGAGCCCGTCGAGGTCATCGCGCTCGCGCTCGAGGACGGCGAGGAGCGCGCCCGGGTCGAGCTGCCCACGGGGGACGCACCCCGGGGCGCGGCGGTCGTGGCGGGCACGCTGTGGATCGCGCCCGGCGACGGCGGGCTCTACCGGCTCGAGGCGGGCGAGGCCGAGCGGGTCGCGTCCACGGACCACGGCTGGTGCGCGACCGGGCGGGCCGTCTACGCGGGCGACGCGCGGGGCTTCCGGCTCTGGGCGGACGGCGGCGTCGCGACCCACGGCGACGGCGCGCCGATCCACCTGCTCGGCTGCGGCCGCGACGGGGGCGACGACCTGCTCGCGATCCGCACGCCGGCGGGCGAGCTCGCGCTCCAGCGCGTTCGGGACCACGCGCCGGTCGGCGGGCGACCGCTGCCGGTGGCCGAGGCCTCCCTGCCGGCGGCGCGGCCCTTCGGCTTCGACGGGCTCCTCCCCACGGCGGAGGGGCTCTTCGACGGGCGCGGCGTTCGGGTGGCGGCGGGCGCCTTCGACGCGGCGCTCGCCCTCGCCGGGGGGCACGTGAGCCGCGACGGGGCCCGGCTCTGGCGCGTCGGGAGCGACGAGGCGGTCTCGCTCCCCGGGCTGCGCGGCGCGGCGAGCGATGGCGCGAAGGTCTGGGCCTGGACCGAGGCGGCCCTCCTCGCGCTCGACCCGGAGACGCTCCGCCCGGTCTCCGACGCGGCGGCCGTGATGCCGGCGCCCGTCGCGCCCCCCGAGGCCGCGCCGGCCGAGGCCGCGGAGTGAGCGCGTTCTTCCTCGACGGCGGCTGCCACTGCGGCGCGCTCCGCTTCCGGGTGCACCTCGAGGCGCGCGAGGCCATCGAGTGCAACTGCTCGATCTGCACGAAGAAGGGCTACCTCCACCTCATCGTGCCGGCAGATCGCTTCGAGGTGCTCGAGGGCGACGAGGACGCGCTCGAGACCTACACCTTCGGCACGGGCACGGCGAAGCACCACTTCTGCTGGCGCTGCGGCTGCGCGCCCTGGTACGTGCCGCGCTCGCACCCGGGCGGCTTCGACGTGAACGTGCGCTGCCTGGACGAGGTCGCCGAGCAGGGCCTCGGCGACTGGACGATCGCGCCCTTCGACGGTCGGCACTGGGAGGAGAACGTGGCGTCCATCCGCGAGGAGGAGTGAGGCGCGCGGAGGAGGAGCGCGGGATGACGCCGCGTCTCCGGTGCCCGCGCGTCAGGCGCGCCCCGCGACCGGACGACCGCTCCACGCTCCGCCACCCTCTTCGGTCTCAGAGCAGCGCGTCGTAGCGGTAGGTCAGCTTCACCGTGAGGCGCCGCTCCCGCTCGACGGTCCCGCCGCCGTAGGGCCGCTGCTCGCGGTAGACGACGAAGAGGTCGCTCCCGGGCACGTAGCGCCAGCGGAGCCGCGCCAGCGTGACCAGCGAGCCGGCGACGTTGTTGATCTGGAAGACGCCGTCCATCTGCAGCGTGGTCGTCGGCGCGACGGTGAACGAGGCCGCGCCGGTCGCCGCCACGAAGGGCTCCTCGTTCGGGAGGCGGACGAACGACCCGGCGCCGCTCAGGGCGAAGCGGAAGAAGCGCGAGGCGTAGGCGCTGAAGGTCCCGCTGACGGTCTGCTGGACGCCGCCGAAGTAGCTGCCCTCGCCGAAGTAGTCGATGGAGAAGGCCGGGTTCACGGTGTCGGGGCGGCTGAAGCCGGCGAAGACGCGCGGGCCGCGGTAGACGCCGGCGGGGACCTCGCGCCCGGCGACCTCGAAGGCCTCGCGCACGACCTTCTCGTCCCAGTCGGCGCGCAGGTAGAGGTAGCCGCCGGCGACCCAGCCGAGGGCGAGCTCGGCGTTCACGTTGCGGCCGAGGCTCCCGCTCAGGTCCTGCTCGAGCTCCTGCGTGCCGCGCAGGTAGAGGTCGACGGCCTCGAGCCCGTAGGTGGAGGTGCGGTGCTGGTACTGGATCGTGGCGTTGGCCTGGGCGACGCCGCGGCGGCGCACGAAGCCGACGGCGGGATCGAACTCCGCGTCGACCCAGAGGAGCGAGGCGCTCGGGCGGAAGGCGGCGCCGCGCCAGCGCACGGCGAGCTGGCCGGCGGCGGAGCGCACGCTCTCGAGGGGCGGCGGGGGCGCCATCTCGTCCTCCGGCTCGGCCGCGCGCTCGGCGAAGGTGCCGGCGAAGAAGCCGTCGATCTGCAGGCGCTGGCCCTCGGCGGCGCGGAGGCGGAAGTCGGCGCCGGCGGTGGTCTCGGGCCGCGTGCGGGCGCCGTCGACCCAGTGGACGGTCGCGATGCCGCCCACGTAGGAGGCCTCGCCGACGTTCAGGCGGAGGCGCGCGACCGAGTCGTTCGTGAGGGGCGCGTCGCCGAAGAGGTCGCCGCCCGTGAGCGCGTTCAGGACGCCGAAGCTGAGCGAGGTGCGCTCCGAGAGGGGCGCGCGACCGTAGACCTTCGCGCCGGCGAGCATCGGGATCTCGTCGCGGCCCTCGTCGAGGCCGATGCGGCGCGAGAAGAAGGGCTGGGCGACGGCCTCGAGGCCGAACTCGAAGACGTCGAGGCCGCTGAGGAAGAAGGGGCGGCGCTCGGGAAAGAAGAGCGGGAAGCGGTCGAGGTTCACGGCCGGGTCGTCGAGGTCGACCTGGGCGAAGTCGGTGAGCGTGGTCAGCTCGCCCCAGACGTCGTCGGCGAGGCGTACGCGGGCGTCGAGGCCGGCGCCGAGGGTCCAGGGCGAGCCGCGGGGCGGGCGGCTCTCGTCGCCCTCGCGCCAGGCGCCGAGCAGGTAGGGGATGAGGATGAGCGGGCGGCCGCCGGCCATGCCCTCCATGCCGCGGAGCTCGCCGTAGTGCAGCGCGGAGGTGGCGCCGAACTCGAGGGGGATGGCGTTCCAGTCGTAGGTGGCGCGCCGGTGGTTGTGGTCGCGGGTGACGTTGAAGCCGAGCACGCGCGCACCCTCCGTGGGGGCCAGGCCGAGGGCGGCGACGGGGATGCGGAACTCGGCGACCCAGGCGCCTTCGCGGACGGAGGTGGCGACCTCCCAGACGGCGTCGAACTCGCGGCGGAAGGAGGTGCCGTTGTCGACGGCGACGTAGTCGAGCTGGGCGCCGGCGGGGTTGGTGGCGAAGCCGACGGTGTTGCGGCGGTCGTGGCGGACGTCGAACTTCAGGCTGATGGCGTCGTCGCTGAAGAGGCGGAAGTCGTCGCGGGTCATCTCGACGCCGCGGGGGGTCTCGCCCGGGAGGAGCTCGCAGACGACGCCGACGTAGAGGGCCTCGGGGTCGTAGAGGACGCGGAAGCGGGTGCGGGCGGGGGCCGGCTGGCCCGTGAGGGGGCGGCGCTCGACGAAGCCGGTGGCCTCCTCGGCCTCCTCCCAGATGGGCTCGTCGAGGCGGCCGTCGATGCGGATGGGCTCGGCGCGGCGCGGGCGGACCTCGAGCGTGCGACGCGGCGCGTCCTGCGCGACGGCGGGCGTCGTGAAGGCGGCCGCGAGGGCGGCGGCCACGAGGGGAGCGAAGAGGAGCGGGGCGAGGGCGCGCACGGCGGCGAGAAGGGGTACGGGGGGCGGAGGCCGCCGCTTCCTCTGAATGTGGGACGCGCGCGAGGCAAGCGGCGGTTAGGGTGCGCGGCTCGATGCCGTCGCGATTCCTGCTCTTCGTCTGCACGAGTCTCGTCCTCGTGGGCGCCTGCTCCCCGCTCACCACGGTCCAGCGGCGCTTCGAGACCGAGACCGGCTGCCCGGCCCGTGACTCGGACTGGGAGCATCTCGGCGCGGGCCTGATCGAGGTCCGGGGGTGCGGAAACACCGTCCGCTACATCTGCGGTGGCCACACCTGCATCCGCGAGCATCGAAGGACGACCATCCTCGTGGAGGACGAAGGCACGAGCGGGGGCGAGGCCGCACCGAACGACGCGAGCCGCGAGCACCAGTCCGGCGTGGCCATCGCCACCGATGACGAGTCGCGGATCGAGGGCATCCGCGCCCGCTTCTTCATCGGAGAGCTCGAGTACCGTTTCCTCTCGACGGCCCCCTTCGAGGAGGCCCTCCTCTCCGTCCACGGGCGCGGGGGCTACACGCCGCCGCCCTGCGACGAGTGGAACGTCCGAGGCGTGAACTGGCCCCTGCAGATGGCCCTCGACGAGGGGCGGGGCGGCTTCGTGGTGTCGCTCGACGAGCTCCTCGACCGCGTCGAGGAGCCGGAGGCGCGGGGCTACCTCTGCGGGCGCGGCTGGATCTTCGACGAGGCCGACCGGCGCACCTTCGCCCGCCTGCGCGTGCGGCTCGAGCAGGCCCGCGGCGGGGAGGTCGTCGATCGGGAGGTCCCCGTGGAGCTCCCGAGCGAGGAGATCGACGTCGAGGCCGCCGTCCGGGGGCTCCTCGACGGGGAGCGCGAGGCCCTCCTCGCCTGCGGGCTCGCCGCGCCGATGGGGCTCGCGGCGAGCTGGGACGCCGAGGGGGCGCTCACGGTCGCGCCGCGGGGGCTCGAGGAGGACGACCCGGTGGCCCAGTGCGTCCAGGCGCTCTTCGCCGGGCAGAGCGTGGAGGGGCCCGCGGGCGAGGCCGGGGAGCTGATCCACGTCGTCCGCTGAGCCAGCGGACCGCGAGCCAGCCGACCGCGAGCACGCCGACCGCGAGCACGCCGACCGCGAGCACGCCGACCGCGAGCACGCCGACCGCGAGCGCGTCGGCCTCGAGCGCGCCGACCTCGAGCGGGCGCTGCCGGCTCGCCTCCACGCCGGCCGGCCCCCCCGTGCCCGGTTTGACGCCCCCCACGCTTCCGGCTAAAGGGCTCGGTCCAGATTTCGCGGGGAACCCGTTTCCTCGCTCTCCGTGGGCGCCACGTCGGCGTCCGCGTGCCTCATCAGGAGAACATCGAAGATGTCGCGTTATACCGGACCGCGCGTGAAGAAGATGCGCGCCCTGGGGATCGACCTCCCCGGCCTCTCGCGGAAGACCATGTGGGAGCGGGCCTACCCGCCCGGCGAGCATGGCCCCCGCAACGCTCGCCGCCGCCGCGAGTCGGACTTCAAGAAGCAGCTCGTCGAGAAGCAGAAGCTCCGCTTCAACTACGGCCTCACCGAGAAGCAGTTCCGCCGCCTCTTCGTCGAGGCCAAGCGCGACAAGGCGCCGACGCCGGACAAGCTCCTCGAGTTCCTCGAGCGTCGCCTCGACAACGCCGTCTTCCGCGCCGGCTTCGCGCCGACCATCCCGGCCGCCCGTCAGCTCGTGCGGCACCGCCACATCCGCGTGAACGGCAAGCGCGTGGACATCCCCTCCTTCCGCGTCTCCGTCGGTGACGAGATCACCGTCCGCGACAAGTCGAAGGAGCTCGCGATCGTGAAGGAGTCGCTCGAGAAGATCTCCCTGCAGCGCCCCGAGTGGATGCGCTTCGACGAGGAGAAGCTCGTGGCGAGCATGGCCGAGCTCCCGACCAAGGACGCCGTGCCCTTCCCGGTCGAGATGCAGCTCATCGTCGAGTACTACTCGAAGCGCCTCTGAGCCTCCGAGGCCGCCCGACCCCGGGACGGCCACCCACCCGCGACGAAGCCGCGCTCCCCTCGAGGGGCGCGGCTTCGCGCGTTTTCGAAGCTCCCCCACGGCGTGCGGCCTTCGCGACCTACCGACGCTCGCACCGAGGGGCGACGCCGAGCGCGGGCGCCCGTGGGCGAGGTGGGTCATGGTCGCCCCGATGCGTCGGATCGCCCTCACCGCCTTCCCTCTCCTCGCGCTCGCCTGCGGCGGCGCCGCCCCCGCCGGCTGGACCACGCCGCGCAGCGTCGAGCTCGTCGGCGAGTCGGACCGGCCCCTCGCGGCGCGCACCATCGTCGACGAGCCGGGCGTGCGCGTGCTCTCGATCCGCATCGCGCCGGGAGGGCGACTGCCCGAGCACGTGATCCCGCACCCGGTCTGCATCACCGCCGTGGCGGGCGAGGGGACGGTGCTCGTCGACGGGGAGCCGCACCGGCTCGACGGCGAGCACGTCGTGCTGGTCCCCACGGGCCAGCCTCACGTCGTCGAGCCCGCGCCGGACCAGGCGCTCCTGCTGGTCGTGCACCAGCTCCGCGGCGCCCGCGGCCCCGACGCCCCCTGACCCCGGCCCTCCCCTCGGCGCATCGCTCGACGACGAAGGCCGCCGGAGCGCTCGCTCGGGCGGCCTTCGTGCCTCACGCGCGCGGCGCGCTCACTCCCAGGGGTAGAAGGCGTTCGCCACGTCCGCGAGGCCCGTCTCGCCGAGCTCCGGGAAGTGACGCAGGAGCACCGACTTCATCGAGTTCGCCTCGACCCACATCAGGCCCTCCGCCGTGTACACGTCCGCGTTGTAGAGCTCCGTGTAGAACGGGTCGGCCTGAAGGCGGCGCGTCGCCATCAGCGTGAACACCTGGAAGAGCGTCTCGCCGAAGCCGTAGCAGCTCGGCCGCTGGCCCTCGGCGTAGGTGCCGACCAGGAGGTCGAGGTTCTCGATGTCCCCGTAGACCCGCTCGAGGCGTCGCGCCGTCCGCGCGTCCCCCCCGGTCAGCGTGAGGAAGTCGGGCACCCGCGGCAGACCGAGCATCTCCCGCGCGTCGTTGTAGCGCGGCAGCCCCCGCTCCCGATCGCGCAGCACGTCGATCGTGCCCATGTCGATCACGCCGCGCCCCGGGATGTGCAGGTCCTGCATGAAGCGCGGGTAGTTGTCGAGCACGAGCGCCCCCGGATGCGAGATGCCGAAGGTGTAGAGCATGTCCTCCATGCCGTGGCGCTGGAGCACGTGGCGCCCGCCCCGGTCGCGCGTCCGCTCGGTCGGCACCACGTCCCGGAAGCGCCCCGAGTCCGCGTCGCGCACGACGAACCACTCGGGCAGGAGCGGGTGCATGCGGTAGACGGAGACGAACTCCTCGGTGAGCTGGTAGGCCGCCCCGTAGAGGTCGCGCGCGCCGGGGTTGCCGACGACGCCGTAGATGACCGGGTTCGGGAAGACGCCGGGGATCTCGGGCAGCGGCGGGCAGGTGAAGCGGTTCAGCCCGTACCAGTTCGCGTTCATGCCGATGTTCAGGCCCTCGTTCGGCAGGATCGCGGGCGTCCACTCGATGGTGTGGATCTTCGCCATGAGCGCCGCGTTGATCAGGCGCGCCGTGTCGTAGAGGCGCTGGTCGTCCCAATCCGGGTAGCTCTCGGCGAGCATCTCGGCGATGGCGTTGTGCTCGAGCGCGAAGAGCGTGTGGAGCAGCTCGAGGCCGACCCAGAAGTTCTCGCGGAAGCCGGTGTCGCCGTAGCCCCCCTCGCCGATGGGCAGGAGCCCGTCGCGGGTCACGCGGAGCTTGCCGCCCTCGTAGCTGCGCAGCCGCGCCGCCGTCTCCTCGTCGCTGCCGTAGAGCTGCGAGCCGTCCCACCAATGCGTCTCGGTGTTCACGAAGGTCGGCGGCAGGGCGTCGTCGCGCCCCTCGACGCGCGTCGGGTCCGGCATCGAGCGCCGCACGTGCA
Source organism: Sandaracinus sp. (assembly GCA_002699025.1). GTDB lineage: Bacteria > Myxococcota_A > Polyangia > Polyangiales > Houyiibacteriaceae > Houyiibacterium > Houyiibacterium oceanicum. Next base: position 32,227 of record PABA01000130.1, on the reverse strand, counting down.
TGGTGCGCATGCCGCGGCGCCAGCGGAGCGGATCCCAGCGCGAGAGGGGCACCTCGATGTAGGCGTGGCGCGTCGGCGCGCCGTGATCGAACCAGTCGTGGATCTGGAACTGGGTCCAGACGCCGGCGAGGTTGTTCAGGAAGGGCACCTCCTGGAAGCGGCGGCGCCGGAGGAGCCGGAGCGAGACCTCGCGCGGGTTCGGCTCGAGCAGCTCCGCCTCGTTCGGGAACGAGGCGGCGAGCGGGACGTTGCGGCCGAAGCGCGTGCCGGCTGCGCCCATGAGCGGGTTCGCCACGTCCGTGCAGGTGCCGTCGGCGTTCCGGTGCCGGTAGGGCTGGGGCGCGCAGACGAGCCCGTCGCGCGCCGGGTCGGTCACGATCGGCACGCCGGCCTCGCCGCCCACGTAGGTGTCGTGGAGGTTGTAGGTCTCGAGGATGCCGCGCATCAGCGCGAGCTTCGCGAGGCCCCGCTCGCGCGGCTCGTGGTACCAGTTGGTCCACGGGCCGGTGAAGAGGTCGGCGGCGAGCGCCGGGTCCGAGGCCAGGCCGAGCAGGTCGAGCAGGTCCGAGGCGAGCACCGTCGCGGGGGGCGCGCCGTCGGGGCCGATGCAGGCGGGGACCTGCCCGGTGCCCGGATCGTCGGGACAGCAGAGGCCCATGCTGGCGTTGATCGGCTCGCAGACGGTGCCCGGGTCACACGCCGGTGTGCCTCCGAGCCCGCAGAAGCCCTGCGCCTCCACCACCGTCGGCGTCGAGAGCGCGCCCAGCGCACACGCTGCTCCGAGCGCGGCGATCCATCGCACGTTCACCATCGCGTCCTCCACGTCCCGGCGGTCGCGACGGCGCCCCCAACGGCGCCCGCTCACCCACCGGAGTGTGAAGAGTATCACAGCCGACCTCCCGTCCGCAGGGAACGGGGAGGTGACGAAGGCATCGCTCGCGACGGGAATTCACGCACGATATCCGCCACTTGACGCGCACGCGGCCCTGCCCGGGGGCCGGCGAAGCCCCCCGCCCCACGTCAGGGTCTCCCGCACGCCCGACTCCGCTCGAGCCGCCGACACGGGGTCTCCCGGGACGGGCGCGCCGGCGCCGTACTACCCTCGCGCCATGACCCCGGACGACGTGCTCTCCTTCTGGATCGGCCCCCTCGACGACGACGGGCTCGCCGCGCCCGACGCGCAGAAGCGCTGGTGGAGCAAGGACCCGGAGCTCGACCGGACCTGCGCCGAGCGCTTCGGGGAGCTGCACGGAAAGCTCGCGGCGAACGGCCACCCCGCCTGGCGCGAGACGCCGCGCGGGCTCCTGGCGGTCGTCATCGTCCTGGACCAGCTCAGCCGGAACATCCACCGCGACGCGACGGCCATGTACGCCGCGGACCCGCTCGCCCTCGGGCTCGCGAAGACGGGGCTCGAGCGCGACGACTTCCTGGTGCTGCGCGCCCACGAGCGGCTCTTCCTCTACATGCCGCTCATGCACAGCGAGGCGCTCGCCGACCAGGAGCGCTGCGTCGGGCTCTTCGAGGGAGAGCTCGCCGCGACGCGCTCGGAGCCGCTCCGCGCCGCCTTCGGGCAGAACCTCCGCTTCGCCCGCCAGCACCGGGACATCGTCGCGCGCTTCGGGCGCTTCCCGCACCGCAACGCCATCCTCGGCCGCGCGAGCACGGCGGAGGAGGAGGCCTTCCTGAAGGAGCCGGGCTCGAGCTTCTGAGCCCGCGCCTCCGAGCCCGCGCCTTCGAGCCCACGCTTCGGAGCCCGCGCTTCGGAGCCCGCGACGGCGCCGGGTGAAGTCTCAGTAGGGCGGGGCCTCGAGGGCGACGGGGCCCGGGCCCGCGCTCGCGGCGTAGGCGCCGGCCGTCGTCCCGTCCCGCGGGGTTCCGTCGAAGGCCCGGTCCGCGTCCGCGTAGGCCGCCACGCTCTCGAGGTCCGCCTCCACCGCCAGCGCCGCCGCGTCCTCGGGCCGCAGGTCGAGCCCCGCGCCCGGCTCCGCGTCCGGCGCCCGGAGCGCGCTCGCGTCCGCCCGCTCCACGTTCCCCTCGACCTCCGCGTCCCCGCCGATGCCGGTGCCGCCGAAGAGGGCGTTCCAGCGGACGCGCTGCGCGAAGCCCTCGTCCCCGCCCGTCACGCGGATCGCCCGGTCGCGCACGAGGATCGTGTTGAAGAAGACGTCGATGCGCTTCGGGACGTCGTTGTGCGGCTGCACGCTCACGCCGCCGCCGCCGTCGTTCACGAGCAGGTTCGCGTAGAAGGCGACGTTCCCCTCCCCCTGGAAGAGGTTCTCCGTCGGGTTCTGCCAGAAGAGGTTGCCGTAGATCAGGTACTGGTCGTCGACCCCGGCGCCGCGGCGCGGGAAGTGCCCGACCAGGAGGTTCGGCCGCGCTCCACCGCCGCCCTCCCCGCGCTCGGCCTTCGCGAAGACGTTGTAGCGGACGATCGTCGTCGCCCGCTCCGGCATGCCCTCGAGCGCGAGGTCGCCCCGCCCTTCCGCGCGCTGATGCTTGATCTGCATGGCGTAGCCGCGCGGGTTCAGCACCAGGTTGTACTCGACGAGCCCGCCGACGAAGGGCTGCCGCCCGTCCGAGTTGCCGAGGTAGAGGCCCGTGCCCGCCTCGAGGATGCGGTTGCCGCGGATGACCCAGGCCCAGGCGGGCGTCTTGGTCGAGATGCCGGTGATCTGCCGGTTGGCAGCGAAGCCCACCATCTCGAGGTCCTCGATGACGACGTGGTGCACGGGCACGTCGGGGTTCTGCGAGGCCACGCCGAAGCCCGCGCGCCCCATGCCGTCGAGGTCGAGGTGGCGCACCTTCACCCAGCTCACGTCGCGGAGGGCGATCACGTTGAAGGCGTCGCTGCCCAGAAAGAGCGGCCGCTCGCCGCCCTCCTCGATGCCCTCGATGACGACGCAGCGCCCCTCCTCGCCGCCGCGCGAGATCGGCAGGCCGCGCGCGTAGGTGCCCGGGCGGAGCCGGAGCGTGTCGCCGGGCTCGAGCATGTCGAGGAGGGCGCGGTAGTCGTCCGGCCCGGCCTCGAGCATGCGGCCGCCGCCCTCGCAGTCCTCCCAGGGCAGCCCGACCGCGCGCACCGCCCCGACGCCGCCGTCGCGCCCGGGCCCGCCGTCGAGGCCCGCCGCGTCCACGCCCGGCGCGCCGTCCGTCGATCCGCCGTCGCTCGACCCGGCGTCCACCGGCCCGGTATCGATCGGACCGCCGTCCATCGGCCCAGCATCGCGCGCGCCCCCGTCGTCGTCCCCGCAGCCCGGAGCGCCGAGGAGCGCGGAGAGCGTCAGGAGCACTGCGCAGCTCGTCCATCGCCTCATGCACCCCATGATGCCGGCTGAGGGGCTCCGGCGTCGCCTTCGCCCGCCGGGCTTTCCCCCGCAGCCCGACGCGCCGACCCCGTCGCCCGCCGCCGCCGCGCGCGCCCCCCATCCAGGTTCCGCGCGCGCCCGCGAGAGCGTGTAGGCTTCGGCGCGATGCAGCTCGAATGTCAGAGCTGCGGCGCCCGCGTCGAGCTCGCGCCGGACCAGCGAACGGGGCGCTGCGTGTACTGCGGCTCTCCGCAGGTGCTCGACCGCCCGCCGAGCCCCGACCGGCCGAACCCGACCTTCGCCCTCGGCTTCACGGTCCCGCCGGAGCGCGCCCTCGAGGTCGCCCGCCGCTGGGTGCGCCGCCCGCTCTTCGCACCGCAGGCCTTCCGGAAGGCGAAGGTCGACGACATCCGCGGCGTCTACGTGCCGACCTACCTCTACTCGGCCGTCGCGCGCTCGGGCTACTCGGCGAGCATCGGCGAGAACTACACGGTCACGGAGACCTACACGACCACCGACAGCAAGGGCCGGACGGTCACGCGCACGCGCACCAAGACGAAGACCGAGTGGCGCTCGCTCAGCGGTCACCACGCGGTGTACGTGAGCGACCACGTCGTCACCGCCTCGCGGGGCCTCCCGAACGAGGAGCTCGAGGCCATCGAGCCCTTCGACCTCCGCGCGCTGCGCCGCTACGGACCGAAGCTCGTGAGCGGCTGGGTCGCCGAGGAGCCCTCCTACGCGCCGGCCGAGTGCATCCAGCTCGCGCGCCGGGAGGCCATGGCGGGCATCGGGCGGGAGCTCCACGGCTTCATGCCCGGCGACAAGCACCGCAACCTCCAGTACTCGACCGAGTTCGACGGCGAGGACCTCGAGCTCACGCTCCTCCCGGTCTGGGTGCTGCCCGTGCGCTACGACGAGGAGAAGCCGGTCGTGCGCCTGCTGGTGAACGGGCAGACGGGCAAGATCTTCGGCAAGGCGCCGACGAGCTGGCTCAAGGTCACCTTCGCCGTGCTCCTCGCCATCGCGGTCTTCGCCGGCGCCTTCATCGCCTTCCGGGAGCTGACGTGAGCGGCTGGGAGCGCGAGGCCTCGGGGACGGCGCGCATGGGCGCGAGCGCCTGGGACGACGACCGGACCAAGCCCGGCTGCGGCCGCTGCGGGAGCCCCCTCGAGCCCGAGGACCTCCGCTGCGCCGTGTGCTTTCTGCCCGTGCCCGCGGGCCAGGGCGGGGCGGCGCGGGCCGTGGCGCGCATCCTCCGCTGCGACGGATGCGGCGCGGCGCTCACCTACGACGTGAAGGTGCAGGCGCCGAAATGCGCCTTCTGCGGTTCGGTCGCGCGCCTCGAGGAGACCGAGGATCCGATCGAGGAGGCCGACGCCTACCTGCCCTTCCGGGTCGACCCGGCGACGGCGCGGCAGGCGGTGAAGAGCTGGCTCGGCTCCCTCGGCTGGTTCCGCCCCGCGGACCTCGCGACCGAGGCGACGGTCGCGGAGCTCACGCCGCTCTGGTTCGTGGCCTGGACCTTCGACGTGGAGGCCCTCGTCAGCTGGGCGGCGGACTCGAACGCCGGCGCCGGACGCGCGGCCTGGGCGCCGCACTCGGGGCAGGTGCCGATGACCGTGCAGGCGGCGCTCGTGAGCGCGTCGCGCGGCCTCGAGGAGGAGGAGGTCGCGAAGCTCGCGCCGCACTTCGACCTGAGCAGCGCCCAGGAGGCGCCCCACGAGATGGAAGGCGCGGCCATCGAGCGCTTCGCCGTGCCGCGCTCGGCGGCGCGGCGGATCATCGAGCGGGCCGTGATGGCGCAGGCGCGCTCGCACGCCAAGCAGTTCATCCCCGGCTCGCGCGTGCGGAAGCTGAGCGCCGCCGTCCTGCCGCGCCGCCTGAGGACGCGCCGCTATGGCTTCCCGAGCTACGTCCTCGCCTACCGCTACCGGGAGAAGCTCTACCGGGCGATCGTGCACGGCCAGGACGCGCGGGTGGCCTTCGGCAAGGCGCCCTGGTCCGTGTGGAAGATCCTCCTCGCCGTGCTCGGCGGCGTGGCGGGCGTCGCGGCGATCGCCGGGCTGATCTGGCTCTTCGCCTCCCGCTGAGCGCGTCCCGCCGATCGCGTCCCACTGGCGCCGACGGCGGCCCTTCGCCGACGCGCCGACGAGACCGCGCCGACGTGCTCGCGCAGCCCTCAGCTCGTGGCGATGACCACCTTGCCGAAGTGCGCGCCGCTCTGCAGGTAGCGGAAGGCCTCCGGCGCCTCCTCGAAGGGGAAGACCCGATCGACGACCGGCTTCAGCGCGTGCGCCTCGACGGCGCGGTTCATGGCCTCGAAGCCGGCCCGATGACCGACGAGGATGCCCTGCACGCGCACCTGGTTCATGAGGATCTTCGTGAGCGGGATCGGCGCCGTCGTCCCCGAGAGGATGCCGATGAGCGAGATGGTCCCGCCGGGCTTCACGGCGCGGAGCGACTGCTCGAGGGTCTTGGCGCCGCCGACCTCGATCACGTGGTCCACGCCGCCGACGAGCTCGGCCGCCGTCTTCCCCCAGCTCTCGTCCTCGCGGTAGTTGATCGTCGCGAAGGCGCCGAGCTCCTTCGCCTGGGCGAGCTTCTCGTCGCTGCTCGAGGTGACGATCACCCGCGCCCCGAGGATCACGCCGAGCTGGAGCGCGAAGATGCTCACGCCGCCCGTGCCCTGCACGAGCACGGTCTGCCCGGCCGTCACGCCGCCTTCGGTCACCAGCGAGGACCAGGCCGTGAGCGCCGCGCAGGGGAGCGTCGCCGCCTCGGCGTCGCCGAGGTGCGCCGGGACCTTCACCACACCCTCGGCCGAGAGCGTGCGCTCCTCGGCGAGCATGCCCGGCAGGGGGCCGCCGCGGGTGGCGCGGATGAGCGCGCGCTCGGGGGGCCCGGCGATCCACTTCGGCGTGAAGGTCGCGGCGACCCGATCGCCGACGGCCACGCGCTCGACGCCCTCGCCCACGGCGACGACCTCGCCCACGCCGTCCGAGAGGGGCACGAGCGGGCGCGGCACACGCGGGTCGTACTTGCCGGCGACCATCAGCGTGTCGCGGAAGTTCAGGCTCGCAGCCTTCACGCGGAGCTTCACCTGGCCGGGCCCGGGGGCCGGCTCGTCGACGTCCACGAGCTTCAGGTGCTCGAGGCCGAACTCGTCGAAGGACCAGGCGCGGCTCACGACGCCGCCTCCGCGCTCGGGGCGACGGCCGGCGAGAGCTCGAGGCGCTCCTCGACGAGGAAGTTCGGGATGCCCTCGAGGACGAGGTAGGCGCGGCGGCCGTCTTCCGTGAGGTAGGCCCCATCGAACTCGGCGGGGACGGGCTCTCCGTCCGGGCGGCGCGCCTGGCCGGCGGCGACGGCCTCGCGGAGCTTGGCGAGCGTGGGCTCGTCGGCCTTCACGACGGGCTCGTGCGTCTCCGGGTCGACGAAGGGGATGGCGTCGATGTCGGTCACGGCGCGGAGCATAGCGGATGCGCGCCGGGCGACGAGCCCGCCGAGCGCGAGGCCGGACGGGCCTGCTCGCCCCCGCCGCGCCGATCGACTAGCCTGCCCGCCCCATGGCCAAGCGGCAGAGCAAGTCCGGCGCGAAGAAGCGGCGCAAGAAGAAGTACAAGGGGCCGCGCGACGCGATGCCGAGCGACGGCGGCAGCGGCGGCGAGGACTACGGCTCGTCGGGCGCGATGGGCGGCATGGTCACGGGCTTCCGGCGCGCCATCGGCGTCGAGAAGAAGAAGAAGAAGACCTGGGTCGACTACACGTGGACGATCCTCCTGCTCCTCGCCATCGGCGGGATCCTCTTCTGGCGCTTCGGCCGCGGCTGAGCGAGGCCCGCCCTTCGCCCGGTCCGCCCGCCCAGGAGCGCTCGCGCTGACGGCGGCGCTCCTGCTCGCTTGCGCCTCGAACGCAGCGGCCCCGGTGAACGGAGCGCGCGGGTCGAGCGAGCGGGGCCGCCGGACCGGGCGAAGCGCGCCGCAGCCGACGCGCACCGCGCCTTCCGGGGGCGCGGCTCCCGAAGCCGGTGATCCCGAAGTCGGTGCTTCCGGATCGACGGCCTCCGACACGGCCGGCTCCGAGCCCGCGACGTCCCTGGCGGCCGCGTCCGAGACGACTGCCTCCGGGACGGCTGCCTCCGAGACGGCTGCCTCCGAAGCCGACGCCCCCGGCGCGGAGGTGCCCGGCGAGCCGCCCCTCCCCGAACGCCTCGCCTGCCTCGAGCGCGCCTACGGCGACACCCTCGCGCGGATCGAGCGCACGCCCGAAGGCCCCCTCGTCCACCTCCGGGACGGCCGGACCGCCCGCTGGGACGACGGCCGCGCGAAGTCCCCCGCCGAGCGCCTCGCGGCCCCGGATCTCGAGGACACGCTCGCCACGCCCTACCCCGCCGGCGCGCCGCTCGGACCGCCCCCCGCCGGCAGCGACCCCGGCCGCGTCCGCCACCGCGCGCTCCTCGAAGCGGCCTGGGCCACGACCCGCGCGAGGTCCGGGCGCGCCTCCGCTCCGTCGACTGGCCCTTCCAGCGGCGCCCGGTCCGCTTCCACGCCGCCCACGGCGCCGCCGACGCCCTCGAGCGCGTCGCCCGGCGCCTGGCCACGCTCCCGGCCGCCGCCCGGCGCTGCGTCGCCCCGACCCGCGGCACCTTCCACTGGCGGACCATCCGCGGCACCGACCGGCGGAGCCCGCACTCCTGGGGCATCGCCATCGACCTCCGCTGCGGCGACTACTGGCGCTGGGCCCGCCCCTTCCGCGGCGCCTGGCGAAACCGCATGCCCGCCGAGGTCGTCCGTGCCTTCGAGGGCGAGCGCTTCGTCTGGGGCGGCCGCTGGCACCACTACGACACGCTGCACTTCGAGTACCGCCCCGAGCTCTTCGCCCCCGCCTGCCGGCCGCGCTGAAGGCGCCCGCCGTACCCCTGCCCCTTCTCGACGGTTCCAGCGCGTCGAACACGCGCCCGGCCTCGCTCCCCCGCGCGCGTCGTGCGGTCGCGCATGTCGACCTCGTCGGACGCTCAGCGCGGGCACGCGCGGGCACGGGCGCGGGACGCGAGCACGGGACTCGGCGGAGCCGGGCCGACTCAGCCGAGTCCCGCGCCCACCGCCTGCTGGCGCAGCCAGTGGTCCGCGATCGTCAGCGCGACCATCGCCTCCGCCATCGGCACGAAGCGCGGCAAGAGGCAGGGGTCGTGGCGCCCCTTCGTGCGGATCGTCGCCGCCTCCCCCTCGGTCGTCACCGTCCGTTGCTCCTGCGGCAGGCTCGAGGTCGGCTTCACGGCCGCGCGCAGCACGATCGGCATCCCGGTGCTGATGCCCCCGAGCATGCCCCCGTGCCGGTTCGTCTCCGTGCGCACGCCGCCCTCGCCGCCGACGAAGACGTCGTTGTTCTCGCTCCCGCGCGCCGTCGCCACGCGGAAGCCCGCGCCGTACTCCACGCCCATCACCGCCGGCAGGCTGAAGAGCGCCTTCGCCAGGTCCGCCTTCAGCTTGTCGAAGACCGGCTCGCCGAGCCCCGCCGGCACGCCCCGGGCGACGATCTCCGCCACGCCGCCGATCGAGTCCTGCTGCTTCCGCATGCGCTGGATCAGCTCGACCATCTTCGCCGCCGCCGCCACGTCCGGGCAGCGCACGATGTTCGGCTCGCCGTCCGGCAGCCGCTCGACGGCGTCCAGCGTCACCCCCTCGGGCACCTCGGCCACGACGTCGCCCACCTGCACCACGTAGCCGAGCACCTCGCCGCCGAAGGCCTCCGCGAGGATCTTCTTGGCCACGACGCCCGCCGCGACCCGCGCCACGGTCTCCCGCGCGCTCGAGCGCCCGCCGCCCCGGTAGTCGCGCCGCCCGTACTTCGCGTCGAAGGTATAGTCCGCGTGGCCGGGCCGGTAGAGCCGCGCGATCTCCGAGTAGTCGCGGCTCTTTTGGTCCACGTTGCGCACGAGGATCGCGATCGGCGTCCCCGTCGTCCGCCCCTCGAAGACCCCGGAGAGGATCTCCGGCCGGTCCGGCTCCTTGCGCTGCGTCACCACCTTCGACTGGCCGGGCCGCCGCCGGTCGAGGTCGACCTGCAGGTCCTCCACGCTCAGCGCGATGCCGGGCGGGCAGCCGTCGACGATCACGACGTTGCCGGGCCCGTGGCTCTCGCCGGCCGTGGTCACGCGGAGCGCGACGCCGAAGGTGCTCCCGGCCATGGGCGCGCTCAGCCCTTCGACGCGTGCACGACGCGGCCCACGAAGAAGGGCCCCATCTGCGAGATGTACTCGGAGGTCTGCTTCGTCTTGCGCATGGTCTGCACGACGTGGCTGAGCGGGTGGAGCTTCGCCCCGAGCAGGCCGATCACGAACTCGTTGTCGTTTGCGTCCAGGCCGTGGCAGGCGAGGCGCACGTCGTGGGCCAGCCCCTGGGCGCCGTAGGCGCGACCGAGGAGCGCGTGCTCGCCGAGGATCGCCCGCTGCTCCTGCGCGTCGAGGCGCTCGAAGGCGCCGATGCGGCGGAGCGGATACCAGACGTGCCAGCCGAGCTCGCCGTTCGTGACGTTCTCGATGGGCCGCTCGAGGATCCAGTGGGCGAGGTTCTGCTCGTAGCCCACCGAGTAGGTGCGGCCGAGCATGGTCATCTCGGGCCGGAGCGTCAGGTCGCGGAGGAGCTCGCGCGCGAAGAGCGGGCGCACGGTGGTGACGAAGTGCTCCGGGTCCTGGCTCCAGGTGAGCAGGCCGATGCCCCGCGGGTCGTTCGCGTCCGCATAGACGACGGCGCCCGCCCCGGCCTCCTCGAGGCCCTTCACCAGCGCGTCGACGTAGCGCTGCGGGTCCTCACCGACCGGGCTCGTGAAGACGAGCAGCTGCATGAAGAGCCGCGCGTCCATCGACTGCTTCACGTCACCGCGCGTGGCGCCGTGCTCGAAGACGTCGATCTCGGGGAGCTTCTGGCGGGGGCCGACGGGGGCCTTGGGGGCGTCGCTCATACCCGTCCTCTTAGCGCCTCGGGGCGCCGAATTCGAGGGGCGCGCTCACGGAGCGGGGCGGCGCCGCTCGGCGATGACGGCGGTGAGCACGGAGCGGAGGCCGCGCTCGTCGAGGCCGACGAGCAGGTCGGCGTGCTCGGCGAGCCGGTTCATGCCCATCAGCAGCAGGGCCTCGCGGCGGAGCGGATAGGCGAGGCGCCCGCGGTGGAGCGCGCGGAGGAGCGCCACGAGATCCTCCGTGGGGACCGGGCGCAGGCCGGCGCCGAAGGCCATCAGCGCGACCGGGGCCGGGGCCGGCTCAGCCCCTCGGCGGCCTCGTCCCGCCAGGGATCGAAGACCGCGCCGGAGAGCGCGCCCTCGGGCGTGCGATCGCGCCACGGGTCGAGCACCTCGCTCTCCGGGAAGCGCACGATGCGCGCCTCGGAGCGCGGCGTGGGCCCGTGCTGCGCCCAGGGGTCGAGCACCTCGGTGGTCGGCACGCGGAGCCAGGCGTGGGCCTCGGTCGCGCGCGGGCGCGCCCAGGGGTCGAGCACCTCCGAGCGGGGCGGCTCGGGCTCCGCGCCGGGGCGGGAGGCGCGCTCCGCCCGCACGAGCGCGGCGAGGGGCGAGGCGATCCAGGCGCCGTCGGCCGGGGCCCCCTGGCGCCGCTGGAGCACGCGCTCGGAGACCGCGTCGCCCACGCGGAGCCGCACGCGCGCGCTCCGCCCGTCGGCGGGGATGGCGATGGTCACGGTCTCGTCCGCGTCGCCGGCCCCCTCGTCGAGGAGCGAGAGCGTGGGGATGCCCTCCGCCTCGAGCGCCGCGCGTATCGCCGCGGGCTCCGCGGCCCGATCGAGCGACTCGACGACGACCACCACCGCGGCGCCCGGCTCGGCGAGCGCGGCCGGGGCGGCCACGAGCGTCGCCAGCGCGGCGACGACGACGGTGCGCGCGGAACCCATCCTGGCTCCCAGGGTGCGCCCGGGCCCCGGCGCCGTCAATCGGGCCGCCCTTGTCGGGCGCACCGCGCTCTGATACCAGCGGCCCAGCCGCGACGAGCGCGGCCGGACATCGCGGCGCACGAGGGGGTCGGCGCCGGCGAGGAGGGAAGACGATGCGACGAAGCGCGATCCTGTTGGCCCTGGTGGGCCTGATCGGTTGTCCTCCTCCCCAGGGGGGAACCACGAGCGGCGGCGGCTCGAGCTCGAGCGGCGGCTCCACGAGCGGGGGCGGCGGCACGGCCGCGCAGCCCCGGCTCTCGAACCGCTGTGCCCAGGCCAGCTTCAGCGCCTCCGAGGCGGCGCGGAAGGTGTCGACCTTCCTCCGCGCCACGGCGGCCTTCTCCAACGCCTCGGCGGACCTCGCCGACTCGCTCTTCGACGTCTGCAAGAGCGTCGGCCGCGAGCTCGGCATGAGCGAAGCGGAGCTGAGCGGCGACCTCCGCGGCACCTGCGACGCGGTCGCGGCGAAGGTCCGGAGCGAGCTCCAGGCGGCCCAGAGCGAGGCCAACCTGCGGGTCGACGTGTTCGCGCAGCCGCCGCGCTGCGAGGTCACCCTCGACGCCTACGCGCGCTGCGCCGCCGAGTGCGACGCGACGGTCACGCCGGGCGAGCTCGAGGTGAATTGCGAGGGCGGCTACGTCTACGGGCGCTGCGAGGCCGAGTGCCAGGGCAGCTGCGCCGTGGACGTGAGCGGCCAGTGCAGCGGCGCCTGCGAGGGCACCTGCCAGGGCGGCTGCACCGGCGTCTGCCAGGGCTCCTGCGAGGGCACCTGCAGCGCCTACGGGCCCGATGGGCAGTGCAACGGGAGCTGCGACGGCACCTGCTACGGCACCTGCTCGGCCGGCTGCAACGGGAGCTGCGAGGGGAGCTGCTGGGTCGAGGGTCAGGCGAGCTGCGAGGGCATGTGCCGCGGGGGCTGCTCCGTGGACTACCAGGAGCCGCGCTGCACGGGGCACTACCGGGCGCCCGAGGTCGACGTCGACTGCCAGGCCTCCTGCGAGGCGCGCCTGCAGGCCGACGCCCAGTGCCAGCCCGGTGAGCTCGAGGTGCGCGTGACCGGCGACGTGGACGCGGCCGCCGATCGCGTCGCCCGGCTCCGCGCCGCCCTCTCGCAGTTCCGGCAGCTCGCCGTGATCCGCGAGAAGGCGCGCCACGTGAAGGAGGCCGGCGAGGACCTCGTCGCCGCCGCGCGCCGCCTCCGGGGCGCGGGCCAGGCCGGCGCCGACGCCGTGCTCTGCCTCGCCGAGGCCGCCGCCGTCATCCCGAACGCGATGGCGTCCGTGAGCGTCAGCGTCGAGGTGAGCGTCAGCGTGAGCGCGTCGGCGAGCGTCCAGGCGCAGTAGGCGCGGTCGCGACACGCGTCGAGCGGGCCGGCGGTCGACCGTCGGCCCGCTCGACGCGTCCACGCCGTCTCGCGCCGCCCCCGTGTCGGTGGAGGCCGGGCGCGCGCCGCCGCCAGGGCTGCTATGCCGCGCCCCGTGACCGACGACGACGACGCGAAGGGGCAGCGCCCGGCGAAGGCGAAGCGGCCCTGGTGGAAGCGGCTCCTCCGCGGGCTCGGCGCGCTGCTGCTCCTCATCGTGCTCGGCCTCGGGATCACCGGCGTCGTGCTCCACGAGCCGCGCCCCGAGGGACGCACCGGCCCCGAGGCCGAGGCCATGGCGCGCCGCATGGTCGACGCCGTGGACGGCGAGGCCTGGGAGGCGCTCGGCGCCGTCCGCTGGCGCTTCCCGCGCGGCCACCGGCACCTCTGGGACAAGCGCCGCGGCTTCGCGCGGGTGCGCTGGGACGCGCACGAGGTGCTCCTCCGCCTGAGCGATCGGAGCGGCGTGGCGCGCACCGCCGGCGAGGAAGTCGGCGGCGAGGCCGCCCGCGAGCTCCGCGAGAAGGCCTTCGCGCTCTGGGCCAACGACTCCTTCTGGCTGAACCCGGTCGTGAAGGCCTTCGACGAGGGCACGACGCGCTCCATCGTCGAGCTCGAGGAGGGCGGCGAGGGCCTGCTCGTGAGCTACGCGAGCGGCGGCGTGACCCCCGGCGACGCCTACCTCTGGATCCTCGACGAGCGGGGCCGCCCCGTGCGCTGGCGCATGTGGGTCTCGATCATCCCGATCGGCGGCCTCGGCACCACCTGGGAGGGCTGGCAGACCCTCGAGGGCGGCGCCCAGGTCGCGACCGAGCACGACTGGGGCCCCTTCACGATGGAGCTCACGGACATCGAGGCCGCCGCCAGCGTCGAGGCCCTCGAGGGCGAGGACCCCTTCACGGAGCTGCGCTGAGCTCAGAGCACCGCGAGGACGTTCTCCGGCGGGCGCCCCAGGGCCGCGCCCTTCTTCGTGATGACCACCGGGCGCTCGATGAGCTTCGGGTGCTCGACCATCGCGCGGATGAGCTCCTTCGCCGGCGCGTCCTTGCCGAGCCCGAGCTCCTTCCACGCCTTCTCCTTGGTGCGCACGAGCGCGATCGGCTCGACGCCGAGCAGCCCGATGACCTCCTTCAGCCGCTTCTGCGTGGGCGGCGTCTCGAGGTACTTCACGACCTTCGGCGCGATGCCCTTCTCCTCGAGCAGGGCGAGCGTCTGCCGCGACTTGGTGCAGCGGGGGTTGTGCCAGATCTCCACGTCCATGCCCGCGAGCACAGCGCGTTCCCCGCCCGGCCGCAACCCCGCCGTCGCGCCCCATGGGGCAGCCCTGCCTCCCGTCACCGCACCATCAGCATCGGCGCACGACCAGGCAAAACGAGAGGACCTCGGTGCCGCGAGCACGTTGACCGCTTCGACGCCAACTAGTCTAGCGCCCGTCGATTCGCCCGAACGAGAGACGGTCGGGAGCGCGAGTGTGTGCACGCCCCAGGCGAACGATCCATCAGCGGAGCTGGGCTGAGGAACGGGGCGTCCTGCGCCTACGTGAACGGCGAGAGAGGACCCCTGCACCGAGGAGCCAGAGCGCCCAGGTCCCATCCGAAGAACGGCCCGCACCGGCCGCCATGCAGCCGCCTCCCGCTCCGTCGTCGGAGCCCGCGTCCCCACCGGCGTCGATTGATGCGCTCGCGTCCTCGGAGACTCCCGCATCATCGGCAGCCCCGGCGTCGGCGACCATCGAGCCCGCATCGAGAGCGACCGAGCCCGCGTCGGAGCCAGACACGCCGCCGTCAGGCTGGAGCGCTCCGGCGTCTTCTGTGGAAGCGCAGACCGTGTCGGCGGTCGCGCTGCAGGCACGGACCTCCATCTCGCCTTCACCACACATCGAGCAGGGCGTGCATTCTCGGTCGCTCATCGCCGTGGGGGGCGTCGACTCGTACTCCGTTGCGCCGCATTCCGTGACAGCCTCGCAGACGCGATCTGAGGTATCCGAGGGCGCAGCTGCTTCGTACTCCATCGCGCCGCAGGTCCTCCAAGGACTGCAAGCGACCGCGCCGGGCACGGCGGCGAACGAACCCGCCGGACATGGTTCACAGGCGCTGGCGTTCACGGTACTGGAGAAGGTCCCCGCAGCGCACGGGGCACAGCTACGGTCGGCGGTGTCGCTGCCCATGGTCTCCACTTGGCTACCCGGGGCACACGAAGACCACGACGTACAGCTGGTGGCCCCGGCCATGGACCAGGTGCCGGCGGAACACGGCTCGCAGTCGAAGGCTCCGGAACCGTCGATGGAGAACGTGCCCGCGGGACAAGGCGCACAAGCGAAGGCTTCCCCGCCCGTCTCCGTACACGCAGTCCCTCCAACACACGCGCTATCGCCGCCACAGCTACCGTCCGTGCACGAGTCGCTCGCCGTGCAGGCGAGCCCGTCATCGCAAACATTGCCTGTGCTGGGCGTGCACGTACCGTCCACGCTGCCCCCCGATGCGAGGGAGCAGGCTTGGCAGTCGCCCTCCAGGCCCCCACCACAGGCGGTATCGCAGCACACACCATCGACGCAGAACCCGGTCGCACAGGACATGCCCGAACCGCACTCGTCACCAGCGGCGAGGAGGAGCCTGCCCACGTAGGCCACGCCCTCGTTGGGCTTGCCGAAGGGTGGCTCTCCATGTCCGCGCGGCGCTCCGATGAGCGTGTCCCGCCCGTCGAGCGCGACGGCCGACCCGAACCACTGGGATCTGCCACCGTCGCTCGCGGACAGCCGAAGCTGCTCGACCCACGCATCTCCCACACGCGCGTAGGCGTAGACCGCGCCGCTCTCGACGTCTGCGACGTCGTCCCATGGCACGCCGACGAGCGCGACCCGATCGGACAGCGCCACACTCGCACCGAACCGGTCACCCGGCTCCCCGTCGGTCGCCGACAGCTTCTGCTCTTGCGTCCAGCGTCCTGCCGAGCGAACGAATACGTAGGCGGAGCCGCTCTCCGAGCCGGCGTCGTCATCACCAGCCGCACCGATCAGCGCGATCTCTCCGGAGAGCGCCACGGTGGCGCCGAAGCCGTCCCCCGACATCCCGTCGCTCGCCCGGAGCACCTGCTGCTCGAGCCACACGACCCCCGAGCGGACGAAGACGTACGCCGCCCCTCGTGTGCTGCCGACCACGTCATGGCGGGGGACACCCAACAGCGCGGTGTCCCCATCGAGCGCAACGCTCGTCCCCAGCCGATCTCCTGCCCCGCCCGCGACCAGCTTCTGTTGCTCGGTCCACACGCCTCCCGAACGGACGAAGACGTACGCCGCGCCAGCATCCAGGCCGGAGTCATCCTCCAGCGGAGCCCCTACCAGCGCGGTGTCTCCGAACAGCGCCACGCTGGTGCCGAGCCTGTCGTTCTCTTCGCCGTCGACGGCCGTCAGCTTCTGCTGCTGGCTCCAAGAGCCACTCGAACGCACGAACACGTACACCGATCCCGTCTCGGCATCGCCATCGTCGTCCCATGGCGCGCCCACGAGCGCCGTGTCGCCATCAAGCGCCACCGACGACCCGAAGCCGTCGTTCGGTGCCGCATCGCTGGCAGAGAGAACCTGCTCCAGGACCCATCCCGTTCCCGACCGGACGAAGACATAGGCGCCCTCGCGAGACCCCACGAGAGCCGTGTCTGCATCCAGCGCCACACTCTCCCCCAGGGCCCACGCCGTCGCTGCCCCCGCGTCCAGCTTGACCTCCTCGCTCCACACACCCCCGGAAGAGACGAAGACGTATGCCGCTCCGCTGTTCCGCGTAGCGGCATCGGCGCGAGGCGAACCGGCCAGGGCGCTCGTTCCCGACAACGCAACGCTCCAGCCCAGTTGCGCTGCACTCCCTCCGTCGCTGCCAGTCAGCTTCACCCGCTCGCTCCAAAGCGAGTCGTCGCGCGCGAAGACGTACACCGCTCCGCTATCCGCGTGCAGGCCGTCATCCCCGGGCATACCGACCAAGACCGTGTCCCCCGATACCGCCACGCTCGTTCCGAAGCGGTCGAAAGAACCGCCGTCACCCGCGGTGAGCTTCTGCTGCTCGGTCCAAGTTCCTCCCGACCGCACGAAGACGTACGCAGCGCCGCTGCTCATACCCCCGTCGTCGTCGCCGTCGGCACCAATCACCACCGTGTCCCCGTCTATCGCCACCGCGAACCCGAAGATGTCTCCCGGCGTAGAGTCGCTGGCCGCGAGCTTCTGCTCCTCCCTCCAGCCGCCCCCCGAGCGCACGAATACGTAGGCCGAACCGCTGTTGGTGCCAGCGTCGTCATCGTACCTGGCGCCGATCAGCGCCGTATCGCCCGAGAGCGCCACGCTCCAGCCGAACTCGTCACCTGCGGCCTCATCGCCAGCTCGGAGCTTTCGCTGCTCGGCCCACGCGCCCCCGACCCGGGCGAATACGTACGCCGCACCGCTGCTGAACCCGATATCGTCGTCCTGCGGAGCACCGATCAGAGCGAAGTCCCCATCCAGGGCCACGCTGGTCCCGAAGAGATCGTCCGGGGCTCCATCGGCCGAGACGAGCTTTTGCTCCTCGAGCCATGTTCCCGCCGACCGCGTGAACACGTAGGCCGAGCCGCCGTCGACCCCAGCGGCGTCGTTGTGCGGCGCTCCCACCAGAATCGTTTCTCCCGCGATGGCAACGCTTGCGCCGAACTGATCCCCAGCGAGCCCATCGGAAGCGACCAGCTTGGCCTCGATCGTCCAGGTAGCCCCCGACCGCACGAAGACGTAGGCCGCCCCGCGCTCCGGCGAAGGGCCCACGGCACCCCCGGGTGCTCCCACGACGGCGAGGTCCCCGGCCATCGCGACCGCTCGACCGAGATCGTCCCCGCCCGCGCCATCGCTACCGAGCTCCCTCGGTAGCGTCAGCTTCCGATCCTCGACGTAGACGAGCGGGTCCACCACCACCGGGAACACGGCGCCCGCGGCCTCGACGTCCAGCGCGATATGCGACCCATTCACCACGAAACGCGCCGGAAGCGGTTGGCCGGCAGCGTCCACGGCGAAGAGCTGCGCATAGCGGAAGGCTCCCTCGTCGCCGGTGAGACGTACGGCGTCCCCCACCCTCTCCACGCCGAAGCCGTGCGCCTCCAGCTCGATGGAGAGAGTGTCGCATCCAGAAGACGCGATGACGTCGAATCCCTGCTCCAGACCGAGCGGCCCACTCTCGACCCACTCAGTCACGTCGAGAGTTCCCCCGATGATCCGGCGCTCCACGCGGTGGGGCGAGTCGGCACGGCTCCATGGGGTGGCCAACGCCTCCCTCATTGTCTCATCGCAGCGAATCGCCCGAGGACGGAGACGCCCCCGGAGGCCGTTGTCACTCTCGAGAGCCAGCCCGTGGGTCTCGAAGACCCCTCGCACGCCGCGCTCCGGGCTTCTCGCGGCCAACACCCCGGCCGAGCGACGAACATGGAACCGGGGCTCCTCCGCACCTCTCGCCTGTCGCGCGCGGACGTAGGCGAAACGCAAGGAGCTCGCCGCGCCAGCGAGCGATTCGTTGGTCGGGAGGTCGTCCTGTGGGGGTCCGCTTCTGTGTGAAGCAGGCTCGACGTCGGACGCGCAGGCAGCGAAGAGAACCGCGACGGACACGAGTAGCCGCCGGGGGGCGATCGGAAGAGGAAAGGGAGACATGAAAGCGCCGGAGCCTCGAAGGGAGGTCGTGACGACCCTCGCCTCGGCGGCAGCCTGCCGAGGCTCCGCCAAGACGCCCCCGGAGCGTACGGTTTAACAGGCAGCTCATCAATGGTCTAAATCGTTCGCGAAGACACTCCCGCAACGCGAAAGGGGGACTGCCAGAGGGCGCGCCCCATCGCCCCCCGCAAACCTCGTCCCCACCCCCGCGCCAGGCGACCCCGTTGTCATCGTCGGGCCGCTTCCCTACAACCGGGGCCATGAGCACCCACGTCATCGTCGGCGCGAACCGGGGCATCGGCCTCGAGCTCGCCAAGCAGCTCCACGCCAAGGAAGACCAGAAGGTCATCGCCACCTGCCGGAAGAGCAGCGAGGGCCTGAACGCGACCGGGGCCGAGGTCCACGAGGGCGTCGACGTGACCTCGGACGAGGCCGTCGCGGCCTTCGCCGCGAAGATGAAAGGGCGCGAGCTCGACGGGCTGATCGTGAACGCGGGCGTCCTCGAGCGGAACACCCTCGCGCACCTCGACTTCGACTCCATCCGGAAGCAGCTCGAGGTCAACGCCCTCGGCCCGCTCCGCGTCGTCGCCGCGCTCCGGGATGCCCTCGAGGACGGCGCGAAGGTCGCCATCATCACGAGCCGCATGGGCTCCATCGCCGACAACGGCTCCGGCGGCTCCTACGGCTACCGCATGAGCAAGACGGCCGTGAACGCCGCTGGCGTCTCCCTCGCCCGCGACCTCGCCCCGCGCCGCATCGCCGTCGGCCTCTTCCACCCCGGCTACGTTCGCACGGACATGACGGGCGGGAACGGGAACGTGGACCCGGACGAGGCCGCGGCCATGCTCCTCGACCGCTACGCGGACCTCGACATGGACCACACGGGCGTCTTCTGGCACGCGAACGGTGAAGAGCTGCCCTGGTGATCCCGCGCCCGTCGCCGGGGAGCGGCGCGTCGCCAGCGTCGCGCGCCCCGACGGGGCTGGGCCGAGCGCGTCCCCGCACGAGCGCGCGAAGCATCACGTCGCGCGGTGACTCATCCGGGACTCATCCGGGCTAGGATGCCGCCGGTCGTGCGCACGCTCCCCATCGTCTTCGCGTTCTCGCTCCTCGCCTGCGGCGGCTCGGACCCGGGTGGCGGGCCGCGCTCGCGCGTGAAGCACTTCACGGGCTGCGAGGTGCCCTCGGGCGCCGTGCGCGTGCACGACCACATCACGGGCGACGACGCGAGCTACGTCGCCTGGGTGAAGCTCGTCGTGCCCAAGGACCGAATCGACGCGCTGGTGACGAGCTGCGGCCTCGAGCGGGAGGCGCTGGTGCAGGGCTACCCGACGCTCGCGGCGCCGGAGGAGCGGCTCCCCTGGTGGAACCCGCCCGAGCCGGACGCGATGCTCGGCGGTGAGCTCCGCGAGGACGGCCGGCGCGTGGAGCTCCAGGTGCTCGAACGCGACACGGACTTCGCGTTCTACGCCCGCTCGGAGAGCCCGGCGCCCGCACCGTAGTCGGCGGGGCAGAGCGTCCTCACCCGAACGCGCCCTCAGCCGCGCGCGTCCTCAACCGCGCGTACCCTCAGCCGTGGCGCCCTCACCCGAGCACGGCCTCAGCCGCGCGCGCGCTCACCCGAGCACGGCCTCATCCGAACACGATCGGCTCGACGTCCACGCGCGCGCCGACCTTCAGGATCGCCATCGCCACCGGCAGCGAGAAGCGCCGGGGCCCCACGCTCCCCGGGTTGACGTAGAGCACCCCACCCCGCCGCTCGACCCGCGGCCGGTGCGAGTGCCCGCTGATGACCACGTCCGCCTCGACCTCCGGCGCGAGCGCCTCGAGCACGTGCAGCACGAAGAGGCGCTTGCCCCGCACCGCGAGCGTCGCCGTCTCCGGCAACGCCGCCGCCCACTCGGGCTCGAGCTTCCGCCGCCCGCGCCGGATCGCCGCCGGCTCGTCGACGTTCCCGCGCACGGCCGTCACCGGCGCCACCGCCTCCAGCGCCTCGAGCACGTGCGGCCCGCCCACGTCGCCGGCGTGCACGATCCGCTCGCAGCCCTCGAGCGCCGCCAGCACCTCCGGCCGCACGAGCCCGTGCGTGTCCGAGACCAGCCCGATCCGCGCGCGCCGCCGCGCCATGCTCGGAGCTCAGCTCTCCATGGGCGCGAGCTCTTCGCCGCTCAGGATGAAGAACGCCTCGCCGTAGATCTTCAGGAGGTCGAGCGCCTGGTCCATGTCCTCGCGCGTGTGCCCGCGGGTCACGTTCAGGCGCAGCCGCTCCTCGCCCTTCTGCACGCCCGGGTAGGTGATCGGCACCATCATCACGCCGCTCTCGAGCATGGCCACGTGCGTGAAGAGCGCCTTGCGCTCCTCACGGCACATCACGGGCATGATGTGCGTGTCGCTCTTGCCGAGATCGAAGCCGATCTCCGTCAGGCTCTTGCGCATGTAGGCGGCCTTCTCGTGGAGCTCGGCCACGAGCTGCGGCCCGCTCTCCTCGAGCATGTCCAGGATCGTCGCCGCCGCCGCCACCACCGGCACGGGCAGGCTTGCGCTGAAGAGGAAGGAGCGCGCCTGGTGCTTCACGTGCTCGACGACGTCCTTCGAGCCGAGGAGCAGGCCGCCGATGCCGCCGAAGGTCTTCGAGAAGGTGCTCACGAGGATCGGCACGCGCGAGGCGATGTCGTACTTCTCGTGGATGCCCTTGCCGTGCATGCCGAGCGTGCCCGTGCCGTGCGCGTCATCGACGAGCATCACGGCGTTCGGGTCCTCCTCGGCCGCGTCGAGGAGCTCGAGGATGTTCGCCTCGTCGCCGTCGAGGCTGTAGATGCCCTCGATGGCGACGAGCGCGTTCTTTCGCTCGCGCTTCGAGAGCGCGCGGCGGAGGGAGCGGGCGCTGTTGTGGTTGAAGAAGCGGATCTCGCTGCCGCTCCGGGGCACGCCCGCCGCGAGGAAGGTGCCGTCGAGGATGCAGGCGTGGGCGAGGTTGTCGAGGACGAGGGTCGTGTCCTTGTCCGCGAGCGACATGATCGTGCCGACCATGGCCTGGTAGCCGGTGGTGAAGATCAGGCAGGCCTCGTAGCCGAACCAGTCGGCGAGGCGCTCCTCGAGCTCCACGTGGGCCGTCGTCGTCGCCTGCACGCGGCTCGAGCTCAGCCCGCAGCTGAACTTCTTCACGGCCTCGATGGACGCCTCCTTCACCTTCGGGTGCGTCGTCAGGCCGAGGTAGTCGTTCGAGCTGAAGTTCACGATCGGCTTGCCGTCGATCGTCGTGTGCAGCCCGCCCGACTCGAAGGGCTTGAAGTAGGGGTAGACCTGCTTGTCCTGCGCCTCGCGGATGCGCTCGAGGCCCTTCTTCGCCTTCTCCGTGACCCAGCTCATGATCGTCCTCTCGTGCGCCGCCCGGGCGAGCGCGCCGCGCGGTGTAGCAGCTCGGCTCCCGGGCTTCAGGTCGAAGCTCGAAGCCCGCACGCCGGATGAGTCGCCGCGCCGCTCAGCGCGTGACGACGACGCAGCTCACGTTGCCGTAGAAGCCCACCGTGCTGACGAGCGCCGCCCCGACCTTCTCCGGCGCCGCGCCCGCTCCGACCGGAGCGACCGGCGCGCCGCCCATCCAGGCCAGCACGGAGGCGAGCCCGAAGGCCCCGGCGGCCCCGAAGGTCTCGCCCTGGAGCCGCTTGGTCGGCGCGTAGGCCAGGCCCTCGCCGAAGACGCGCTTCAGCCCGGCCATCTCCGCGCCGTCGATGTCGCCGATGCCGCCCGTCGCCGTCACCACCGCGTCGAGCTCCTCGGGCGCGACGCCCGCCTCGCTCAGCGCCATGCGCGCCGCCCGCTCGACGGCGTCCGCGCCGCAGTGCACGAGCAGCGCCTCGGACTCGGGCGGCTCGAAGGCCGTGCCGTAGCCGCGGATGCGCGCGTGCACGGTCGCGCCGCGCGCCGCCGCCGCCTCGGGCTTCTCGACGACCACGTAGGCCGCGCCCTCGCCCATCTCGACGCCCTGCCCGTCCGTGCGCCCGTCGGCGAGCACGCCGAGCTTCTTCAGCGCCAGGTAGAGCGGCTCGCTCACGACCTCGCCGCCGCCGACCAGGAAGGCCTCGCCGCGGCCGTGCTCGAGGTGCGTCGAGGCGGTGAGCACGGCATCCAGCGCGCCGCAGTTGCCGTCCACGACGGTCGTGTTCGGGGCGCGCAGGTCCTCCCAGATCGACACGTAGCCGGCGGCCGCGTTGATGACCGTGTTCGGGAAGCGCGTCGGGTTCAGGTAGCGCGGGTTCTCGAGCTCGGCGACCCGGTTCAGCTCGGTGATCGCGTCCAGCGAGCCGTAGGCCGTCGCGCTGCAGATGCCCACCTTCTCCGGGCCGAGGGGCGGGGCGAACTCGCCCTCCACCTTCACGCCCGCGTCCGCCAGCGCGTGCTTGGCGGCGGCGATCAGGAACTTCGTCAGCCGGTCGTAGCTCCGGTGGCCGCGCTTGCCGAGGTGCGCCTTCGGGTCCCAGCCCCAGACCTCGGCCGTGCGCGCGTCGGCGAAGGCCTCGCCCTCGAGCACCTCCGAGGGCCCCTCGCGGAAAGCCTTCGCCCGCGCGCCCTCGCCCTCCGCGAGCGCCGCGCACCACGCCTCGCGCCCGACGCCGAAGGGGGAGACGGCGCCGAGCCCGGTGATCGCGAGCTCCATCAGGCGCGGGCCTCGTTCGGGAGCACGTCCGGCTTCGCGAAGGCCACGACCGCGTCGTAGCCTCCGAAGGCGAGCGAGTTGTTGAGCACGACGTCGACGCGCTGCTTGCGCGCCGCGTTCGCGACCAGGTTCACCTCGCACTCCGGATCCGGGTGCTCGTAGTTCATGGTCGGCGGGACCACGTCGTCCTGGAGCGTGAGCACGCAGCTCACGGCCTCCATGGCGCTCGCCGCGCCCATGCAGTGGCCGAGCATGCTCTTCACGCTCGTGACCATGGGCTGCCGGTCGCCGAAGATCTGCGCGAGCACCTTCGACTCGACCTTGTCGTTGGCCGCCGTGCCCGTGCCGTGGGCGTTGACGAAGTCGACCTGCCGCGGGTCGAGGCCGCTCGTGCGGATGGCCTCGCGCATGGCGTGGGCGCTGCCCTCGCCGTCCGGGTGCGGGCGCGTGATGTGGTGCGCGTCGCAGGCGAGACCGTAGCCGCCGACCTCGGCGAGCGGGGTGGCGCCGCGGCGCACGACCGACTCCTCGGACTCGAGCACGAGGATGGCCGCGCCCTCGCCGACGAGGAGGCCCTGGCGCTGCTGATCGAAGGGGCGGCAGACGTCCGGGGAGACGGCGCCGAGGCGGCAGAAGCCGGCGAACTGGAGCCGCTCGATGACCTCGGCGGCGCCCGTGAGCGCGACGTCCGCGCGGCCGGCGCGCACCTGATCGGCGGCGTAGCCGATGGCGTAGTTTCCGGCGGCGCAGGCGGCGGGCATGGTCTGCACCATGCCGCGGGCGCCGAAGGCGCGGGCCACGTGGATGGGCAGGAGCGTCGTGCCGTAGCGGGGGATGAGCCCGGTCGCGACCGAGTCCTCGCCCTGGTGGAGCCAGGCCTGCTCGAGCTCGCCGAGCACGTTCGCCTCGCCCATGGTCGTGCCGAGGATCACGGAGGTGCCCGGGCCCTCGAGGTGCTCGACGCCGATGCCCGCGTCCTCCACGGCCATGCGCGCGGCGGCGATGGACATGGCCGAGCAGCGACCGGTGCGCCGCACCTCGGCGGCGGTGAGGAAGTCGCGCGGCCGGAAGCCCTTCACCTCGCAGGCGATGCTGCGGTCGAGGTCGCTCGTGTCGAAGAGCTCGATGGGCGCCGCGCCGCTCCGACCGGAGACCAGGGAGCGCCAGAAGGCCTCGCGGCCGAAGCCGAGCGAGCTGATGACCCCCACTCCCGTCACGAACACGCGTCGCATCGTCGCCTCCTTACCCGCCTGCCCGGAATCGAGCAAGCAAAGAACATCTCGGAAAAATAGGCCGTTCGGCCGCTTTTGCGGGCTCCCGGCGCCTCTTGGACGCGCGAGGGCGTCGATCGTCACAGCAACGCGCGTTCCACCCCGGGATCACTGGGCAATTCGCGGCGTTCGCCGGCGCGGGGGCGTCGGCCGGGCGCCGAGCGTGGCCTCGACTTCACGCGGGCCGTGCCCGAGGGCACCAGGGAGGACGACGAAGAACCGGCCGGCCGGACGGAAATCCATTCGCCGGAGGCGACCCCGTTTCGGCCGATCGTCCTGTTTTTTCGAGCGCTTCCGGGCGCGCCCTTTCCTCTTGCGAGGCCCCGGCTCCTCCCGTAAGCGGGCCCTCATGAGCGACCTGACCCTGGTCTCGGCGATGGCGCGCCTGCGGCGCGGTGAGGGGCGCGGCTTCACGTTCATGGGCCGCGACCGGCAGGAGCGCTACTTCGGCTACGACGAGCTCGAAGCCGAGGCGCACCGCCGGGCGGCCTTCCTGCAGGCGCGGGGCGTGAAGAAGGGCGACCGGATCGGCCTGGTCATCCCCGAGCCGCACGAGTTCGTGCTGACCTTCCTCGCCGCGACCGTCGCCGGCGCCGTGCCCGTGCCCATCTACCCGCGGGCGAGCTTCAAGAACGTCGACGGCTACGTGGACGTGCTCGCGCACATCCTCGGGACGGCGGGCGCGAAGCTCGTCTTCTGCATGGAGGGCAACCGGGAGGTCGTCGAGCGCGTGCGCGAGCACGGGATCGAGGCGCCGATCCTGGACGCGGCGACGGCCTTCGAGGGGAGCGCCCCGCCCTTCGCGACGCCGACCATCGGCTCGGACGACCTCTGCTTTCTGCAGTTCACGAGCGGCAGCACGAGCAAGCCGAAGGGCGTGATGGTCACGCACGGCAACCTGGTGGCGAACGCCGGCGCCTTCCTCGGGCCGCACGGGCTGAACCGGAGCGACGAGGACAAGGGCGTCAGCTGGCTGCCGCTCTTCCACGACATGGGCCTGATCGGCTTCGTGCTCGGGACGCTGATCTACGACATCCCGGTCGTGCTCCTGCCGACCGAGCTCTTCGCGCGGAGCCCGGCGCTCTGGCTCGAGACGATCAGCAAGCACCGCGGGACGATCACCTACGCGCCGAACTTCGCGTACCAGCTGGTGACGAAGCGCATGAAGGAGCGGCACATGGCCGGGCTCGACCTCTCGAGCCTGCGCGTGGCCGGGAGCGGCGCCGAGCCGATCCACGCGGCGACGCTGAAGGCCTTTGCCGACAAGTTCGCGCCGGCCGGCTTCGACCCGAAGGCCTTCCTGCCGAGCTACGGCATGGCCGAGGCGACGCTCGCGATCACCTTCCACCCGCGCGGGCAGGAGATGGTGGTCGACCGGGTCGACGCCGAGGCGATGAAGGACGGCGTCGCGAAGCCCGCCGACGACGACACGCAGACCGTGCTCGAGATCGTCGGCTGCGGTCGCGGCTTCCCCGAGCACGAGGTGCGCGTCGTGGACGAGGCGGGCGAGCCGCTGCCCGAGCGGCGCGTGGGCCAGGTGGTGACGCGCGGGCCGAGCGTGACGAAGGGCTACTTCGAGAACGAGGCGGCGACGGCCGAGGGCTACCGGGATGGCTGGCTCCAGACCGGGGACCTCGGCTACTTCGCGGGCGAGCAGCTCTTCATCTGCGGGCGCATCAAGGACCTGATCATCATCCGCGGCGCGAACCACTACCCGCAGGACATCGAGTGGGCGGTGCAGGACGTGGAGGGCGTGCGCCGCGGGAACGTCTTCGCCTTCAGCGTGATGAAGGACGGCGCCGAAGAGCTGGTGCTGGCCGCCGAGGGGAACCGCGCCGACGCGGCGCGGATCCGCGAGGACATCACACGGCTGGTGCAGCAGGAGTTCGGGCTGACGCCGGCGCACGTGGCCGTGTGCCCGGTGGGGACGCTGCCGAAGACGAGCAGCGGCAAGGCCCAGCGTCGGAAGACGCGGCAGCTCTTCGAGGCCGGAGAGCTGAACGAGCACGAATGAGGGCGACGGAGGGGCGCGGCCTCGCGTACCCTCCGCGCGATCCGGGCGCGCGAGCGGTCGAGCCCGGGGAGGACACGGAAGCCATGGCGGACGAGCTGAAGGAAAAGCTGCGCGAGATCATCGCCGAGGTCGCGGAGATCGACGAGGTGCCGGACGGGACGCCGTTCAAGGACCTCGGGATCGACAGCATGATGGCGATCGAGATCGTCGCCGACGTGGAGCGCGAGTTTCAGCTGGCCATCCCCGAGGAGGAGCTTCAGGAGCTCACGGACCTCGACGCGGTCTACGCGAAGGTGAAGGCGAAGCTCGAAGAGAAGGGCTGAGCCGGCAGACTCGCGCGTGGCGTGGCGAGCGCGGGCTGCGTAGACTCGCGCGCATGGAGAAGAGCGTTCACGCCTCCCCCGCCAACGCCGCGCACCCCTTCGCGGGCGTCCGCTTCGAGGACGTCATCCACATGCCGAAGGGGGAGCTCGACCGGGTGATGGAGGTCGGAGCCACCCCGGCGCGGGACGCGCTCGCCGGGTGGGAGTTCAAGGGCTACAACCCGCCGGTCTTCGCGCGGGTGCTCGGCTTCCAGAAGTTCATCAAGGGCTTCTTCGTGGACGGCGGCGGCAAGCTCGCCGGCTACAACCTCTTCGTGGAGCGGCCGCGGGGCGGCCCGAAGGCGCCCTGGGTGCCGAAGAAGGGCGGCGGCGCCGAGACCCGGCACGGCTTCTACGACGTCGAGACGCCGCGTGGGCGCTACGCCGACTACCCGAACGCGGTGCTCCTGAACTACGGGAGCGGGCGGAACGCGGCGCTCAACCCGGAGGCGCGGATCCGCGACTTCCTGGTGCAGGTCGACCCGGCGAACCCGGACCTCTACCTCGGCAAGGCCTTCCTGGACCTCGGCGTCGGCCGGGTGTTCTCGAACTTCTTCGTGCTCGAGCGCCTGCACCCCGCGCCGACGCGCTGAGCCGGACCCGGCCGCCCGGCGCCCCCGCCGCCTGCGCGTGGACGCTGCATTCGAGCGCCACGGCGGACGGCGGAGCGCGTCTCGACCGGAGGGAGGGAGTCCTCAGGCGACGCGCTCGCGCGGACGAGCGGAGGCGGAGGCCTCGGTCTCGACGGACTCGGTCTCGACGACCTCGACGCGGGCGCGGGGGGTCGGGCTCGGGGCGGGCGCGAGCGGCTCGAGGAAGAGCGGCGCCTTCCGCGTGCCCTCGCAGACCCAGGAGAGCACCTCGGCGTCGCGGTAGCCCTGCCCCGCCGCCTCGGCCGGGAGCGGCACGGCCTCCGCGCGGAGCGGGCCGCGGAGGCGGACGCGATCGCCCCGGTCGACCGTGACGGTGACGCCCTCGGCCTTCACGAAGGCGGCCCCCGGCTCGACCAGCACCCGGCGCCCGTCGTCGAGGCGGACGACGAAGCGGCGGAGCAGGACGTGCCGATCCGCGACCGAGGGCTCGCCCACGATGCCCTCCGTGCGCACCGCCGGGCCGCCGCCGAGCACGTGCTCGACGACCCCCTCGTGCGCCGGGCCGCGCGTCGCCTTCCGGCTGCGCCACCACGTCCGGAGCGCCACCCAGCCGGGCCGCGCCGCGTAGGCGACGAGCCCGCCGACCACGGCCGCCCCGAGCCAGATGGCGATCAGCTCCGGAGACAGATCGATCGGCGCCCTCGCGAAGCGCAGGATGGCGTAGGCGGGCAGGAAGAGCGCGGCCAGCGTCCAACTCAGGGCGCGCGCCACCCGGCCGCGCTTGCCGAGCGGCGAGCCGGACGGAACCCCGGAGAGGTGGAGGGTGTTCACGTTCACGGCGTCGCCGAAGGGGCGCTGCCCGCTCTCGCTGACCAGCTCGGGCGAGGGGACCCACATCTCAGCGCACCCCGAGCGCGTGGACGCCGGCGATGTGCTCCGCGCGCGCGTCCTCGGCGATGTGGTGGATGTAGGCCCCCACGGCGACGCCGACGAAGCCGGACAGGACGCTCCACCCCTGACCCACGCTGATGACCCGTCCCATCCAGTTCGCCCCCGCCTGTGCGGCGGCGTGGTGGTGATGGGCGTGGACGGCGATGTGGGCGAGCTCGTACACCTGGTGCGTGATGTCGGCGGCGATGTGCACGGCCTCGGACTCCCAGCCCCAGTCGTTCATGATCTCGTCGATCATCGTGTCCTCGCCGCCGTAGCTCACCCAGCCGCGCTCGCGGGCGGCGGCCCCTGCCGTCCGGGGGAAGTCGCGCAGGTCCCAGGCCTGGCCCTGGGACCAACGGCCGAGCTCCTGGAGGCCCTCACGGGCCTCGGCGAAGCGCTCGCGGACGCGCGCGGCGTCGCCCTCGTCACCGCGGATGCCGAGCTGCTCGGCGATCTGGCCGAGGGGCGAGTCCGGCGGGGCGTCGCGGAACATGCCGAGCTTGTCGAGGACCTGCTGCTCGGTGCGGTCGAGCTGGGCGAGCTGGCGGCGGACGGCGGCGCTGGCCTCCGAGGCGACCTCCGAGCGGAGGACCGACTCGAGGTGATCCTCGAGGGCGATGCGCACGTGGCCGCTGGTGCCCGCGCGCTCGAGGGCGGCCTCGGCGGCGTCGGGCGTGGCCTGCGCGAAAGCGCGGAGGGCGGCCGGGTTGCGGCGGAGGTAGGCGTGGACGCCGGCGTCGCCGGCCCGCTCGTAGGCCTGGGCGACGCCGTTCGCAGCGCGAGCGAGGTCCCCGGCGGTGGCGCGGCGGAGGGCGCTCGGGCGCGCGGCCTGGAGGCGGGCCACGTCGCCGGCGGCGGCGTCGGCGACCTGGCTCGGGTCGGGGGGCGGGGCGGTCGGGGCGGCGGCAGCGGTCGGAGTGGGGGTCGTCGTGGCGCGGGGGCCGGTCACTCGCATGGGCTCGGTCATGATGCTCCTCCGTGAAGAACGGGCCGGTCCTCGACCCGAGCTCGGAGCGGTTGCGCGCCGCTCGGCCCAGACGGCGGCGGCGGCCGGACCCCGAGCGCCGCTGCGCCGACGCCGGCTCGGGCGCGGGCGCGGACGCCCCAGAGCGGTGCGAAGGAGGGGGCGGATCGCCGCCGAGCGGTTCCCGTCCATGTGCTTCGCGGCCGCAGCGATGGGGGTACGCTGGCGCCGCTTCGCCACGCGCCCGTCGCTGTCCCGCCACCGGGCGCGCCGAGCCTCGGCCCATGCAGCGCGACGTCGAGAAGAACGTGCCCCTCGCCCAGTACGTGGAGACGCTCCGGCGCCTCGCCGACGCCCTCGAGGGCGGTGAGCCTTTCCGCATCCAGGTGGAAGGCGAGCGCTTCACCGTGCCGAAGGGCGCGACGCTGGTGATCGAGCACGAGGTGGAGGAAGGGAGCCACGAGCTGGCGCTCGAGCTCCAATGGTCGGACGACTGAGCGGGCCCGGCTCGCGTCGGCGGCGCTCCTCCGCTTCGCCGACCGCGCGTCTCGCGAAGCGCGTATACTCCGGTCGCGGTGCGCCCCAGCCTGACGCCGACCCTGCTCCAGTGGGCCGAGACGGTCCGCGTGAGCACGCCGACCATCGCCGAGGCCGCCCTCGGCCGGCTCGAGCGCGAGGCGGTCGACCGGCGCCTCGAGGAGTGGTCCCGGCACGGCGTCGAGATCGCCGACATGCGCGTGCGCGTCGAGGGGCGCGAGCACGTGGAGCCCGGGCAGACCTACGTGGTGATGTCCAACCACATGTCCAACATGGACATCCTGGTGCTCTTCCACGTCTTCCCGAGCACGCTGCGCATGGTCGCGAAGATCGAGATGCGAAAGATCCCGATCATGGGCCCGGCCATGGAGGCGGCGGAGTTCATCTTCGTCGACCGGAAGAACCACGAGCGCGCGCGCCGGGCCATCGACGTCGCGCGCGAGCGCCTCACGTCGGGCGTGAGCGTGTGGATCGCGCCGGAGGGGACGCGGAGCGCCGACGGGCGGCTCCTGCCCTTCAAGAAGGGCGGCTTCGTGCTCGCCCTCGGGACGGGGGCGCCGATCCTGCCGATCACGCTGACGGGGACGCACGCGGTCATGAAGAAAGGCGACCCGCGCATCACCCGGCACCGCACGGTGACGGCGCGCTTCCACCCGCCGGTGGACGTGGGGGCGTGGGACTGGGAGCGGCGCGACGAGCTGGTCGCGCACGTGCGCGGGATCATCGCGTCCGGGCTGCCGCCCGAGCTCCAGCCTGCCCCGCGAGGTTGAGGCGAGGGCCCGCGGCGAGGCTCGCGTGGGCGCTCACGCCCACGGCGCGGCGGAGGCCCCAGGGCTCCATGAGGAGGCTCGCCCGCGCGCCTGTCCCTGGCTCGCGCCACGGCGAGGTCGAACGCCCGAGGTCGAACGCGCAAGGTCGAACGCGCGAGGTCGAACGCGCGAGGTCGAACGCGCGAGGTCGAACGCGCGAGGTCGAACGCGCGAGGTCGAGGCGCCGAGATCGAAAGCGCCGAGTCGCTCAGCCCTCGCAGGGGCCGCGGTGCGCGTAGGGGCGCTCGGGGCAGGTGCCGCTGGACTGGAAGGTCTGGCCGTCGCAGCCGCAGTAGGGGCGGAGATCCCGCGTGCAGGGGCGGAAGGGCTGGCAGGTCCACTGGACGTCGCAGCCCTCGGGGCCGATGCAGAAGGTGCCGTCCGGGCAGTCGTCGCTGGTGCTGCAGGGCGGGCCCTCGGCCTGGGCCTCGGCGCCCTCGGTCTCGGTCGGCGTCGCTCCGGCGGTCTCGCCCTCGGTCGATTCGCCCTCCGCCAGGTCCTCGCGCACGACCTCGACGGAGGTCTCGCCCTCGGATTCGGTGGCGCCGCTGGTCCCCTCGGCGCCCTCGCCGGTGCCAGGCTCGGCGCTCCCGCCGCAGGCGAGCGCGAAGACGAGGAGCGTGCTGAGAAAGAGCCGCTTCACTGTCCACCCTCCGAGACGATCCGCGCGCTGCGGATGTAGTCGAGCTCGGGGAAGGCCTGCCGGAGGTAGGCGTTCCCCTGGCTCTGGATGCGCCCCTGGGAGGGGCCCCGGCCGCGCGGGGCGCCCTCGCCGTAGCCGGCGTGGAGCGCGTCGACGGCGCGCATGTCGCGGACCTGACCGAAGGGCGCGAAGCCCATGCCGTCGAGGCGCGAGTTGTCGCCGAAGTTGATGAAGAACTGGGTCGTGCGGCTGTTGGCGCCGCTGGTGGCGAAGGTGACGCGGCCGCGCGTGTTGCTCTGGCGGACCGGGTCGTCCTGGATGCTCGCCGTGCGCCAGGCGCGGTTCACGCGCGGGTCCCCGTGGAGGCCCGTCTGCGCCATGAAGCCCTCGATGACGCGGAAGAAGGCCATGTCCTCGAAGAAGCCGATCTTCACCAGGTTGTAGAAGCGGTCGGCGCCGAGCGGGGCCCAGGCGCGGGTGACGTCGATGAGGATCGGGCCCTCGGTGGTCGTCAGCTCGACCGTGTAGCGCTCGGGGGCCTGCTCGTTGGCGGCGGCCGGGCGGAGCAGGCGCGGGTCCGGGGCCGGGGTGCCGGTCGGCGGCGGGTTGCCGGGCGCCTGGGCGTGGGCGACGCCGTCCTCGGCGGGCGGGGCCTCGGCGGCTCGCGCGGGCTCGGCGCCGCGCGCCTCGGCCCGGGCGGCGCGGAAGGCCGAGTCGTCGGGCTCCTCGGAGCGGCAGCCGCCGAGGGCGAGCGCGGCGAGGAGCGAGAGGGCGGCGACGCGCGCGACGGCGCGGGCGCCGGGCGGGGGATTCGGTCCGCGGGGCATCGAGCGGAGCATAGACGCCGCGATGGGGCGGGTCGAACGCGCTCCGATCGGGGCTCGCGGATCCACGACGGTTGCGCTCGCAGCGGATTTATGCACCCTCTTCCGCGGAGGGGGAACCGGCGAATGGTCGAGAGGAAGTGGATGCGCGCGAGCCGGCTCGCGGGGCTGATGGCGCTGTGGGCGCTCGCGGGCTGCGGCGACGACGACGGGGGCATGGTGCCGGACGGGGGGCTGACGGCCCTCTGCACGTCGGCGGCGGACTGCGACGACGGGGTCTTCTGCAACGGCATCGAGGTCTGCGCGCCGGGGAACGACGAGGCGACGGCCTTCGGCTGCGTGGCGGCGGCCGCGGCGCCCTGCCT
>PABA01000129.1 GCA_002699025.1 Sandaracinus sp. | reverse complement strand
GACTTCGCGTCTTCCGCTCGCTGCGCTCGCTATCTTTGGCTTACCAGCGGGCCCGTGGGGCCCTCGGCGCTCGCTCCGCTCGCGTCACATGCCTCGGTTCTTCGTCGGTACACGACCGCGGCTCCGTGGGGCCGGGCTATGGGGCGGACATGGGAGCACTCCCCTGCGCAGTGGCGCGACTTCGCCGCGTTCGCGGCCGGAGCGCTCCCTTCGCAGCGCGGTGACTTCCCCGCTCACGCGGCCGGAGCGCTCCCTTCGCAGCGCGGTGACTTCCCCGCTGAGAAGGCCGGGGAGCCTTGTTCCTCGCGGCGGGGCTTCGAGGCGTTCAGCGCCGCCGAGGCGGCTCCCTTCTCGCTGGTCCGCTGGCTCTCCGCCGCTGGGCGGAGGGCGGCGCGGAGGCGCCCTCGGACACACGGCGACCGCGACGGACACCTCGTCACGGAGGCGGTGCGAGCCTAGGAAGGGCTCGCGCGCTATGGTGCGCGGCTCCCTTCATGGCCGATTCCCTCCTCGCCCTCCGCGCCCACCTCGAGAAGCGTGACGATCTCCTCGCGCTGCCCGTCGATCAGGTCGGCGCGATGATGCCCGACGCCGAGGTCGCGCACCTGCTCGGCTACCTCGCCGAGCACGTCGACGCGACCACCCTCGACGCGCTCCTGAAGAGCCCCGAAGCCAACCGCCTCGTCGAGCAGGGCATCCGCCCCGACTCGCGCCAGGCGGTCCTCGACGCCCTCGGCCGCTGGGCCCGCCACCCGAACCTCCTCCGCTGGCGCTGGCGCCCGACCGGCGGCGTGGAGGTCGAGAGCCCGCCCCACGCCAAGGCCGCCCTGAAGAAGTGGGCGAAGAAGCACGACGTCGACGCCTGGCTCGGCGCCCCGGCCAAGCACGTGCGGCCCTTCGCCAAGGTCGGCCTCTTCATCGAGGGCGACGAAGCCCACGTCACCCTGGACGACCTCCTCGAGGGCCGCGGCCCGGTCGCGCGCATCTCGCCGAGCCTCGCCCAGGGCTACGCCGACGCCGCCCGCACCTTCCTCTGGTACCGGGCCGTGCGCGCCGCGGCCAAGGCGCGCCGCGACGCCCAGTGGCAGGAGCGCCCCCGCGAGACCGGTCTCCGGGCCCTGGCCGTGCGCCTCCACGACCTGCACCGCACGCTCGACCCGGAGGCCACCGAGGCGCCGGTCTTCCTCACGCCCGAGGACGAGGTCGCCATCGAGGCCGACCCGCCGGCGACGGCCATGACCTTCTACAAGGGCGGCCGGCCGACCACCGCGCGCCTCGAGCTCGCCGGCTACGAGGACGGCGCCGTCACGGCGCGCGGCGACGGCCCCCTCGCCGAAAAGGTCAGCGCGTCGCCGCACGTGCGCGCGCTCCTCGAGTGGACCCTCGACGCGGTCCACGACCCGAAGCACCCGCTCCACGCGACGCTCGCCCACGTGCTGCGCCAGCCCACCTGGTCGCGCTTCGTCGACGCCCTCGCCGCGAGCATCGCGCAGAAGGCCGCGCCGGTACGCGAGGAGCGGCTCGTCTGGCGCGTCGAGGACGCGGTCGACGACCTCCCCGACGTCGTGCCGGCCGTGCAGAAGCGCCTCAAGAGCGGCCGCTGGTCGAGCGGCGCCCAGACCGAGGTCGACAAGCTCGACCCGGCGCTCGTGAAGGAAGCGGACGAGCCGATCGTCGACGCGCTCCTCGCCCTCGGCGAGCGCATCGGGGCCGCCGCCGCGCGCCGCCGCCGCGAGCGGGCCCTCCGCGCGCTCGTCGGCCACCCGCGCGTCTTCCGGGGCAAGGCCAAGATCGGCGTCCGCGAGGTCACGCCGACGCTCGCGCTCGTCCCCGAGGGCGAGGGCGTGCGCGTGGAGGTGCGCGTCGAGGAGGCGCCCATCGACCCGGCCACCATCGCGGGCGAGGCCCAGACGCTCGCCGTGCTCGACGAGCGCGAGCTCCTCCTCGCGGAGATCGACGCGCGGGTCGCGCGGGTGGCGGAGGCCCTCTCGCGCTTCCCGGCGGTGCTCCCGAAGGAGGCCCACGACCGGCTCCTGGTGCTCCTGCCGCGCCTCCAGCCCGCCGTGCGCCTCGCCCTCCCCTCTCCGCTCCGCGGCGACGCGCGCCCGCCGGACCCGACGCTGATCGCGCGCCTCGAGCCCGACGACGAGTCGCTCAGCGTGCGCTTCCAGGTGCGGCCGCTGCCGGATGGGCCGACCTGGCCGGCGGGGCGCGGGCCGGCGCTCACCTTCGGCGTGGCGGAGGGCGAACGGGCCCACGCGCATCGCGAGCTCGATGACGAGCGGCGGCGCGCCCGGGCGCTCCGCGAGGAGCTCGGCCTCTGGGGCGAGCACGAGGTGGTGCGGCTCGAGGGGCTCGAGCGGGCCCTGGACGTGCTGGCCGCGCTCGAGGCGAAGGCCGAGGCGGAGGAGCTCGCCATCGAGTGGCCGGCCGGCAAGAGCTGGCGGCAGCTCGGGGCGGCGCAGGCGGCGGACCTGAAGGTGCGGGTGAAGCGCGCCGGCGAGTGGTTCGGCGTGTCCGGCGAGGTCGAGGTGGGCGGGGCCCGCGTGCCGCTCGCCGCGCTCCTCGACGCCGCGCGCGAGGGGAAGAAGTACGTGCGCGTCGGGCCCGGGCGCTTCGCGGCGATCGAAGACGATCTCCGCAAGCGGCTCACGAAGGCCGAGGACGCGCTCTTCGAGGAGGACGGCGAGCTGGCGGCCGGCCTGGCCTCCCTGGAGGAGGTGCGCGAGCTCGCCGGCGAGGAGCTCGAGGGCGACGACGGCTGGCTCGAGGTGCTCGAGCGCATGCGCGCGGCGGCGTCCTTCGCGCCGACGCTGCCGACGGGCCTGAAGGCCGATCTCCGGAGCTACCAGGAGGACGGCTTCGCCTGGATGGCGCGGCTCGCGAGCTGGGGCGCCGGAGCCTGCCTCGCCGACGAGATGGGCCTCGGCAAGACCGTGCAGGCGCTGGCCATGCTCCTGCATCGCGCCGAGGAGGGGCCCGCCCTGGTGGTGGCGCCGACGAGCGTGGGCGCCGGCTGGATGCAGGAGGCCGAGCGCTTCGCGCCCGAGCTCGAGGTGCGGAGCTACCGGGGGCCGCGGCGCGAGAAGCTCCTCGAGGAGCTCGGCCCGAAGGTCGTGCTGGTGACGAGCTACGACATCCTCGCGCGGAACCCGGAGGAGCTCGAGGGCGTCGACTTCGCGACGGTGATCTTCGACGAGGCGCAGGCCATGAAGAACGCGCGCACGCGGCGCGCGAAGGCGGCGCGGCGGCTCCAGGCGCGCTGGCGGCTCGCGCTCACGGGCACGCCCCTCGAGAACCACCTCGGCGAGCTCTGGAGCCTCTTCCGCATCGTGAGCCCGGGCCTGCTCGGCACCTGGCCGCACTTCAAGCGGCGCTTCGCGCTGCCCATCGAGCGCGACGGGGACGAGGAGCGGCGGCTGGCGCTGGCGCGGAAGCTCCGGCCCTTCCTGCTGCGGCGCACGAAGAAGGAGGTCGCGCCCGAGCTCCCGCCGCGGACGGAGGTCGTGCGGCCCGTGGAGATGAGCGAGGCCGAGCGGCGCATCTACGAGGCGGCGCGGGGCGAGGCGCTCGAGTCGCTGGCCGGCGCCGGGGAGCGCTTCGACGTGCTGGCGGCGATGACGCGGCTGCGCCTTCTGGCCTGCCACCCGCGGCTCGTGGACCCGACGACGACCGTGAAGAGCGCGAAGCTCGAGGCCTTCCTCGAGCTGGTGGACGAGCTCCGCGAGGACGGCCACCGGGCGCTGGTCTTCAGCCAGTTCACGTCGCTGCTCGGGCTGGTGCGGGACGCGCTGGATCTGCGCGGCGTCGACAGCCTCTACCTCGACGGGAGCACGCCGGCGAAGAAGCGGCCGGGGCTCGTGCAGGAGTGGCAGGAGGGCGACGCGCCGCTCTTCTTGATCTCGCTGAAGGCGGGCGGCACGGGGTTGAACCTGACGGGCGCGGACACGGTCGTGCACCTCGACCCGTGGTGGAACCCGGCCGTGGAGGACCAGGCGTCGGACCGCACGCACCGCATCGGGCAGAAGAAGCCGGTGACGGTGGTGCGGCTGGTGACGCAGGACACGATCGAGGAGACCGTGCTGGCGCTCCACGGCGACAAGCGCGCGCTCTTCGAGGGCGTGTTCGAGGGGGCAGGCAAGGCCGCGAAGCTGAGCACGCAGGAGCTCGTCGACCTCATCCGCGGCGGCGGCGAGGACGCGGGCGAGAGCGAAGGCGCCGGGGGCGCGGGCTCCGCGAGCTGACGGGCGCGCGCGCCGGCGGCGAGGATGCGGGCGCGCGCGAAGGCGCCGGCGCCGCGAGCTGACGGGCTACGCGGGGTCAGCGAGCGGCTCGAGCTCGGTGCGGTCCGCTTCTGTCGCGCCGCCGCTTCGCTCCGCCGCGAGGTGCGCTTCGAGGGCGCGCGCGAGCCGCTCCAGCTCGCCTCGATCGGCCCGCGTCGAGTGGGCGCGCAGCCAGGCCAGGGTCGCCGCGCCGAGCGCGAACACCGCACACGCCGCGAGCGAGCCCCACTCGGCGGCGGAGAACAGCGGGACGACGAACGGACCGACCAGCCCGAGCGCGCCGAGCAACACGAAGGCCATGCGGGGCTTGTGAAGCCGCAGCCTCAGCCCGCCCGGCTGGGGGCGGAGCTCGACGTGGCGCACCGCCCAGCTCCCCTTCCCCGGGCGAGCCTCCGGCGCGACGGGCTCGAGAGCGAGCCAGAGCGCGACGGCGCGGCCCCCATCGTGGAAGCGCGCGAGACGGCGCTCGTCGAGGCGCAGCTCCGCGGGCAGCTCCTCGAGCGGGACCGGGCCGCTCGACGCCTCGCGGTAGGTGCCGACGCCCTCGGCGCCTCGCCCCGAGCCATGGGCGTGCTCGGCGACGGCGGCGCGGGTGAAGAGCGCGCGCAGCCAGCGCGGCACGCGCCACGGCTCCGCCTGCACGAAGAGGTCCACGAGCAGGAGCACGAAACCGATGGCGAACGCGACGACGAACGGAATCACGGAAGGTCCAAAGTGCCGATTCCCTCCCCCGCGTACCGTGACATCGGCGTGACGCCGACGGCGCTCCCCGTGGGAGGTCGAGAGGGCGGCCTTGCCCGGGGCATGGGACGCGAGGGCGGGAAGTGCGACGGCGTGAAGTGCGATGGCGGGAAGTGCGACGGCGGGAAGTGCGATGGCGGGAAGTGCGACGGCGGGAAGTGCGACGGCGGAAGCGCCGCCTCGGAGCGCTCGCGAAGAGCGCGTACGCGCCATTACTCCGAGAGGGTGTTGAAGAGCATCGCGCAGTCCTCGGGGTCGTCGCCCGGGGCGGCGTTGCAGGCCCACTCGGCGGGGAGGGTCTCGTCGCCGGTGAAGAGCACGTTGAAGTAGTAGCGCTGGTCCCGCTCGATGCGGCAGCGGAAGGGCGCGTCCTCGAAGCCCCAGCGGAGGTTGGAGACCGGGCCGAGGCGCTGCACGCAGTCGGGGTCCTCGGCCGGCCGGAAGTCGCCCGGGCAGCGGCTGATGGAGACCAGCTTGGTGCCGGTGTTGGCGGTGATCTGCGGGTTGTCGGTGTCGAGGCTCCCGCGCGTGGCGTCGACGTCGAAGGTCTCGAAGGCGAGCACGGCGTACTCGCCGCGACGGGTGCGGATGCGCTTGGCGATGCCGGTGTCGCGGGGGAACTCCATGCCGAGGGCGTCGAGCCAGTCGGTCGGTCCCTCGAAGCGCATCGGCGTCGGGCTCGCGTTTCCGTAGAGCACGTCGAAGGCGATGGGCAGCCCGAGGGGCGGCCGGTCGGCGCAGGGATCGGGCATGGCGCCGGCGTCGTCCGCGCCGGCGTCGCTCGGGAGCTCGCCGCCGTCCGGCCCGCCCGCGTCCCGATCCCCCGCGTCGCCCCCGTCGCCCCCCGCGTCGTCCAGCACCCCGGCGTCGCGCCCCGCGCTGGCGTCCACGTCTGCATCGGAGCCGCCGCTCGACGAGCAGGCGAGCAGGAGGGCGAGGGTGGCGAGGCCGAATCGTTCGCGCATCGGGGAGGAGCGTAGCGCCTTCTGGTCGGCGGGGCGCGCGGCGCGCCGCGCTCCGTTCAGGGCGAGCTCGGCGGCGCGCGAAGCGCGCTCTCGACGAGCGGGGCATCTCGCCAACGCTTGGCGTCGGCGGTGGGGCCGGCGGAGAGGAGCCGGACGGGCGCCTCGAGCTCCGCCTCGAGCGTCGCGACGAGCGCCTCGGCGCCCTCGACCGTCTCGCGCTCCGGGCGCGCCTCGTCGAGGAGCGCCCTTAGGCGCGTCTGGAACGCGAGGTCCTCGAGCTCCGGCGAGACCGCGAGGCGCACGCCTCCCTCCAGGAGCGCGCGCGACTCCGCGTAGCGCCGCACGATCGGCCAGGGGCCGCGCACCCGATCGACGTGGGTCAGCGCGAGCGCGTCGACGGGGCTCACGGCGAGCGCGTAGCGGAGCAGCACCAGGTCGAGCGGGCCCTGGCGGAACGCGCCCTGCCAGCCCGCGGCGCCGTTGTGCGGCTCGGCATGCGCCATCGCGGGATCGTGGGTGGGGAAGGGCCCGGCGCCATGGCGCGTCGCGTAGCTCCGCAGCACGCCGAGGCGCGTGACCTCGCCGCCGTAGCCCGCGAGGAGCGGCTGGACGCCGTGGCTGGTGCAGGTGCTCCAGGTCGTGTGCGGGTGAAAGCCCCGCCACTCGTCGAGCAGCACGCCCTGCGCCCCCTCGAAGACGACCGCCCCCGGCCGCGCGAGCGCCGCCTCGAGCGCCTCGCCGCCCCCCAGCAGCTCGCGGGAGAGGAGCGGCGCGAGCGCCTCGATCCAGCGCTCGCCGCTCGCCCCGTCCTCGAGGAGCGCCAGCTCCTCCGCCGCGCCCTCGACGCTGCGGAGCGCGGGCAGGAGCTCGGCGAGCTCGTCGCGCACGCGCTCCCGCACCTCCGCGAGCCGCCGGGGCAGCGCCGCCGGCCGCCAGAGGTCCCGCGCGCGGATCGTCAGCTCCGGCGCCTCGAGGGAGAGCCGCACGGTCTCGCCGAAGCCCACGCCGCAGGTGCCGTGGGCGCCCGCGCCCCGCGCCAGCTCGCGGAGCCGGTTCGACGCCTGGTGCCAGGGCGTGATCACCCGCGCCGCGCCGTCCACGCGCACCCGCCCGAGCGGATCCGCCACGCCCTT
This sequence comes from Sandaracinus sp., assembly GCA_002699025.1. Taxonomy (GTDB): domain Bacteria; phylum Myxococcota_A; class Polyangia; order Polyangiales; family Houyiibacteriaceae; genus Houyiibacterium; species Houyiibacterium oceanicum. The sequence goes on along the minus strand of PABA01000129.1, from coordinate 3,402 downwards.
CGCCTCGAGCGCCGCCGCCTCCGCGAGGAGCGCCGTCGGGTGCAGGACGAAGTCGCCCGCGAGCAGCGTCTCGGCGCCCGCGAAGCTGCCGGCGCCGAGCTGGCTGAAGGTGTGGTGGCGTCCGTCGGCCGTCACGACGTTGTGCCCGGCCTGGGCGCCGCCGTGCCAGCGCACGACCGTGTGCGCGCCGCGGGCGCGGCAGAGGAAGTCGACGCAGCTGCCCTTGCCCGCGTCGCCGAAGCCGAGGTCGATCACGACCCACGCCTCCCGCTCGCGCCGCTCGGGCCCGCGCGCCGCCTCCTCCACCGCGCTCACCGCCCGTGCCCGCTCGCGCCCTTCGCGCCGACCGGCGCGTCCTCGAGCTCGGGCGCGTCCACGCCCGCCTTGCCGAGCGTCTCGGCGAAGGGCGTCAGCGAGCGCACCACCCGCCCGGCGCGCTTCTTCGTCGCGCCCCCCGCCTCGAGGCGCTGGGCCACCTCGCCCAGATCCTTCAGCGCCCCCTCGCAGAGCCCGACCAGCGCCGCCGCGACCAGGCAGGTGTCCGCCGAGTCCTCGAGCACGATCACGTGGTCGCCCATCAGGTCCCGCCACTCGCGCTCGCAGCGCTTCGCGCGGTGCGGATCGGGCACCAGGAAGAAGGGCTCGAAGGTCTTCTGCAGCTCGCGCACGGCCACCTCGACGGGCACGTCGTCCTCGAGCTCGTCGCCGATCAACCCCTTCACCTGCTGCCGCGAGACGCGCGGGTAGGGGTGCTCGTCGCCGGTCATGAAGAAGTAGCCGCGGTGCTTCCGCTTCTCCCAGCAGTCCATGGCCGTGTGCCGCGCCGCGAAGTACATCGCGAGCTCGTAGCTCTCCGTGAACTGCCCGCCGCCGCCCCCCTCGAGGTACGACCAGGTCAGCCATTGGTCCATCAGCTCGGCCTCGGACTCGAACTGGCCGACCTGCAGCGGCGCGCGGTCGCAGGTCGCGTCCCCGAAGGCCGTGAAGAGCACCTGCGGCGAGTCGATGCCGCAGTCGAGGAGCGTCTTCATGAAGCTCGGCAGCTCCTGGCGCGCGAGGAGATCGGGGATGTCGCCCATGGATCCCGTGACATCGAGCGCGAAGACGATCCCGAGCGACTCGGGGTGGGCGTCACTGTCGCGGCTCTCGCGGAAGCGCACGCCGTGCGGGTTCATGAGCGGGTGGCACTCGCGCTGCTTGAAGACCTTCTCGCGCGGGAGCGAGCTCCGCGCGTCGGTGATGGCGCGGTGCGCCGCGTGACTGTAGCTGCCGTATCCCATGGTCCCTCCCGTTCCTTCGATCTCTCGGTGATGGCCGCGCCGTTCAGCGCAGCGTGAATTTCACGTAGCGGGGCGGCCCCCAGACCTGCTTCGCCGCGGCCGCCACCGCGTCCTTCAGCGCCCAGGCGTCCTCCGTGGGCAGGTCCCCGGCGGCGCAGCGGCGCACGAGCGCGCCGACGGGCGCGGGCACCTTCGCGGGCACGGCCTCCGGGCCGCCGCCGAGCACGTGGGCGATGACGCGGGCGCTCATGACGAGGTCGTGCGCGGGCGCGCAGGCCACGCCATCGCGGAGCGCCTTCGGGTAGAAGGCCTCGCGGGCGCGGCTGAAGCAGGGGAGCGGCTCGGGGGCGCCCGCCGCCCAGGTCGCGGCGGACCAGCCGACCAGCACGACGCCGTGGTCGCGGGCGTGGAGGAGCGCGTGGTCCGGGAGCACGGCGCCGTGCACCCAGCCGCTCCGATGCACCCAGCCGAGGAGCTCGAGGAGGCGCTTCCACATCCAGACGGCGGCGCGCGGATCGACGCCGGCCGGGTAGGCCGCGCGCGCGTCCTCGAGCGTGTGGGTGAAGCCGCTCCGCCAGCGGAAGACGCTGGTGAGCGGGCCGGCGCCGCGCCGCGGCGAGACCAGCGTCGCGGCGCCGTGGCGGACGCGCTGGGGCAGGAGCGTCCGGAAGAAGGGCGCGCCCTGAGCCTCGCTCGCCTCGAGGCGCTTCAGCGCGCGCTGCTCGCGGCGGAGCAGGTCCGCGTCCTCCGGGGCCCGGAGCATCTTGAGGACGACGTGCTCGGTGAGGCGCGCGTCGCGGCGAGCGAGGAAGACGTCCGAGCCGTCGCCGCGGGCGAGGCGCCCGAGCACCACCCAGGTGTGGCCCTCGACGCGCACGCGCTGGCGGCCGCGGTCCTCCGGCCGGCCCGGCCAGGGCGCCCGCCCGAGCTTCGAGCCCCAGGGGAGCACGGGCACGTCGGCGAGGGTGTGATCGCAGTAGCGGCAGACGATCACGCTCTCCGTCGTCGGGGGCACGGGAGCCGAGCAGTTCGGGCACTTGAGGGCGCGGATCGTCATCGGGGGCCTTCGTTCGTGTACCATAGACACTAACTCGCGCCGCGGCAAGGGGGTCGCGGGCCGCGCCACCGGGGCGCGCCTCCATCGAGCGATGCTCTGCGCGAATCGGCGCCCCGGTCACGCCGGCCCGGTCACGAGCCCGCAGTCACGAGCGCGAGCGCGGGGACGGTTCGCTCGCGTAACGCTCGGGGCGCGGGGCGCGTCGGCACCCCCGATGAAGCTCTACGTCTGGTCCACGCCCAACGGCGAGAAGCCCGTGCTCGCCGCCGAGGAGCTCGAGCTCCGCTACGAGATCGTCCCCGTCGACATCGGCGCCGGCGCGCAGCACGAGGAGGCCTTCGGCGCGAAGAACCTCTTCCGGCGCATCCCCGTGCTCGAGGACGGCGACCTGGTGCTCGCCGAGTCCGGCGCCATCCTCGTCCACCTCGCGGAGAAGCACGGCGCCCTGCTCGCGGCCGAAGGCGAGGAGCGCGCCCAGGCGCTCCGCTGGCTGATGTTCCAGGTCGGCCACGTCGGCCCGATGCTCGGGCAGGCCTGGCACTTCATGAAGGTCGCCCCGGAGAAGACGCCCGAGCCCCTCGGCTACGCGACCACGCGCTACGCGGGCGAAGCGAAGCACGTCCTCTCGACGCTCGACGCGCGCCTCGCCGAAGCCCCCTTCCTCGCCGGCGACGCCTACTCGATCGCCGACGTGGCGACCTACCCCTGGGCGAAGATGGCCGGCGCCTTCGTGAACGAGGGCGACCTCCCCCACCTGAAGCGCTGGCTCGACACCATCGCCGCCCGCCCGGCGACCCAGCGCCTCGCCGAGCTCGACCTGAAGACCCCCTCGACCCAGCGCGGCTGACCGCCCCGCCCGCGAAAGCGGCGAAGTCAGGCCACTGTGAGGGGGGCGCCCCGGCCGCGAACGCGGCGAAGTCAGGCCACTGCGAGGGGGAGCGCCCCGGACGCGAAAGCGGCGAAGTCAGGCCGCTGCGAGGGGGAGCGCTCCAACCTCTGCCCCGTAGCCCGGCCCCACGGAGCCGCCTTCGTGTACCAGCGAAGAACCGACCCGTGTGACGCGAG
>PABA01000128.1 GCA_002699025.1 Sandaracinus sp. | reverse complement strand
GGGGACTCGGTTCGAGGTCGACGGCGCGCGTGGGACTGGCGGTCGCTCATGACCATGGGTCTCTTCAAGGCCCGTGCCCAATCTCCGCCACGCGAAATCACGGGCCTTTTTCCGCCCGTCCGGGGACGACCGGGTGGCGGTCCGCCAATTCCCGCCGGCGGACCCGCCACCCCCCGGCGTCCGCAGGACTCCCGGGCAGGGGCTATTCGGGGTGGGGGTCCGCAGGACGCCCGAGCACGCGTCCGCAGGACGCCCCGTCCGCAGGACGCCCCGTCCGCAGGACGCCTGGCGGAGCGTCCCGTTCGCAAGGCTTCTGGGGTGCGCGCCCGCGGGGCTCGGGGGTCGTGCGGGCGCGCGTTACGCCCAGCCCGCTCGAGCGACCTCTCGGGACCCAGGGCTCGACGCATCCGGCTCTCCCGGCGATGCTCCCGACAGCAGAAGGACGACCATGGCGGACCTCTTCGAAGACAAGGCCGAGGGCTGGGACGAGCGCCCCGTACCCCAGCAGATCTCCCAGGGCGTGTTCGCCGCCATCGAGGCGAACGTCCCGCTCTCGCCGGACCTCGCGGTGCTCGACTTCGGCGCGGGCACGGGCCTCATCGCCGGCAAGCTCGCCCCACACGTCGAGCGCATCCTCGCCGTCGACGTCTCGGAGGCGATGCTCGCGCAGCTCGCGGCGAAGCCGGAGCTCGAGGGTAAAGCCGAAGTGGTCTGCCGCGACATCCTCGAGGAACCCCTCGACGAGAAGGTCGACCTCGTCGTCAGCGCGATGGCCATGCACCACGTCGAGGACACGCGGGCGCTCCTCTCCACGCTCCACGCGCACCTCGAGGACGGCGGCCGCGTCGCCCTCGCCGATCTCGACGCGGAGGACGGCACCTTCCCCCCGCCGGAGACGGAGGGCGTCTACCACCAGGGCTTCGACCGCGAGGCGCTCGGCGCGCTGCTCGAGGAGGTGGGCTTTCGCGAGCCGCGCTTCGTGACCGCCTGCGAGGTCGACCGCGAAGGCGCGCGCTACCCGGTCTTCCTGGTCACGGCGACGAAGTAGCCCCGGCGGCGTCGCGACGGTCTCGCGGTGGGCTCACTCTCCGGCGGCGCGCGCGCGGCGCAGGTCGGCGCGAGGCGCCCCCCCACCGAGCGCCTCCTTCACACCCTCGTGGATGGCCTCCGCGCTCACGCCGCTGTGGAAGCCGCGGAGCACGGTCTCCCGGCCACCCCGCGAGAGCTTCCGCGCGAGCTCCGGCTCCCGCGCCACGCGGAGCAACCCCTCGGCCATGCGCTCGGGCGCGCGCGGCGGCACCATCAGACCGCTCTCCTCGTGCGTGACCAGCTCGGGGACGCCGCCCGCGTCCGTCACGACGACCGGCACCTCCACGGCCATCGCCTCCGCAATCGCCACACCGAGCGGCTCGGCCAAGCTGGCGAGGGCGAAGGCATGCGAGCGGCGGAGCTCGCCGAGCACGACGTCCTCGGAGACCGAGCCGAGGAGATGCACGCGGTCGGCGACGCCGAGCTCCTTCGCCAGCGCTTCGACCTGGGCCTGGTACTGGCCCCCCACGTCGTCGGCGCCCGCGATGCGGAGCTCCACGTCGACGCCCGCCTCGGCCACGCCGGCGATGGCCCGAACGAGGTCGTCGACGGCCTTCACGGGGTTCAGGCGCGAACAGGAGAAGACGCGGAAGGGCCCCTCGCCCGCGTAAGGCTCGTACGCGGCCTCGCGGCAGAAGGCCTCCTCGTCGACGCCCATGGGGGCGATGAAGAGCCGGGGCGGGAGCGCGCCGGCCAGCTCCTCCTCGACCTCGTCGCGGATGGCGCGCGTGATGACGATCGCGAAGGCGGCGTGGCGCCACTTCTCCGGCTGGTTCGGCCCGTAGCAGTCGAGCGGGTTGTGGAGCGTGAGGCTGTAGCTGAGCCCGGAGAGGCGGTTCGCCAGCATGGCGACGTTCGCGGAGTTCGCGCAGCTGTGCACGTGGACGTGCGTGATGCCCTCGCGCCGGGCCTCGGCGGCGAGACGGGCGCCGAGGAGGAGCGCGCCCCCGAGCTTGACCCGATCCATCGGCGTCGGCGCCTCGCTCGCGGCCATGGCCCGGGCGACGCGGGCCAGGCCCTCGCGGCCGGCGCGGCGGAGCTCGCTCGCGATGTCGCGGAGGGCCCGCGCGTCGAGCGGGGTGAGGTGGCGGGTGAGCGCTTCGGCTTCCTCGGCCCAGGCGTGGCGGGCGCGCAGCTCCTCCGGCGGCTTCCCGGTCGTGAAGATCGCGACCCGATCACCGAGGCGGTGGAGGCGCGCCCGCTCCCGCCAGAAGAACGCGTGAGTCTGCCCCGGGAATTCCGGGATGAGGTAGGCGATCGAGGACCCGGCGTTCGTCGACGAAGAGGAGGCCATGGCCCGAATTCCCACGTCGACCGCGCGAATTCAACGGAGCGGGGGCGGGGAGGCGTGCCGAGGCCCGCCCACGACGTCCCACTCCGGGGGGGCCGGCGCCTGGCAGGCGGTGGCGCCGGTCACGCACGGCCGCGCTCATTCGGCGGCGCAGACCGGCCCGCACGGGGCTCACGGGCGGGGCGGACTCGACCGCGCTCACTCGACCGCGATCACTCGGCGGTGCGGACTCGACCGCGCTCACTCGACCGCGATCACTCGGCGGTGCGGGTCGCCTCGGCGACGCGGCGGCCCGCCGGGAGACAGCCGGCGTCGCTGGTCAGGCGGACGCGCACCTCGTCGCCGGGCGCGTACTCGCCGGCCGGGAGCTGCGTCCCCTCGAAGGCCACGGCGCCTCCGTTCACCGCCCACTCGAGCCGCGGCGCCTCGCCCTCGTTGCCGAGCAGCGCCTCCATGCCTTCGGGCCCCTCGCGGAGCGCCACCCACGCCGTGAAGCGCTCCCGCTGCCGCGCGAAGTCGATCCGCGGCCACGCCTCCTCGGCCCACGCGATCACCTCGTCGAGCACGTCGCAGCCGACCCCCAGCTCGCCCGCCAGCCCGACGGCCCAGAAGGTGTGGTCCGCCCAGAGCGGCTGCTGACCCCGCACCGGCTCGGTCACGTCGATGATCGTGTCTTTGTCGATCGGGTCGAGCACGTTCGAGAAGCCGTCCCCGGGCAGCCACCGGTCCCACCCGTCGAGGTCGTTCTCGGGCCGCTGCACCTCGCGGACGAACTGCCGGAAGAGCGTGTCCACGGTCCAGCGCGTCAGCCCCGGCGAGACCTCGTCGAGCAGCGCCGGGAACTCGCCCGGCGCGAAGCCGTGGAGGTGCACCCGCGCCGCGTCGCCCTCCTTCGCGAGGAAGTACCAGGGCCCCTGCACCCGGATCCGGAAGCCGCGCCCGTCGTTCGGGTTGGTCGCGCCGGTCCACGTGCGCGTCTGGTACATCGCGTTGATCGACGAGTAGTAGCGGAGCGGCTCGAGGAGCCCGGAGGAGCGGCTCGCCTTGAGGATGAACTCCGGGTGGTAGTTGTTGTCGACGGGCGAGTTGTGGAGCATCTGCCCCTGCCCGCCGTTGAGCACGAGCTGCAGGTGGTACCAGCTCGTCGACTCGAAGTGCCCGGTCTCGATGGGCTGCCCCTGGAAGTGCTGGCATTCGGCCGTGTCGTCGAAGCAGGCCGTGAAGTGCGGCGGGAGCTCGAAGACCTGGTAGTCGCGGCCGAGCCATTGGCGCGCGATGGGCTGGTCGGCCGGGTCGAAGAGGCGGACGGCCTCGTCCTGGAGACCGAACTCGTTCATGAGCTCGAAGTGCTTCACGGCGAGGAGGCGCCCGAGGGAGGTCGCGGCCAGCTCCTGCATCGGCACCCCCGCGCCGCCCAACCCGCGCGTGTGCGCCGCCCCGTCGCGCGTCCGCCAGTGCCGCGGGCTCGGGGAGCCTTGCGCGAGGAAGAGGCGGTAGTGGCGCCAGTGCCGATTCAGCGCGCGGAGGAGCTCGTCAGCGCTCCGCTCGCTCGCCGGCCGCTCCTCGAAGAAGGCCCGGACCTCGGCGTAGGCGCGGGTGGGGTTGAACTCGACGGAGTCGTCGTCGTAGAAGCCGTCGCCCGCGTAGGCGTCCATGGGGTGGACGAGCGGGAGCCAGTGCTTCCAGTCGGGGAGCTGCACGGCGATGGGGAGCGTCGTGTGGTCCTCCATCGCGCCCGAGTCGAAGTAGGCGGCGACGCTCTCCTCGCTGACGCCGTCCGGGAACATGTGGGCGAGCATGTCCTCGTCGCGCTCGAGCACGGCCTCGAGGCCGGCCCCGGCGGCCCACTCGTGCACCGGGCGCTCGGCGACGGCGGGGCCCGGCTGGTAGGGCGGGTTCCAGGGGCGGCCCCAGCGGCCGATGCGCTCGTCGTGGCGGGAGAGCGAGCGGATGTAGGAGGCGATGAGGCGGCCCTCTTCCTCCGTGAGCTGGTGGAAGCGGGCGCGCTCGATGATGGACTCGTTCGAGTAGGCGAAGATCTCGAGGTCGCGGCCGTCCTGGGTGTGGCAGTCGGCGCAGGCGGCGCGGATCGGCCGCGCGGCGGGGAGGGTGGCGGCGTACCAGCGTCCGGTCCGTCCGTCGGGGAGGTAGTGGTTCCAGAGCGGGGCCGAGCGCCAGAGCGCCTCCCCCTCGGCGATGGCCTCGGGCGTGTCGATGGGCGGCTCCCAATCGGCGGGGTCGACCTGGAAGAAGCGGTGCGCTGGGAGGAGGTCGCGGCCATCCGCGTCCAGGAGCTGGAAGCGCACGACGCGGTAGCCGATGGAGATGCCGTCCGAGGTGTTGAAGCGGAAGGCGAGGGTGTTGTCGCCTGCGCGGAAGCCGCTCGCCGGGAGGCGGAAGCGGATCGTGCCGTGGCCCCCGTGGACCATGCCGCCGCGGCGTCGCTCCGGCCCGTGCATCTCGACCGTGTCGTGGTTCAGGTCGATCCAGGGGCCGTCGTTGATGCGGACGGAGCCCTTGTTCTCGTAGCCGAGGTTGTTGACCTGCATCCAGAGGTAGGCGACGGCGGAGGCCTCCTCGGCGCTCAGCGCGACGTCGCGCGCAGCGATCGTGCCCTCGGCGCCGAGCACCTCGACGGGGAGCTCGATGGCGTCCGCGGGGTCGCAGCAACGGTCACCGCAGACCACCTGGGGGGCCGCGCACTCGAGCGGACCGGCGTCGAGGGGGGCCGGGCCGCCGTCGGGGCGCGCGCCGTCGGGCTCCGCGCCGCCGTCGCGCGGCTCCGCGCCGCCGTCGCGCTCCGGGAGGCTGCCGTCCGAGTCGTCGTCGTGGCGGACCAGCCGGGCGTCGCAGGCGAGCAGGGTAGTGAGCGCCAGGGCGAGCGCCGGCCAGGGGGAGGGGGACCGAAACACGTTCCAATCATGAACGCCTTCGGCGCCTCCCACCACGCGCAGCCCGCGTTTCGATCGCCGGCGTCAGGGCCTTCCCCGTCCCTGTGCGCGAGCGCGTCGCCCGGCGTCGGTGCCTCACGCCGCTCCGCGAAACGCGGCCTGCTCGGGGCGGCACGTCGCCCGGGGAGCGGGCCCGCACGGCGCTCAGGGGGTGAGCGGTGGGGTCGGAGGGAGAGGCTCACAGGCCATCTCGCCGTGGCCGAGGGCGTCGCGCGCGGGGCGCTCGAGGAGGGGCGTGTGGCGGAGCTCGCCGAGGAGGAGGGGAGCGAAGTCGCCGTGGGTGACGAGGACGGCGCTCTCCCCGGGGCCGAGCGTGCGGCGGATCCGGTCGAGGAGCGCGCGCGCCCGGCTCGCGCCGGCGGCCAGGGTCTCGCCGTCCTCGGGCTGGAGGTCCTCGCCCCGGGCGGCGGCCTCCCGGCGGGTGGCCCAGGAGAGGCCGCCGTCGAGGTTCCGGAGCGCGGGCTCGCGGGCGACCACCCGGCCCGGCGCGAGCAGCTCGGCGGTCTGGCGCGTCCGACGGGTGGGGCTCGTCCAGACGATCGTCACTGCCTCGGGGAGCTGCGAGCGGAGCGCGCGCGCTTGGGTTTCGCCGGCCGGGGTGAGCCGGTCGAGCTCGTCCGGGCTCGCGTCCTCGGGGCGCGGCTCGACGTTCTTCCAGGCCTCCGCGTGGCGCACGACGCAGACCTCCGGCGTGCGCGCCGCGCGGCGCTCGGGACCGCCGCCGCAACCGAAGGCGCTGGCGAGGGCCGCAGCCAGGAGCGGTGCCCACCCGAGCCTCGCCCCGGATGGCGTCCTCACGCGCTCTCCCGCGCGGCCCGGCGCTGGCGTCTTCGCACGACGAACCAGGCGATGAGCCCGAAGAGGCCCCACCAGAAGACGAAGTTGGCCGGCGGGAGGGGGAGCTGGAGCGCGAAGAAAGGAAAGGGCGCGACCAGCGTGAGCGCGAAGAGGCTCCAGGTCGGCACGAGCCCGGCGAGGAGCACACCACCGCTCCGCAGCCGCTCCGCCACGCCGAAGAAGAGCAGCCCCGCCAGCAGGTCGACCCCGAGCGCCAGGGGCCACCCCTCCCGGAGGTGCAGGCCGTTCCCGATGCCGCCGCAGTCGCCGGGCGTGTCCGAGCCCTGGGTCTGCACGTCGGCCCAGGGCCAGGGGCCGAGGGTGGCCTGGACGTGCCCGTCGCAGGCGCTGCAGCCGTTCGCGATGCAGGCGGTCGCGACGAGGAGCGCGCCGAGGATCGCGCGCCCCACGCGCGCACCGATGCCTTCCATGCAGCCCAGTCTCGGCGACCCGCCCGCCGGCCGTCCAGCGAGCGGAAGACGCCCGCGAACGCGGTGAAGCCACCTTGCTGCGAAGGGGAGCGCCCCGGGCCGCGAACCCGGCGAAGTCAGCGGAGCGCGAAGCGGGGCGGCCCGGCCGCGGAGCGGCGAAGCCACCTTGCTGCGAAGGGGAGCGGCCCGGCCGCGGAGCGGCGAAGCCACCTTGCTGCGAAAGGGAGCGCCCCCACCTCCGCCCCGGAGCCCGGCCCCACGGAGCCGCGTCACCGTTGCGCCGAAGAACCGAGGCTCGTGACGCGAGCGAAGCGAGCGGAAGACGCCCGGCCCCACGGAGCCGCGTCACCGTTGCGTCGAAGAACCGAGGCTCGTGACGCGAGCGAAGTGAGCGCCGAGGGCCCCACGGGCCCGCTGGTAAGAAAGAAGAAGAACCAGCGGAAACCGCTAGATGGCGCCGACGGCGTCTTCGTGGACCCAGCCACGCCGACTCCCGACCTCCACCAGCACGAAGCCGGCGTCGTCGCGCTCGAGGATCGTCGCCCAATCCCCCTCGCGCGCCTCGCCCCGCGCCGGGTGGCGTTCGTCCGGCCCCTCGCGCAGCACGGCCCGGTCCTCGAGCACGACGGCGGGCTCCCCCTCGGCGAAGGCCCGCCGCTTGGCGAGGAGCCCGAAGCCGGAGGCGAGGAAGACGAGCGTCGCCACGATGAGCACGAGCACCACGCCGAGCCTCCGCCGCGCGCGGAAGAGCAAGGCGATCGTCAGAAAGAGCAGCGCCTCGGCGCCGAGCACGGTCCAGGCGAGCCCGGCCTCGGAGAAGGGCCGCACCAAGGCGTCCCCGAAGCCCCGGGCCGTCTCGATCTCGCCCACGCCCTCCTCGGCGGCTCGGCGCTCGGCGAGCAGGGCCCGCGCCGCCTCGAGCGCGTCTTCCGCCCCGTCGTCCCCCGGCCGCAGCCGGAGCGCCCGCTCGTAGTGGCGCACCGCTGCCCCGTAGCGGCCGGCCTTCGCGTGGGCCGTCGCCAGGTCGTACTCCACGTCGGCGTCGGCCACGCCCAGCTCGACGAGCCGCTCGTACCCGGCCACGGCCTCGTCCCAGCGCTCCTCGAGGTAGGCGCCGTTGGCCTCTTCGAAGATCGCCTCGAGGCTCTGCGCCTGCGCCAGGCCGCCCGGGAAGGACAGCGCCGCGAGGGCGAACGCGAGCATCCCCAGCCGCGCGCTCACGCCGCCTCCCGGGGCCGGAACCCGTCGATGGCGTCGAGCAGGCCGCGCACCCGCCCGAGGCAGGCGTCCATCTCGCTCGCGCTCCCGCCGGCCGACGAGAAGCGCGCGAAGTCGCAGCTCTCGAGCTCGTCCAGCACGCGCCGCACGAGGTCCTCCTCCATGCCCCGCCCACGCAGGACGCTCCGCAGCTCCTCGTGGGTCATGCCGCTCACGGGCTCGCCGAGGCGCGACTCGAGGGCCGCCTGGAGCGCGGTCGTGATCGCCGCGTAGAAGGGGCGCGCTTCGCCGGCCGCCGCGCGCTTCTTGGCGTCGCCGAGGCGCTCCTTCGCGCGCGAGCGCGCCGTCGCCTGCTCGTCGGGGGCCCGGGCCCGGAGCTTCGCGACGCCGAGGCCGATGGAGAAGAGCAGCGGGAGCCCGATCAGGAGCGCCCAGTACCAGGGCTGGCTCGAGACGGGGGCGCTCCCGCGCTCGAGGGCGGCCTCGCGGCGGAGCGGGCCGAAGGCCGCGGCGTGGTCCGCGCTCGGCGTCGGCGCGGGCTCGGCCTCAATCTCCGTGGGCTCGGTCGTGCCTTGGGCCGGGTCGGGCTGCGCCGGGGCGACGGCGTTGCCGGCCGCGGTGATGTGGAGCTCGGGCGTGGAGATGGGGCGGTAGGTCTCGGCGGCCGGGTCGAAGAGGTTCAACGTCATGGCCGGGATGACGTGCTCGCCGGGTTGCTGGGGCACGATGAGCCACTTGAAGACGCGCGTGCCGCCGACCCGCTCGCCCGGGTGGAGGATCTGGTCGTCGATCTCCGGCTGGAGCACCTGGAGCCCGTCGATGTCCGGGAGCTCGAGGCGCACGTCGCGCACGTTGCCCGTGCCCTGGACCGTCGCCGTCAGCGTCAGCGCGTCGCCCGTGCGCACCTGGCTGCGATCGAGCTCGGCGCTCAGCTGGTAGTCCCCGACGACCGCGTTCGGCGGCGGGTTGGGCAGGGCGCGCGCGGCGACGGTGATCGGCGTGCCCGTGCGCTCGAGCTGCTGGCCGCCGCCGAACCCGAAGATGCCGCCGCCGGTCTGGAGGGTCATCTCGGGCGCGCCGATGGTGAGCTCCCCCTCGCGCAGTGGGAAGGCGGCGAAGCGGCGGAGCTTGTAGACGTAGAACCAGTTGCCGCCGACGTTCTGCCGCTCGGGCTCGAGGGCGCGGCGCGGCGGGAGGAGGTCCTGCACCCAGAAGGCGTCGGCGGAGGGCTCGCGCGTCAGGTGCGGGGCGCTCCGGAGCGGGGCCCGGGAGTAGAGGTAGACGGTGACCGTGACCTGCTGGCCGACGTAGGGCTCGGCGACGTCCGCGGTCGTGCGGAAGAACGCCTGCGCGTCGTACTGCACGCCGTCGACGGCCACGGTCTGGCCGCCCGGCGTGCTCTGGGGGGTGGCGCCCGGCTGCTGGCCGCCCGGCGTCGGCGTGGTGCCCGGCGGCGGCGTGGCCCCGGGGGCGGCCGTGCCCGTGACCTCGATGCGGAGCCCGTTGCTCCGGAAGGTGCGCCCGCCGGCGGTGACCACGGCGGGGGAGAGCTCGACCGAGCCGGGCTCGCGGGCCTCGAGCACGAAGCTGTAGACGGTCTGCGAGGAGACGACCTGCGAGCCGCCGCTGCCGAAGCGGAAGGAGATCGGGCGGCTCACCTGGCGGCTCCGCACGAGAAAACGATCGAGCTCGGACGGGAGCTCGAAGCGGTCGACCTCGGCGCCGTTCACGTTCGCGCGGATCTGCAGCCGGAAGGCCTCGCCGACGCGGACGGTGGTGCGCCCGGTGGTCATGGCGACGCTGCCGGACACCTGCCCGGGCTGGGCCGCCGCCGAAGGAGCGATGGCGAGCGCGGCGGCGAGCCCGAGGGCCGCGGCGTGGAGGGGGACGAGCGCGCGCATGCTCACCAGTCCTGGACCACCCGGCGGCGCTCGCGGGCGGCGCGGGCGCGGGCCCGGGCGCGCTCCAGGCTCTCCTCGTCGTCCTGCAGGTTGTCGAGCACACGCTCGACGTGCTCGGGGAGGCGCTGGCCGCCCGGCGGGTTCTCTTGGGGCTCGGGCTCACCCTGGCCGCCGCCGTCCTGCGGGTCCTGCTGCTGCTCCCCCTGCTGACGGTCTTCCTCGCCCTGGTCCTGGCCCTGTTGGTCCTGGTTTTGCTGCTGGTCGTCGCCCTGCTGGTCGTCGCCCTGCTGGTCGTCGCCCTGCTGGTCGTCGCCCTGCGGGTCGTCGCCCTGCGGGTCGTCGCCCTGCTGGTCGTCGCCCTGCTGATCTTGGTTCTGCTGCGGGTCTTCGCCCTGCTGGTCTTGGTTCTGCTGCTGGTCGTCGCCCTGCTGGTCTTGGTTCTGCTGCTGGTCGTCGCCCTGCTGGTCTTGCTGCTCTCGTTCCTGCTGCTCCTGGCGCTCCTGCTCCTCGCGGATGCGTCGCAGGGCGAGCTCGAGGTTCCACGCGCAGTCCCGGTTGCCGGGCTGGAGCCGCAGCGAGCGACGGAAGGCATCCGCCGCCTCGCGGAACTGCTGCTGGGCCGTCTGGTGGTCTTCCTCCCCGGCGGCCGCGTCCCCCTCGCGATAGAACGCCAGGCCGAGGTCGTAGTAGGCGCTCGCGCGCATCTCGGCCGAGGCCGGCGGCTCGGTCGCCCGCAGGAAGGCCTCGCGCGCCGCGGGCAGGTCCCCCGACTCCATCAGCGCCAGCCCGCGGTTGAGCTGCACGCCGGGGTCGTTCGGCAGCGCCCGCGCCGCCTGATCGTAGGCCCGCAGCGCGCCCTCCGCGTCACCGGCGGCCATGCGCTGGTTGCCGGTCTCGACCTCGTCGTTCTCGGAGTGGAAGGGGTCCCACGCCAGCGCCGGGCTCGCCCCGAGGGCTGCCCAGCTCAGGCTCGCGATGAACAGCGCGCTCCTCATGCCCCGACCTCCTTCTTGCGTCGCCGTCGCCGCCGCCCGACCGGCGCCGGCCGTCGCCGCCGGCGCCCGACCCACGCCTCCGGGAGCAGGCGCTCGAGCACCAGCAGCAGAAACCCGGGCAAGAGCGCCAGCGCGTAGCGGTCCTCGTGCACGGTCACCCGCCGCGCCTCCTGCTCGGACTGCTGCATGGCCGCCATCCGCTGCCGAATCTGCCCGATGCCCACGCCGCCTTCGCGCGCGCGGATGTATTCGCCCCCGGTGACCTCGGCGACCTCCCGGAGCTGCTCCTCGTTCTCGGGCGTCAGGGCCGTGTGCACGACGTCGCCGTCCTGATCCCGAAGGTAGCCGGTCCAGGTTCCGTCCGCCGCGTAGGTCGGGATCGGCTCGCCGCTCCGGGAGCCGATGCCCACCACGAAGACCTTCACGCCCTGGTTCGCGAGGTCGCGCGCCGCGGCCACCGGGTCGCCCTCGTGGTCTTCGCCGTCGGTCATGAGGATCACGATCTGCGAGCGCGCCTCCTGCTCCTCGGGCTCGACGCCGGGCGGGGGCGCGGGGCGGCTCCGCTCGAGCAGGCGGCCGCTCGAGACCAGCGCCCGACCGATGGCCGTGCCGCCCACGGGCATGTCGTAGGGGCCCATGTCGCGGAGGAAGAGCCCGATGGAGGCGTAGTCGACCGTCATCGGGAACTCCATGGTCTCGCCGGCGAAGGCGACGACGCCGACCCGATCACCGCCCATCTCGTCGAGCATGCGCGTGAGCTCCGCCTTGGCGCGCTCGATGCGGCTCGGGCGCACGTCGCGGGCGAGCATGCTCTTGGAGAAGTCGAGGGCGAGGACGACGTCGATGCCGCGCTTGTGGAGCACGCGCGTGCGGCTCCCGTACTGCGGGCCGGCGAGGGCGAGGAGCACGAAGGCGAGGCCCAGCACGAAGAGGGTCGCGCGGGCGAGGCGCCAAGGGGCGGCGCGGCCGGCGACGAGATCGCGGAGCGTGCTCCCCTCGCCGAAGCGCTTCGCCGCCCGCTCGCGGCGCCACCAATCGAGGGCGATGCCGACGGCGCCGAGGCCGGCGACGCCGAGGGCCCAGAGCATGTCCGGCTGGCGCCACTGGAGCGGGAGCATCCAGCTCAGCGTGCCGAGGCCGGCGACGGCGACGGCGACGATGGCCAGCCAGATCCACTTCACCTCGCGCATCAGGGCCACCTCCGCAGGAGCGCGAGACCGAAGAGCAGCTCGAGGAGGAGCAGCACCACGGCCGGCCAGACGAAGGCCGGGAAGAGCTCGCCGTAGACCCGACCCGCGTCTTCGATCTCGGTCTTCTCGAGCTCGTCGAGGATCGCGTGGAAGGAGCGCTCGAGGCTCTCCCGGTCGCCGACCTGGAAGTGCTCGCCGCCGGTGCGCTCGCTCATGCGCTCGAGGAGCTCGGGGTTCACGGGGAAGTTGCCCGTGCCGAAGAGCGGGCGCCCGAAGAGGTCGACGCCGCGCTGGACGCGCGTGTCGCCGCTGACGCCCATGAGGATGGTGAAGACCTTCACCTCCATGGTGGCGGCGAGCTCGGCGGCCTGGTCCGGCGAGACGTTGCCCGCGTTCGAGTCGCCGTCCGTGAGCAGGATGACGACCTTCGACTTCGCGCGGCTGTCCCGCAGCCGGTTGAGCGCGGTGCCGACGGCGTTGCCGATGGCCGTGCCCTGGCCGTCGATGAGCTCGAGCTGGAGCTCGCGGACGACGCCGCGGAGCGCCTCCTTGTCGGTGGTGAGGGGGAGGAGCGTGTAGGCGTCGCGGCCGAAGACGACGGCGCCGATGCGGTCGTTCGGGCGGCGGGAGATGAAGTCCTGGACCACCTGCTTGGTGGCGTCGAAGCGGTTCGGCTGGATGTCGGCCGCCTGCATGGAGAGCGACATGTCGAGGGCGAGGACGATGTCGATGCCCTCGACCTCGGTGCGGTCGCGCGCGTGGATGCTCTGCGGGCCCATGAGGGCGAGGACGAGGAGCGTGGCGGCGGCGACGCGGAGGCCGATGGTCGAGCCGGAGAGCCAGGCGCGCCAGCCGGGGCGGAGGCGCGCGAGGGTGCGGCCGCGGCTGACCTGGAGGCGCGGGCGCTGCTGGCGGTGGACGTAGTGCGCGACGAGGAGGAGGAGCGGGGCGGCGAAGAGGAGGGCCGCCCACTGGCGCTCGAACTGGAAGGTCGCGTCCTCGAGGGGGACCTCGTAGACGCCGGCCACGAGGTAGGCGGCGGCGTAGGCCGAGGGGACGAGGAAGAGGATCGTCCAGGCGATGGGGAGGAGGGAGGGGAGCCAGCGCTTCACGGGCGGCCCCCCTCGTCGTCGGGCGCATCCGGGGCGCTCGGCGTGGCGTCGGCCGGCTCGCCACGGCGCGCGGTCTCATCGGCGCCCGTGGCCGGGGTGGCGCCTGCGGCCGGGTCGGCGCCCGCGGTCGGGGTGGCGCCTGCGGCCGAGCCGGCGTCACCGGAGGCGAGCTCTTCGGGGCTCGCGGCCGGGATGTCGAAGCGCCGCTCGGGGAGCGTGTCCGCGCCCTCGGCGGGCGGGATGGTCTGCGGGATGGGCCGCGCGACGGGGCTCTCGCGGGGCGGGAGCGTCTGCGGGATGGGGCGGGGCGGGCTCGCGTCGCCGCTCGCGGGGGCCTCGTCGCTCGGGCCGGCTGCGGCCGGCGCCCAGCGCGACTCCGTCGGCTTGCCCTCCGCGGGGGCGCTCTCGGGGGCCGCGGCGGGCCCCGCGGCTCCGGCAGGCGGAGCCCAGCGGGAGGCTTCGCCCGACCCCGCGCTCGGCCCCGCGGGAGCGCTCTGCGCAGGCGAGGCGGGAGCGGCGGCGGCTCGTTCGGAGGAGCCCTCGCCGGGAGCGCCCGGGCCGGCGGCGCTCGGGTCGGCTGCGCTCGGGTCGCCAGTGCTCGGGTCGGCCGTGCTCGGGTCGGCCGCGCTCGGGTCGGCCGCGCTCGGGTCGGCCGCGCCCGCGTCGGGTGCTCCGCCCTGGGGCGTCTCGGCGCTCGGCATCCAGCGCGCGTCCGGGTGATCGTCCGGCAGCGGCGCGCCCGCGGCGGGTTGGGCCGCGCTCGCGCCCACGGGGCCCCGGGGCGCGCTGGCGCTCGGCGGGCGCGCGCCGCCCATCTCGGGCCGCGGCGCGCTCGTCCGCACGACGCGGAAGGCGCCGGCGAGGAGGTTGTCGCACTGGGCCTCGTCGAAGGTCGCCTGCGCGAACTTCACCAGGTCGCAGTCGCCGAGGAGCGCCGCGACCTCGTCCACGTTCAGGTGCACGCGCTTGCTCCGGCGGAGCTCCGCCAAAACCTCGTCGGTCGTGCTCTCGAGCCCGTCGAAGCCATAGCGGCCGCCGAGGTACTCGCGCACCGCGTCGCTGACGCCGTCGACCCACTCGACCACGCGGCCCTCGGCGACGGCGGCGTCGCGATCGCGCCGGAGCGCCTCGAGCTTCTCGATGGCCACCTCCCAGGGCGGGCGGGGCGGCGGGGCCGGCTCGAGCTCCTTCTGGCGCTTGCGCCACCAGCGGAGGAAGAGCCAGGTGAGGAGCGCCGTGGCGACGATGACGCCGAGGATGCCGAGCACCCACCAGAGCGTGTCGTCCTCCTCCATGACGACGACGGGCTCGGTGGGCGGCTTGGGCTGGGCGTCGGGCTCGTTGCCGAGGACCGAGGCGACGCGGATGGGGCGGGCGTCGGTCTCCACCTCGCCGACGAGGCCGTCGGGGGTGATGACGCGGACGCGCATGGGGCGGAGCTCGTGCTCGCCGGGCTCGAGGGCGAGGAGCTCGAGCGTGAAGGTGTGCCGGGCGCGCTCGCCGCGGGCCTCGGTGCGCGCGTCGCGGGAGAGGATCTCGAAGGGGGCGAAGCTCTGGTCGCGGGGGACGTTGAGGTCGTCGGCGGCCGGGGCGTCGGCGGTGAGGACGAGCGTCAGGACGTCGCCCGTGTAGAGCTGGTCCTGGCCTTCGGGGAGCTGGAGCTCGAGGGCGAGCTCGGGGCGGTGCTCGGCGGGCAGGGCCGGCTCGGCGGGCGGATCGGCGAGCGGGGCGACCTCGTCGGGATCGGCTTCCGCTTGGGTGTCGGCGTCCGGCTCGGCGTCGTCGGCTTCCGCGTCGGCTTCGGCGTCCGCGTCCGCTTGGGTGTCGGCGTCCGGCTCGGCTTCCGGCTCGGCCTCCGCTTGGGGGTTGGCGTCCGGAGCGACCTCGGCTTCGGGGTCGGTTTCCGGGTCGACGTCCGCTTCGACGTCCGCTTCGCCCTCGGCGTCTGCCTCCGCGTCTGCCTCCGCGGGCGTCTCGTCCGGGGCCGGCGCGTCTGGCTGCGGGGCCGGCGCGACCGGCTGCGGCGCCTGCGCACGCACGCCCCCCGCCAACGCGGCGAGCAGCACGAGCGCCATCCAGCTCCGCGCGACGCCCCTCCTCATCGCGCCCTCGCCATGCGCCTCTGCCGCCGCCGGAAGAGCTCGGCGATCGGCTTCACGTAGTCGTCGTCGGTGCGCACCGTCACGTGGTCCACGCGCAGCCGCCGGAAGAGCTGCTCGCGCTTCGCCCGCTCCGTGTGCACCTGCCGCGCGAAGGCCCGCCGCACGGCCGGATCGCCCGTATCCACCTCGAGCACCTCGCCCGTCTCGAGATCCTCCACGAGCGCCAGCCCCACGTTCGGCAGCTCCTCCTCGCGCGGGTCCACGACCTGCACCGGGATCAGATCGTGCCGCTTCGACGCCACCTTCAGCGCCCCCTCGTAGCCCTCGTCGATGAAGTCGCTGATCAGGAAGGCCACGCTCCGCCGCTTGCTCAGGCTCCCGAGCAGCTCGAGCGGCGCGCCGAGGTCCGTCCCCTCGCCCTCCGGGTGCGCGTTCAGGATCTCCGTCACGACCCGCATCACGTGCCCGCGCCCCTTCCGCGGCGGCACGAAGCGCTCGATGCGATCGGTGAAGAGGATCAGCCCGACCCGGTCGTTGTTCTTGATCGCGCTGAACGCCAGGAGCGCCGCGACCTCCGCCACGGCCTCGATCTTGGGCCGCCCCACCGAGCCGAAGCGCTCCGACGCCGAGAGATCGACGAGGAGCATCACCGTCATCTCGCGCTCTTCGGTGAAGACCTTGACGTAGGCCTCGTTCATGCGCGCCGAGACGTTCCAGTCGATGAAGCGCACGTCGTCGCCGGGCTGGTACTGGCGCACCTCGCTGAAGGCCATGCCCCGCCCCTTGAAGACGGAGTGGTAGGACCCGGCGAGCTGCTCGTTGGCGAGCCGCGACGTGTAGATCTCGATCTTCCGGAGCTTCTTGATGAGCTCGCGCGGGATCACCGGCGGGCCTCCTCCCGAAGGACGACGAGGGCGCTGGGGCGGCGGGAAGGGATCAGGGGACCTCCACCGCCTCGAAGATGCGGCGGACGAGGTGCTCGCTGGTGATCTCCTCGGCCTCCGCCTCGTAGGTGCGGATGATGCGGTGGCGCAGCACGTCGTGGCCGACGGCCTTCACGTCCTCCGGCGTGACGTAGCCGCGATGCTTGAGGAAGGCGTGGGCGCGCGCGGCGACGTTCAGCGCGATGGACGCGCGGGGGGAGGCGCCGTGGGCGATCATGTCGCGGAGATCGCCGAGGCCGACGCGCTGCGGGTCGCGCGTCGAGGTGACCACGTCGATGATGTAGTCCTTGATCTTCTCGTCCATGTAGACGTGGCCGATCGTGCGGCGCGCCTCGAGGAGCTGGCGCGGCGTGGCCACGGCGCGGATGGCGAGCGGGTCGGGCGTGACCGCCTCCTCGGCCGGCGAGGGGTCCTTGAGGACGTGCGAGGCCATGCGCTCCATGATCGTGCGCTCCTCCTCCGGCGTCGGGTAGTCGACGGTGACGTGGAGCATGAAGCGGTCGACCTGCGCCTCGGCGAGCGGGTAGGTGCCCTCCTGCTCGACCGGGTTCTGGGTCGCCATGACCATGAAGGGCGCCTCGAGCTTGTGGGTCTGGTCGCCGATGGTGACCTGGAGCTCCTGCATGGCCTCGAGGAGGGCCGACTGGACCTTGGCGGGGGCGCGGTTGATCTCGTCGGCGAGGACGAGGTTCGCGAAGATGGGGCCCTGCTTCGCCGTGAACTGGCCGCTCTGCTGGTTGTAGATGACCGTGCCGACGACGTCGGCGGGGAGCAGGTCGGGCGTGAACTGGATGCGCGAGAAGGTCGCGCTGACCGTCTGGCAGATGGTGTTGACGGTGAGCGTCTTGGCGAGGCCGGGGACGCCCTCGAGGAGCACGTGGCCGCCCGTGAGCAGGCCGATGAGCACGCGCTCGATCATGTGCTCCTGGCCCACGACGACCTTGCGCACCTCCTGGAGGATGCCGTCGATGAAGGCGCTCTCGCGCTGGACGAGGTCGTTGATGGCTCGGACGTCGATGGTCATGCGTCTCCTGCGGGGGGCCTCGGGGGATGAAACGCGCGGCGGGCCCGGAAAATTGCCTGGCCGGGGCGAAAGCGAGGGCGCGGTCTGGGGGGCGGGCGGAGAACCCGCTGGCCTCGGGGCCTCGGGCTCCGTCGGCAGCTAGCACGGCGTGCCCGCAGCGGGCAACACACGCCAGGTCGTTCCATTCCGCCCGGGGCGGATCGCCTCGGCGCGGATCCCCTCGTCCGCCTTCTCGGCGATCGCCTTCTCGCGGATCGCCTCGTCGCGGGCGTCGACCAGCCGGGGCTGCGGCCCGCGGAGCCCCGGCCGCTCAGAGGGGGCGGCTGACGCGGAGCCCGAGCTGCCAGATCGGGCCCCAGCGGCGGGGCGGGCCGTCGCCGAGCGGGAGCGGGTGGCGTCGGCCGGTGTGGCGGAGCAGGGCGATCAGGCCGACGCGCGCGGCGCCGACGCGGCGACCGAGGCCGAGCTCGAGGGCCCAGGCGGGGAGGGCGACCTGGAGGGCGGCGGCGCCCCGGTTGGCGCGGCTCTCCGGGCGGGTCGCGCGGAGGAGCAGGAGGGAGGGCCCGGCGGCGAGGGCGAAGCGCCAGGTCTCGCCGGCGTGGGCGCGGAGGGCGAGGTCCGCGGCGCCGAGCCAGGTGCGTCCGAAGGCTCCCCGGCCGGGCCCGGCGCCGCCGGTGAGCCGGAGCTGAACGCCGAGGTGCCGGTGGAGCCCGAGGCGCGCCGCCAGGCCGAGGGCGGCGCGGGGGGCGAGGCCGGCGCGATCGCGGAGGGCGTGGAGCTCCACGGCGAGCTCGAGGCGCGCCGGCGGGGCGTCGGCGGGGCCTCCGGGCCGCGTCGGGGCGCGCGCGGTCGCGCCGGGCGGGGGGCTCGGCGACGAGCTCGAGGAGGTGGGCGCCTCGTCGAGGCCGCTCCGCGTCTCGAGGGACGGGGGCCCCAGCGCGCGCTCGGGCGGCCGAGCCGCGCAGGGACGCCGGCCGTGGGCGTGCACGAGCTCGGCGGCCACCAGCGCGGCCGGGCCCGGGGCGCTCGCGTCGATCCGGTGCCGGCGGGGAGGACCGCCGCAGCCGCGCAGCCAGACCTCCACCGGCTCGCCGGCCACGACCAGCGCCGCCGCGCCCCACTCCTCGAGCCGCGCCGCCGCGTCGGCCGCGTCCTCCGGGGCCGGCGCCCAAGCCGGAGCGAGCGTCTCTCCGAGGAGCGCGAGCTCCGCCTGGAAGAGCTCGAGCCAGGGCCCCTCCTCGCCCGCGTGGAGGATGGGAGGAGCGCTCGCCTCCTGGGCCCGGGCGGTCGCCGGCAGGAAGAGCAGCGCCATCGCCGCCCACGGGAGCAGGCGAGCGATCGAGCGGCGTGCGGGGTGGGCGACCGGCGTCGGCAGGGCGATCACTCCGGCAGCGAGGGGGGCGCGAGCGGCGCCGGCGCGAGGCGCTCGGGCCCCTGCCGACCGGCCGAGCGCGCCGGTCGAGTCGGCGCGGCCAGGGGCGTCGTCTCCGCCACCAGGCGTCGAGCCTCCGCGGCGTGCGGGCCCTCTGGGTGACGCGCGAGGTAGCTGCGCGCCGCGCGCCGGGCCGCGATCTCGTTGCCGGCGCGCTCGTAGGCCTCGATGCGCCGCCCAGCCGCGACCATGCGCTGGGGCCCGTCCGGGCTCTCGGCCACGGCGCGCTCGAACCAGGCCGCCGCGTCCGCCGCCCGACCGGCCCCGAGCGCCAGGCGCCCGAGCAGGAACGCGGCTTCGGCCGCCTGGGGCGTCCCCGGATGCCGCATCCGCAGGGCCGTCAGCGCCGCCCGCGCCCGCGCCGGGGCGCCGCCGAGCCGCGCCGCGTTGCCGAGCAGCACGAGATCCTCCGGGCCGCCCGTGGCGAGCACCCGATCCCAATCGGCGACCTCGAGCGCGTCCGCGTGCCGCCCCTCCCGCGCCAGCCGGCGCCAGTCGATGCGTGCGCGCCGCCGCGGGGTGGGCCGGGGTGCTTCGGCGCGCTCGGCGTCGGTGCGCTCCTCGACCCGCGGCGCGGGCTCGGGCTCGGCCCCCCGGGCGTTCGCCGTCCGCGGCTCCGCGGGCGCCGGCTCGGCCTGGACGATCTCCACGCGCCGCTCGGAGAGCGCGACCCGCACCGTCTCGCCGGCGTCGACGACCCGCTCGTTCAGCGTCGGGCCGGAGATGCGCACGCGCCCCTCCTCGAGGGCCAGCGCGAAGCGCTCCCCATCCCAGCTCACGTCGAAGGCCGTCCCGACCACCCGCACCTCGAAGGGCCCGGCGTGCACGGCCCAGCGCGTGTCCTCGCTGCGATGCCGCACCTCCACCCGCGCGCTCCCGCGCTGGAGGTCGAGGCGCGCCCCCTCGGGCCCCAGCGCGCTCACGCGGAGCCCGGCCCCGGGCGCCAGCTCCACGCGGGAGCCGTCCGAGAAGCGGAGCTCGCGCGGCGTCTCGTCCGCGGCCATCCACGCGCCTTCGCGCCCGGGCTCGCCGGCGACCTCGAAGCCGATCGGCGGCGCGGGCCGCGTGCCCCAGGAGATCAGCGCCCCCGCCGCCGCCGCCGCCAGCGTCGCCGCCGCGACCCAGCGCCCGACGTGCCAGCGGCGCGCGCGCCGGCGGAGCAGCCGGGCTCGCACGGCGCGGAGATCGTCCCGCTCCTCGAGGGCCGCGTCCTGCTCGGCGGCGACCTCCCGCCCGAGCTCGAGCAGGGCCCGTTCATCCATCGTCGACCCCGAAGTGCGGGCTGGCGCGCACC
This sequence comes from Sandaracinus sp., assembly GCA_002699025.1. Classification (GTDB taxonomy): domain Bacteria; phylum Myxococcota_A; class Polyangia; order Polyangiales; family Houyiibacteriaceae; genus Houyiibacterium; species Houyiibacterium oceanicum. The sequence goes on along the minus strand of PABA01000128.1, from coordinate 3,496 downwards.
CGCTCGCGGAGCAGCGGGTCCCGCTCGGCGAGCGCGGCGAAGCGGTGGCGCGCCTTCTTCAGGCGCCGCTTGATCGTCGCCAGGGAGACGGCGCAGGCGTCCGCCACGTCGACCAGCTCCATCCCCTCGAAGTAGCGGAGCGCGAAGGGCACGCGCTCCTTCTCGGGCATGCGCTCGACGACCTCGTAGACCCGGCGGAGCATCAGGCGCGCCTCCGGATCGCGGGCCGCCTGGGGCGCCTCGGGCACCTGCTCGGGCGCGCGGAAGCGGAGCCAGCGCTGGCGGCGTCGCTTCCGGATCACCCCCCGCGCCGTGAAGACGGCGACCCGCACGAGCCAGGCGCGGAGCCGGCGCGGATCGTCGAGCCCGTCGAGGCTGGCGAGGGCCTGCGCGAAGGTCTCCTGGAGCACCTCGGGGATCTCGTCGTCCACGCCGAGCACGCGGGCGATCACGCGCCGCAGGTAGGGCGCGTGCCGGTCGTAGAGCGACGCCGGGGCGCCGGGGTCGCCGCGCCGCAGGGCCGCGACGAGCGCCGCGTCGTCCCCGGCGAAGCCGAGCCGGTGCACGTCCGCGCCTCGGCGGCGGCCCGCGTCATCGACGGGCTTCGGCATCTCCGGGACGGACGCACCCACGCGGTCTCAGTGTTCCCCCGCCTCGGCCGCGGCTCAATATTCGTCGGCTCCGGGCACGGTGATGGAGGCGGTCGCGCCGGCGGCGTTCCAGACCGTGACGGTCCGCGGTCCCTCTTCCAGCGCGTCGACGGTCGCGGTCAGGCGGTTGCCGCCGTCGGCCGACCACGTGCCGATCCCGGCGTCGTCCTCGAGCCCCTCGGGGCTCGGGCCGATGGGCTCGTCGCCGACGAAGGCCTCCAGCTCCAGCTCGTAGAAGACGGAACCGTCGAGCCGCTCGCGGCGACCGCACTCCCCGTCTCCCCCGACGCAGCGGAGCTCGAGCCGGTCGGCCCAGGTCACGCGCAGCGGTAGGGTCTCTTCGTGCACCTCCCCCGTGTCCACGCGCGTGAGCCGCGTCGTCACGGTCAGCGGGCCCTCCTCGAGCGCCGTCACGTATCGCCGGTCCGAGTCGTAGCGGTCCTCCTCGACCTCGCAGGGGCCATCGCAGGACACCTCGCGGGTGATCTCCACGTCCGTGCACCAGGTCACGAGCGGGCCCGCGTAGCGGCTCGGGTGGTCGCAGGGCTCCTCGTGCCACTCGAGGTGCAGCTCCACGGCGGCGCCCGGCTCGAGGACGTCCGGGCACTCCGCACATCGCACCTCGGGACCGACGTCGTCGACCTGACAGCCCGCGATCGCGAGCGCTCCGAGGGCGCTCAGCAGCCAGCTCTTCTTCTGCGTCATGGTGGCTCTCCTCTTCCCGAGCCAGGAGAGAGCACGAACGGTGCCAGCGTGGGCTCGCCAGCCCTCCGGGCCCGCGATGCGCACGCGCGTTCACGGCGAGCGTGGACGATTCGCCTCTTCTCCCCGGGCGGCGCTTGACGTCGGACGTCCCCGGGGCTTAGCCCCAGGAGCGATGACCGACGCGATCTCCAAGGAGCTCCTCGCCCGCGCCTCCGAGCGCCTCCCCGGTGGCGTGAACTCGCCCGTCCGCGCCTTCGCCTCCGTCGGAGGCCACCCCGTGTTCGTCCGCGAGGCCCGCGGCGCGACGCTCGTCGGGGCCGACGGCACGGAGTACGTGGACTACGTCAGCTCCTGGGGTCCGATGATCCTCGGGCATGCGCACCCGGAGGTCTTGAAGGCCATCGGCGAGGCGGCCGCCAAGGGCACCAGCTTCGGGGCGCCCACCGAGGCCGAGATCGAGATGGCCGAGGACATCTACGGGGCCTACCCGCACATGGAGATGTCGCGCATGGTCTCGTCCGGCACGGAGGCGACCATGGGCGCGCTCCGGCTGGCGCGCGGCTACACCGGTCGCCCGGTCGTGGTGAAGGCCACGGGCGGCTACCACGGCGGCGCCGACTACCTCCTGGTGAAGGCCGGGAGCGGGCTGGCGACCCTCGGCGAGCCCGACAGCGCGGGCGTGCCCGCCGCGATCGCGTCGACGACGGCGATGATCCCCTTCAACGATCTCGAGGCCGCCGAGGCGCTCTTCGCGAAGCGGGGCGGGGAGATCGCGGCGGTCATCATCGAGCCCGTCGCCGGGAACATGGGCTGCGTGCCGCCGAAGGAGGGCTGGCTCGCGGGGCTGAAGGCGCTCTGCGAGAAGGCGGGGGCGCTGCTCATCTTCGACGAGGTCATGACCGGCTTCCGCGTGGCCTACGGCGGTGCCCAGGAGCGCTACGGCGTGACGCCGCACCTGACCTGCCTCGGCAAGATCGTCGGTGGGGGCATGCCCGCCGGCGCCTACGGCGGCCCGCGGGAGATCATGCAGAAGGTCGCGCCGCTCGGGCCCGTGTACCAGGCCGGGACGCTCAGCGGGAACCCGGTGGCCGTCGCCGCGGGTCGGACGACCCTGCGTCTGCTCCGGGAGGCCGGCGTCTACGATCGGCTCGAGGAGATCGGCGCCGCGGTCGAGGCGATCATCACCGAGGCGGCGGACGAGGTCGGCGTGCCCTGCGTCGTCCAGCGCGTGGGCGCGATGCTCACCTGCTTCTTCACCGAGGCGCCGGCCGTCGAGGGCTGGGCGCACGCGGACGCCTGCGATCGTGACGCCTTCGCGCGCTGGCATCAGGGGCTCCTCGCCCACGGCGTCCACTGGCCGCCGAGCCAGTTCGAGGCGGGCTTCCCCGGCCTGGCGCACGACGCGGCCGCCCTCGATCGCACCCGCGCGGCCATGAAGCCGGCGTTCGAGGCCGTCGCGAAGGGCGCCTGAGTGGGCCCTCCGCCGGCCTTTCGTCGATCCAAGTCCCCGACATCGCCGGGTTTCTTCCGGTCTCGGGAGCGGCGCTCCCGCCCTTGACCCCCTCGGGGGCCGGTGCTACACCGCCGCTCCCTTCCGCGAGAGCCATCCGGCCCCGCGGGACCATCGACCCCACGCACTTTTCAAGCGAGAGATTCATGGCCAACCACGCCAGCTCCAAGAAGCGCATCCGCCAGACCGCCAAGCGCACCGAGCGCAACAAGCTCATCCGCACCCGCGTGCGGACCCACGTCAAGCGCGTCCGCGCCGCCATCGAGGCCGGCGACAAGGCCGCCGCTCAGAAGGAGCTCGCCGACGCCGTGCGCCGCATCGACATGGCGGTCAGCAAGGGCATCTACCACCGCCGGACCGGCTCGCGGTACATCAGCCGCCTGTCCACGCAGGTCGCCGCCCTCTGAGCCGCTCGGGGTCGATGGCTCGCGCCCGTGCCGGAACCCGGCGCGGGCGTTTTCAATTCGGCTCACCAGCGCGCGTCTTCCGCTCGCTGACGCTCGCTATCTTTGGCTTACCAGCGCGGCCGTGGGCCGCTCGGCGCTCGCTCTCATAGGAGTCAAGAGAGAAGCGGATACCGGTGTGATTGAGTGTGCAGGGCGCACGAGTGCGGGGGTCGTAGCGCGAGAGC
>PABA01000127.1 GCA_002699025.1 Sandaracinus sp. | reverse complement strand
GAGGATGTCCGCCATGGTGACGCCGGCCTTTTCCAAGGCGTTCTCCAAGACCTTCTTCGGTCCGTGCTTCTTGGTGTACGGCACAAGACGCTCGACGAATTTGTCCCGGTAGTAGGCATCCATTCCGGAGACGCCGAGCATCAACGCCGAGCGGAGCAGATCGTCCAGCGAGAGGTTGGCGACATCGTCATCGCCTGGGACGCCATGCGTCTCCAGACGCGCGTGCAAGTCGCACAACGCGGTGGCTCGTTCCAACACGTTGTCGAACTTCGTCTTGGCATCCAATTTCGGGTGACCTCTCGCGTGGGCAACGCTCGAACAAGCGTAGATCCTCGGCGCGATTCCGCAGCCGTCAAGCTCGTCCCACGATGCCACATCCTCGGCTCTGCTGCGATGGAGGCGGTGCCTGTCGTCCTCCGACGGCCCGTCTCATCGGAGGAGAGGGCATGTCCCACGTCATCACTTGCCCATCGGGGCTCACGGGCCGCATCCGCGGCATGAAGGTCCGCGAGGAGCGTGTCCTGGCCGACTGGAAGCTCGCCAAGAGCGGCGGGCAGATCGACGCGCTGCTCGGCGCATGCGGGCAGGAGACCCTCGAGCCAGGGCCCTACGACTTCGGTGACAAGGACATCGACTGGGGCGCGGTGCTCCAGGGCGACCGATTCTTCGCGCTCCTGCAGGTGCGGGCGCTGACCTACGGGCCGACCTACGCCTTCGCCCTCGGCTGCCAGAACGAGGGATGCCGCGCCCGCTTCGAGTGGGAGCTGCAGCTCCGCCGTAACGCGGGCGAGCGCATACTCTCCGCCATGCTCGGCTGGCGCGTCGTCGAGGTCGAGGGCGTCTCGAGCGGGGCCCCACGTGCTGCGGCGCGGTCCCGAAGGTGGTCCGCGTGAACGCGCAGTGTGAGACGGCCTTGGATCTTGAACCGGACCCGGTCGAAGGGGCTCTGGGGGCCGACGTCGACGTGGAAGCGGAGCCACTCGTAGCTGTTAGCGAGTGGTCATGCTCCGCCTCCTGCGAGCCGCAGAGTCACGAGATCGTTTCTGCGCTCGTCCTTGCTCGTCGGCGCCAGCACCTGGATGGCCCCCTTTCGACGGCGGCGGCCGGGGTTCCACACGAACCAGGCGTACTCGATGCTGTCGGTCTTCCCGCTGGCGGTGAAGGACGGCCGGTTCGGGAGCACGTAGACGTCGGGAGGGTGGCGCCGGAGGAACTCGGCGCGGGTGCCCGAGCTGAGGAAGTTCAGGCGGAGGAGCATCACGACGAGGCCGCCGAACCCCAGGGCGTGCTCGACGATGGGCATCGCGTGGAGGTAGGGCGGGTTGGTGATGACGACGTTTGGCTCTTTCACACCCGCCGGCGAGAACTCCGTGAAGTCCGCGATGTGAACGCGGCGGGTGTCTCCGACCAGCTTGCCGAGAGGGCCGCGGCACTCGCTCCGCAGCTCAACGGCCGTCCATTCGATGTCATCCCGGACGGCGTTCACCCCCTCGATGATCGCTCCCGCGCCGGCGGTCGGCTCGAGCCACGTCCCGCCGGGGAGCTTCACCGCCTCGAGCAAGCGGCGGACGCACCAGGTCGGGGTCGGGTAGTTGTCCGCCCGGTTCCGCTGACTGCCGCGGTTCGTCGAACTCATGGACTCCTACGGCTTCCGGCCCTGCGTAGCGAGATCCGAGCAGAGCCGGGTATGGGTTCCGGTGAGGCTGGGCGAGCCCTGCTGACGACAGTCGTGGCAGTAGCTCTGGATGCCGTCTGGATTGTCATCGGTCACCCGTTCGGTGCTCGTGCCGAAGTCGTCGGGGTAGCGGCGGTACAGGTGCTCGGCCCCATGGAGACTCGAGCACCGGGGGCACGCCTTCCAGCGCCCGTCGGTGGAGTATCGACTGCGGTTGAGCTGACCGCCGCATGCGGCGCACTTGGTGCCGGCCGACGCCTTTACGTTTCCCTTGTTCGCCTTCTTCCGGCCCCGCAGCGGGCTGTCGTCGGGGACCGACGCGGGAGGGACGACATCCAACAGCTCCGGCGCTCTCGAGCTGGGAAACCGGCGTTCGCGTCCGCCATCATCTTCGAACCGGACATGGACTCGGTCCTGCTCGACGGCGACGACGACGCCGGTCCCCCACTCTTCGCCCTTCTTGCGGTGTCGCACGAACGTGCCTACCTCGAACGCAGCCATTCTCCCCCCCTTGAGCTGTACGGCGTACTCCGTGGCGCCTGCCAACGCGTTCGCGGCGGCCACGGAAGAGGAATCGCAGCGCGGCGAGCGGTAGCGCGTCGGGCGCGGTGCGCTCGCCTCTAGTCACCCGGCGCGTCCGAGGCTGGGGCCGGCGACTCATCGCCGGCAGCGGTCGGGTCCTCTGCAGGCGGGGCCGGTGGGACCACCTCCTCGGCGGGCGAGATGGCGTCCAGGATCTTGGAAGGAACGTACTTTCCGTGCTTCTCAGCGAGGTAGCGGCGGGTGTGTTCGTCGTCGACCTCGACCTGCAGGCGTTGGCGGTACAGGTCGTACTTCCACTTTGCCGTCTGGATCACGCGCGCCCACGTCGAGACGTAGACGTTCACCCGGTCGCCACGGTGGATGTGGCCCCACTCGCGGTCCTTCTGCACGACCTTCTCCTTCGCGAAGCTCGTGAGGTCTCCGCTGACCACCACGAACTTCCAATCGGTCTTGGTCTTGTCGAAGCGCGGGTCGCTGGCGACGCTGAAGGCATACTCCTCGATCTGGTCGATCTCCTTCTTTCCAACCTTCACGCTGGGGCGCTTCAGCTCGACCACGAGGTGTTCGAACTCGTCGGGCTCCCTCAGCGGGAACTGCCGGTAGAGCATCAAGTCGGGAAGTGATTCCTCCCCATTGATGTCGAGCACCTCCTCCTCGATGGCCTCCCGACCGAGGATCTTCGAGTGGGCGTTGAGTAGGTGCTTGAGGTTCTTGTCATCGTGGCCGAGGTCGTACTCCTGGCCAAACACCCACAGCTCGTTCACCAGGATCTTCTGGAGCTGGCTTCGCTCACGCAGCAGCTTCTTGGACGTGGCGTGGAAGACGAGGTCCTCCAACGCTCCGAGAAACGTAAGCCGGTCCGTGACCAGGCGGGCCGCGCTGATGATCGCGCTCAGCCGCGTCCGTTGCAGAAGGTCGGCGAGGTCGTCCTGTTGCTCCTTCGTGAGGTTCAGCACCTCACGCATGATGGTCTGAAGGCTGGATGGGCTGGTTTCAAGAGCCTGCCGAACCAGGCGCATCGTGAGCTTCTTGCTCGAGGTGTCCGATTTCTCGAAGCCGGTGAGCCGGTCGCTGATGGAGATGGCGCAGATGTCGAAAACCTCACGCTCGACCTCCTCGATCGGTGTGGCCGCAGGAGTGTCTGGGTACGGGTAGACGCCTTCCGCCTTCCATTCCGAGATGAGCGATTCGGCCCGCTCGCGCTCTCGGATTCGGAAGTGCTCGCGAAGCGCGTCCTTGGCAGCCTCTACAAGCTTCGTAACGTCCCCCCGAAGCTTTGCGACCTTCATGTCCCCTTCGGACATCGACGCGAACAGCGGCGACGAGAGGTAGGCCGTGAAGCTGTATCCCTTGGCATGGATGCCTGGAGCCATCTCGTGGCGCGCCATCCCGCCGGAGCCACACAAATACAGCTTCCTCGGCACATCCTGCTTCCACTCGACGACGGTCACCTCGCCGGTCTCGGACTTGCCGGGCGCTACCTCGACTTCCACTGCGTAGCTGCGCGTCACTTCGACCGCTTCCGCTGGATCGAGGACGGTGCCGTCGTAGGTGACGCGTATGGAAGGATACTTCCGCAGGTAGACGGCGAGGCGCGAGAGAAGCTCCCGAGCGGCGCCCTCCGCGGCCAGCGCGTCTACGCCATCTTCCAGATTCTCGACCAGTACGTCGGTGCCAGTGCAGCCCGCCGCGTCAAGCTCCACGACCTCGCTGGCGGCAACGACGCGAGGGCTGTCAGCGGATGCGCGAGCGCTCCACTCAAACAGGTTGCCTTCAGTATCGCGGAAGCGAGTCTTCCAGCTCGCACGACCACCCAGGCCGAGCGCGCGAAGGCGGCCTTTGCCGTCTCTCCCGTGCAGTTCCCTGCCGGCGGGGGTCGTCGTGCGTGTGCTCTTGGGCGAACCGCCCAGTTGTCCGAAGGCCAGCGACCGGTCATCCCGATCGATTCCGTGGCCATCGTCTTTCACCAGGATGCTCTCGATGCCGTCCAAGTCATTGCGATTGAGAATGATCTCGACGACCTTGGCGTCCGCATCGAGCGCGTTCCAGACCAGCTCCTCGACTCCCCGTATCGGCCGACACTTCGTGAGGCTGATGATGAAGTCCGGCGCGGCCTCGATCGTGAGCTTCTCGGCAGCTTCGGCCATGCTACTCCCGCTCGAAGCCATGGGATTTGAACTTCAGGGTGTTGCAGTTCTCGGTGACGGTGCGGACCACGTCGTCCTCGACGCCGTCCCGCACGCGGACCTGCATCTCGAGGGTGACTTCGACGTCGGCTCCGGGGAGGGTGGAGAGGTGCTGGAGCACCTCCTCGGCGATGCGTCCGGCGTCCCGGCCGAGGCGGGAGGCGTCTAGGCTGACGCTGGCGACGAAGAGGTTCGGCTTCTGGGGGCCGTCAGGCGCGGGCGAGCCCCCGGGGGCGTCCGGGCCGCTCGGGGCATCGCCGCCGATGACGTCGCCGCCCTCCGGCGGAGGTCGAACGGAGGGCGCCTGGGCTTCCGCCGCCTCGGGACGGACGAGGAGGGTGGTGTTATCGATGACGACGCCGATGGCGCCGCCCTGCTTGAGGCCCCGGTAGCGGCCGGTGTCCTCGTCGAAGTCGGTCGCGATGGCGAAGGTGTCCTTGATCACGAGCTGCTCGGCGCCGTTGGCGACGGCGGCGCGGAGGACCTCGCGGCTCACGACCCGTGGGAGGTAGAGGTAGCGGGCGAAGTACTCGGCGAGTTGGTCGAAGCGGACGTGGTCCTTGCCGGCCCAGAGGTTCTTGCGGTCCATCTCCATGCGGAGGCGGCTCCCGCCCATGACGGGCATGAGCAGCTCGTCGAGCTTGAGCTTGGCGCTGGTCCGGTTGGCGAGGGCGTCGTTGCTGGTGGAACGCAGCTCCTCCCAGGAGATGTCGGCCGTGGGCTCCTTCTGGTGCGGAGCGAGGATGTGGCTCCAGGCGGTGCCGATACGGAGGTTGACGGTCTCGTTGGCGCTGTCGCGCCGGGCGGCGGCCTGGTTGCGCTGGGCGGCGGTGAGGTCGAGGGTCTCCTCGTCCTCCACGATCGACTTCCAGGCGAGGAACTGCGCGGTCGCCGCCATCAAGTCCTCGAGCCCCTTGGTGTCGGGCGCGAGGAAGACGAGCATGTTCCGGTTCAGGCGCGGGCCGCTGCCGCGGGACTCGAGCATCTCCTTGGCGAACTTCAGCGCCCCGCTGTCCTCCTGGCCCTTCCGGTGGGTGAAGGTCGGGCCGATGATGACGAGCCGGGCCTCGGGCTCGTCGGCGACCTCGCTGGAGGTCAGCGGGCACGGATGCATCGCGGCGAAGTCCCCGCGGTGCTTGTCGGCGCGGAGGCGCTTGACGATCTCGGCGTGCAGCTCCTCGGGCTCGTTGAGCAGGGAGTTGGCGCGGTCCTCGGCGGTCCGGTTGAGGTTCGCCCGGGCGGAGACCCAGTAGCGGTTGCCCTCCTGGTGGATGTAGCGGGCTCGCCCGCTGAGGCGGCGAAGGGCGTCCCCGAACGTTGCTGCGGACTCGCCGGGCTGCACGCAGCCGAGCCGCACGCTGCGGTCGTCGATGCCGGCGGCGCCGGACCGCGCGCCGGGAGCGGTGCCCATGTAGAGGGTGCGGGCGACGCGGCGCGTGGCGGAGTAGCGCCCGAGGTTGGGTGTCTCCTGGTCCAGCTCGAGGGGCAGCGAGCTGGGACCGTCGACGTCCTTGCTGATGATCGGCTCCCAGAAGTCGTCGAGGTACCTCGTGACCTCGGACTTCACGGCTCCATCGTCGAGGGGGATGGAGGACGGCATGATGAGCAGGCCCCCGTCCTGGTTCTCCCAGAGGCGGTGGATGACCTTCGCCAGGAGCCGCAGCACGCCGCGCGTTCGCTGGAACTTGTCGAGGGTCGACCAGTCGTCGTAGAGGCGCCGAAACAGTTCGGGGTGGATCGGATAGGCCGCCTGAAGCTCGCGGCGGTACGCGCCCTCGGCGCACCCGGCGGGGAACTCGGCCGGGGACTGCCGGTACATCTTCGAGAAGGCGTCGATGACGGCGTCACGGCCCGCGAAGTCCTCCTTGTCCGAGATGGGCTCGAACAGCCGGCGCCGGACGATCTCGAAGCCCTCATCGGCGCTCGCAGGCCGCCAGGCTTTGCCGACCCGCTCGAAGACGTTCTTGAGGGTCTCGAGCGCGAAGGCGCCGTTGTCCCCGCCAATCTCAATCTTCGAGGCGGGGATGGAAGCCACCACCAGGGTCGACGGCGCCGCCTTGGCCGCCTCGGTGAGCGCCTGGGCGAACGAGGCTTGGGCCTCGAAGCGACCGGCCGGCAGCTCCTTCGTGTCGACGAGCTGCCGGGCGTAGGCGACCCACTCGTCGATCAGCACCAGGCACGGCGAGAACTTCCGGAACAGCTCCGTGAAGGTGTCCGACCCGGGGCTCGTGCCCTGCTTGTCGGAGTCCGCCACGAAGGCGTAGCCCTCCTTGCCCCCGAGCTGCCAGGCCATCTCGCCCCACAGGGTGCGGACCTCGGTGCCATCGGGCTTCTTCGAGACCTCCGCGGGGGCGAGCGCCGTGCCGACCAGCACCGCGCGCCGCGCCTCCACCGCCTTGTCGACGCCGGCCTGCTCGAGCACCGGCTCGATGCCCGGGAGTGTGGTCGTCTGCGCCGGCCCGAAGAGGTGGTACAGCGCGAGCATCGAGTGCGTCTTGCCGCCACCGAAGTTGGTCTGAAGCTCCACCACCGGGTCCGAGCCCTGCCCGCTGAGGCGCTGGAGCGCGCCGACGAGCAGGTCCGAGAGGCCGGCGGTGACGAAGGTGCGCCGGAAGAACTCGACGGGGTCGCGGTACTCCTCGCTCGCGTCCGGGTCCTTGCGATGGACCTGCGCCAGGTCGGCGGCGAACTCGGCCTGCATGTAGCGGCCCGAGGCGACGTCCGGGTGCGGCGTCACGATGGTGCGCCACGGCTTGAGCCCGGCCTGGGGGCTGCCCTCGATGGCCACCTGCTTTCGGCGCGTCTGCTGCCGCGCCTGCTCGGCGTAGACCGTGCGCCGCAGCTCCATCTTGAGCTTGGCGATCTCCTCGGCCTGCGAGGGCGCCCCGACCGAGGCGAGCAGACGCTCGGCGGTGTCGAGCGCGCGGTCGGTGTTCTCCGAGCTGAAGGGCTCCTCGTGTGCCCACGCGTTGCGATGCTCGATCAACTCGCCGACGTAAGCGCGCTCGCCATGGCCGAGCGTCTTGCGAAAGACGTCGCGCCAGTTGTCGACCATCGCCTTGAGGAGGGACTGCGCGTCCCAGCTCACCGAGCCCTTGGTGATCTTCACGCGAGTACGCTCGGCGAGCTTTTCGACCCAGTAGCCGCCGAGGTGGCTCTTCAGCTCGCGCTCGACGAAGGGGGTCAAGCCCTCCGTGAGCAGCTCCATCGTTCGCCCGACGCGGGCACGGTTGCTCATCGCCATCGTCGTCCCCCTACTCGAACATCTCTTGCTGCGGCTTGCCGGGTTCGGCGGGCTGGCTGGCCGCCAGCCGTTCCAGTTCGGGCCACGCGACGACGAGGCCGTTGTAGGCACGCGCTTCTTCGGCCCACTTCCGCCGCTCGCAGACGCTGTACAGCCGGTAGGCCAGCGACCGGGCGGCGTCGGCGTCACTGCCCAGCTTTCTGAGCAGGCCGGCGGCGGCGGCCTCGCCCTTCTGCTCGAGATTGCGGATCAGGTGCTGGGTATACTCCCAGACCGTCGGGCGGTCGTCTTTCGCGGGGTCGTAGTCGAGGGGCCCCATCTCGTCGCGACGCAGCACGCGCACCTTGCCAGCAGCGCTGTGGACGATCCCCGCCTCGGCCACCCCGCGCACCGACACGTTCCGCGCCTTGGCGAGGCTCTCTGCTTCGCCGTAGGCGCCTTCCTCGTATCCGTGCTGCTCGAACCAAGTGAGCGCCCAGCGCGTGTCGGCGTCGTAGTCAGCCTCACTCTCGGCCAGGTGCTCGTCGAGAACCTCGTTGATGAGCTGAAGGGCTGCCCGGACCGTCATGGCTGAACCGTCCGCCTCGAGCACCTTCGCTTGACGGGTGAACGCGGCCATTCCCGGCCCGATGGCCGCCTGTGCGACGTCGACGGGGGCCAGTCCTGCGTGCTGGAGCGCCCGGAGTGCGCGGGGCAGCTCCTTGCGCAGGGCGCGGCGGAGATCGCCACGAGTTATCGCGGCTTCGTCGGCCCGTGGACGACACACGAGCACGACGCTCGACGCCAAAGAGTTGGTCCCGATCGAGATCGAGCGCCCACCTCGCTCGGTACGGATAGGCCAGGTGCCCACCACCGAGAACCCGGCGAGCACGAGCGCCGACAGGAAGGTCTCCCACCCCGTCGAGGCGGTGCCCGCGCTAGTCGTCTCAGACTGCTTGAAGGCATAGTAGATCGTTGTCGGCGTCGACGGCTCGCTCGCCGCACACATGGCCTCGACCGCGCGCGTCATGCCGTCTAGGAAAAACGTCTCGGCCTCCTTCTTCCCGCCGTGGCGATATGGGGTGGCGACCAGTTCATCGTCTTTCGGGACAAGCATGGTCGCTGTCTCCGACGGAAACACTTCCCTCAGGGTGCGTCGCAGCCAGACGTAGAAGAAGTCCGACAGGTCGGCATAGCCGATGTTGTCGTAGTACGGGGGGTCGGTAGAGAGGATGCGTGCGCCCGGGGAGGCAGCCATGGCCGCATCTTGCTGGACGGCTCGGCCAACAACGCCTGCCGGGAGTGCAAGAATCGCCTTGGAGATCCACTTGTCGATATTGTCTTGGAGATTTCCCGAGGAATGGCTGAACGGGTTTCCCTCCGCGAAGTCCCACGTCATCGGGACGGCATGGCGGCCAAAGGTGAAACGAATGTCTTCCTTGCTCGCACCAGGATTCCACGTGCATATTGTCGAAGAGGCGTTCGAGTACCGTGCGACCGACAAACCCAAGTAAGTCACCACGGCATCCGCGTATGCGGCGGCACCGCGACCGCCAGCGTGCAGTGCGGCGTCGTCATCCAACATACCCGCAGCCACGGCGTCGGCACGGGCCTGTGCGCGTGCGTCGACGACTATGTCCGTGAAGGTCGTGAGCGCCATGAGCTGGCGAGGGGTGAAGAGATCTCCGAAGGTCTCCAGCCCGTACTGAACAGTCCAGAAGTTACGAGGATCATCAGGCAGGCGGTCTTCAGGCGACCACTCGGGAGCGGCCGCCCTTGCGGAGACCTTCTGCTCATCATCAGGCGAGAGGTAGATCCGCCGTCGGTTCCCTTCCGCCACCACCGCCATCAGGCGCGCACCCATGCGGCCCGCTTTGCCCTCGGCCTTGATGTGGTCGCCGGAGATGGGCGTGCCGGTAAGCGCGCAGCGGAAGCTCCCCCGCCCGGCCTTCGTTCCCGCGTTGACCGCCTTGCGATCGGTGGGCACGCCCGAGCGCACCTCGAAGCGATAGCTCTTCCTGTCGGGCGCGACGACGATCTCGATCCACGTCTGCTTGCCCTTCTTCTTCGAGAGCCAAAAGCTCGAGACGAGCGGGACGTGCGCGCCGTCGGCGGCGGGGTCCGGACTCGGCACGGTGCGCGCCCAGAGCCACGCGATCACCGTAAGCTGCTGGCCCCCGAGACCCTTCAGATCCGACCGGCGGGCTGCCTCGGCCTCCGACACGACGACATCCGGGTAGAGATGGCCGATGCGCTCCTTCGCGCGCTCTCGCATCCAGGCGCCGTAGTAGCGCACGTCCGCCGCGAGCCCTTGGGCACCCCGCCACCGGGAGAGGTCCGCCTTCGCACGGTCCTCCGGGTTCACGGGAGGAAGGCCCGCGAACCGCGGGGGAATCTCGATCAGCGCCTTGTTGATGAGCACCGCGACCGGATTCAGGTCCGTGGCGATGGCGCGGAGGCCGAGCCGCTGCGCCTCGAGCGGGATCGACCCGCCGCCCGCGAACGGATCGTGGACCGGCGGGACCTCGGTCGAGAGGTAGTCGTTCACGACCTCGGCCGAAACGTCCTCGGCCAGGACGGCGTCCGCCTTCGCCGACGGGTGCGATCGTGCCCAGCTCCGTGCGATCTCGAGCCGCGCCTCGTTCAGAATCGCTTCGTCCGTCGACGCCTCCCACGGGACCATGCGCTCGATGATCCCGAAGAGCCGCTGCCGCTCCCGCTCCTGTTCTGCCTCGGTTGGGAAGCGCTCCGGCCAAGCTGACGGGTCGTCCACGAGCTGTGCAAAAAGCACCGCCCGACAGGCGGCCAACGGCCGCCGCGCCCACCACAGGTGAAGCGTCGAAGGATGACCGTGGCGGATCGACTTCTCCCGGCCCGAAGCCGCGTTGATCGCGTCGAGCGGCAGCGCCACCTCGATGAGCTTCTTTCGGTACTGCGTCACGCTGCCTCTCCGTCGCGGGCTTCGACTTGTCCCAGGAAGTCGAGGCAGACCTGGTACATCGCCTCGATCTCTGCCGCGTACTGCTCCTTGAAGTAGGCCGCCACGTCACGGCCGCTGGCCTGCTGCGCCGCTTGCTCGAAGTTGGCGTGAACGATGGAGTTCTTGACCGACGCCAATCGGTCGATGCCGTCCTCGGGGTCGTCGAACGGTATCCGGAGCCCCATCTCGGCCGCCTTCTCCAAGACCTCCCGAAAGCCCGCTCCCTTCGGTAGTGTCCCGTCGCCAACCCACTGTCGCGCGGCGGCCTCCACCAGGGTCATGCACAGCGCTCCCTCGGCGAACAGCAGTAGGCCGTCCTCCGGGTCGCCGGGCTTGTAGGTCTTGTTGTGCCTGTTCAACGATATCAGCTCCTCGACAGGCGTCAGGACGACCCGCACGTCGTTCGGCTCTACGTTGCTCGGGAGGAACTCCACCCTGGCGCCGGGGTGCGCCACGCCGGTTGCGGCGTCGAAAGCTGCCACGACCGCGTTCGTGAAGCGGAAGAGATCGAGCGAAAGCGGGAGGAGGTACCCGAGGAGATGTTCGGCTTCGTTCGTCACGCCGAGGCCGCCGTGCATCACGACCCGCCGCGTCCCGTTCACGAATCGGATGGTCTTCTCACGGTCACCCAGCTCGAAGAGTCGGTTCCTTCTCGCGGTGGCCATTTCGAGCAGGTTGGGAAGCGTGTGGCCCGCAGTGGCCCGCTCATCCAGCACCATCCTCAGGAAGCGCTCGAGCGCCATGAGCGTGAGCGCCAGGAACGAGTGGATGCGAAGCTCGCCCTTGTCCGGCTCAGCCAGCACCGCGCGGTTGTAACGCTCGAGTACCAAGACCTCCTGCGCGAGATACTGGAAGTCGCGGTAGCGGTCCTTGAGGCCCGACTCCGACTGGTCGGCCGGCGTCGCGATCATCGCGGAACCTCCCCCTGCGCCTTGAGTGCCTTCATCGCGAACGTGACGTGGGTCGTCGCAAAGCTCGGCTGCCCCCAGTCGAACTCGCGCACGTAGAAGGGCTCGGCGGCCACGTCGTCCTTCACGAGGACCACGGCGAGTACCCAACGCTCCGGCACGTTCAGAGCGCGCAGGATCTCGTTCCGGGTGAGCACGACGTTGGCGGCGTCGTGCGCGCGGCCCTTGACCTCGATGAAGTGGAGGTCGCCGGTCTCGGGGTCCTTGCTCTCGATGTCGTAGCCGACGTTCTGGTCGCTCACGTCACGGGGCTCGCGGCCGAGAGCGCGCTCGGCCTTCATCACCGCCTCCATTGCGAGCAGCTCGATGCGGCGCTTGTCCTCCGTCTCCTGCTCGGAGGGCGGAGGCTCGGCCCCGCCGGAGTCGGGCGGCGCGACGCCCAGCTTTCGGAGCAGGCCCGCCGGGATGATGAGGGCGCCGCCGATGACCCGCGGGGGCTGCGGGGAGATCATGCGCTCCAGCTCGAGCGACTCGAGCCTCATCTTCAGCCGGTCGGCCATCCGGTTCGCCCGGTCGAGGGCCACCTGCGACGGCAGGCGCGTCTTCTTCCCGGCGGCTTCCTGCGCCTTGAGGTCCTGGGCGCGCCGGTCCCAGAAGTTGATCTCCTTCTGGAGCCGGGACTTCACCTGCTGCTCGACCTTGTCGATCAGGGGCAGCCGCCGCTTTCGTACTTCGTCCACGTGCTTGGGGACGAGGGTCTTCAGAGCGAAGCCCATCGCCCGGTTCTCCCAGTCCTGCCTGAGCCACTCCGCGTCGACGACCTTGTCGAGCGCGGAGCGCTCCGAGTCCGAGACGGCGCGGTAGTCGAGGTAGGGCGCCATGCCGGCATCGCGGAACGTGCCGCCCTCGGAGACTTCGACGAACTGGAGGTGGCGGGAGATGACCTGGTAGCCGCCCCGGGGAAGACGGCGCCCGTCCTGAACCGAGTGCTCGAGGTAGAAGAGGAGTCGCGGCTCCGCCTCGATGTCGCCGTCATCCACCAAGACGGCTCCCTGCTTCAGCAGTCCGCGGTAGCGCTCGAGGAGCAGGTCGATCGTGCAGTCGAGCAGCGGGTTGCCCGGCGCGACCAGCATCGCCGTCGGCTGCTGGTCCACGAAGCGCTTGTCGAAGCAGACGCGTTCGTACTTGCGGAGGACAGGCGCCCCCGTGCCGATGAGTCGGTCGCGGTCCCGGATGCTCTGAGGGACGTGGGTGACCTCGTAGCGCTCGGCCTCCCGGCGGTGGAGCTTGCCGCCGAGGTGTGCGAAGGCCTCCCGGAAGAACGCCTGGATGAAGTGGGGTTGGAGCCGGCGTGCGGCCGCCCGCTCCATGTCGGCGCGGATCTCGTCTACGTGGCCCATGTCCATGTGCGACCGGACGAGCGCGCGGCGCTGGAGCAGGCCCTCGATGTGCTTTCGCTCGGTGGCGTTGTCGACGGCCTGGTCCAGGCGGGCCTTCACGTCGGGGCGGTTGCCGTAGCGGATGGCTTCGACGAGGAGGTTGCGGAGCGACGCTTGCTCGAACAGGTCCCCCAGGACGTCGAAGACCTTGCCGCCCAGGGCCTCGCGCTCCTGCTCGAGCTTCTGGAGCAGGCGGACGTAGACGTCGCCTTCGCGGGTGTCCTTCGCCACGAGGTTCCAGAGGTGGCAGACCTCCTTCTGCCCGATGCGGTGGATGCGTCCGAACCGCTGCTCGAGACGGTTGGGGTTCCAGGGAAGGTCGTAGTTCACCATCAGGTGGGCGCGCTGGAGGTTCACGCCCTCGCCGGCCGCGTCGTTCGCCACCAGCACGACCAGGTCCGGGTCGTTCATGAAGCGATGGACGACCCGCCGACGATCCTCCCGGGTGACGCCGCCATGGATGACTTCGACGGCCTCGGGCTTGCCGAGGCGCACGCGGATCCGCTTGGCGAGGTAGAGGAGCGTGTCCTTGAACTCGGTGAAGATGAGCAGCTTCCGCCGGTTCCCGTCCTCGTCGACCATGAGCGGGTCGTCGAGGATCTGGGTGAGCTGGTTCCACTTGGCGTCGCTCCCGCTGTCCCGCACCGCCTTGGCCCGCTTCTCCAGGTTCTGGAGAGTGCCGATCTCGATCTCCAGCTCCTCGACCGTGCGGGCGGCGGTGGCGTGGTCCACGAGCTGCTGCTCGAGGTCCTCTCGCTCCTCGTCGGGCAGCTCCTCGTCGATCTCGTCCCAGTCGTCCTCGGTGAGGACCGGGCCCTCCATCTCGAGGTCGTGCGTCTGCGTCTTGCCCGAGCGCAGGCGGATGCGTTCCTCGCGCAGGCGGCTCTCGAGGCGCTCACGGCGGCGTTCGAGCGAGCGGAAGATCGACTCCGGCGACGAGGCGAGCCGCCGCTGGAGCGTCATCAGGGCGAAGCCGACGTTCACGCGCCGCTTGTCGTCCGTCTCCACGAAGCGCTCGGCGCGGTTCATCTCCTCCCGGACGTAGTCCGTGACCTCCGTGTAGAGGTACGCCTCGGGATCCGAGAGGGCGTACTGGACGGTGTACGACTTGCGCTCCGGGAACAGAGGGCGCCCGTCGAAGCGCTTCAGGTCTTCCTTCACGAGCCGGCGCATCATGTCGCCCGGGTCGGCGGTGTGAACGCCGTCGCGGAAACGCCCCGCGAACCGATCGCCGTCGAGCAGGGCGAGGAAGAGCTGGAAGTCTTCCTCCTTCCCGTTGTGCGGCGTCGCAGTCATCAGCAGGAAGTTCCGGCAATGACTGCCCACGTTCTTGCCGAGCTTGTAGCGCTTGGTCTCCTTGATCTCGCCGCCGAAGAAGTGGGCGCTCATGCGGTGCGCCTCGTCGCATACGACGAGGTCCCACTCTGGGGCGGCCCGTAGGCGCTCCTGGATGTCTTCGTTGCGGGCGAGCTGGTCGAGGCGGGCGATCAGGCAGTTCTTGTGCTCGAAGGGGTTCGAGGTCCGCGACGCTTGGATCATGTCGCGGGTGAGGATCTCGAAGTCGAGGTCGAACTTCTCCTTCAGCTCGTCCTGCCACTGCTCCGTCAGGCTGCCCGGCGAGATGATCAGGCAGCGCTGCATGTCGCCGCGGACGAGCAGCTCCTTGATGAAGAGGCCGGCCATGATCGTCTTGCCGGCGCCGGGGTCGTCGGCGAGGAGGAACCGGAGAGGCTGGCGGGGCAGCATCTCCTCGTAAACGGCGCTGATCTGGTGCGGGAGTGGGTCGATCGTGGAGGTGGAGATGGCGAGGTAGGGGTCGAACAGCCATGCGAGGTGAATGCGGTAAGCCTCCGAGGCGAGCCGGAGCAGATCGCCGTCGGCGTCGAAGGACCACTGTCGTCCCCGCTCTTCGATCTTCAAACGGGGCTCGTCGTCCCGATAGAGCAGGGCTTGCCCGGCCTGGCCGGACTCGTTGACGTACATCACCTGCACGCACTGTTCGCCGAACCACTCGACAGCTTTCACCTCGGCGATGCCGCCGGGCGCGAGCCCGTTGACGCGCGTACCTGCCTGAAGATCTTCGAGTTTCGCCACCGTGAGTCGTCCCCCTGGGTCGGCCGATCTGGGCCACCTCGACGGACCGGCACGCTACTTGTAGAAGTCGCCGGTCATCAAGCGTGATCCTGTCTCCCGCCCCCTCAGGACGCCTTTCCGCCGGCTCGACTGACGCTTCGAGTGGATCGTGGCGCACCGAGAAGACGACTTGCTCGGGCCAAGCGGTCGGTGGGGACGCGTGACGCGGGGTGTCGCTGGCGGCTTCTCCGCCGCAGGGCGCGCGTGGGATCCTCTCTCCATGGCGAGCGATCGAGCCATCGGCACGCTCCGGCTCCGACGTGCGCTTCGCGGGCTACGCGACAGCACGGACGCGCTGGTGGCGGCGCTGACCGAGAGCAGCGAGGTTCGGGAGTACGACGGGGACGAGCGCTTCCTGCCACGCCGGCTTCCCCGGCGTGCGGCGCCGGTGCCCTCCGCAGAGCGCGGCGAACTCCCCGATGGGTCGAGCGTCACGGTCGCGCACCGACGGGTTCGAGGGCTCGAGAGGACCTTCGGCATCGTGGTCGTGGAGCCAGGCCTCGAGCTATCCGCGGTCTTCACCCAGCTCGATGCGGTGCTGGAGCCGGTGGAGGAGGTCCTCGTTCTTCACCTCGGATGGTAGCCCGCCAACCCGGTGCGGTTCTCGAGCTGATCCCCGCGAGCACATCCTTGGACGGGGCAGCTTCTACGGAACTGACGGTTCTACCGCCGCCGAAGCCGGTAGCTCGCGGGGAACAGAACGAGATTTCCTCGGTCGACCTCGCTGGCGAGCTGGTCGGCAGGGAGCAGATCCGCCCCGGAGTTGGTCGGCAGGATGAGTCCGGTATCCGACCGGGACTTCAGGGCTTCCCAGACCTCGGTGGGAACCACGACACCCTTTTCCAGGCTGCCTCGCTCCCCCACCCAGATGTCGGTCGTCGCGGAGCCGACGTGCTTCAGACGCCACTGAAAGAGTTCTTGCCGCTCGAGCCGATGGATGGAGCGGCCGTCCGGGTGGCGGAACGTCGACGTCTCTGCATCCCAGGTGAAGCCGCAGTTCGTCGCGTAGGCTCGAAGGGGCGACGGTCGTCGCTCTCTATCGTCCGGAGGGCTCGCGTCGATCCCGGGGTCCTCGAGTTCTGCTGGAGGCAGCTCCGGCGTCGGGAGGCCATCTTCGGGCTGTACAAGTGCCTCCTCGTCGCCCACGACAGCATCATCGGCGTCGTTGGTCTCGAACTCCTCGGACAACGAGGGGTCGTCCGCCTCCTCGACCACCGCAAGATCATCGTGTTCGCCATCAAGAGGCCCTGCATCGGGGACCTTCGCGGCAGGGCTGGGTGGCGAGCGGCCTCCGATGTCCCGCAAGGCATCTGCTGCATGCGTTGGCGCCCCATGCGCGAGCTGCGGAACGTCCTCCTGACTCAGTTCGAAGTGAGTGCCGAAGTACTCGCGGACGAAGGAAGCCGTCCGGAAGACGCACACACGGATGGCGCGAGGCAGGTCGCGCTCGGGAATCAGTCGCGCGATCTCGTCGACCATGGACTCGGCAAGGTGCGCTTCGCCAAGGTCCTGGCGAACGAAGATCACGCCGCCCTCCCACGCGACGTCGCGGGCCACACTCTCGCCGACCGGCTCCGCGGCGAGGTAGGGGGTGACGCGCAGCCGCGAGCAGGGTTGCCACGTCGAGTTGAAGAGGCGAGCCGCGGCATCGCGTGCCTGCTCCTCTGACACGGTGCGGTAGATGCACTGGGTCAACTCGCTGAACCAAGCCGGTGGGGCTCCGGTCTTACCCTTGGCGCTTCTGTCCGTGACTCTCCAGGTCAACCCGGCGCCGAGCGGCGCCGGCATCGCGTCCCAGTGCTGGCCCACCGGAAGCGCCCTCATATCCGCGACGCGCTCCTTCGTCCGCGGGAAGAGATGCTTGACCAGGGGGGCGTCTTCCCGTGACGCACTCCACTCCAGAGTTCTGGTGGGTACCCAGTGGCCAGAGGTGGAGAGCCAATGCCCAGTCTCGAGCCAAGCAGTCTCCCCGAGCCTGGCGAGGGTTTTGCGCACCCACGCGAGCTGGGGCCCGGTGATCGAGTCTCCTGGGCGTAGTTCTCGGAGGCGCGCCAAGAGCAGTGCGCTGGTCGGGCGCTCGCGTACACCGACCCGTCGCCATAGTCCAAGCTCGCGGACGCCGGGCAGCACCGTCGGAAGTCCGTCCAGCTCGTCGTCAGGCCAGACAAAGACATCGCCGCTGGCAAGCCACTGTTGGTCGCTGGTGAGGATCAGCGCCTCCTCGGCGAATGCCGAGGTCAACGCCACGAGCGCATCCGGCTTCATGCGGGGCGTCATCCGATCGAGAACCGTGTACCACTTCACAAGCTCCGTCTCGGGCACGCCTGCGTGTCCGGAGAGGGCGCGAAGGCGGTCCACGATCCGGTCCGCGTCGGCTGGGGTGGAGTGGACACCCAGCAGGTCCAGCACCTTCGCCCGCTCGGCCGTATCGAGGTCGCTCGCGACGAACCGCTCCACCCCAACGAGAGGGGACGTCGTTTCGGTGAACCGATGAAGATCCGCCGGCTGTGCGGCCTTGTCGTTCTGGTCCGGCAAGCACGGCACGCTCCGAAGTCGGCGGACCCACCCCACGTCGGCACCCGTGATCTCCAGCTTCGGCCTCTTCGAGTATCCGAGGTGCCGCACCTCGAGCTGCGTCCTGCCAAGCAGTTGCTCGGAGGGAACGTGGGTGAAGATGGCTCGACCGACCTGCGGCCAGAACGCCTCGTCCGCGCGCCCGGCGTGCCGCCAGTGGTTCCACAGGTCGTCGTCGAAGTCGGAGTCGATGATCTCGAAGTTGTCCGACTTGTAGTGGTAGGTGCGGGGCGGCTCCCCTCCTCTGGCTCGAATCAGCTCTACGAGCTTCGAGCGCGAGAACATCCGGCTCGACCTCACCGATGGTCCTGGGAACCGTGTCGTTGGACTTGCGGAGCCGCGCAGCCAGAGCAGCCAGTCCTCGCCAGAGCAGGCGTCCGAGGGCTCGAAGTACGCCTCATGTAGGAGGCGAGACTCCATCCACTTCTCCGGCAGAAGGACGCGAAGTTCGTCGGGAACATCGGCGAGCAGCCCCACATCCGGCTGCTGCCAGCTCCCATCCTGACACAACCAGCGGAAGCCCGAAGGTGGACGGGCCCCGCTCTTCGCGGTGATGTGAGCGAGCAGGATGGCCGCTTCTCGGTTCGGAGGATCCTGGGCGAAGACGAGGTCGCTTGCGCGTTTGACGATCGACCGTTGTCGCTCGGGCTGATGGAGTTCCAACTCGCGCTGGAGCTGCGCCGCCAGCTTCCACTCCTCGGCGGAGTCTTCGGTGACGCCGTCGAGGGCCTCCATGAAGGCTTGCTCGACCACCGAGAGGCGTTCAGCGAGGAACTCGACGACTGGGCCGCCTTCATCCTCTCTGAGCGGCAGCCTGACGACCTGATCGACCCGGCGAAGTCGACCGTCTCCGATGACCGGCACGACGTGGAGCCGCCTCGCGCGCCACGTGAACGCACCGCCTCGAAGTGTCGAAACCAGGAGCGCCCAAAGGCGGAAGAGCGCGTCATCGGTCGATGGCCGAGGGGGAGACGTCTGCGAGAGGGTGTCGGCCACCTGGCTCTTGCTTATGCTGCTCAGCCACCCCCAGGCGACGAGACGGGTCCGATGTTCGTGAGAAACGTCGGGTGCGAGGAACGTCGAGGCCGCTTGCGCGAAGATCGACCGCAGGTCGTCGGTCGCCCAGACGTCGAAGAGCACTGGGGGAACGGCGGGGCAGTCAGGGCGCGTGTGCAGGTCTGCATCGACGCCGAGCAGAACAGCGGGGGCGCTTCCCAGATTGGCAAAGCCGCTTCCGATCAGGGCGTTGGGTTCCGGCTGGTCGGAGCGGGCGGTACCGGGGCTATTCGGAAGCAGCCCATAGGCTTGCTGGCGCTCTTCAATCGGCCGGGCTTCGTCCGAGAGCCACGCCAGCATGGTTTCCGCCGCCAACCGACCGGCGCGTCGAAGGAGCCATCGGTTCGTCGCGGAGCTGGCCGGGTCGCGGATCCGCTCGCGGTCCGGTGTTTGGACGAACGGCCCGTTCACGGAGAACGGCGTGTCGAGAGCAACTTCTGTGGGAAGGACCGCGAAGGCCCGCTGCGACCCGGGCAGGCCGAGTACGACATCGACGCGGCAAGGCGGCAGGACGATGTCGGCGTCCCGTTCGTTTCGAACCTCCTTGAGGGCGTCAGCTGGGAAGGACTCCTCCTCGGACCTAGCGAGCAGAACGTCGACCACGCGACCGCCACCGTGAAGTTCGTACCGCTGCGTGCCGGCTGGGCCCTCGCCCAGCGAGACCGCCTCGAGGACCGCCTTCTCGATCTCGACACGACGCAGACTGGAGAAGAAGAGCAAGGAGGCCGGAGCTGACTGCCACTGCTCGAAGTTCAAGCGCAAGCTGGCCTCGCGCATGGCGTCGGCGATCGGCACGCGCACCGTCACGTGCGGTGACGGGGAAATCTCATCGTTCCACTCCGGCAGCGTGAAATGTTCCTCACGGAACCTGAGCGAGAGCGTTCGCGTCGTGAGGAAGACGGTCGGGCCGAGGCTAAAGGTAGACTTGAAGCCGATGCCTCGGAACCCGATGGTGAGCAGAGAACGCTTGTTGGAAAAGCCGAAACGGCAGAGGGACCGGAGGTCAGACTCGTCGAAGTCCGCGCCGTCGTGCTCGAGCACGAAGACGCCCTTCTCGATGAACACTCGCGCCCATGTCGCGCCCGCATCGTCCGCGTTCTGGAGAAGCTCGGAAACAACGTGCGCCGGAGTCTGAGTGACCTGGCGAAACATCTGCCGCCACGGGGCGGCCAGTTCTTCGTTTGCGTCGAGCTGAGCCCAGAGGGCCGCCGCGGAGGACCGAATCACTTCGAAGTGGGCCGGGATCTTGGACGCACGCATTGCAGTCACAGTCAACTCAAATGCGTCTCGGACTGTCAAGGGCCGGCAGTCGGCTGTACGCTCTCGGCTCTGTCCACGTGGGTTTCCCACAAGAAGGTGACCAGCGTGGCCGCTGCGCCGATCGCGAGATGGGCATGCCTTGCCTGAAGCCCCTTCGTGTTGGCGCCCTTGCCGTGGCCCGTGCCGTACAGGTTGCGTACCTCGGCGAGAGCAGTGGCGACGGAAGCGAGGTTCATCAGGAGCCGTCGAATCGAGGCCGAGCCCTTCGCTGAGTCCGGTATGTCGTCGGGAGTGAGGGACAGTTCCTTCGCAGTGGCCCTCACTAGTTGCGGAACGCCCCATCCCGTGTCGACGGCCACCGAACGCGCCTCGAGGATGGTCTTGCACACCGTCTCCACGAGTTCCTTGGCGGTGCCCACGGCCAAGGCGGCGTCCGATTCGGCGGCCGCGTTCATTCGGGTGATCTGCTGCGTGATGTACTCGGTGCCTCCCACTGCGTCGGCAAGTCCCTGGACCTTGTCGATGGCCCTCCGCAGGGCAGCGCCTCGGCGACGACCAGCGAAGACGGGATGTCCCGATAGATAAGTTGCTTCGTACAGTTCCCATCCATCAACGCCGAGGTGCTCGTTGAACATGGTCACGAGTTCGCGAACTTCAGCGGCATCCGAGCGGACGACGGGATGCACCATCTCGCAGAGGAAGTTCAGCAGCTCCTCGTCGGGGCAAGTCATCAACGAGAAGCGACGGTCGCCGTAGACCCAGTCGTCGTCCCAGTCCTCGTTGTTGATCCGGTGTTGGTAGATGTCGCCGGAGGCATCCTTGAATCGGCTGTCGAACGAGCGCATGGCTGAAAGGTCGTAGAGCCGAGCGAGGAACTCCGGCTCCTCCAGCCGCCCGGACCAGGCGGTGCTCTTCATGCGGAGGCCGTCGAACAAGTTCCGCCGAGTGAGCTGCGTGATCGTTCGCTCGGACGCCTCCGTCTCGCTCTCGTCATCGGGCCAGTCGTCCCAGTCATCCATCGACCTCACTGTAGTTTCCTGCCGCTGGATCCCGATAGAAGGAACGCCCCGACCGCGAACGCGCCCCGCGAAAGACCTGCGGAGGCCTCCTATCAGGCAGTGAGCGGGACGACCCGCTCCTCTCATCAAGAAGGAGGAACCCATGACCGCCACGGCCATCGCCGAGGAGCGCACCGCTGCGCTCGAGCCCCTACAGCCCCGCCCCGACCAGCCCGAGCGCTGGCACAGCTTCTCTGAGCCAGTCCCCTTCGACGTGGCTGCCGAGAAGATCCTCGCCGCCGCTGCAAGCGCTCCGGCCAGCGGTGGCGCAACCAGGGCCTCCGCGCGACGCTGATCTGCCGGTCCCTCCTCCTCAACGACCGCCTCGACCGCGCCATGGTCACCCTACGTCGACGCGACTTCTCCGCCCGCGTTCAGGCGGCACAGAGACAGGCCGCCTGATCCGAGGCCCATCCAGACCCACCTACGAGGCCGCCCGGGCCCGGCACCCCGAGCGCTGGGCCGGTCGCAACACTCGCAACTGGTCGGCACCCCGAGCACGTCCTGCTCAACGGCCCCTCCACCTCCCCCAAGGAGGCCACGCCTTCCACTTCAGCGAGGCAGTCCGCGTAGACCCTTCTGACGCGACATCTACCTTGACACTCACCGGTTGTTGCCGCGCAGCCTCATCGATGGCGATGCGTGCAGCTTGGTCGATGGACCTCACCGAGGCTGCGTGATGCCCGCCGCGTTCGGGATGGCCACCGCGTAGCCCGCGCGCGGGACGCCACGCGAGCGATGGCCATCGCGTAGCGCGGCAGCGCCTGCGCCGAGGGACGACGGCCACCGCCGAGCCCGGCGGCGAGCCGCCGGGCCGGCGATGGGCATCTCGCAGGGCGGCGCGGGTCAGTCTCCGTCGACGTCGACGGCGGCCTCGAGGAGCTTTCGGTCGACGCGCTCGAGCTTCCTGCAGGCCGCTCTCTTCAGGGCATCGGTGGCGATGCGGTCGATGTCGCGGAGCCGTCCGCCGGGCGAAGCACCCACCGAACGTCGAAGCCGAAATGGTCGTGCAGAACTTCAGGGACGCCGGCGTCGTCGATCCCCTCGAGGCACTCGAAGCCGCCGTCGTCGTAGATCTCCAGCCGGTCTCCGCGGAGGAACAGGAACCGGCTCCCAACGACCAGGGAGAAGCGGAGGCTGCTGCTGAACGGGTAAACGACACCCGAGCTGAAGCGCCCTTCGATGTCGGCCCTGATCTCGGACTCCGACTTGCCGCACACATCGATCTCGAGCTGCAGGCTCTCCCTCCCTCTCTTCTCGTGAAACACGGAGACCCTCCCGTCCGCGACTTCGGTTCGAAAGCCCATCCCGAAGTATCGGAATGAGACCGCGCGATCGGCCGGGTACAGCTTCAGCGACGGCCAGCCGTTGCCAACGTCCGCGAAGAACAGCTTGTCCCCGACACGAACTCGGGCCAGCCGGTGGATCTCCTGCCCGCCGATGGAGGCCGTGTGCAAGGAGACGTCGAACCCCGCCCTGAGGCCGGCGGCCACGAAGCTCAACGTCTTGTCGGAACAGGTCCCACCCGGCACAACAGACTCGAGTCGGGGGCCGTAGATGAGGTGCAGGTTGTGGAACGGCTCGGTCCGGAAGTGCTCGAGCATGAGCGCTTCGACGGCTTGTACCGACTCATCCGTCTGTCCGGCGCTGCTCATCGGTGAGTCTCCCCACGGCGATCGATGACAGCATCGAAGACGGGGTACGCGTGGAAGTACGGCTTCGAGCTATCGTGGCGGAAGAGCGTGTCCCAAACCCGCCGCAGCTCTTCTCGCTCACTCCTTCCGTTGCGCCGAAGGTACCGGACGACTTCACCCCGGATTCCGCTCCCGACGTCGAACGAGGTCTTTCTGCGGTGGAGGACTTCGGGGGGCAGCACGCCCTCGAAGGCACGCCGCAGCGCCACCTTGTTCTCGTCCCCGTCATAGAGTTCGTGGAAGCCGAGGCCATTGCTGATGGCGCGAACGGCTCGATCGAGGAACGGACATCGGGGCTCGACGCTTTGAGCCATGCAGCTCATGTCGAGGCGGCGGAGCTCCGTGAATTGCATGTCGTCGATGAGCTTCCTCCGAACGTCGAACCACGGGTCCTGCTCGGTGAAAGAGTGGTAGCCACCGAAGAGCTCGTCTGCGCCTTCGCCCGTCAGGACGACCTTGATGCCCGCGTCATGAGCCGCCCGGGCGAGAAGGTAGGTGGCGAGGCCGTTGCTCACGATGGATGGGTTGAAGCTCTCGGTCGCGCGCACGACCTCTCGGACGAGCGCCGGGAAGCCCGCCGGCTCTGGGAGCGGAACCGTCCGCACGTCAACAAGACCAAGGGCAGCAACCACACCCTCGACTGCCTGGCGATCGGGACCCTCTGTGTTGCCGAGGGTGAAGTACGTCACGTCCTTGCGGAGTCGCGAGGCGAAGGCCGCGACGAGCGAGCTGTCCAGCCCCCCGCTCAAGAACACGCCCACGGGCTGACCCGAGTTCGGCATCCGCTTCTGCACGGCCCGCTCGAATGCGGTCGCCAGATCCGTTTCGGGGATGACCGGACGGTGGGACGCGACTCGCACAACCGCTCCCGTGTCGAGGTCGACCTTGGCGATCCCACGCGGCAGGAGCTCGAACCACTCGCACTCATCGAGACCCTTCAACTCGCTGGTGATGAACACCTCGGTCGAGGACCGGCCGACGAACAGTGGTTTCTTCCCCATGTGATCGCGAAGGCACAGCGCTTCTCGAGTGCGCGGTTGAAGAACCACCGCCGAGTAGAAACCGTCGAGTTCGTCGATGGAGCGCGGGCCCTTGCGGGCCAAGAGCGGAAGGACGACGTCTGTGTCGCACTCAGACGATACCAGGTCGTACCGGCGCCTCAGCTCTCGGTGGTTGTAGATCTCGCCGTTGATGGCCCCGACCAGGCCACCATGCTGGTGCGGCTGGTACCCGACGGCCCCCTCGCCGTTGATGGCGAGTCGAGCGAATCCCAACGCCAGGTCGCCCTCCGCCCAGATGCCCAGGTCGTCAGGCCCTCGGTGACGCAGTCGGTTCAGGCACTCGGGCAGCCTGGCGGCTGCCCTGGGGCCAGAGAGCATGACGATTCCACACATGCTCGGCCCCTCAGTTCGAGTCCCGCTTGTCGTCGGCCGCTCGTCGAATCTCGGCTCGAACCTGCATCAGGAGATGGCCGAGCCGGTTCTTGCCGCTACCGTCCCCGCCATCTCCCCAGTAGGAGTCGTTCCGTGTGTGCTCGACCAGGAGCCGGTCGCCGGAGCGCAGCAGCCGCTCGGCCAGGTCGGGATGCTGCCCGAACTTCGCCCGCAGCCCTTCGAGCATCACCACCTCCTTCACGGTCTGCCAGTCCTGGCGCCGGTGCTCTTCGGCGAGGGCGGTCGCGCGCACCTTGGCCAGCATCGGTGTCTGGCAGCGGCGAATCGCCTCCTCGTGCGGCGTGCCCACGAACTTCTGCGCTTGGTAGAAGTGCTCGACCGTCGGCCACACGCGCCCGCCGATGAACACCGCATGTCGCGAGAAGTTGGACAGCTCTCCCCACGGCTGGTCGGAGTGGTAAAAGCGAATCGTGCCGTTCAGGCGGACGTCCACCTCGAGCGGCAGCTCATGCCCCAGCTTGGCCTTCTTCGTCTTGAGGTACTCGGCGTTCTCAGGCCTGACCCTGGGGTGGGTGTTCACCATCGTGACACGCACGCCGTGCTGCTGCAGGTAGCGCACCTTGCGGGGGTTGTTGGAGATGAGGCGGACGCTCGAGACGCCAAGGCGCTGCAGCAGGCGAACCGCCGCGTCGTAGCTTCGCGTGTCCTGCTCCAAGCCGAGGGCATCAAAGGCCTCCACCGTGTCGAGACCATCCTGTTGCATCCGGTGGATCGCCCGGATCTTCTGCGAGAGCCCCTGTCCACGCCCCTCCTGGTGAAGGTGGACGACCAGACCGCGGCCTTCCGTCGCGATCAGCTTCATCGCCTCGCGCAGTTGGTCTGCGCAGTCGCAGTCGACCGCGCCGAACACCTCGGAGGCCAGGCAGGACGAGTGGACCCGGAGGAGCGGTTCGGGCCCCTGGTCTTCGATCTCTCCGAGGCAGACGACGCGGACGTGCTCGTCCCCAGAGTCATACATTCGGAACTCGCCCATCGGGGTGGGGAGAGAGCACCAGCTCTCAAGCATCTTCAAGGTGCTCATACTCGCGGTTCCTCCGCTGTGGCCTCGCCGCATTCCCGCAGCTGGGCATGGATGAAATCGATGGTGACCGTAGCCTGGGCGTAGTCGTCGGCGACGGCGCGGAGCGATCCCAGGAAGTCTCGGACCGCACCGCGCTCATGGCTGGTCACACCGGAGCGCAAGCGATCGAAGCTCTCCGCCGTAAACCACTCGTCGAGGTAGCCCACCAGCTCACGCAGTTCCCCAGGCCGTGCCAGCTCCCGAAGCGCTTCTCGGAGCCCAGCGATGCGGAGGAAGCTCTGTTCGAGCGTTCGCCATCGACGAGCCAGGTGACGGTCGGCCAGGTCACAGACCTCGTCCGCTTCTTCACGGGAGAAGTCCAGCTGATGCTGAGGTCGCGCGCGAAGGAACTCCGTCAACCCGGCGTAGAGCGTCGACCCAACGATCTCGCCTTGCACCTTCTCGACGTTGAGACTCGGCGGCACGTTCACCCTGCCGACGTGGTGAATCGGGAACGCCACCGCCTGGATGCACATGCGGCGGTAGTGGCGATTCACGATCGCCCAGACCATGTCGGAGCGCCTCGCCTCGCGGCCGCGGATCGTCGTGATGGTGTTGGGCGTCTCGCTCAGCGCCCGATGGTTCAGGATAAAGGTACAGCCGCCCCGGTTCACCGAGTCCTTGGCCGATGCCAGCGGGTCGGACTGGGGGGACGCGATGATTGGACGCGTGAGCGGATCCCCGTTCAGCAGACCAACCGCGCCGTTCAGCAGGCGGGCGTAGGCCTCCCTCACGGTCTCTCCGGGAGCAGCTGGTTCCAACCAGTGCGGCATCTCGAGGTGCCCCGTGTGCTTCCGCGAGAGGTCGTAGTAGTAGTCGGGGAACTCCGCCCTGAGGCCGTCGTTTTCGGCCGTTCGGTCGGGCAGGACCATCCCCTCTGGCAGGTTCCGCAGCCAGTGGAGGTTGTGCAGCAGGTCCACGAGATGGACCCGGAGCCCGTTGAGAGGTGGGTTGGGCGACGAGCCCTCGTAGGCCCCGATGAGCACGTCGGTCCCTCGTTCGCGAAACGCGGGAAGCCACGGCAGATAGGCCTCCGCGCGGGCGTCCACCCGCATGTCGTCGTCCAGGACCCACCCGAACGAGCCGCTGTCGGCAGCCAGCACTGCGCCGAGGTATCGCTGCAACATCGTCCGGGCCATCGCGATGCCGACCTGCCCTTGGGGCCGGTCTCGAAGCACATCGCCAAACGCACCTGCGGCTGCGTCGAGGCGCTGCCGGGTCTCATCAATCACGGCGACATCCAGTCCCTCACGTCGGGCCCCTCGAATCACCGCGTCGAGCTCGTGTGGAGGGCTACCGTTGTCCAGGACGAGGGCCGCAAGCGCTCGAAGACCGCCGCTCGATCCCAACGACACCAATCCATCCAGGAGCGGGCGGAGCACCCTGGGGTCCGAGGTGATCACCCCTACGTAGAGTCGGAGCGGCGGGTGAGGTGGTGCCTCGCTGAATGTATCGGCGGTGCGTCGGAGTCCGGGCCGGTCCGTCGCCTCGCCCAACTGCGCTCGGAATTCGGAGTAACCGGCCATCTCCGGCAGCTGGTCATCGGTGAGCGCCAGCCGCATCAGTGAAGGCAGGTCTGGATGTGCAGCGTGCCTGCACGCGAGGAACGCCCTGCGTGCCATGTGCTCGAAGCCGAGTGGAGTCCACGGTCGGATGTCCGATCCGTAGTCGATCAGCTTCACCCCCGACTGCGTGACGACGAGGTTCTTCGGATGGACGTTGTTGCAGACCACGCCGACGTCGCGGCAGCCAGTGAGGAGGCGGAGCAGGTCGGCCTCGTGGCCCCCCTCATAGGGAGCGCTGGTCTCGTAGTCGTAGGTGAGGACGGCCCACGGACCATCCTCGATGACGTTCCGGAGCACGTAGAGCCCAGGCGCGTCAGCCCAGCGGCCGACCTGGCCCTGCAGGAAGTCGAGCTGGGACTGGGGCATCCGGGTCTTCCAGTAGTCGATGCACTTGTAGACCGTGCCGCCGTCGGTGAAGACAACGGCCTCGGAGCCGCAACCCAGGAGTCGAACGTGCCCGAGCGAGAAGCGCCGTCGCACTCGGTGCTCGGCGGTAGCGACGCGCTCAGTTTCAGTCCAGCGATCGAGCGCATCGACCACGGCGGGGCCGACGTTCGGCGTCGCGAGCTGGCAGTTGTCGGCACGCGTCGCACCGAGCCAGCGAAGAACGTCCGTGGCCCCCGTTCCGGGAGGAGTTCGTCCGTTGCGCTCGGAGCTGTCTGCGAGCCAGACCTCCGTCCCGGTTCGACGCCCTGCAACCCGAGCGCAGCAGACGAGCAGCATCTCGCGGTCTGACTCGGCGGGGCTGCCCGAAGGAGGACCAGGGTGAGCGTGGAGCGCGTTGACCACGTCCTCGTTCTGGTGGTCGGTCGAGAACCTGAAGCACCCGGCTCCGGCGTCGCGTAGCAGCGCAGCAGCCTCGTCGATGACCGCTCGCTCACCGCGCCGGAGGCCCCGCTCGAACAAGACGATGTCGAGCCCTACCACGGTGTCGTCCCGCCACCCTGCGAGCTCGCGCACGACTTCGAGTAGGTCCCCCGGGCGGTCGTTGTCGGCGAACAGCCCCAGAACCAGCGCCTTCTTGGGCGCATCGTCACAGCGGAGGGTGACCGCGATATCGCTCGGCGGCCGCCATCCGAAGAGCGTCGCGGCTCGGTCTAGGAACGCCTGCCGCTGCTGCGGGGTCATGCGCCCGACGTACTTCCGCCAGAACGCGGTGAGCCCCTCGAGCTTCGCTCCAGACCCCCGGGTACTGAGCCGTGCCCGATCCGAGTCGGCGTAGTGATCGACCAGGGCACCCGACAGCCGGCCGTAGCGAACAGTGCCGAGTTCTGCGATCCGGATGCAGAGGTCCCTGTCCGTCGTGCTGCGAAGGCCCTCGTCGAACCCGCCCGCGGCAAGCAGGACGGACAACCGCACGAAGAGGTTGGAGCCCTGAATCCCAGGGTTGCCGGTCAGGAAGTCCTGCACGCGCAGCGACTCGGGCGCCTCACTGACCATTGGCACGGAGGTGTCGCTCTCGACGCGGCGCAGACCACACGCGACCATGTCGAGGTCGTTGTCCTCAGCGGCGGCCACACACTGCTCGAGGTAGCCAGACGCCCAGGCGTCATCGTCGTCGAGGATGGCGACGAAGATGCGGCTGGGCTCGTCGACCTTCCCTACAAGGAAGTCGAGGGCCGTGTTCCACGCGCCGCTCGCACCTGCCGTCCGGTCGTTCTCGAGGTAGACGACCTCGCAGTCATGCAGCGGCAGTGACCCGACGAGTTCGGCGTTTGCCTGTTTCGCCGACGGAATCGAGTCGTCTACGACGACAAGGATGTCGGGGCGCCGCGTCTGCGCGGTCACGGACGGGAGCGAGCGCTCCGCCAGCATGCGGAAGCGGTTGCACGTCGCGATGACGACCGCGATCCTCGGTGGCGGATGTAGAGCGCTCATGTTCCCCCTTGGACAAAGGCGGCCCGCCGCAGAGCGTTGCGGCCCCCCATCGTGACTTCGGAGATTGAGCGGACTTTCGGTCCGGCGTAGAAACCGTGTCCCCGGTCTCTGAACGCACGCTGGCGCTCTTTCTCGTGGCCCGACAGGGCTCGGTGCTCCAAGCACGATAGCCGCGCCGCTTCGTGCCGTAAAGCTCGGATGGGCAGCGGGAAACACGCCGCTGGCTGGATGGAAAACGGGGGCTACAGCTTCTCGGACAGCCCCGCCTCCAGCATCGCGCGTACCAGCGACTTCGCCTTCTCGTCGTCGGTGTCGCCCTCGACCTGCATGTCGATCTCGTTCATGCGCCTGGCCTGGTCGACCGCCCAGTCGATGTATTCAGAGAGTGTGCGGTTCTCCTGCCCGAAGGCCAGCGCGTGCATGGCCTCAGCGATCTGCTTGGCGGTGCCCTCGAGCACGCGCCCGTCTGCCATCATTCGGATCCTCATCTCCAGTCCTCCTTGTGTTGGGTCTGGAACGCGTAGGGATCAGGCGGCGAGCCTGACGGTGGCGCAGTATTCGCGCCGAAGAAGCTCCATGGCGTGGGGGACGCGGTCGCTGGGGGAGAGGCCACGGAGAACGAAGACGGCGTCGATACCGTCGTCGTGCCAGCGCTGCCCGCAGGCCTTCGCGCGGATCATGACGAGCGACTTGCAGGCGCCTTCGGTCGCGCCGCTGCCGACGGGGAGACCGGCGTTCCGAAGGCGGACGTAGCGGATGCGGTCCTTGTTGTTCTCGATGTAGGTGACGTGCTCGGAGAGCTTGCGTCGTGGCTCTCCGCGCAGGCCCACTCGAACTCGGATTCTCGCGAGAACTCGGACCAGCGACGACGTACGCCTCTGTGCCGCAACAGACCTCGATCAGCGGCCAGGCGTCGGATCGGCGCAGGACCCAATCGGCGAAGCTCGACGCACGACCGGGCGCGATGTCGGTGTCCTCGTGCACGTCCATCTCTGACTCCGGGCGCGGCTCAGAGCTCGCCGTCGTCCCGGCCGTCTTCCTCGTCGCGGTCGTCCTCACCCCAGTCGTCGTCTTCGTCGAAGAGGTCGAGCGCGTAGACTTCGAAGAGCCAGCGCTGGCCGTCGTCTGCGTCGGTGACCTCGACTCGCTCCTCTCGGTGCGTGAACGCGGCCACGGGGATGATGGCGTTCTTCAGGCGCTCGTAGGCGGGCTGGAAGGTGACCTCGTGGACGGTCCCGTCGGGGAGCCGATCGACGAAGAGCGTCCCGACCTGGTCTCGTAGGTCGCGGGCGCCGGCGCAGGAGCGCGCGATCACGTCGAGCTCGTCGGAGCGGGGAGCGGCCGCGGGGCGGCGAGAGCCTGGGAAGGGGATGATCTGAGCGGTCATGGGCACCTCGGGGTCGGCTACAGAGACGGCGGTGGTGGGCGCCGTCTGACACGCACGCCCGCGCGACGCCGGGGGGACGCCCGGCGTCGCTTTCGTGGTATACTATAGCAAACCCCAAGAGCGGGTGCCAGCAGGCGCCTGGCCCGCTGGATCGCCGAGGTTCGGAGGTGGAGGGGGGACTGGCCACACGCCTCCGCGGCGCCCTTCCAGAGCCCGCGAGCCGGCTCGGGCGACAAGCAGGACGCTGCGCGGACATGAGGGGCTCCGGCGCGGCAGCTGCGCTTCCCGAACCGCCAAAGCGGGCGGGCCGAGGCGCACTGGCCGAGGCGCACGGGCCCAGGCGCACGGCCCAAGGCGCACGGGCCGCGGCGCACGGGCCCAGGCGCACGAGCCGAAGCGCACGGCCCGGTCGCGGCGGCCAGGTCACGGCGGCCAGGTCACGGCGGCCAGGTCACGGCGGCCAGGTCACGGCGACCGGGTCGCGGCGGCCGACGCGCAGCGCGACGCGCCCGGCCGCTCGCCGCCGCGGGCAGGTCATCCCGGCGTGGTCTCCCGTGGGGCCCGGCGCGCTCTCGGCGCGGGGCTGGCTGGGAGGGTGGCCGAAGGAACCAACGAGCTCGACGGCCGAGCTCGACACCGCAGACGCTGACCGGGGGCGGCCGGCGCCCGAGGGGCCGGGCACCGATAGGGGTCGATGACGGCCCCCACAGGGAGTCGACAGGCCCTTCGGACGGGCACGAAGGCGTCCGATATAACGGCGTCGCGATGCGCCGGCTCCCCCTCCCCCGCTCAGTCGGAGCCGACGAAGCGCTCGAGCCAGCGAGCCACGAGGCCCAGGTCGCCGTCGGGCACCCGGTCCACGAGCGCGTGGAGGCGGGCTCGGTCCACCGGATCCGGAGGCATCAGGCCGGCCATGGAGACGCCGAGGGCGGCGGCGACGCGGGCCAAGGTGGCGACGGTCGGCGCGACCTTGCCCTGCTCGAGGTTGCTCGCGTTGCCCCGCCCCCCGAGACCGGCCGCGTCCGAGAGCTCCTGCAGGGTCATGCCACGCCCGGTGCGGATCCGGCGGATCTGGGCTCCCACGCGGGCAGCAGTGGGCTCGGGGGTTCCGCGTGCCATCCATTTTTCTTTAGCATATCCTGGCGCGATGTACGGCGTAGCTTGGAGGGGGCGCCTGGAGGGCACAGGCTGCCGCTCTCGCTCGACGTCTCGAAGGCGAAAGGGAGCGCCCGCGTACACACGATGCCGGATGGCGCGGCTGCGCGCTCGAAGCCGCAGACCAGACACCTTGATCACACACTCGGCCTACTACTGGGACGCCGCCGCCGAGGCCTCGTGTACCCGAAACGCATGAACCCGCTGAGTGTTGCCGCGCAGCCTCATCGATGGCGATGCGTGCAGCCTGATCGATGGACATCACCGAGGCTGCGTGATGCCCGTCCGGATCGAGATGGCCACCGCGTAGCCCGCGCGCGGGACGCCACGCGAGTTGGTGCGAGACGGTCCGACCTCGTGCCCACCGCTCCGAATCGCTGCGCTCCCTGGGCGTCAGCTCGATCGGTTGCGGAGGGCGGCCCATGCGTGTGCCTATCCGCATGCCAGGCGAACACGTGCGGATCGAAGTAATTCCCGGACCACACCACTTCTTGTGGGATTCGCAGACTCAGGACACTACGACTTCTTCGAGCTGGTGCAGTGAGCTCTGCCTGGAGCCGTCAGCCCACCTGATTGTCGTCCGCGAGCCACGAGCGGGCGAGCATCACTGGACCGCCGAGTCGGAGCCCGTAGCTTCCGTCCATCTCTCGGACGAATCCGTAGCGCCGAAGCAAAGTGAGCCGCTCGGCGATCCAGTCCGGATCCCGCGGGCCGACCGTCTCCTCGATTGCCCAAGTGAGGTCGTCGAGGGCGAGCGTGTCGCCGGGATCGCAGAAGTCGACGATCGCCTCAAGGGTGTCGGAAGCACCGTCGAATCCCTGGAGGGGAGACCACAGAAGCGCTCGCACGCTCGCTCGAAGCTCGGGATCCTCCCACGCTGATTCCACATGGTGCGGCCCGAATCGCCGTCGGTCTTCGCTGGCGAGCACGCGGGTCAACGCGCGGCAGAGGTAAAACAGAACGGTGGGGTTCCCCCCGGCCAGGAACGCAAGCCGGTCGTAGCTGCCTGGTGATGCGGCTTCTACACCCACCCACCCGAGCATGGTGCGGGCTTGCTCACGCAGAGCAGCGGAGGACCGCGGTGGGAGATCGACGACGTCGAACATCTGCTTGGCAACCTGCCCGAACGCTGGAACCTTCTCGGGACGAACAGCCACGAGAATCCGCGGCGGAGGCGTCCTCGTCGTTCGAGCCCAGTGGACGTCTCGCACGAACGTGCGCAGCTCGTCCGCCCCCAACCCATCTGCGTCGTCCACAAGAACCAGATCAGCTTCGGGCAAGTCACCGCCGGCAGTAGCGCTGGTCACTACCGCTCCCTCACCCTCCGCCGCCGCGAGCTCGAGGAGGAGCGTGCTCTTGCCCATTCCGGGTGCTCCAACGAGCAGCGTTGGAAGCTCGTCCGACGCGAGCGGAGTGGGAAGGTCGCTGCGCTCCCATCTGGCAGCCGCGTCCGCGCGTAGATCTGTGAAGGCCCTCTCGAGGGGCAGCTGCCGGCCGAGCTGAGCGAGTAGCCTCTCCCTCCGATGTTCTCGATCCCGAAGCACAGCGAGAACATCGTGGAGATCGAGGCGGACCACATGCCGTGCGGTCCCGCCCCGCGGTCCGACGGCGAACTCGATGATGAGGCCTCTTTCGATGTCGTCAGTGGGTGGGGACGTGTCGCCAGCGGGCAGCCAAACAGGAATCCCCGACGGCCAAGCACATGGACTGAGCGCGTGGAAGCCGGGTGCGCACAAGTTCTCCAGCCTTCCAAGGACACCGTCTTCACGGACATCGACGCTGATGATCGCCGTCTCGATGACTCCAGCGATTCCAGACAGCACTGCTTCGGTTCCCAGCGAAGGCCCCTTCTTCAGCGCCTCGAGTAGCCGCCATGCTTCCGAGTCGTCCGTCCGCGGGCGATAACGCTCGAAGCCGGGTGGAATGACGCCCTTGCCGAACATCCAGTCCACCACGAACCGCAGGGGCTCGGTTCGGTACGGCCAGACCGGAGGAGACGGCACACCAACGAGCAGAGGCCGGTCGAGGCTGGCGCCCATTTCGATGGCGGCACGGGCTGCCTCGATTGCTCCAAGGTCGATCGCGTGCTCGACATTCGCGCGCCACTCAGCGTGCGTGACCTCGTCCAGATCTCCGGGGTCGGACTCGGCGAGTGCAGCCCTAAGCTCCTGCACGACTGCCGCCTCGGCGTCTTCGACCCGTCGTTCCTCTTGCTCGAGAAGCCGCGAGCCCGCGAATCGTTGCCGCCTCACCGCCTGGACGATGTCGGCCTCGTCGAGCACCAGACCACGCGCCGCTGCTCGAACCTTGAGATCGGCCAGCTTGCCGCGGATTTCCTCGACGGCAGCAGAGCGCGCCCGCTCCAGTCTCGACTCGAATTCACGGAGGCGTTCCGCGTCCACGCTCTCCAAGAACGCCGCCTCCTGCATCAGCAGCTCGGTGCCGTCGAACTCGCCCGAGACCAGCAGGCGCTCCAGGAGCACCGTAGGGTCCATCGGGGACGCAAGAGTGGCGGAGCATGCGCGGGCCAGCGCAACAGGATCGGTCTCACCCTCGCAGTAGGCCAGCCAGGAAGCCGGTCCTCTCGCGACCTGAGACCAAGCACCGAGGAGTTCCGCCGGCTTCATGGCTTCTCCGCGTCGAAGAGAGGCTGCAGGCGCAGCACCGCGAACTTCTGGACTGGTTCCGCCACGCCACTCTTTGTCAGGGTCTTGCTCTCCTTCAGGCCCCCGATGGCTGCCTGGAGATCCCAGCAGGCGGTCAGCACACGGGCATCGGCGGGCGAGGGCGTAGATCCTCCAGCGAACCGGGTCCACGCCCCTGCCTTCTCGATCATCCGGTTCAAGCGCTTGAGACAGGTGGGCCTCATCCGCTCATCGATTCGTTCGTTGTGCTCGTCCCGCACCTCGTAGCTGGCGTCGTCCATCGCACCCTCGACATCCAATCCCTGGCCATCCGGTCCAGCCAGGTAGGCTGCGAGTGCCGCCGGATCGCCATCCTCGAGCGCTTGTCGTACCCTCCCAAGCAGGCCGTCCGACCTCTTCAGCCGATCCCAGGTGTGCTTCCCGAGGGGGAAGGTGAAGCCGATGTTCTCAGCCGAGGTCAGCGCTTTCGAGAACTCCTGCCGTGCCTCTTCTTCCGCCTCCTGGAGCCGCTTCCGGTTTGCGTTTCGTCGCAGCAGGTCCATGGGAAGAGGCTGATAGACGGCCTTGTAGTATCGCCTCGCAGCGCCGATCCACGACCGCAGCTCGTCGTCCACCGACGCCTCGAGTTCGGCCAGCAGGTCCAGGTAGTCGAATCTGCCTTGTTCGAGCACGGCGACCAGGAGCAGAAGGACGACAGCGCCACGCTCGTGGGGTGCCATCGCTTCGGCCGACGGTATTTCCGGAGAGTATGAGGATGACCTTGCCTCCACAGATGCGCCCAGCTGCGTCAACCACGGCGCCGGGCCGTCGTGTGGTCCGACCGTCGGCAGCAGAAGTGCAGCTCCGACGAAGTCCTGCGCTGACCATCGAGCCGCGGCCAGGCGGCAGCGCCAGGCGGTCCCCTCCGGCCCCTCGATCTCGGAGGCGGCCGCGATTGCAGACGCCATGGCCGTGGCGAGGAGTTCTTTGGCCACCCCCGCGCGCTCCAGCGCTTCGAGGTCCTCCCACGGCGATTCGGAGCTCTCGAACCACTCCAGGAGCGCATCCCCCGGAACCGATGTCCGCGCGAGCGATCTGAACAGCGGCTGGAGCGATCGCGGGGCTCTCGCGGCCGCCTCTGCTTCGGCGGGAACTCGTCGCCGGCCGCGCAAGGGCTGGAAGGCGTCCGGCCATTCGCCGGCCAACGCCTCCAGGACATCGTCGACCGCCTTCTGAGAACGAACACGCAGGCTGAGTTCGGCCCTTTCCGGTCCACTGGTGGAGCCAGTGTACTCGCCACCATAGGAGAGGAAGTTGAAGCTGCCGACGGTAACTTCATTGTCCGAGACGAGGACCTTGGCGTGGCTACGGGCCTCGACGAGACGACACAGATCCGGGAACAGTTCCGCTTGCTCGCGCAACCTGGACGAGGGGCCGCCCTCGACGTCTGTGGCGCCTTCCCTCCGGTAGACGAATGAGCAGCGTGCGCCGGCCTCCAGTCTGCTTCGAAGAAGCCGAGCGAACCGGTCGGTCACAACATCCACGCTCAGCTGATCCGACAGCACGGCCAGTCGGTCCACGCTGTTCCGAAGCGCGCGCCACAGAGCTTCTCGGTGTTCTCGGTCGACTAGAAGGTCCGCCCCCCCAACGTGTGCCTTGGCGAGCTCGTCGAGTTCGTCAGCCACCGCCTCCCATTCCTGTGCCCAGTGCCGCACGGCAGGGGCGACGGCAGCCCCCTCACGCTGAGCGGCGACGGCGTCGAGCGCCTCAGGCGCGTGCGGGAAGGTGGGGAGCGCAGGCTCCTCGGCGCCCAGCTCCTGGGGGAGCAGCAACATCCGCTGCCCCGCGACGTGCTCTGGATACGCGTGCCGGGCCCAGTCCAGAAGATCGAGCACCGCCGCCGGCGCGACCGTCGGCTCGGGTCCTTTGACGACAAGACCAAGCTCCAAGCTGTCCCGACGGGTCGGCGGGCTGAGGAAGTTGTAGCTCGTGACGAGGGACTCGACGGCGTCGCGCACTACGATCTTCGCGTGCAGCGTGCTCGACCGCGAGGACACCGAGAGGCGCCCGGGGTGGCGCGCGGCCAGGTCGAGGAGAGCGTTCCGAGCCTGGTTCTCCAAGCGTGAATCGGCTTGGATGCCCCAAAGCACAAAGACCTGAACGCCCCTCGTGAGCGCCCCCTTGATCAGATCGAACCAGCATTCCGTCTGGTCCGGGGGAGGGTCGAGCAGCGCATCCGCCTTGATCCACGGGTTGCCGAGGACCAGCTGTCGCTCCGCTTCCGTGATCATTCGGCGCACCTCCGCCTCGTGGGCGGCGTAGCCGACTATCGGGCGCACATTGGCCGCAGCGTTGACGGCCGCGCGGATCTCGAACACGGCGTCGCGATACAGCTCCAGCAGCTGGTCATGCCGCGACTCGACGAGGCCGGGATCGGTATCCTGGAGACCCTTCGCGGTGCGGCACAGGCGCTCCAGCGCCGAGTCCTGCTCGGTTGGCACCGAGTCTGATGCGCTTCGTTCGAACTCCTGCCTCAGGCGCTTGAAGAAGAGCTGCTCCGGTAGCCGCTCCGAGAGAAGCGACAGCTTGCGCTCGATCTCCTTCCGCACTGGCGGGGGGACATCCGGCGCCTCCACAACCTGAAAGACCAGTCGTCCGGAGTCCGGGTCCATCTCGATGTCGGCCACCAGGGGCAGGAACCTTCGCTGCTGGACGAAGGAGGCGCCAGTTGCCGCCTCCGTGAGGAGCTGGTCGGGTTCGATCCATGCTTCCTGGGCGACAAGCGGACGCCCCAGCTTCCGCGACCGGCGGTCGACCTCCCGCCGAACGGCATCGAGGATCTCGCCCCGCGTCACCCCCTCGAGCGAGACCCCAGTCCGGATGGTCGGTACCAGGGTGCTTTCCGGTCCCAGCGAGTGGGGTCGCCCGATGTGCGGCAGGACAGCCCCTGAGACGAGCTCTTGGACCAGCGGAACGACCTCGAGGTTGTTCTCAGCGGTGGCAAGGGCGGCGAGGCCGTCGCCCCGGTTGGCGGTCTCCGCTTCTCCCGCAAGGCGCACGCGTGCCTGAGCGGTATCGACGACCACGTAGCCCTTGAGCCAGAAGTCGTAGATGAGGTCGAGCGTGGGCCGCTGGCCGAGCCCAACGACCTGGGAGAGCGACTGGACATCGTCGAGTCCGGCGGCGATCCCCCTGAGCGCAACCAGCTCGATGGGCGTCAACCGCCCCGAATCGGTGGCAAGGCGTGCACGCGCGCCGAAGGACACGCAGGGCACGACGACGAGTTCGCCCTTCAACTTCATCGAAGCCCTCCCGCGAACGCCGACGCGGCCGACACGACGGCTCCTTGACGCCGAACCTCCTCGACGATGGAGCGCCAGAACAGGATGTCCTTCCGGTCGGGGTTCAGGGCTGCCTGCTTCTCGAAGTGAGCCAGCCTGCCGACGATGATGAGCAGCTTCCGGGCGCGGGAGAGCAGCACATTCGTTCGGTTGGGCGAAACCAGATAACCGATGTTGGCTTCGGGCCGGCGATCGTCACGCTGCGTTGACCGGACGAGCGAGACTACGACTGTGTCCGCCTCGCGTCCCTGGAAGCTATCCACGGTGTGGATGCGGCCCTTCGCCCACTCCGGTAGCCCAGCACGCTCCAGCTCCCCACGCTGTGCGTGATAGGGCGTGAGCAGAGCGAAGATGTCGTCGTCGTCCTGCCGCGATGGGAGTGCCGGTGTCGGACGCATCTGCTCGAGGAGTTGTCTGACCAGCTGTGCCTCTCCCTCGTTCTTCCACGCCCTCTGGTCGTTCGTGTCCTCGACGCCTTGCGTGTCGAGCCACACGAGCGCGCGATTCTTCAAGAAGCCAGGGTGAGTGAAGAGGTGAGGCTGCGCGGTGGTCTCTTCGTCCGTGCGGAGCCAACCGTCCTGATAGGTCGTGAGCTCGCCGTTGTCTGGGTCGACCCGCTCCCGGTAGAAGGCCCGTGAAACGAGCCGACAGATGTCCGGGTGCATCCGGAACTGCAGGTCGAGCTCATCGAGGGGCTCGATGAGCCTCGCAGTCTTGGGGCGGGCCTCGCGCCGCTGAGCCCGGTTGTCGAAGAGGCTGCCGAAGAGTCGAAAGACCTCCTGGTACTCCTTTGCGCGGGTGCCGTGGAGTTGGAGCTCCTCGTCCTCGGTCTGACTGCACAGCTGAAGAAAGCGCTGCACGGAGAGCTCGTCGAACGCCGGCAGCTGGAAGTGGTCCCCGATCAGGGTCCAGCGGAGGCCGCGCACCAGCGGTAGCGCGAGCTCCGTAGGCCAGGCCCGGGCCGCCTCCTCCACGACCACCCAGTCGTACAGGCCCGCGGTGCCCCCCGTGGCCACGTTCTGCTCGGTGCAACCGCCGGTCGTAGCGAAGACGAGGTTGGCGCCTCTGCGGATGCGGTCCTGGACTTCCAGCTCTACGCGGGGGGCCTGCTCCATCCACTCGCCCAGCAACGCCTTCATCCCGGCGTCGAGCTGGCGACCATCTTGGAGCTGACCGTCGTCGAGGGCGGCCCGGCAGGCCCTCTTGATGCCATCCACCTTGGCGCTCGCCTGCCGCTCCGGGCGGAGTGCTTCGAGCCGCGGGTGAACCTTCTTCTCCGCGACGGCGTGATCTGAAGCGATCCTCACCGCAACGATGTCCATGTTGTCGTCTCGGCAGCGAGCGAGCACGCGGACAGCCAGGTTGTCGAGCGCGAAGTGCGACTGGCTGCTGATGAGGACGCGCTGGCTCCTGTCGGACCTGAGGTGCGCGGCAACGGCCACCGAGGCGACCGTCGTCTTGCCGGTCCCCGGCGGACCATGAAGTGCGTAGAACG
This sequence comes from Sandaracinus sp., assembly GCA_002699025.1. GTDB lineage: Bacteria > Myxococcota_A > Polyangia > Polyangiales > Houyiibacteriaceae > Houyiibacterium > Houyiibacterium oceanicum. Next base: position 36,169 of record PABA01000127.1, on the reverse strand, counting down.
GCTCGCTGCTGAGCATGTCCTTCACGATTCCCGCACTGCGACCTTTGAGGTGGTCTCCGACACCACGCCAGCGTGCGCGGATCCCCTTGATCGCAGACGGGCCGTGGAGCTGATGGAGCAGAGCGCGCGCCTGAAGGAGCTCCTGAACCGCGTCTTCCTGCCGTCGTAGTTGGAAGAAGCTGCCGTGATCCTCGTCGGGGCGAATCCACCCGATCTCCGGCAGGTTCCGTGCACCGTGCAGGAGGCGGACCTGGACGGTGTCGTCGTCGAGCCGCCGGTTGAGCACGACCTTGGCGATGGTGCGCCCCCTGAAGTCCGGCTTGCCATTAATGTCGCCGTACACGGCCAGAGGCGTCGTGCCCTCGCTATCGAGCCCATCGAACAGGCGGCCCATGGGAACGCGCATCTCGCGGTAGTACAGGGATCTCAGGCCGTCTTCGTACTGGCGCTTACGGTCGCGGCTCTGGTCAACGCGCAGGTCGACGAGCGTCCCGGATTGCCGCCGGACCTCGAACGGGAAGATCCGTGCGTCAAGTTCGGCGTTCTTGAACGCCAAGAGGAACGACAGCGCGTCGTCCATCACCAACATCCAGTCCGGCGTTGTTCGCTCGAACTCGACAGAGCGAAGAACTGGCCGCCACGTCGCGCCTTCAGAGCGTGCCTCACTCAGATCCAGGACACGTCGAGCCCAGATCGGCAGGAGCCGGAGCTCACCAGGGATTCGTCGGCGAAGGGGGAGCTCGCCCAGACGCCAGGCTCGCTGGTGGTGCCGAACGTACTTGATCAGCAAGACCTGTTCGACGAGTCGGTCCTGTCGGTTGTAGGCCGGCCCTGGCTCACAGTAGATGTCGCAGAACCAGTAGGCCTGCTTGCCCGCGAGTACGTACTTGGCTGCCTGGAAGGCGCGCAGCTCCCTATCATCGCGCGCACGCTGGTAGCCGCTGAAACCCTCTGGGCAGTACAGGATTTCGGCGCCGCGAAGCTCGCTCTCGAGGAAGGCCCGTAGCTGTTCGCGCCCCTCCTCTTCGGTGGGGTCGAGGTCCACCCAGCCCCACCGGTAGATGGTCTTCTTGCTCTCCTCCGGCATGAAGCCGACGTAGAAGGTGCGCGCCTCCTCGGCCGGTGCCATGCTGGCTACAAGTCGTCCGTAGTCCTGCGTCAGCTCTCGAAGAACCGCGAAGATGCTTGGCCGGTCACGCGGGTCCCAGGCCAGCATTGATCGAAGAAGCTGCGCAAAGGTCGCCGGGATCTTGGGATCGCGAAGGCGGGCGAGCATGTGCCCATGGAGGGTCTTGATGGACTCGACCGAGCGCTCCAGCCCCGCCCATGCGATTCGATCCTCCTCGTAGCTCCGATCCTCCGTGGAGCCCGACTCCACAAGCCAGCGCCATGCGAGAATCCCAAGAGAGTAGATGTCGGACCGGTCGCTCTCGAATCCGAGCTCGCCGGTGTCGTCCGCGAGGAGCCATGCGACGCGTTCCGGCGGGCAGTACGCCAGCGTCTGGTCAGCGGCGTCGAGGTAGATCCGCCGCATGTCGCCGGTCGGCAGCTGCTCACCTGCCAGCTGTCGCCGCACGAGGTTGCTGACCATCGCGCTCATCTCGAACCCCGAGAGGCGAAGGCCGAAGCGGACCTCGTCGGTCTCGGCGACGTGTCCGAACTCGACGTACTCGACAGCGCCTGGGTGCAGGTTCCCATGGGTGATGCCCTGTTCGTGGAGCAAGCTCAGTCCGTGGGCCAGCAGGGTGAGCTGCCGCACCGCCTGCTCCCGGTCCGACGCCACGAAGCCCATCGCTCCCTTGTCCGAGAGCCGGTACTGCGCGGCCTCGGTGATCACGAACGCGAGGTCGTTCTTCTCGACGTACGCCCCCGCGAGAATGCGGGGCAGTGCGGGGTGCTGTCGGACGGACACCCGGAGAAGGGTCCGCACCTCCCGCGTCCACAGGGCCCCACCGATGGAGTCGATATCCTTGTAGACCTGCAGCGTAACGCGCTGACTGTCGGGGTCCAGGAGCGTGAACCTGTACAGCGCCGTCGGGATGACGACCTCGCCGCGGTCGTCGGGCGGCCGACTGTAGTTGCCGTACGTACCGCCCGGCCCGCAGAAGAGCGTCTCAACCTCCGCGACTACATCAGCAGGTACCTGTGGGGCAGTTGTGTCCACTATTCTCGATCCCCTTCGGCCGCGGGGCGCTGACGTAGCATCCAGTCGTCGATCTCGGTGCGATGGAACCGTCACCTACCGGCGACCATTGAGCACGGAATCTCGCCGCTCTGCGCGAGACCATAGAGCTTCGGTCTGCTGAGCCACGTACTCGCCACCTGGTCGAGCGTCCATCGTCTGCTGGCATCGCGACCACTAGAGGTGTGGGATACGGCCCCAGACACGTCCTGATCGCAGGTGAGAGGGTAGCGAAGCCCGTCGTGAACTGGCAATGGGCGCAGCCAGGCAGGCTCCCACGCCGTCCCACACCCGCACATCCCGGCTCTACTCCGACGCATCCCGTTCACCTGCCGTCCTCCGACGACCCCTCTCGTGGGGAAAGAGCGCATGTCCCAGGTCACCAGGTACAGTCGGGCCTCACGGGCCGCTTCCGCGGCATGAAGTCAGCGGGGGGCGTCGCCGAGTTCAACCGGCTCAACTGCATCGTGAACACGGCCATCGAGGTCGGGGGCAACGAGTGCCTCATACTCCAGCACGTCGAGCTCCCTTTTCGGACCAGGCTTCTTCTCGCTGCGGCAGGTGGACGAGTCGGTACCCACCGCGAGAGCGGGCTCCGAACCTATGCGCGGGCGCACCAACGGCCGCGCGCACGGATCCGCGCCCTCGCTCGGGCTCAGTTCGCCGCCTTCTTCGTCGTCCGCCGACGGCGGAGCACACCACGGTCGGGCTGGAGCAACTCCTCGAGATCGCACTCCATCACCAGGGAGAGGTGAGCGAGGAAGACGAGGGAGACGTTGGCTTGGGCGTACTCGACGCGCTGGTAGTGGGTCGTCGTGCAGCCGAGCTTCTCCGCGGCCTGCTCTTGCGTGAGCCCGAGCTCGCGTCGGCGCCGGCGGATCGCGGCGGCGATGCGCCGACGCGCCTCTTCGACCCGCGCATCGAGCAGCGGATCCTCGTCGCGGGACCCGCCGTGCGCCCGAGTCATCCGGATGAGGGTCCGAACGCAGGCCTGGCGTTGCCACCGTCTATGAGACGGTGTAGCGTGCCGACAGCAATTGGAGGTCGGCAATGCGCATGGGTTGGTTCCTCGGCCTGATCGGGGCTTCGGTCATGGTGGGATGTGGTGGTGACGACGACGGGAGCGCCTGCTTCTGCGGGGCGGAGGTCCCTGGAGGGCGGCTCTCCATCGCGTGCGGGAGCACCCAGTGCGTCGACGGCGCGGGCTACCGCTGCGTCGGACCGGACGACTTCGTGAGCGACCCCAGCGCCTGCGCCCCCTCGGGCGACGCCGGGCCGCCGCCGATGGACGCGGGGCCGGGAGACGTCGACGCCGGCCCGGCGGACACGGACGCCGGGCCTCCGCCCGCAGACGCGGGCCCGAACGGCTGCTCCGTTCTCGTCGACGAGACGGGCATCGGCATCACGGACTCGTGCGCGGGGGAGAACATCTGCATCTGCACGCCGAACATGGCCTGCTCGAGCGACTGCAACGCCTGCCTGACGCCGGGCACTTGCGAGCCGGCCCTGCCTCGCCGGTACCGGCTCTTTCCCCTGCTCGCGTATGTGCCTCCGACCAAGCCCGATGGCAGCGGCTGGGACGCGGACGGCTCGGGCCCCGATCTCTACGTCGAGATGTCCGTCGATGGCGCCGGCACCATCACCACGGCGACGGCCAACGACCTCACGATCGACGGAGACGGGGACTTCAGCGCCGTCTACTCGGGCACCTCGGGCGACTACAATCTGGTCTTCGGCAGCTCGATCGACGCGAGCGTGAACGATGAGGACCTGGCGGGCGACGACGGCGCCTTCGTCTGCACGTGGACGGCCAACCCCGCCCTCGTGCGAGGACGCCTCTTGGAGTGCGAGGGGGAGCTCGGTGGCCTCTACGCGCTGGTGACTCCGCTGCTCTGAGCGCGCCGCCGTCGGTCTCTGCAGACTCCACGCGGCCGCAGCGGCGTCGCCCGCCGTTGCGGCCTCCCGTAGCTTCGGGTGGCGACCCTCATCGACGGACGCGACGCCCGCTGCGCGCGCGGCGGGGGCACCCGTCGGCCGGGCCCAGGCGCGGACGCGCGTCCGCCCCCAACGTCTGAGGCCGCCATCTCTTCACCGTCTGCCCCATTCATCCGCATGGTCCGTCGTCCGTCGTCTGCCGCCGTCTCCCCCAATCATCCGCACCGTCCGTCGTCTGCCGCCGTCTGCCACACTCACATCGTCGCTCCGTCCGCGCCGGTTCTCGCCTTGGCGGCCGGGCGCGTCCGGGGGCGCGCACGGTGTCGACGGCGCGGAGAGTCGAGAGCGCGACGCCGCGCTTCCGCCCCAGTCATTGCGGCTGGCGAAGGTCCTGCAGCGATCGCGCGGAGAGAGGTCGCTTCAGCCCCGCTTCGACGAGCATCCAGGCGAGCATCGCGCAGGGCCAGCCGTACTTGGTGTCCGCGATCAGCTCCGATGCTCTGCGAAGGTGCACCACGTTCCGCCTCGGATCGACGGTCGAATCATGGCAGAGCACGCTCACGAGGGTCGCCAGAACGGAGGAGTCCAGGTGCGGGCTGTAGAGCAAGAACCGCTCGATCCCGCTCGGCGACGAATGCACCCCGGTTCCCTCGACGTTCCTCGGCTCGAGCGACGCCCACACCTCCGCGTCGAGCTCCTCGATGTCCGGCAACGCATCGGGCGTCGGCGGCGGAGCGACGCAGCCTCGGTGCACGCGCTCCTCGAAGGTGAGACGTTCGAGACAGAGGAGGATCATCTCCCGCTCGAAGGGGGTGGGCCGCGTGGCGCGTCTGCGGTTGGCGGGGCCCCAGCGGGCGACCCAACCCGTGAGCACTTCGAGGCATCGCCGCAGGTAGACATCGCGCCAGAACAGGGACATCCGGCGACGAGCCCAACCTCGATGGCCCTCGGCGCTCGGAGGGCCCCATGGCCCACTGGTGCTGCCCTCGCCTCGCGCGAGCTCGTGCCGCCGATGAGCGCCGGCGATGCAGTCGTAGACTCGCCACGGGTCCGGATGGGATCCTTCGGCGACGATCACACGCCGGATGTGTTCGGACTCGAGGCGCGAGATCTCCGATGCCAGCCGAAGGTGCTCACAGAGGATTCTTCGCTCGAGGAGCGCGTCGTCTTCTTCACTCGGCGCCGATGCGCCTTCCGTGCTCCTCTTCGAGAGCTTTCGAGCGATTCGATCGGCCTCGACGCGCCTTCGCTCGGCCCACCGCACGGACGTCACGAGCGCTTCCAGCGCCCATTCGAGCACCTCGCCATGAGTGGGGGAGACTGCGTTGGGCTGCGGAGTCAGAGTGGTTCTCATGCTCATTTCTCACGCCATCGATTCGGTGGATACCTCGCAAGGTAGCACCGCTCTATCGCGAGAACTCGTCGGGCCTCGGGCGAACCGAGCGGGAGGTTCCCATGCGGCGCGATGACGCGGGCCACACGGCGCTCCCTGCGACCGGCGAGCTGATCGAGGTGAGTGAGCTGGACCGGGCTCGGGCCCGGCGGGCGCTCCGCTCGCTCGAGACGCCACGCACGGGGGAGGCGCCGGTCTTCACGCTCTCGGTGCGGGAGTTTGCGGCGCTGATCGCCGCCATCGTCGCGGCGGCGCGGCGCGAGCGCCCGGCGGAGGAGCCGGCGCGCATCCTCACGACGGCCGACGTGGCCCGGATGGTCGGCGTGAGGCCGGACACGGTGCAAAAATGGCACCGTCGACAAGGGCTCCCGGCGTTCCGCGTCGGGCGTCGGCTCCGCTTTCGCCGCCGGGAGGTCGAGGCGTGGCTCGAACGCCGCGCAGCGGAGCCCCGGGCCTGGACCGGCCACCGTCGAAGGCAACTCTCGAAGATCCGTGAGGAGGAGTGATGGGCGTCATCGCGCGCAGGCGAAAGAGCGGGATCACCTACTACGTCAGCTTCATGGTCGGCGGGGAGCAGGTCTTCGAGCGGTCGGGCACGGACAAGCGGGAGGCGGAGCGCCTCTACCGCCGGCGGAAGCGCGAGGTCGCCGACGGGAGCTACCGGAAGAAGCCGAAGAAGCGTTCGGTGCGACGCTTCGCCGTGTCGCACTTCGTGAAGGAGTTCATCGCGTATCGGCGGGCCCGACGCCCGCCCGTCCGGACCATCGACGAGGAAGAAGGGCGCCTCCAGAAGCACGTGGTGCCGCTCTGGGGCGACCGCTCGGTGCTCAGCCTCGACGACGACGACATCCGTGACTTCCTCCGCGCGGTGCGCTCCGCGAAGAACCCCATCACGGGCAAGACCCTGTCCGAGAACACGGTGTTGAACGTCTTCAGCACGCTCTCGCTGATGCTCGACGAGGCCGAGCGGCAGGCGCGGAAGGCGGGGGAGACGCGCTGGTCGAACCCCTGCAAGCAGCTCCGGCCCATGGAGCGGCCGCAGCACGTGCGGCGGCCCCGCGACTACTATCGCCGCGAGGAGGTCGAGGCGCTCATCACGGATCCGCGCATCCCCTTCGACCGGCGCGTCTTCTGGGCCTGGCTCTTCTTCACCGGCATGCGCCACGACGAGGCCGCGGGGATCCGCGTCGGGGCCATCGAGTGGGACGAGACCCCCCTCCCCCGCTTCGTGCTGCGGCGACAGGCCTCGGGGAAGCCGCTGAAGGAGGACCGCCGGGGGATCGGGCTCACGCGGATCATCCCGCTCCACCCGGCGCTCGGGGCGCTCACGCAGCGCTGGCTGGCCGAGGGCTTCGAGGAGATGTACTGCCGGCCGCCCACGCCCGAGGACTACCTGCTCCCGTCGACGGCGGACGTGGCGAAGCCCCGGCCGGTGCGCACGAGCCTGAAGCAGATCCGCCGCGTCTCGACGATGCTCGGCTTCCCCGAGCGCACCATCCACGAGACGCGGAACACCTTCCTCACCCTCGCCTGCGAAGACGCCCCGGAGCTCGAGTCGATCATCGAGCGCATCACCCACCAGGCGCCCGGGCGGGCGAGCGAGACCTACAAGCGCTCGTTCTGGCTCGCGAAGTGCGAGGCGGTGAAGCGCCTACGGCTCGGGGAGGGGCTCCTCACGTACGCACGCGGGGCGCCCGAAGCGCCCGTCATGCCGAAATCGCATGACGTTTCCCATGACGTCGAGGGGACGGAAGCAAAAAAGCCCCGAATTTCGGGGCTTTTTGGCGGAGCGGACGGGACTCGAACCCGCGGCCTCCGGCGTGACAGGCCGGCGTTATAACCAACTTAACTACCGCTCCAGAAAGAACGTCCGTGGGAGGCCTCGGCCCCCGCGGGGGACGAATAGCTAGCATGGCTCGGGGGGGTGTCAAAGAAGAAATTCGCGTTCCGGCACTCCCCGATTCCGGACGGGGCGGCACGTGCGCGTTTCCCTCGCGAAACACGGGGGATGCGTGGGGCTACGCGCTGGATGCGCGCGCGGCCTCGATCGCGACCAGGCCGGCCCGGGCCTTGTTCACGGTCTCCTCCCACTCCTTCGCGGGCTCGCTGGCTTCCACGATGCCCGCGCCGGCCTGGAGCGTGAGGCGCCCTCCGCGCGCGACCATGGTCCGGATGGCGATGGCCAGGTCGGCGTTCCCGTCGAAGCCGAAGTAGCCCACGGCCCCGCCGTAGATGCCGCGCCGCACCGGCTCGAGCTCCTCGATGATCTGCATCGCACGCACCTTCGGCGCCCCGCTCAGCGTCCCGGCCGGGAAGGTCGCCCGCACGACGTCGATCGCGTCGCGCCCCTCGGCCAACGTGCCCACGACGTTCGAGGTCATGTGCATGACGTGCGAGTAGCGCTCGATCACCATCTTCTCGTCGACGCGCACGCTCCCGGGCTCGCTGATGCGCCCGAGGTCGTTCCGCCCGAGGTCGACGAGCATCACGTGCTCGGCGCGCTCCTTCGGGTCCGCGAGGAGCTCCTCGGCGTTGGCCTGGTCCTCCTCCTCGGTGGCCCCCCGGTGCCGCGTCCCAGCGATGGGCCGCACGGTCGCCTGCCCGTCCTCGACGCGCACGAGCGTCTCGGGGCTGGCGCCGGCGATGTCCACGCCGGGCAAGCGCAGGAAGTACATGTAGGGAGACGGGTTCACGACGCGCATGGCCCGATAGACGGCGAAGGGATCCACGTCCGGCGCCTCGACCTCGAAACGCTGCGCGAGCACGACCTGGAAGATGTCGCCGGCGCGGATGTGCTCCTGGCTGGTGCGCACCGCCTCCTCGAAGGCGTCCCGTTCGAAGCTCGACGGAGGCAGCTCCCCCCGCACGTCCGGGCTCGGCAGACGCAGCGTCGGCAGGGGCCCCCGCCCGCGGAGCCGCTCGACCACCTCGTCGATGGCCGCCTCCGCGCCCGCGTGGGCCTGCTTCGGGTCGATCCCCTCGCCCACCCGCACGGGCACCACGACGCGCACCGTCTGCCGGAGCGCGTCGAAGATCAGCACCTTCGAGCCGATGGCGAAGGCGAGCTCGTCCTCGTCGGCCTCGAGGGGCGCACCCACCTTGGGCTCGAAGCGGCGCACCACGTCGTAGGCCAAAAAGCCCACCGCGCCGCCCCAGAAGCGCGGCAGCTCACCGAGGGCGCTGGCCGGGGGCGGCCGCAGCGCGGCCATCGTCTCGCGGAGCCTCTCGACCGGGTCGACGCCGGTCTCGACGCGCGCCTCGCCCCCCTCCCGCACCTCGAAGCGCCCAGCCCCACCTTCGCCGGGCCCGCCGCGCACGACCATGAGCGGGTCGAAGCCGACGAAGGAGAAGCGGGCCCACTTCTCACCGCCCACCACGCTCTCGAGCAGGAAGCCTCCCTGCTCGGGCCCCGCCGCGACCGCCGCGAAGGCAGCCACCGGCGTGAGGTCGTCCGCGATGATCTCGCGATGTACGGGCACCACCGTCGCGTCCTGCGCGAGGCGGGCGAAGCGCTCGAACTCCATGGGGCCGAGTATGGACCGGGGCGGGGCGCGCACCAGAGGGTGCGGGCCCGACGCGGGCTCGGCAGGGGTCGTCGCGCGGCCACGCCGATGCTACACCCCGCGCATGCCCTCCAGCGAAGCCCCCCTCCGCGAAGTCGACCCCGAGATCGCCGACCTCATCGCCCACGAGGAGACGCGCCAGCACGACAAGCTGCGCCTCATCCCGAGCGAGAACTACGCCTACCCGGCCGTCATGGAGGCCGCCGGCTCGGTCCTGAACAACAAGTACTCCGAGGGCTACGCCGGGCGCCGCTACTACGAGGGCCAGGAGTACGTCGACGGCGTCGAGAAGCTCGCCATCGAGCGCCTCAAGACCCTCTTCGGCGCCGAGCACGCCAACGTCCAGCCCTACAGCGGCAGCCCGGCCAACCTCGCCGTCTACTTCGCCTTCTGCCAGCCCCACGACACCGTCATGGGCCTCAGCCTCGACGCCGGCGGCCACCTCACGCACGGCCACAAGGTCTCGATCAGCGGCAAGTACTTCGACTCGGTCCAGTACGGCGTCCGCGAGGACGACCACCGCATCGACTTCGACCAGCTCGCCAAGCTCGCCAAGGAGCACCGGCCGAAGGTCCTCTTCGCCGGCACCACCGCCTACCCGCGCGTCGTCGAGTTCGCGAAGTTCGCCGAGATCGCCCGCGACGTCGGCGCCATCCTCGTCGCCGACATCAGCCACATCTCGGGCCTCGTCGCCGGCGGCGTGCACCCGACCCCCATCGGCCACGCCGAGGTCACCACCTCGACCACCCACAAGACCTTCCGCGGCCCCCGCGGCGGCATGATCCTCTGCGACAAGAAGCACAAGAAGGCCATCGACCGCGCCGTCTTCCCGGGCCTCCAGGGCGGCCCGCACAACGGCACCACGGCCGGCATCGCCACCGCCGCCAAGCTCGCCACCACCGACGACTTCAAGGCCTACGCGAAGGCCGTCGTCGACAACGCCAAGGTGCTCGCCGAGGGGCTCCTCTCCGCCGGCATCGACCTCGTCACGGGCGGCACGGACAACCACCTCATCCTCTGCGACCTCTCCTCCAAGGACGTCCCCGGCAAGGTCGCGGCCCAGGCCCTCGATCGCGCCGGCATCGTCTGCAACTACAACTCGGTCCCCTTCGATACGCGCAAGCCCTTCGACCCGAGCGGCATCCGCCTCGGCACGCCGGCCATGACGGCCCGCGGTATGGGTGCCGGCGAGATGAAGAAGCTCGCCGCCTGGATGGCGGAGGTGATCGGCGACGTCGAGAACGAGAAGCGCATCGCGACCATCGCCCAGGACGTGAAGGCGATGTGCGACGGCTTCCCGGCGCCCGGCGTCCCGACCCACTGAGGCCCCTCCCGGCGCCCACACCTGCGGCCAAGCCACGAGGGAACCCGCGCCCCACGACCCCTCGTCGTGGGGCGCGCCGCGTTCTGCCCCCGACGCCCCCGCGCCCGTGTAGCATCGAACGGTGCGCAGCGAGCTGACCCGCGCCTGCCCCGACTGCCGCGTCCGGCTCGCCGCGACCGCCACGAGCTGCCCCTTCTGCCGCCAGCGCCTCCGCCGCGCCGCGACCGTGAAGGCGAAGGGGCGCAGCAGCTGGGACGTGATCATGCGCTGGATGCGCTGGCTCGTCTTCCTGGTGCTCGCCCTCCTCTTCTTCGCCGCCGTCGGCGCCCTCTTCGGCGGCACGCTCTGGGCCCTCGCCTCTCCGAAGCCGCTCGAGCACGTCTTCCTCATCTGGATGGTCGTCGCGGCTACGGGCATCTTCGCCTGGGGCGTGGCCATCCTCGCCTTCCTCGCCTCGCCCCTCCTCTGGCTCCTCTGCTGGCCCTTCGCCGCGCTCGTCGCGCGCCGCCGCGTCCCCATGCGCGTCTGCCCCCGCACCGAGCCCTTCCCCCGCCGCGGCCCCCTCCCCCGGGAGCAGCTGACGAAGCTCTTCGCCCGCATCGGCATCGACTACGACGAACGCAAGAAGAGCATCTCCTGGAAGCAGCTCTTCGCCCGCCTCTGGCGCTACCTCGGCCTCTTCCTCATCGCGCTCGGCCTCGCCTGGGGGGTCTCCTGGGCGCGCGGAGAGAGCGAGGCGGCCTCGGAGATGCTCATCCAGAACCTCGCCGCCTCGGTCTGCGGCGTGGGCTTCTTCTACGGCTTCTCGCTCTTCCTCGCGGGCTGGGGCCTCCGCGGCACCGCGCGGTGGATCGAGAGCCCGCCCGGCCTCGGCCCCTCCCGGCCGGCGCAGGCCCACGCGCAGATCGATCGCCACGAGGAGATGCGCACCTGGATGGGCCCGGAGGAGCGCGTGGGCACCGCGGCGCGCGTGGGCACCGCGGCGCGCGTGGGCACCGCGGAGCCGAGCGGCGGCCTCCTGGACGCGCCCCTCTCGGGCCAGCCCTGCCTCGGCTGGCGGCTCGTCGGCCGCTCCGGAGAGGCCGAGATCGACGACAGCTTCGTCACGGCCTTCGAGCTGCGCACCGCCGACCGCGCCTTCCTCGTCCACCCCGACGACGTCACCCTCGAGGCCCCCCGCGGCCCCGCGCAGAGGAGCGAGCCGAGCGAGGACCTCCGCGGCTGGCTCGAGGAGCGAGGCCTCGACCCGGCGGCGCCGCTCGTGGTCGCCGAGGCGCTCCTCCTGCCCGGCGATCCGATCCACGTCTGGGGCCGCGAAGGCGAGAAGCTCACGGCCGACGGCGGCTATCGCGGTGGCACGCGCTCGACGCTGGAGGCGCCGGCGCCCGACCCGGTGCTCGTCCAGGTGCTGCGGGAAAGTTGACCGGGACGCGGCGCTCTCCGAAAGCTCGCTTCGATGCGTCGCCCGCGCCGCCTCCTCCTCGCGCTCGTCCTCGCGCTCGGCCTCGGCCCGGCCGCGAGTCGGCCCGCCAACGCCAACGGGGCGCCGGCCGTGCGCGTCGGTGACCGGCCCGTCGATCTGCACGGCGACCTCGCGGCCCAGGCCGCGGCGCTCGCCGAGCGCCTGCTGGACACGCCGGTCCAGGTGGACGTCCTCGGCCGGCCGGTCGAGCGCTCCTGGCGCGAGCTCGGCGCCCGGGTCGACGTCGAGCGCCTCGAGGGCTGGCTCCAGCAGGCCGCCGACCCGAGCTCACCGATGCGCGAGGCCGCCGGCGCGCGCCTGCCCCTCCGCCTCCCCGTCGAGGTCGACCCGGCCGGCGTGATGCCCTGGCTCCGCGAGCTGAAGCGCGAGATCGACCGGCCGGCCAAGGACGCGACCCTGGACCCGGAGACCGGCGCCGTCGTCCCCGAGCAGGAGGGCCGCGTGGTCGACGCCTGGGGGACCCTCGAGGCCCTCGACGCCGCGCTCCGCGCCGGGGAAGACCAGCTCGCGGTCGTCATCGAGCGTCGCCCGGCCCGCCGGACGCGCGCCGAGCTCGAGGGCGTCGACGTCTCGACCGTGCTCGGGACCTTCCAGACGCCCTACAACGGCAGCGGCGACGCCGCCGACCGCACCCACAACCTTCGCGTAGCCGCCCGCAAGGTCGACGGCCTCGTGCTCATGCCCGGCGAGGTCTTCGACTTCAACGAGGTCGTCGGCGAGCGCAGCCTGGCCAACGGCTTCAAGCCCGCGCCCGTGATCGCCGGCGGCGAGCTCGTCGACGGCGTCGGCGGCGGCGCCTGCCAGATCGCCGGGACCCTCCACGCGGCCGCCTTCTTCGGGGGGCTCGAGATCGTCGAGCGCAATCCCCACTCGCGGCCGAGCTCCTACATCAAGCTCGGCCTCGACGCGGCCGTCGCCTGGCCGAACCTGAACTTCCGCTTCCGCAACGACCGGAGCTTCCCGGTGATGGTGCGCCTGGTCGTCGAGGGCGGCTGGGTCCGGGGCGAGATCCGCGGCGCCGCGCGCACGGATCAGGTGAGCTTCGTCCGCCGCATCGACGAGGCCATCCCCTACGAGGAGCGCGAGAACGAGGACCCGCGGCTGCCCGCCGGCGTGCGCGTCCTCGCTCAGCGCGGCGTGCCCGGCTTCCGGGTGACGGTCTGGCGTATCCGGCGCGATCCGGAGACGAACCAGGCGCGATCCACCCGCGACGAGGTCAGCTACCCGCCCACCACGCAGATCTGGCGCGTGGGCACGGGCGCGCCGGCGCCGAGCGGCTACGAGCCCCCCGAGGGCGACACGCACGGCGAGTACCGCGCCGACGAGTACCTCGAGAGCACCCAGGGGCCCGGTATCGAGGGCACGGAGACGGTGCGGCGCGCCGGACGGACGGGCTCGCCGGGCTGGACCGTGCGCGCGGGCATGCCGCCGGTCGAAGAGCCCGACGCCGAGTAGCCCGCACGACACCGATCGCCCCCGCGACACGGATCGGGCGCGACACCACCCCTTCCGGGCCGCGCGCCGTTCGTTGGGAGCGGGCCCGCGGGCCGCGTATGCTCCGCCCATGCAAGGTCGCCGCGTCGTCGTCGGCATCGGCGGTGGGATCGCCGCCTACAAGGGCATCTTCTTGGTGCGCGAGCTCCTCCGCCGCGGGGCAGAGCTCCGCGTCGTGCTCACGGACGCCGCCGCGCGCTTCGTCGGCCCCGTCACCTTCGCCGGCATCACCGGGCGCCCGCCCATCACGGACCTCTGGGACCCGACCTACGCGGGCGAGGTGCACGTCGAGCTCGGCGACTGGGCCGAGGCGATGGTCGTGGCCCCGGCCACCATGAACCTCCTCGCCCGCACCGCGAACGGGCACGGCGACGACGCCCTCCTCGCGACCCTCTCCTGCGCGCGCGGCCCGGTGCTCTTCGCCCCGGCCATGCACACGCGCATGTGGGAGCGCCCGAGCACCCAGCGTAACGTCGCGCACCTCCGCGAGGCCGGCGCCGCCTTCGTCGGGCCCGTCGAGGGACCCCTCGCGAGCGGCGAGAGCGGCGTCGGGCGCATGGCCGAGCCGACCGAGATCGCCGACGCGCTCGCCGCGCTGCTCGGCCCGCGCGACCTCGCGGGGCGCCGCGTGGTCGTCAGCGCCGGGCCGACCCACGAGGACCTCGACCCGGTGCGCTACCTCGGCAACCGGTCCACGGGCCGCATGGGCTTCGCCATCGCCGAGGCCGCCGCCGCCCGGGGCGCGCGCGTGACCCTGGTCGCCGGACCGACCGCCCTCCCCTCTCCAAGCGGCGTGGAGCGGGTCGACATCCGGAGCGCCCGCGAGCTCGAGGCCGCCATCGATCGCGCCTGGGCCGAGGCCGACGCCGTCGTCATGGCCGCCGCCGTCGCCGACTACCGGCCCGCCGAGCGCGCACCGGGCAAGATCAAGAAGGGCGAAGGCCCGCTGACGCTCGAGCTCGTCCGCAACCCCGACGTGCTCGCCGGCCTCGGCGCCCGCCGCGGGGACGCGACCCACCCGGTGCTCGTCGGCTTCGCGCTCGAGACCGAGGACGTGGTCGCGCGCGCCCGGGGCAAGCTCGAGAAGAAGCGGGTCGATCTCGTCGTGGCGAACCACGCCGACGACGGCTTCGGCGGCCGGGAGAACCTCGTGACGCTGGTGGACGCGGCGGGGGCCGAGGCGCTCCCCCGCATGAGCAAGCGCGCGGTGGCCGACCGGCTCCTCGACCGGGTCGTCGCGCGCCTCGCCGACGTGCCCGCCGGAACGTGACGAGGAGGTGACGGCGGACGCCGTTCGAACGCGGGATTTGATCTGAGCGCCCGCTTCGCGAAGCATAGGCGCGTGGAGGCCAGCGGACGCCCGACCGTGATGAGTCTGATCGGCGCCGTCATCGACGGGCAGTACCGGATCCTCGATCTGGTCGGCGAGGGCGGCATGGGCGCCGTCTTCCGGGCCCAGCAGCAGGACGGGAGCTACTGCGCCATCAAGGTGCTCCACGACGAGCTCACGGACGATCCGGCCCTGAAGGAGCGCTTCGAGCGGGAGGCGCGGGCGCTCTTCGGGCTCCAGCACCCGAACATCCTCGGCGTCTTCGACTACGGCGTGGTCAACGGGATGCCCTATCTGGCCATGGAGCTGCTCGAGGGGCAGTCCCTCTCGGACCTCATCGAGGACAGCCCGCCCGACCCGGAGCTGGCCCTCGACCTGGCCCTCCAGGTGCTCGAGGGGCTCGCCTTCGCGCACCGGAGCGGCGTGCTGCATCGGGATCTGAAGACCGAGAACGTCTTCGTGGCGCGGGACGCGGCCGGGCGCCCGGTGGCGAAGCTCCTCGACTTCGGGCTGGTGAAGTTCGTCGACGACGAGCGCTGGGGGTCCTCCAAGAAGCTCACGGTGCAGGGCTCGGTCTTCGGCACGCCCGCCTACATGGCGCCCGAGCAGTGCGCGGGCGCGCCGGTCGACACGCGCGGCGACGTCTACTCGGCCGGGGTGATCCTCTTCGAGCTCTTCACGGGCATCTGGCCCTTCATGGAGGAGAGCCGCATCGCCATGTTCCAGGCGCACCTCACGAAGCCGCCGCCGCGCATCGGGGACGTGTACGAAGGCGAGCTGGTCTTCCGGAACCAGCTCGAGGAGGTGGTCCAGAAGGCGCTCGCGAAGATGGCCGACCAGCGCTTCCAGAACGCCGACGAGATGCTCGCCGCGCTGAAGGCCGTGCCGCGCCCGGTCGCGCAGCTCCCGAGCGGGGCCCAGCGGATCTCCGCGTCGGGCCCGCAGCTCGCGCCGGCGGCCGCGCCGATGGAGGTCGCGCCGAAGAACCGGCAGTCCCAGCTCGTGCTGATGGCGGTCGCCGTGGCCATCGTCGTGATCGCGGCGGCCGTCGCCGTGTTCGTCGTGATGATGTGACGCCGCCTCGCTGGGCCGCCGGCTCCCCCTTCGCGGAGGCGCTCCTGGCGGGCGATCGGGATCGCGCCGCCCGGTGTCTCGACCGGGCCCCCCTGCGCCTCGTCGAGGACGCGGCCTTCGTCGACGCCGTGCTCGCCCCCCGGCACGCTCCGCTGACCCTCCCGGCGTTGGCGCGCCGCGCCCGGAGCTGGGAGCAGCTCGACCGAGACTACGTCGCCGTGGACGAGGATCCGGCCCCCTACGTCCTCGCCTTCCTCGAGACCACGCGCCTCGTGCTCGCCGAGGGCGACGCGCTCCTCGCCACGGGCGACGGCGCGCGCGTCATCGGCGTCGCCGCCGAGCGCTGGGACGCCCTCGGCGCCGCCTGGGCCCGGAGCCGCGGCCTCTTCGACGTCGCTCCGGCCGAGCTCCACGCCCGCGTCCGCGCCGAGCCGGGCTGGGCCGCCTTCCACCGGCGCGCCCTCCCGCTCGCTCGGGTCGGGTAGCGCCCGAGCGAGTCGGGCTCCGCCTGCGCCGCCCGCTCAGGTCGCGAAGCGCGCGAGGAAGGTCGTGATCCACTCGTCGACGAAGGGGCCCCAGGCGTCGTCCGTGATGACGTCCTTGCCGGTCACGAGCCGCCGCCAGAAGTAGCTCGTCACGCCGCTCCAGAAGAGCCGCGAGGCCATCTTCGGATCTTCGACACGCATGCGCCCGTCCGCCTCGGCCGCCTCCAGCCAGGGCGCGAGGCACTCGTCCGAGCGGCGCATCTCCGCCTCGACGTCGCGGATCAGCTCGGGCGTCCGGAGCACCTCGCCGATGAGCATGCGCAGTAGGCGCACCCGCTCGGGGGGGATCTGGCGCGCCTCGGCGACCTCCCGGAGCTGCTCGGCGAGGGGGCGGCCCGGATCGTAGGCCGGCTCGAGCTGGAAGCTCTTGCCCTTCTCCTCGTCGACGATCTCGTGGAAGAGCGCCTCCTTGGTCGGGAAGTGGTTGTAGAGGGTCCGCTTCGAGACGCCGGCGCGGCGGGCGATCTCATCGACGCCGGTGCTCGTGAACCCGGACTCCAGGAAGAGCTCGCGCGCGGCGCGAAGGATGTCTCGGTGCTTCTGCTCGGAGATCGAAGGCATCGGCGGAGGAGCACTCTAGTGCAGGGATCCGACGGGTAGGAGGGGAGATGGCGCGGGACCGGCGTTTCGGGTCGAGGCACGACGCCGCCCTGGAGCGTCGGGACGAGCCAGGTCCCCCTTCTACCTCGATGGATCACGCACTCGTGCAGATTCGTCATCGTTCGACGCGCCCTCGCCCGACCCTCCGGGATCCGCGCGCCGGCGGCTGACTCGTCCGGGGCGGCGCGAAGGCGGGCCCGCGGAGGAATCCGCTTGACGATGGAGAGGGTAAACTACACGGTTCAGTCCACCGGGTACACTGGTGAGTTTACCTAGCCGAGAGCGCAGTCCGCTCGGGGATCGCGCGGCGGCCGGAGAGAGAGATGGACGTGAGAGCCGACGTCGATATCGAAGGGGAAGCCGACGCGAAACCGAGCTGGGCCGATCTCGTTCGGCGCCACGACGCCCGCCTCCGCCGCTGGGCCCGTCGCGCCGTGCCGACGCAGGACGCCGCCGAGGACCTGGTGCAGGAGACCTGGCTCGCGGCCCTCGTGGCCTGGGAGCGGTTCCGTGGGGACTCCCTCTCGAGCACCTGGCTCTACGCCATCTTCCGCCGGAAGCTGATCGACCACCTCCGCCGGCGCTCCCGCTCGCTCCACCGGCTCGTCGTCCCGACCCGCGAGGAGGCCCGCTTCGACGAACGCCTCGACGCCCGGACCGCGCTCGTGCGGCTCCAGGGGACGCGCCTCTCGGAGCGCGACAGCATCCTCTTCGAGCGCTGCCTGCTCCGAGAGGAGCCGCCCCGGGACGTCGCGCGGGACCTCGGCATCCGCCCGGCCACGCTGCGCGTCGCCCTCTCCCGGCTCCGCCAGCGCATGCGCCACGTCCTCGCCGAGGCGGCCTGATGCGCGCCGCCCCCGCCGCCGCGTTCCTGCTCCTCGCCGGTCCGGCCCTCGCGCTCGCGCAGACGCGCACCCCGACCTCGCCCCTCGACCGGCCCGCGCCGCCTCCGACGACACGCCCGGCCTCGCCACCGAGCGCCCCGAACGCGCCCTCCCCGGTCACGACCGCACCGCGCGTCGACCTCCGGGTCCCCGCCGCGCCGCCCCCCGGCGCCCCGCTCGAGGCCCTGCTCCCCCCGCTCCCGGCCGACGGGCTGGACCTCGTGGCCATCACCCGGCGGGCGCTCGAGGAGGGGGTGGCCGCCCGCCGCGCGGCGCTCGGGGAGGTGGCCGCCGAGGCGAGCTTGCGCGAAGCGCGCCGCGGCTTCGTGCCGCGCGCATCCCTCAGCTTCCGCTACACGCGCCTCTCCGACTACACGCCCGGCCGCATCGGCACCTTCGACACGCCCGGCTGCCTCGCGGACCTCGCCGCTTGCCAGGCGGCCCCGGAGTCCTTCCAGCGCGAGGTGGTCCTCCAGGAGCCCATCCTGGACCAGTACGCGCTGAGCACGCGGGTCTCGGCCCCGCTCTCCGAGTGGGTGGGCGCCCAGCGCCACCGGCTCCGCGCCGCTCGGGCGGACCTCGAGGCGAGCGCGGCCGACGCCGAGGCGCGGCGGCTCGACGTCGCCTACGCCGCACAGCAGGCCTTTTGGGAGCGCGTGCGGGCCGAGACACAGCTCGAGTTGGCCCGCGAGTCGCGCGCCGTGGCCTCCGGGCGGGCCGAGCAGGCGCGCGCCCGGCGAGAGGTCGGCACGGCCGCGGAGGTCGAAGCGCTGGCAGCCGCGGCCCAGGTGCGAAGCTACGCGCGGCTCGTCGAGGTGGCGGAGCTCCGGGTCGAGCTCGCGGACGCCCGGCTCCGCGACCTGCTCCGCTGGCCGGAGGGCGAGCCGCTCCCCATCGCGCCCCGGCTCTTGCCGCTCCCCGCCGCCCCCGAGGCGCTGAACGAGCTGACCGCGCGTGCCCGCGAGGGCTCGCCGCGCCTGGCCGCCCAACGCGCCCGCGCCGACGCCGCCGACGCCCGCGCCGACGCTCATCGGGCCGCGCAGATGCCCAGCCTCTCGGTGGCGTTCGGCTCCGACACGGCGAACCCCAACCAGCGCATCTTCCCCCAGGAGACCGAGTTCACGACCACCTGGGACCTGAGCGTCCAGCTCGCCTGGTCGCTCGACGGCGCCCTCCTCGAAGGCGCCCGCCGCCAGCGCGAGCGGGCCCTGGCGGAGGCCGAGCGCCTCGGCCGAGACGAGACCCGCGACGCCCTACGCCGCGACGTGCTCCAGGCGCGCGGCGACCTGGCCGCCGCCCTCCTCGCCGTCGAAGCCCGGCACGCCGCCGCCCACTCGGCCGCTCGGGCCGCCGAGGACGCCGACGCACGGGCAGACGCCGGTGTGAGCACGGCCGTCGACCGGGCCGCCGCCGCCGCCGAGGCCCTCTCGGCCCGCCTCGATCTCGTCGACGCCCTGGTCGACGCGCAGCTCGCCCACGCCCGGCTCCGCCGCGTGCTCGGCCTCCCCCTCACGCCCCCGGGCTCGCCCTGAGCGCCGCCCCCTCCTCCCCGATGCCCACCGAGCTCCCCATGCCCGCCCGAGCCCCCGCCCTGCTCTCCGCGATCGTCTTCGCCGCGGCGTGCGGCCACGCCGACGCCGACGACGCGCCCGCCGCGCCCGCCCCCGAGCGCCCGGTCGCGGTCGAGACCGTCCCCCTGGAGTCCGTCGAGGTCCCGAACACCCTCGAGCTCGAAGGGACCGTCCACGCCGCCCGGCGCGCCCAGCTCTCGCCGGAGGTCGACGGCCACGTCCAGACCATCCACGTGGAGCGCGGCGACGTGGTCGAGGCGGGGGCGCCGCTGGTGACGCTCCGCTCGCGGGCGCTCCGCCTCGAGGCCCGCTCTGCCGCGGCCCAGGCCGAGGCGCAGCGCCGGCTCATCACGGCGGCCGGCACGGACGAGCCGCTCCCCACCGACCAGCAGGCCGACGTGCGGCGCGCCCGGAGCCAGGCCGAGAACCTCCGCCAGCAGGTCGCCCGCCTCGAGGCGCTCCACGCCCGCGGCGCCACCGACGACCAGACCCTCGACGACGCCCGCGCCCGGCTCGCGTCCGCCGATGCCACCCTCGAGGCCGCCGAGCGAGCCGCCAGCGCGAGCCTCGCCCGCTGGGAGGCGCTCCGCGCGAACGCGGCCCTCCTTCAGCAGCGCGCCCGGGACGCCGTGCTCCGCGCGCCCTTCGCCGGCGCCGTGGTCGCGCGCCCGGTCGAGGTCGGCGAACACGTGGGCGCCACGACGACCGTCGTCGAGCTCGTCGACGCCTCCTCGCTACGCGTCGAGGTCGAGGTGCCCGAGCGCCACGCCCCCGCCGTCCGCCCGGGCCAGCGCGCACGCATCGAGGTCGACGGCTACGCGACGAGCCTCGAGGGCGAGGTTCGCTTCGTCGCCGCCGCCCTCGACCCGGAGGAGCGCACGCTCACCGTCGAGGTCCTCGCCGACAACCCCGAGGGCGCCGTCCGCGCCGGGCACTTCGCCCGCGTCTCCATCGAGACCGGCGGCGTGACGTCCCGCTGGCGCGTCCCCCGTGAAGCCCTCCGCGAGCGCGCCGGCGTCGAGCGGCTCTACGTCGTCGAGGGCGACACGGCCCGCGCCGTGCTCGTGGAGCGCGCCGGCGAGGACGGCGACCACGCGCTGGTCTCCGGCGCCCTCTCCGCCGAGCTCCGCGTCATCCACCCCGTCCCCGCCTCCCTCGCCGACGGCGCCCCCGTCGCCCCCACCCGCTGAGCCCCCGAGGAGCTCGATCCCATGCAGTGGCTCGCCAAAGTCTGCGTCGACCGCCCCGTCTTCACCTGGGTCCTCGCCGCCTCCGCCATGGTCCTCGGCCTCGCCAGCCTGGGGAGCCTCCCGGTCGACCGCTTCCCGAACATCGACATCCCGATGGTCACGGTCGTCACCCCCTACCCCGGCGCCTCGCCGGGACAGGTCGAGACCGAGGTCAGCGATCCCATCGAGGAAGCGGTCAACTCCGTGGCCGGCCTCGACGAGCTCCGCTCCACCTCCTACGAGGGGCTCTCGGTCGTCGCCGTGCAGTTCGACCTCGACGTCGACGCGGACGTCGCCGCCCAGGAGATCCGCGACAAGATCGACCGCATCCTCGGCGACCTCCCGGACGGGCTGGACCCACCGCGCGTCGAGAAGATCGACCCGGACGCGGTCCCCCTCTACTACGTCGCGCTCGAGGGCCCGGGCACGGCCCGCGAGCTCACGGACTTCGCCGAGGACGAGGTGAAGGCGCGCCTCGAGGGGCTGCTCGGCGTCGGCAGCGTGCAGGTCCTCGGCGGGCGCGAGCGCGAGATCCGCGTCGAGGTGGATCCCGGGCGCCTCCGGGCCCACGACCTCTCGGTCGGCGATCTCTCGGCGGCGCTCCGGCGCGAGAACCTCGAGCAGCCGGGCGGCGACCTGACCGAAGCGCGCTCGACGCTCCAACTCCGCGTGCCGGGCCGGCTCCACGACGTGGCCGCCTTCGAGGCGCTCCCCGTGCGCTCGCGCGATGGGCACGTGGTGCGCGTCGGCGAGGTGGCCCGCGTCGTGGACACCGCCGAGGACGTCGAGTCCCTGGCCGTCCTCGACGGGGACCCGGTCGTGCTGCTCACGATCACCCGCCAGTCGGGCACGAACGCCATCGCCGTCGCCGACGGGCTCACGGCCGAGATCGAGGCCATCCGCGAAGACCTCCCCGCCGGCTACGCCATCGAGGTCGTCCGGGACGAGACCACGTTCGTGCGCACGGCCGTCCACGCCGTCCAGGAGCACCTGATCCTCGGCGCCCTCTTCGCCGTGCTCGTGGTCTTGCTCTTCCTGCGGAGCGGGCGCTCGACGGTCATCTCCGCCCTCGCGATCCCCATCTCGATCATCGCGACCTTCGCCGTGCTCGGCGCCCTCGACCAGACCTTGAACGTCATCACCCTGCTGGCGCTCACGCTCGCCGTCGGCATCGTCATCGACGACGCGATCGTCGTGCTCGAGAACGCCATCCGCTTCCTCCAGGAGCGCGACCCGGATCCGCGCACGGCCACCCTCGCCGCCACCAAGGACGTTGGCCTCGCGGTCCTCGCGACCACCCTCTCGCTCTGCGCCGTCTTCGTGCCGGTCGTCTTCATGGAGGGCATCGTCGGCCGCTTCCTCGGCAGCTTCGGCCTCACCATGACCGTCGCCGTGATGGTCTCGCTCGTCGTCGCCTTCAGCCTCACGCCCATGCTCTGCGCCCGCTGGCTGAAGCGCGATCCGAAGCACGCCCACCACCGGCCCGAGCCGCCGGCCGAGCCCGCGCCGCGCCTGGGCCGCCAGGCCGAGAAGGCGCGCTACCGGCAGTGGCTCCGCGGGGAGGCGGTGCCGATGCAGGACGGCCTCCTCGAGCGCGTCTACGGAAGGGTGCTCGCCTGGTGCATGGCGCACCGCTGGGCCATCGGCGTCGCCATCGCCGTCTCCTTCGCGAGCTTGAAGGTGGTCATGCCGCACGTGCCGACCAGCTTCCTGCCGGAGGACGACGAGGGGCGCTTCGAGATCCTCCTGGAGGCCCCGCAGGGGACCTCCCTCGCCGCCACGGAGCTCGCCTCCGAACGCCTCGCCCGCGCCGTCCGCGCGCTGCCGGAGGTCGAGCACACGGTGCTGCTGGTCGGTAGCGAGGAGGGCGACGTGAGCGGCCGCGGCGACAACGAGTCCCTCCTCTACGTGGGCCTGCGCGACGCCGGGGAGCGCGAGCGGAGCCAGACCGAGGTGATGCAGGAGATCCGCGAGGAGCTGAAGCCCGCCTTCGCCGACCAGCTCACGATCACGGTCTCCGCCATCTCCGCCATGGGCGGCTCCGGCGCGCAGGCCGCGCCGATCCAGTACGTGATCCGGGGGCCGGAGCTCGCGCGGCTCGAGGAGTACGCGGAGCACCTGGTCGGGGTGCTCGACGCCATGCCCGAGATCGCCAGCGCCGATCACACGCTGCGCCCCGGCACGCCCGAGCTCCGGCTCGAGGTCGACCGGGCGCGGGCCGCGGAGCTCGGCGTGAGCGTGGCCGCGGTGGCCGAGACGCTCGGGACGCTCGTCGGCGGCCGGGACGTGACCGACCTCCAGCTCGGCACCGAGCAGTACGACGTGCGCGTGCAGGCGACCGAAGTCGCGCGCGCGCGGGGCGAGCTCGAGCGCTTCACCGTGCGCGCCTCGTCCGGGCGCCTCGTGCCGCTGGCGCAGGTCACGCGGCTCCGCGAGGGCGTGGGCCCGACGGCCATCGAGCGCATGAGCCGCCAGCGGAGCGTGACCGTCTACGCCACGACGCTGCCCGGGGCGTCCACGGCGACCATCCTGCAGCGCCTCGAGGAGGCGACCGTCGAGCTCGCCATGCCCGCGGACTACTCCACGGATCTCGCCGGGCGCGCCAAGGAGTTCGGCCGGACCGCGAAGGCCTTCGGCGTCGCGATCCTGCTCAGCTTCATCTTCATGTACCTGGTGATCGCCGCGCAGTTCGAGAGCTGGCTCCACCCCGTGACCATCCTCGCCACGCTGCCGATGACCGTGCCCTTCGCGATGATCTCGCTGCTGATCTTCGGCCAATCGCTGAACCTCTTCGCGATGCTCGGCGTGCTGGTGCTCTTCGGCATCGTGAAGAAGAACGCGATCCTGCAGATCGACCACATGCTCCACCTCATGAAGGAGGGCTGGTCGCGACCCGACGCCATCATGCTCGCGAACCGGGACCGGCTCCGGCCCATCCTCATGACGACCCTCGCCTTCGTCGCGGGCATGGCGCCGCTGATGATCTCCACCGGCGCCGGCAGCGGCACCAACCACGCCATCGCCGGCATCGTGCTCGGCGGGCAGTCGTTGGCGCTCGGGCTCACGCTCCTGGCGACGCCCGTGCTCTTCACCTGGCTCGACGATCTCCAGGCGCTGACCCACCGCGCCTTCGAGAAGGTCCGCCACCGCTTCGTCGACGTGAAGGAGCCCGCCGCCACCGACGCCTGAGGTGCGCCCAGCGGGCCGAGAGGCGGGCGCCTCGCTCCACGCGGCTCAGAGGACGCCTTCGACGGGGCCGGCGCCCTCGCGGACCACGACGACCTCGGGGCCCGTCAGGTCGAGCACGGTGGAGGGGTCCATGCCGCCCCAGCCGGCGTCGATGACGAGGTCCGCCTGCTTGAAGCGGTCGACCAGGTCGTCCGGGTCGTTGAGCTGCTCGCCCTCCCAGGTCGCCGAGGTGGAGACGATGGGGTTGCCGAGCTCGCGGACGATCTCGAGCGCGACCTCGTGGTGCGGCACGCGGATGCCGACGGTCTTGCGCTTCATCATCAGGATGCGCGGGACCTCGCGGGTCGCCGGCAGGATGAAGGTGTAGGGCCCGGGCAGCAGGCGGCGCATCAGCCGGTAGTTCCGGTTGTCGACGACGGCGTAGCGCGCGATGTCGCCGAGGTCCGGGCAGACGAAGGCCAGCGGCTGATCCTTCTTCATCTGCTTGATCCGGTAGATGCGGTCGATCGCCTTCTTCTGGAAGATGTCGCAGCCGAGCGCGTAGCAGGTGTCCGTCGGGTAGACGATGACGCCGCCGCGGCGGAGGGTCTCGACGGTCTTGGCGACCTTGCGGCCTTGCGGATGCGTGGGGTGGATCTCGAGGCGCATGGGGAGCTCTCCGGCGTACGAAGGGGCCGCTCGGTTACCGCGCGCGGCAGGGGGTCGCAAGCAGCCGTCGCAAGCACCCGTCGCGCCCGTCCTTCACGCGCGTCCGCCGCGCGATGCCCTCGCCAGGGCGGCCGCCGGGGCGCCGCCCAGCCGACGCTCAGCCGGCGCGCTTCGCGTCCCAGGCCTGCTTGACGGCCTTGAAGGTCTCGATGCCCTCCGGGCTGAGGTCGAGCGCCTTGGCCTCGACGAGCCGCCCGTGCACCGCCTTCGGGTCCTTGTCCCAGCCCTTCGGCAAGTCGAGCCGCACGTTCAGCGGCACGCCGCCGAGCAGCCCCTGCTCCTCGAGGGTCCAGACGGCCTCCGCCGCGAGGAACTGGCCGGCGACCTTCCGCACGGCGCCGTCGAGGTGCGCGGCGAGCGGGAAGAGGTCGTAGAGGGCCACGGTCTCCGGCGCGAGCGAGAGCGCCTTGCGGAGCGCGTCGAAGGCCGCCGGGCTCACCGGCAGCTCGACGAGGTCGAGGCCCGCGACGTCGTGCGCGGCGCTCGCGAGGTAGGCGTGCTCCATCGCGTCGCCGTGGCTGGTCGTGAGCATCGCCGGGCGCGCGCCGGAGTCGAGGAGCGCGGTGACGACGAGGAAGGGACGGCTGTTCGGGTCGGCCATGATCGGGTCCGGAGCGGAGTGGCGCGGACCATAGCAACGCGCCGCCGGGAAGGCGACACCCCTCGACACCGGAACGTGGCCGACGCGCGCTCGCCCTTTCCGACGATCGTGCTAGGGCGAGCCGCGTCGATGGAAGTCACGCTCGTCAATCGCTCGGTGTACGACCTCCCCTCCCGCCAGCGCGTCGGCTGCATCGTCTATGACGGCGCGGCGGACATGCAGCTCTGGCCCGGGCCCGGCCCGGATTCGGACCTGCACGAGCACTACGGCGACGGCCTGCAACGCGCGCTCGACGCGGAGCTGAAGCAGGTCGAGGGGCGCCTCCTCGAGATCCCCTCGGTCGTCCGCGTCCACCCCGGGCGGCTGCACTGCAACTTCCTGCTCTGGGTCGCGTCGCGTCCGCCCGAGCCCGGGAGCACGCGCCAGCCCGCCCCCGGGGCGGACGTGCTCCGTCAGGCCGTGCTCGAGGCGCTCCGCTTCGCCGCGAAGCGCAACGTCGAACGCATCGCGTTCCCGGCGCTCGGCGCCGGCCCCGGCGAGCTCCCGCGCGCCGACCGGCTGGTCATCGCCGTGCGCGCGGCGCACGCCTACCACGAGCAGTGCATCGCCGCCGGACGCGCTCCGGGCGTGGAGGAGGTCTTCGTCTGCGAGGCGAGCGGCCCGGCCTTCCGCACGGCGCGCCAGAAGGTCCAGGGGCTCGCGCGGGCCGAGACCAAGCCGATCGGCGCGAGCGGCGGGGCGAAGGCGCCGGCCAAGCGGCGTCGCTCGGCCTCCTCGTCGAGCAGCTCGTCCAAGAAGAAGAGCAGCAAGGTCGCGCACAAGACGCCGCCGCTGACGGCCGAGGAGGTCGCGGCCGCGCGCAACTCGGAGCGCTACTCGATGAAGAACACCTACGCGGTGGGCGACTTCTTCCTCCACCCGAAGTTCGGCGTGGGGAAGGTCGTCGGCCAGCCGGCGCCGGGGCAGATCCTGGTGATGTTCGAGACCGGCGCCGAGAAGAAGCTCGTCCACGGGCGCAGCTGACGCGGCCCATGCGCCTGCCGCAGCGCTTCTTTCGCCGGGACGCGGTCGAGGTCGCCCGCGCGCTCGTCGGCATGGAGCTGCGCCGCGGCGAAGTGCGCCTGCGCATCACGGAGACGGAGGCCTACCGGGCCGACGACTCCGCCTGCCACGCCTTCGTCGGGCGCACCGAGCGCACCGCGGTGATGTTCGGGCCCCCGGGGCGCGCCTACGTCTACCTCTGCTACGGGCTGCACCAGATGCTGAACGTCGTCACGGGCGCCTCCGGCGACGCGGCGGCGGTGCTCGTGCGCGCCTGCGAGCCGCTGGCGGGCGTGGAGACCGTGCGCGCGCGGCGGGGCGGCAAGAGCGGGCCGGTGCTCCTGACGGGGCCCGGCAAGGTGGGCCAGGCGCTGGCCCTGGACACGAGCTGGTCGGGCCACAAGCTCTACGCGGCCGGGGGCCTCGAGCTGCACCGGGGCGAGGCGCCGACGGGGCTGCTCGTCGGGCCGCGCGTGGGCATCGACTACGCGACGCCAGAGGACCGCGCGGCCCCCTGGCGCTTCGCGGCGGCTCGGACGGCCTGGGTCAGCCACCGGAAGAGCTTGAGGCCCCTCGCGGGGACAGACGACGGCGCCCCCTCACGGGGGGGCAGATGACCGAGCCCCCTCACGGGGGGCAGACAAAGGGGAAGGCGAGCGATGATGGACACGGACGACGACACCACCTCGAGCGCGACGACGCGGGGCGTGCGTGTCACCGTGCGCAGCCGCTTTCTGCCCGAGCACTCGAGCCCCCAGGCGACGCGCTTCGTCTTCGCCTACCGCGTGCGCATCGAGAACGTGGCGCACGAGGGGCCGGTGCAGCTCCGCACGCGCCACTGGATCATCACGAACCAGCTCGGCGAGGTCGAGGAGGTGCGCGGGCCCGGCGTCGTCGGGGAGCAGCCGCGCCTCGAGCCCGGCCAGGCCTTCGAGTACACGAGCGGCGCCGTGCTCGAGACGCCGCGGGGCACGATGCACGGCAGCTACCAGATGGAGCGGGAGGACGGGAGCGCCTTCGACGCGACCATCGCGCCCTTCGCGCTGGCGATGCCGTACAGCCTGAACTGAGCTGCCCGAACCGAGCTCCGGTCGACTCCGCGGGCGGAGCTCCGCCTCGGCCGGGACTCGCGCGCAGCGAGCCGGGGCAGCCTCAGCGAGGTGCGAGAGCGGGTGCGAGAGCGATCGTTCAGGGGGACCCCGCGCGCCCAGGGAGCCGGGGCCGGGCCTGGCCGTCGACCTCGCGGGCCTCGTGGGCGATGCCTCGGGCCTCGACCGCGCGGACGGGCTCCGAGCGCTCACCGCGCCCCGGGCGGCACGAGCTCGGGAGCGGGTGGACGAGGAGCGCCAGGCCGTGGGCTCGCTCGCGCAGGAGCGACTCGACGAAGGATTGTCCGTCTCGTCGACGAGCCATCTATCGCGCCGCAGCGTGGGGGCATGGAACACGACTTCGATCGCTGCCTCGACCGGCTCCACGCCACGGACCTCGAGTTCGCGAGCGGCTCGCTGGACGGGCTCTCCAACCACGGCCCGATGGCGGCGGAGGCGCTCGTTCAGCTCGGCCACGGCGACCGGGTGGAGCCTTTCCTCGACGCCTACGTCGCGCGCCTGCGGCCGCGCCCGCCGGGACGGCCCATCGGAGAGCGGACGAGCAAGCCACCGCACCGGCGGACGGATGGACGAGCGGCCGCGCGGATGGACGAACGAGCGGCCGCGCGGGCGGACGAACGAGCGGCTGCTCTCGGCGACGTCTCCCGCGCCGGCGACTGGATCGCCACCTGGGAGCGCGAGCTCGAAGCGCGCCCCTGGCAGGACGTGCTGCGGGAGGCGATCCCGACCCTCTCGGACGGCGTGCTGGCCTCCGCGCTCCACGGCTTTCTACGCGTCGCCCACGCGACGCGCTCCCTCGAGCGGGCCGACACGCCCTCCCGCCGCCGGGAGCTCGCGCACGGCCTCGCCCTCTGGTCGGCGCGGCACCAGCGCCTCCCCGGCGAGCCCGGCCGGGCGCCGGTCCCCGGCCACGACGCGGCGGCGGTCTTCGCCGCCCTCCCCCGGCTCGACGTGCCCCGGCGCGGCCTGATCTTCGAGCGCCTGAAGGTGCTCGAGCACGAGCCGGCCTTCGCGGCGGCCATCGACGCCTGGGATGCCTCGACCTTCCAGCTCGATGGCTTCGTCCGCGCCGCGGCCGCGCTCGGCGCCGCGGGGGTCCTCGGCGTGCCCGGCTCGCGCATCGCCCTCGTCCACGTCGTCACCGGCGCCAGCGCCCTCCGCCTCGTGGCCCCGCACCTCGCGCCCGCGGACACGCGCCGCCTCGCCGGGCACCTCCTCCAGGCTGCCGCCGCGCTCTGGGCGGTCTATGGCGCCCCGGTCAGGGTGTCCGGTGCCGCGCCCGATGCCGCCGCGCCCGATGCCGCCGCGCCCGATGTCGCCGCGCCCGATGCCGCCGCGCCCGGTGCCGCCGTGCCCGGTGTCGCCGCGCCCGGTGCCGCCGCGCCCGATGCCGCCGTGCCCGACCCGGCAACGCTCCGGCAGCGCGCACGGAGCTCGATGGACGACCACGCCATCAAGCTCACCGAGGCCGCGCTCCGCGAGCATGCGCTCGCCCCCGCGCCGCTCCTCCTCCGGGCCGCAGCGACGCTCCTCGAGGGTTGAGCGGACGGCCGCCTCCCGAGTCCGCGCCTCCGCTCAGGGCGTGTCGTCGCCGAGCCCCTCTTCGAGCCCCTCGCCGAGCTCCCGCGCCGCCATGCCGACGCTCCGCCCGAAGTCCCGGAGCTCTCCGTCCATGCCGGTCGCCCCCTCGACGAGCCCCTGCCCGAGCTCCCGCTGGGCCTCGCCCACCGTCCGACCCACGTCCCGGAGCGAGGTCATGGCGCTGGCCGAGTCGTCGTCGCCGTCGCCGCCGAGCAGGCCCTGGAGCCGCTGGATCGTGCCCCCGACCGCGTCGCCCACCGCGTCGCCGAGCGCCCGCAGATCGTCCAGCTCGAGGCTGCACGCCGGCACGACCTCGGCGGCGAAGGCGGCCTCGGCCCGCCCCGGGAGGAGCACGAGCGTCGTCCCGCTCGGCTCGGAGCCGGTCAGCGCGCAGGCGTCCTCGTGGAGAGCCAGCTCGTGGTCCGGCGAGATCGTCAGCTCCACGCGGGCCGCCTCCCCCTGCGCGCGCACCGCGTCGACCTCGCCGACGTGCACGCCCTGGAACTCGACCGGCGCGCCGGCCTGGAGCCCGTTGGCGTGCGCGAGCTCCGCCGTCATCTTCGTCCCGGAAGAGCACGCCGCCCCGAGGGTCAGCGCGCCGAGGAGGATCCACCACCGCGTCACGAGCCGTACTACGCCCGAAGGGGGGCGGATCTTTCAAGCACCGATCACGCGGCCCTTCACGACCCAGCGGCGCCCCGCTCCGTCGAGGCGCCGTGGCCCGAGAGGCTCGCGCCCGTACGGAGAGCGGGAGGCAGAGGGGGAGAGCACCGCGCCGACGAGCGGAGAAGGGCGAGAGAGCCGCCCTCGTCCTCCCTCCACCGCGAACGGGCGGGGCCCGGGCAGGGGCGAGAGGCGACTCGCCCTCGCGCGAGTCGTCGTGCTCAGAAGGAGAGGCGCGAGCCGAGGTGGATGCCGACCTCGTGCACCCGGAAGGAGGAGAGTCGGGTCTGCGTCACCTCCGCGTCGCCGAAGTCCGGCACCGGCGCGACCGTCAGGCCCGCGACGTCGCCGCGGCCGTAGGCGTAGCGGAGCGCCAGCGTCGTCCCGAAGCGGATCCGCGGCGCCTCCTCGCCCTCCGCCAAGCTCATCACGTCGTCGTAGCGAACGCCGAGCGTGCCCCCGTAGCTGTCGGCGCGCGCCGCGCCGAAGCTCTCCGGGCGCGTGTCCGAGGAGCGATCGGTGAAGAGCCCCGCGCCGATTTGGATCACGTCGCTCAAGGGGAAGACCCCGCCGAGCCGCAGGTTCCAGACGAAGCGCCGCTCGACCCCCGCCTCCTCGTCCTCGACGGCGTGCTGCACGTCGCCGTCGAGGGCGAGCCAGCCCCACTCGCCCTCGACGGCGAGGCCGAGGCGGACGCGGGCCGGGAGCTGGCGCTCGAAGGTGAAGCCCGACTCCTCGACGATGTCGGCGACGAACGCGGTGGCGCGCGGGTTGTGGGCGACGAAGACGGCGTCGATCGTCGACGTCGTGAAGAGCACCCGGGAGGGGGAGTCGACGGAGAGCCCGAGGCGGACGCGCGGGTGCGGCGCCCACTGGAGCCCGGCCGAGAGGCGCGCGCCGACATCCGTCTCGGAGACGACGAGAGACTGGCTGATCAGGTGCGTCGTGTCCCCGCTCACGCCGTCCGTGAGGCCCCCGGCGAAGTCGATCAGACCGCTGGTCGAGCGAACGAGGCCGTGCACGGCGAAGCCGATGGAGAGGGTCTCGTGGGCGTCGAACGCGAGGCCGAGGGCGGCGTCGTAGAGGCGGGTGTCGTCCTGGATGATCAGGCCCCAGTCGACGCGACCCTCGGCCACGTCGTCGTCGATGGCGGCGCGGAGCGTGACGGCGGTCGCGCGCCGCTGGAAGAAGCCGAAGCCGACGCGGAGCGAGCCGAGCTCCCGGACGTAACCCAGCGTGCTCGGGACGACGAGGATCTCGTTCACGTGCTCGCCATCGGTCGCGTTGGCGGGCAAGGCGAGCAGCTGGTCCGTGGAGTAGCGGCGGAGGCCGTAGAGGGTCGCGGTGGCGTCGAGGTGGTTCTCGTCCGACGAGCCCATGAGGCCCGCCGGGTTGTAGACGAGCGCCGCGGAGCTCGCGACCGTCGCCGTGACCGCGCCCGCGGCCATGGCCGCCTGGTTGCCCACGAGGATCTCGTCGTCGTTCCCGGCGTACGCCGTCGCCGCGCCGAGCACCAGCCACGCGGCGAGGATCCCCCCGATTCGTCGCGTCATGGGCGACGAGCATCCACCGCGCTCACCGGACGAGGCAAGGCGCGCCGAGCCGCCACCCGCGCGGCTTCGCGCCGAGGCGCCCCGAGACCGTAGACTCCCGCCGGCCGACGATGCACGTCCTCGACGAATCCCACATCCTGCTCTTCCTCCTCCAGCTCCTCGTCCTGCTCGGGGCGGCGCGAACGCTCGGCGCGCTCTGCGAGGAGCTCCGCGTCCCGGCGATCGCCGGCGAGATCCTCGCCGGGGTCCTGCTCGGCCCGACCGTCTTCGGCCGCATCGGCCCGGACGCCCAGCGCTGGCTCTTCCCGTCCGAGACGGTGCAGGCGACCATGCTCGAGACGGTGTCCTGGCTGGGGGTGTTCTTCCTCCTCCTCGCCTCCGGCTTCCACGTCGACGTCCGGCAGGCGCTCCGGGAGGGCCGCGCTGCGCTGCTGGTGGGCGTGGTCGGCGTCATCGTCCCGATCGCGATCGGCTACCCGGTCTTCGCGGCGCTCGACGCCGAGCTCTGGGGCGCGGAGGCCAACCGCTTCAGCTTCGCCCTCTTCCTCGCGGTGGCGTCGTCCATCACGGCGATCTCGGTCGTGGCGCGGGCCATCGCCGACCTGGGCCTGGCGCGAAGCGACGACGGCACGCTCGCCCTCTCCGCCTGCGCCGTGAACGACGTCTTCGGCTGGTTCCTCTTCACGATCGTCCTCTCGGTCGCGACGGCGACGCAGGTGGACGCCACGGAGATGGCCCGGACCTCCATCGGCATCGTGCTCTTCGTCGCGGCCTGCATCTCGATCGGCAGCCGGGTCGTCGGCGTCGCCGCCCGCGCCGTGCTCAGGACCTCCCTGCCCCAGCCGGCCGCGCTCATGACGCTCGTGGTCACGGTCGGGCTCCTCTGCGGCGTGATCACCCAGTGGCTCGGCATCCACGCGATCCTCGGTTTCTTCCTCGCGGGCACGATGGCCGGCAGCTCGGAGGAGGTGCCCGAGGAGCTCGCCCACAACCTCAGCGCGACGCTGCACGCGGTCTTCGTGCCGGTCTTCTTCGCGACGCTGGGCCTGCAGATCGACTTCGTCACCGGCATGGACCTCGGCGTGACCGCGCTCTTCACCGCCGTGGCGATGGGCGGGAAGTTCGTCGGTGCCTGGATGGGCGCGCGGATGGCGCTCCTACCACAGGCTCGCTCGGTGCTCCTCGGGATCGTCTTCGTGCCCGGGGGCGCCATGGAGATCGTCGTCGGCGCGCTCGCGCTCGAGCTGCAGCTGATCTCGGAGACGGTCTTCGTGGCGATCGTCTTCGCGGCGCTGCTCTCGTCGATCGTGGTCGGGCCGCTCATCGCCCTGCGCACCCGGCGGGGAGAGAGCCGGCCCGGGCGGGAGCCGGAGCCCTCCGCCACGCCCTGAGGGACGCACCGGTCGGCGCTCGGCGAGGCCTACGCCCGCGGCAGCCCAGGCGTGATCGCGGCGGGTCGACGCGGCAAAGAAAAAAACGCCTCCCGCGGGAGCGAGAGGCGTTTGCTGGGTGACCCCAAGGGGACTCGAACCCCTGTTACCGGCGTGAGAGGCCGGTGTCCTAACCGCTAGACGATGGGGCCGGAAGGGCTGCCGAAGCTAGCCCGTTTCGATCGCCGCGCAAGGAAAAAATCCGGGCGGCGGGGAGCCGGGTGGCCGGCGGTTCGGGGACTAGGATTCGAACCTAGATAGCCAGAATCAGAATCTGGAGTCCTGCCGTTAGACGATCCCCGAATGTGTTCCGAAAGAACGCCCCTCCCGGGGGAGGGTCCCCGTCGCGACGGGGTTGGCATAGCTAGCTCTCGGAACGGCACCTGTCAAGCCAGCGCCTTCACGAGGAGCGAGAAGACCTTCGCGAGCAAAATTTCTGCACCTTATTAGTCGGGTATATGTCGATTTTTTCGCAGCAATTTCAGCCGTCGGCGACGAAACCACATATTCCCGACTTGACCACCGTGCATTACGGGTCGTAGATGAATCGTCGCTCGGGCGGGGCCCGGGCGCGGAGGATTCGACCATGAGCGGCAAGACCTGGAAGGCGGAGCTCGCCGAGCGCATTCCCGACGAGCTGGGTCGGGAAGTCGACGTCTTCGAGGGCCAGATGGACCTCAAGCGCGACGGCAAGATCGACGACCGCATTTTCGCGGAGATGCGCCTGCGCCGGGGCGTCTACGGCCAGCGCTACGACAACGGCTACCGCAACGACGGCAACGGGCCGAAGAAGCTCGACTACCCCTGCGGGGAGCTGAAGAAGGGCCCGGACACGGTCTGGGACGCGCCGGGCATGCAGCGCATCAAGATCCCCTACGGGAAGATCAGCGCCGACCAGCTCGACGTGATGGCGGACCTCGCCGAGGAGTACTCGGACGCCATCCTCCACGTGACGACCCGGCAGGACATCCAGCTGCACTTCGTCCACATCGAGGACACGCCGGACATGCACCGGCGCCTCGCCGCCGTCGGCATCACCACCCGCGAAGCCTGCGGCAACAGCGTGCGCAACGTGACCGCCTGCCAGTTCGCGGGGGTGTGCAGCACCGAGTCCTTCGACGTCACCCCCTACGCCGACGCCTGCACGCAGTTCCTGCTCGGCCATCCGGACGTCCAGGACTTCGGGCGCAAGTTCAAGATCGCCTTCAGCGGGTGCCACGACGAGCCTTGCGGCCTGGTCACCTTCCACGACCTCGGCGCCACGGCGAAGGTCCGCGACGGCAAGCGCGGCTTCGAGGTGGTGGTCGGCGGCGGCCTCGGCGCGGTGCCCGTGCAGGCGAAGGTGCTCGACGAGTTCTGCCCCGAGGAGGAGCTGCTGCCCCTCGCGCAGGCCGTCTGCCGGGTCTTCGCGCGCCTCGGCGAGAAGCAGAGCCGGGCCCGCGCCCGCATCAAGTTCCTCGTGCAGAAGGTCGGGATCGAGGCGTTCCGCGAGCTCGTCGCGGAGGAGCGCGCCCAGCTCCGCCCCGACCCGCGCTGGACCGCCTTCCTCGCGAACCTCGGCCACACGGACGAAAGGCCCCTCCGCCCCGGCGCCCCGCTCCCGGCGGACGGCCCGGCGGCCTTCCAGGGCTGGGCGAAGACCAACCTCCGACCGCAGGTCCAGGGCGGCTACTTCACGGCGACCATCAAGCTCCCGCTCGGCGACTTCACGGCCGACCAGGCGCGGGTCCTCGCGGACCTCGCCCGCGCCTACACGGGGGACACCTTCCGCGCGACCGTCGAGCAGAACCTCGCGCTCCGCTGGGTGAGCGGCGCGGACGCGCTCGCCATCTGGGAGGCGCTCCGCGACCTCGGCCTGGCCGAGGACGGCGCCGGTACGATCACCGATCTGACGAGCTGCCCGGGCACGGACACCTGCAAGCTCGGCATCTCGGCGAGCCGCGGCCTGACCGGCGAGCTCCGGCGGCGGCTGACGGTCGTCCAGGGCGACCTCGACCCGGCCGTGAAGAAGCTCCGCATCAAGGCGAGCGGCTGCTTCAACAGCTGCGGCCAGCACCACGCCGCGGACCTCGGCTTCCTCGGCGTCAGCCGGAACGTCGGCGGCCGCAAGGTGCCGCACTTCAACGTCGTCGTCGGCGGCCAGTGGACCGAGAACGCGGCGAACTACGGCCTGGTGGTCGGCGCCGTGCCCTCGAAGCGCGTGCCCGAGGTGATCGACGCGCTGACGAAGCGCTACGTCGCCGAGAAGGAGCCCGACGAGACCTTCCGCGGCTGGGTGAAGCGCGTGGGCAAGCCGACGATCCGCAAGCTCCTCAAGCCCTTCGGCGCCGTGCCGAGCTACGAGGAGGATCCGAGCTTCTACAGCGACTGGCGCGACCCGCGCGAATACGGCATCGGCGACCTCGGCGTCGGCGAGTGCGCGGGCGAGGTCGTGCCCTTCGTGGAGTTCGGCCTGCAGGCGGCCGAGCAGGTGCTCGACGAGGCGCAGGACCTGCACGACGGGGGCCAGCACCCGGCGGCCGGGCGGAAGGCCTTCGAGTCGATGGCGACGGCCGCCCAGGCGCTCGCGCGCTACCTCGAGGCGGAGGTCCGCGACGACGACGATGACATCGTCGCCGTGTTCCGCCGGGAGCTCCACGACACGGGCCTCTTCCACGACAAGTACGCGAAGGGGAAGTTCGCGACCTACTTCCTGAAGGCCCACGCGGCGAAGGCCTGGGAGGGCGCGGACGAGGAGCGGGCGCACCGGCTCCTCGACGAGGCGCGGCTCTTCCTGGAGGCGAGCCACGGCTGCTACGAGCGGCTCGCGGCGGCGCAGGCGAAGGCGAAGAACGAGGGCGGCGACGCCCCCAAGAAGAAGAAGGCGCCGGCGGCCCCGGCGCCGGCGGAGTGATGCGATGACCGAGACGCTGCGAGACGCCGAGCGGGTGCAGGTGAAGCTCTTCGCCGAGGGCGAGGCGCCGAAGCCGCTGGATCTGATCCCCGTGTTCCACCGCTGGATCCAGGACGACGTCGTGAAGGACGAGCTGCTCGTCGACGTCGCCGACTACAGCCACGTGCCGCAGGGTCCCGGGGTGCTCCTCGTGGGGCACGGGGCCGACTGGTACTACGACCAGGGCGAGGGGCGGCCGGGGCTGCTCTTCAGCCGGAAGCGCGCGTTCGAGGGCGACCTCCGGGCCCGGCTCCGGGACGCCTTTCGCCAGGCGCTCGAGGCGGCCAAGCGGCTCCAGGACGACCCGACGACGGGCCTGCGCTTCGGGACGAGCGAGCTGCTCGTGCGGGTGCCCGACCGGCTCCACGCGCCGAACACGGACGCGGCCTTCACGGCGCTGGCGCCGCTGGTCGCCGAGGTCGCCGGCGAGCTCTTCGGTGGCGAGGTGAAGGTCGAGCGCGCCGACAGCGGGCGCGGCGGCCCCCTGGCGGCGCGGGTGCACGTGCCGCCCGGTGTGGAGCTCGACGCGCTCCCGACACCCGTGGAGGCCTGAGCGCGAGGCCTCGCCGCGTCGCCCCCGACATCGGGGGCGGCGCCGACCACGGACGCCGGCTCGACCTCGCGCCGACCGGGCCGCGTCCCCCACCACGCGTCCTGCGGACACCACCACGCGTCCTGCGGACACCGCCACGCGTCCTGCGGACACCGCCACGCGTCCTGCGGACACCGCCACGCGTCCTGCGGACACCGCCACG
>PABA01000126.1 GCA_002699025.1 Sandaracinus sp. | reverse complement strand
GCTGCGCGGCGTCGGCGACCGACTCCTTCCCATGCTCATCGCGGCACTCCGCGATGGCCAGCTCTACGACCGTCGGCGGCGGCAGGAAATTCTGCCACAAGCCGCTTGACGGACGGTGGGAGGTCCGTGCCCGCGGGGAGACGGGTCCGACGAGCGCTCTGAGAGAGGTCACCGATCCCCGGGCATCCCGTGCCGGCAACCAGAGGGGCGCCAGTCCGCGAGAACCCGCCGAGCACGGAGCCCTCACCCTCGTGCACGTGCCCGTGCACGATTGCTCTCCGCCCACTCCCGCCTCTCCTTCGCTCGTCTGCCGGCGGGCACGGGCAAGGGCACGGGGCACAGGCACGGGTCTTCTCCGTCCACTCCCGCCTCTCGTTCGCTCTTCTGCCGGCGGGCACGGGCAAGGGCAAGGGCAAGGGCTTCGCCGCTTCGCGGCTCAGTACCAGCTCTTCTCCGGCCGCTTCGGCCTTCGCCCGAGGCGCACCAGGCGCTCGCGCGGGGCGACCTCGTCCGGCGCGCCGAAGGGCTCCTCCACGATCTCGAAGCGGCCGCAGTCGAAGGGGCGCCCGTCGGCCGCGTCCGCCGGGGCGAGGCGCTCGCGCACGCCGCGCCGCCGCATCACGCGCGCGCGGTGGTAGCAGTAGGGGTTGTTCCCGGGTCGCCCGAAGAGGCTGTGCGCCGTGAAGGTGCAGCCGCCCTTGCAGACCTCGGCGTAGGCGCACTCGGCGCAGTAGCCCCAGAGCCCCTCCACGCCGCGCTCCCGCGTGAACGCCAGCTCCGGCGTGCCGGCCCAGATGGCGTCGAGCGAGCGCTCCTTCAGCGAGCCGCCGACGTAGGCCGCGGTCTGGAGCGAGGGGCAGCCCTTCACGGCGCCGTCGCTCTCGATGCCCATCACGAACTTGCCCGCCTGGCAGCCCCGCCAGTGGTCCGCCCCGTCCGGCGTCGGTGAGCGGAGCACGGCCTCCTCCGGGCCGAAGTAGCCGAGGTTGTTGCCCGGCGTCATGAGCACGCCGTCCGCGTGGGCGCGCCGCTTCAGCGCCGCGAGCCGCGGCACCAGGTCGAGCAGATCCCAGGGCTGGAGCAGCATCTCGGGCCGGTCCGCCGCGCGCCCGAGGGGCGCCGTGATCTGCACCTGCCAGGCGCGGATGCCCGCCTGCTGGAGCTTCCCGTAGAGCGCCTCGAGGTCGCCGCGGTTGACGCGGTTGAGGTGGATGTTCGACGCGGTCGCGATGCCCGCCGCCCGGAGGTGCCCGAGCGCCTCGAAGGCGCCGCGCCAGCTCCCGGGGCGCGCGCGGATGCGGTCGTGCGCCTCCTCGAGCCCGTCGATGCTCACGCTCACCAGCCGGATGCCCGCCGCCGCCATCTCCCGCGCGAGCTCGGCCGTGATGCCGAGCCCGCCCGTGGTCATGGAGGGCTTGATGCCCGCGTCCCGGAGCGCGCGCACCACCTCGAGGAAGCCCTCGTGCAGATAGGCCTCGCCGCCGATCAGCACGACCTCGCGCGCGCCCATGGCCTCGAGCTGCGCGACCACCTCGAGCGCCTCCGCGGTGCTCAGCTCGGTCTCCCGCGCGGCCCCCGCCCGCGACCCGCAGTGCCGGCAGGCGTGGTCGCAGGCGAGCGTGAGCTCCCAGACCACGTAGGCCGGATGCGCGGCCTCGCTCAGCACGTCGAGGCGCCGCGTCCGCCGCTCACTCATGCGCGCTCCCTTCGGTCGCGCGGCTGTCCGCCGTCCGCTCTCCGCCGTCCGTGGGGCAGGCGCGCTCCCTTCGGTCGCGCGGCTGTCCGCCGTCCGCTCTCCGCTGTCCGTGGGGGGCGTCCAGCTGCGCGGTGGCGGCCGCGTGCGCGGAGCCGCGCAGGCGGACGCCCCGCATGGACAGCGGGCGGCGGACAGCGGGCGGCGGACGGCGGATGGCCGCCCGACCGGAGGGAGGGCACGCGGCGGCGGGGCGACGCAACGTGCTCACATCCCGGTGGGGCCGCCGTCCGTGGGCGTCGGGATGGCGTCCGCTCCGTCGCAGTCCTGGTCGACGCCGTCGCCGGGCTCGTCGTAGGCGAAGTCGTGGCGCTCCGGGTCGCCCTCGTCGCAGTCGAACTCGCCGCAGTAGCCGTCGCCGTCCGCGTCCGACGAGGGGTCCGGGCAGTACTCGTCCTCGTAGGGGACGCCGTAGCAGGCGGCGAGCGTGAGCACGGCGCCGGCGCTGACGGCGGCGTTCACTGCGCGCCGCACCCAGCCGGGCCCCGCGTCCCGCGGGGCGGGCAAGCGGTGGTCGCACTCGGGGCAGACATGGGCGGGCACGAAGCTGGCGCACTGGGGGCAGCGGTTCATCGACTCTCTCCTCCTCGAGGCCGCGCGACGCGACCCCTCCCTCACGGCGATCTCGGACTGCAAAGGCTGCAAACAGTCTGCCACCACCCGCGGGGGCCGATCGACCCGGGCCGATCGAGCGGGGCCGCGCGACGGATCCGTGAACGCCACGTCAGCGGGTGTGCCGCGCTGCGCCGCACGGGCCCCCGGCCATCATCTCGGCGGAGCTACTTTTGGGACGAGCAGGTCGACCGCGAATCCGATCTCGTAGCGAGAATCAAAATAGTTAGCAACGACTAAAACAGTCAATGGCACTTAACAGCCATTGACATGCGCTCCTCCCTGCGACCCAATGCCTACTCACACAAGGAGACACTGTGAGTGCAGCCGACTTCTGGAGACCCTGGGAACAAAAAGCAGAATCATTCGATCAGGCACGGGACATCATCCACTCAATCTTCGAGAAATGGACCGACGATGGACGATCCTTCGCGTGGCGGGGGCAGGTTGACGCGTCTTGGCCTTTGCACAGCTCTCTGTACAGGAGGCTATTCTGGACTGAGGGATCCTCTATCGACGAATCAAGGCTGTACGATGAGGAAGGAAAGATACTCGCTGAGTTTCATCGCTGGGGACTTCACCGAGGGATATCGGGACGCCTATCTGTGTTGAACCAACTTGCCGTAATGCAGCACTTCGGCGCACCGACTCGACTTGTAGACGTCTCGTTCAGCCCATACATCGGACTTTGGTTCGCCGTTGAGAAGAAGTGGTCGAACACGACTCCGACGAAGGAAGACGTTGACGGAAGGCTCTTCGCTTTCGACGTAACCGATAGACTCATCAACGAGAACGCCGACAAGCGAGACTGGGAAGATTGCCGCAAGCGCCCCTGGAGGCCTTCGTCCGTGAGCGCCGACGATTGGTGCGACGATATTCTCGCATGGCGTCCACCCCGGTTCGAGGACCGCATCTCCGCCCAGCACGGAGGGTTTCTCATGGGCGGAGTTCCGAAATCCTGGGTTCATGGATCTCCCCGCCAGTGGCCCAAGACCACCTCGTCTGGCGGCAAATGGTTCCAGATCGACGAAGTGCGCTCCGCCACCTCTCTCCCACTCCGCGTTCACAAACTCGACTCATCGGATCGTGGTGTGAGAAAGAATGCGGTCTATACTGTTCGGATAACGCCGAAGGGCAAGGCGGACATCCGAAAGCACCTCGAGAAGCTGTACGGATATCGCCATGCAACCATTTACCCGGATCCTACGGGCTTCGCACAGTTCGCGGTCCCACAGCTCAAGTCCGCGCCATGACGTATCGCCAGTGACATCTGACCAACACTTCATGCCGTCGGCCAGCGCCTGACTGCACCGCGGCGATCAGCACTGGCGGTCGGGGTCGCCTTCGGCGCAGTCGGCGTCGCCGCAGAAGCCGTCGCCGTCGAGGTCGGTCTGCGGGTCGTCGCAGGTGGGGCCGGCGGCGGGCTCCTAAGGCATGGGCTGGTAGGCGGCGCCGTAGCAGGCCGCGAGCGTGAGGAGGGTGCCGGCGCCGAGGGCGGCGTTGCGGAGCCGGGCGAGGGCGCGGGAGGGGGGCGCGAGGCGGTGGTCGCACTCGGGGCAGAGGGTGGCGGGGACGAAGGCGGAGCAGTGGGGGCAGCGGCGCATGTCGGGAGGATAACGGCCGGGGCGCGCGCTGCTTACAGGCGAAGGGCGCGGGGGATCGGGTACGCTCGTCCGATGGG
Organism: Sandaracinus sp.; assembly: GCA_002699025.1. GTDB lineage: Bacteria > Myxococcota_A > Polyangia > Polyangiales > Houyiibacteriaceae > Houyiibacterium > Houyiibacterium oceanicum. The sequence goes on along the minus strand of PABA01000126.1, from coordinate 15,293 downwards.
CAAGAAGAAGAAGAAGAAGAAGAACGACAAGAAGAAGAAGGGCGACGAGAAGAAGGCCGCGCCGAAGAAGACGGCCGCCAAGAAGGCCGCGCCGAAGAAGACGGCCGCCAAGAAGGCCGCGCCGAAGAAGACGGCCGCCGAGAAGGCCGCGCCGAAGAAGACGGCCGCCGAGAAGGCCGCGCCGAAGAAGACGGCCGCCAAGAAGACCACGCGCAAGGCGACCCGGAAGCGCGCCCCGCGCAAGGCCGCCGCCTCGAAGGTCGTGGCCGCGCCCGCCACGGCGCCGACGCTCGTCGAGCCGCCGGCGAGCCCCTACCTCGTCCCCTTCGACGGTTCCTTCCGCGTCGCCGACGCCTCCCACGAGCCGCCGAAGGGCGCGCCCTCCGGGAAGAAGGGCAAGAAGGAGAACAAGGACCTCCTCGAGGAGCAGGTCGAGGAGATCTACGAGCTCCAGCGCAAGCTCTACGCCGACGATCGCTACTCGCTCCTCCTCGTCTTCCAGGCCATGGACGCCGCCGGCAAGGACGGCACCATCCGCGCGGTCATGACGGGCGTGAACCCGGCCGGCTGCCAGGTCTCCTCGTTCAAGGCGCCCTCCAAGGAGGAGATCGACCACGACTTCCTCTGGCGCATCCACGCCTGCCTCCCCGAGCGCGGCCGCATCGGCATCTTCAACCGCAGCCACTACGAGGAGGTGCTCATCGTGAAGGTGCACCCGGAGTACCTCGCCGGGCAGCGCCTCCCGCGCGTCCCCGAGGACGTCTTCCTCGAGCGTTACGAGTCGATCCGCGACTGGGAGAAGCACCTGGCGCGCAACGGCACGGTGATCCTCAAGTTCTTCCTGAACGTCTCACGCGAGGAGCAGCGCGAGCGCCTCCTCGAGCGCATCGACGACGAGCGGAAGAACTGGAAGTTCGAGGCCGGCGACCTCGACACGCGCGACCGCTGGGACCTCTACATGGACGCCTACCAGGAGGCGCTGAACGCGACCTCCCGCCCCTGGGCGCCCTGGTACGCCATCCCCGCGGACGACAAGCCCTTCATGCGCCAGACGGTCGCGCGCATCGTCCGCGAAGCCCTCGAGGGGCTCGGCCTGAGCTTCCCGGAGGTCTCCCCGGAGCAGCGCGCGGAGCTGCAGCAGCACCGCAAGCGCCTCGAGAAGGACTGACGCCAGCTCGCCGCGGCCTCCGGCCGGATCCGCGGCCTGTGGCCGCTGCAGTCCGCTTTCCGCTTTCCGCCGTCCGTCGGCGGCGCTCGACGGAACGGCGGCGGCCGCGTTCGCGGAGAGCGCTACCGCGGCGCATCGTCGCCAACGCGCCGCCTGCTCCGCGAAGCGGCATGGACCGCGGACTCGAGCGCCAGCACGGATCGCGAACCGCGGACCACTTCGCGACGCCCGCAGGCCGCGCCCACGATCGCGCAGCAGCCGACGCACAGCAGCCGACGCGCAGCAGCCGACGCGCCGCCTGCTCCGCGAAGCGGCATGGACCGCAGACTCGAGCGCCAGCACGGATAGCGGATCGCGGATCGCGGACCGCTTCGCGACGCCCGCAGGCCGCTCGCGAACCGCGGACCGCTTCGTGACGGCCGCAGGCCGCTCGCGAACCGCGGACGTCAGGCGGGGTCGTCGGTGACGCCGAGGCGGGCGGCGAGCTCGGCGGGCACGAAGAAGTGGCTCACGCTGATCGACGGGTTCGAGCCGCGCTTCGGCGTGTAGGGGTGGATGCGCCGCGTGCGCGAGCAGTAGGCGGCGGCGCGCACGTACCCCGCGCGGCGGGCGCACTCGCTCCAAGCGGCGCGGAGCGGCGGACCGAGGCGCGGCGCCGGGCGCGGGTCTGCGGGGCGGAGCGCCTGGCCGGACTTCTCGTGCACGTAGCGGAAGCCCGCGTGGTAGGTGTTCCACGCGGTCGCGCGCAGGTCGTCGATGGAGAGCGCGTTCTCCTCGGTGAAGAGCAGCACGATCCCCGCGCGCCGGTAGCCCTCGAAGACCGCGACCATCCGCTCGTCGCGCTGGTCGCGCACCTCGTGGAAGCCGTTGCCCACGAGCATCACCGCGCCCTCCGGCTCGACGCCCGCCGCCTCGAGCGCGTCGATCAGCACCTGCGGCTCGCCGATGTCCGCGCCGCGCACGAAGCGCATGTTCGCCGGCAGTCGCCCCGCCTCCTGCTCGCGCACGGCGGCGTCGATGGCCGCGTCCTCGAGGTCCGCGCCGAAGTAGCGGATGCCCTCCTCGCCGTCCCGCTCGAAGCGCTGCCGCGTCGCCTCCCCGCGCCCGACGGCGTGCTCGATGAATACCGAGTAGGTGAAGCCCGTGTCCTCGCAGAAGCGATCGAGCTCGGCGTTGGCGCGCTCGAAGGTGCGCCGGTTCGCGTCCTGGCTCGCGCCCACGTTCTCCCCGCGCGTCACCCAGACGTCGCCGCGGCCGTGCAGCAGGATCTCCCGCCCCTGCGCCATGTAGGGGTGGTAGGTCTGGATGATGCCGAAGGGCCCGGGCCCGCGCGCGAAGCCCCGCTCGCCGAGCACGGTCACCCGGTAGCGCTCGCCCCAGCGCTCGGTCCAGCCGGCCGCCGTGAGCAGCTCGAGCGCGCCGGCCGCGCAGAGCGAGCTCTCCTCGCTGAGGTCCCGAGCGCGGAGCTCCGTGTCCCGCGTCAGGCCCTCGGTCCGCTCCGCCGCCCGCAGGCCGAGGACCACCGGGACCAGCCGGTAGCCGAGCTCCACCTCCTCGAGCGTCGGCACCCAGTGGTTCTGGCTCGCCCCGAGGCGCTTCGGCGCCGGGAGCGCGTGCTCGAGCAGGAGCTCCTGCTCCGGCGGCGTGAGCGCCTCGCCGGAGAAGAGCCGCCGCCAGAGCGCCGTCGGGTCGACCTCGGGGCGCGGCGGGAGCCCGCTCACGCCCTCGAGCAGGCGCCGCACGCGCCGGTGGCCCGCGATGCGGTAGCTCGCGTCGTACTGTTCGACGATGCCCAGCGAGAGCAGGAAGCCGAGGTCCGCCTCGAGCTCCTCGGCGACCAGCGGCGTCGCCACGCCGTCGAGCTCGACCACGCAGTCGTCCGGGTAGATGGCGTCGCCCTTCGCGAGGCGACGGAGGAGGCCGAGCTCGTCGAAGAAGGTGAGCACGTGGCGCAGCAGCCAGAGGTTCGGCGGCGCGGTGATGGCGGCCGTGCGGGCGATCTGCCGGGCGACGCGGCAGGCGGCGAGGACGTTCTCTCCGTCCTCCGGCGCCGTGGCCTCGACGGCCGCCTCGATGCGCTCGACGGCGACCAGGGTCGAGAGGCCGAAGAGGAAGAGGTGGGGGATCCGATCGCGGAAGGTCTCCCAGGCGCGCCGGCGCAGGTAGGGGCGCCCGGCGCTGCTGGTCCCGGTCGGCTGCCGGAGGATCGGCAAGAGGCGCAGCGCGAAGGCGTCGTCCGCGAGGGCGGCGCGCAGAGGATCGGTCGCTGGGTCGGTCGCGGAATCGGAGGCGGCGGCGTGGGGAGGCACGAACGCGAGCGTACGACAGGCCGGCGGCGCCGCTCGACCGAGGGCGTGCGCAATCTCGGCCCCGACCCGGGCGCGTCGCGATGGCCGACGCCCCGCGCGACCCCGGCCGGGGGAAGACGAGCGGTGCGAGACGAGCGGCGGCGAAGACGCTGCGCTCGAGCTCAGCCTTCCGCAGGCCGGTAGGCCGCGTCGAGGGCGGCGCGCAGCTCGGCGGAGAGGCGGAGGCGGGCGGCGCGGGCGCTCGAGCGGGCGTTCTCCGGCTTCGTGGCGCCGGCGACGGCGACGAGCGAGGGCGAGGTGCCGAGGAGCCAGGCGAGGGCGACCTCGTGGGGGGTGGCCCCGAGGGCGTCGGCGGCGCGGCGCAAGGGGGCCTCGTGCGCGATCCGACCGGCGCGCCAGCCGCCGAGGGGGGCGTAGGCGAGGAAGGCGAGGTCGGCGGCTTCGCAGGCCTCGAGGAGCGCCGGCTCGGGCGCGACGAAGGGGCTCGCCTCGTTCTGCACGGCGACGATCGGCGCCTCCCGCCGCGCCCGGGCGAGCTCGGCCGCGCTCACGTTCGACACGCCGAGCCGCCGCACCTTGCCCTCGCGCCGCAGCGCGGCGAGCGCCCCGACGCTCTCCTCGATCGGCACGCGCGCATCGACCGCGTGGAGGAAGTAGAGGTCGATCGCCTCCACCCCGAGCGCCGCGAGCGACGCCTCGCAGGCCCGCCGCAGATACGCCGGGTCCCCCTGGTGCACCCAGTCCTCCGCCGCCGGGTCGCGCGCCGTCCGCCGGACGCCGCCCTTCGTCGCCACCCAGGCCTCGCCCGGCCAGCTCGCGAGCGCCTCGGCCACCAACGCCTCCCCGTGGTGCGCGTCGCCGCCGTGGAGCCCGTAGACGTCCGCCACGTCGATCAGCCGCACGCCCGCCTCGAGCGCCGCGTGAATCGTCCGCACCGCCTCCGCCCGCGCCGGCCGCCCCTCCCCGGCCAGGTTCATCGCGCCGAGCGCCACCGCCCCCACCGCGAGGTCACCCACACGCCGCGCGCCCGCGCTCGTCACGGCCCCTCCGCCCCGGACGCCCGCGCGCTCACCATCCGGGCCCCTCCAGCCAGCTGCGGCCGGCCGCGTAGCCCCGCCGTCAAAGAAGCACTCCGGCTGCGAACGCCGCGAAGCCCCCAGCAACCAGGCCCCCAGCCACACCCGACCAAGCGACCACGCGACCCGCGACCCGCGACCCGCGACCGCGCGACCACGCGACCACGCGACCAAGCGACCACGGCACTGCGAAGGGGAGCGCTCCAGCCTCTGCCCCGTAGCCCGGCCCCACGGAGCCGCGTTCGTGTCCCGTCGAAGAGCCGACCCGTGTGACGCCGCGAAGCGGCGCCGAGGGCCCCACGGGCCCGCTGGTAAGCAAAAGAAGACGCCCGCACGTTCACGGTCGCGCGAAGAGCCCGCGGAGCCGCGCGAAGAACCAGCCGAGCGCCGAGCGCTTCTTCGGCAGCCGGTCCGGCGCGTCCTCGGGCCCCTCGTAGGGGCCGAGCCCGGCGACCACCTCGTCCGCCGACCGGCGGAGCAGCTTCACGTCGAGCGGCGCGCCGCTCTCCAGGTGCTTCGCGCGCACCTCGAGGAAGCACTGCTCGTCGAGCGCCAGCGTCAGCTCGATCTCCTGCCCCTTCGCGCCCGCCGGGATGCCTTCGATGAGCACCGTGCCGAGGTACTCGTTCCGGCCCGCGTCCTTCCGCTCGCCCTGGAAGATCGGCATCGGGTACGTGAGCTGCCCCTCGCTCGTCGTCCGCACCACGAACGAGCGCTCCTTGGGCACGGGCGTGTTCCGCGGGATGAGCCGCATGAAGCGCCGCCCCTCGCCCGCGAAGCCGATGGAGAGCGGGAGCACGTCGATGAGCTCGACCGCGCCCCCCTTCGAGGCGAGGAGCGCCGCGCCGAGGGCCACGGCCTCGTCCGGGTTGATGCGCTTGCTCGGGGGCCGCTCGAAGAGCTTCTGCACCGCCGCCTGCACCTGCGGCAGCCGCGTCGAGCCGCCGACGAGGAGCACGTCGTCCACCGAATAGGTCTGCAGCCCGCACTTCGCGAGCGTGTCCTCGGTGATCGCGACCAGCCGCGCGCAGAACTCGTCGATGAGCCGATCGAGGTCCTCCTGCGTGACGTTCACCTGGAGGTGCCGCGCCTGCCCCTCCTCGAGCGCGAAGTGCGGGAGCTGCACGGCGAACTTCTTCTGCACGGAGAGCCCGCGCTTGCACGCCTCGGCCGCCTCCCGGAGCCGCGCCACCTGCTGCGCGTTCGGCTCGAAGCCCTCGAGGCGCTCGGTCTTCACGAAGTCCTCGAGGAGCAGGTTGGCGAGCATGTCGTCGACGTCGATGCCGCCGAGGAAGGCGTCGCCGCCCGTGCCGAGCACCTCGAAGCGGTTGTCCTCGACCTTCAGGATCGACACGTCGAAGGTGCCGCCGCCGAGGTCGAAGACCACGAGCGTCGCCTGCTCCTTGCGGTCGTAGCCGTAGGCGACGGCGGCGGCCGTGGGCTCGTTGACGACGCGCCCGACCCGCAGCCCGGCGGCCCGGCCGGCGCGGCGGACGGCGTCGCGCTGCGCCTCGCCGAAGTAGGCGGGGACGGTGATCACGGCCTGGTCGACGGGCTTGCCGAGGCTCTCCTGGGCGAGCTTGCGCACCTCGAAGAGGAGGCGCTCGGCGACCTCCTCGAAGGAGATGACGCGCTCGGGCAGGCCGGCGCCGAACTGGTGGTCCTCGGTCTCGACGAGCGGGTAGGCGAAGTAGGGCTGGAACTCGTCGGCGAGCTCGTCGGAGTAGGCGCGCCCGATGAGGCGCTTGGAGCCGTAGACGGTCTCCTCGGGGTTGAGGACCAGGCGCTTGGCGGCGTCCGGCCCGACCTTCACCTGGCCGTCGAGGATGGCGAGCACGGAGGGGATGGTGGTCGTGCCCCAGCGCGTCGTGAGCACCTGGGGCTTGCCGTCCTTCACGATGGAGGCGCAGGTGTTGCTCGTGCCCAGGTCGATGCCGATGGCGATGCCCTCGGAGGCGCCGCGGCCGCGGATGCGGGTGGCCACGCGGGCGGCGGAGCCGGAGGGCGGTCGCGCAGAGTCTTCGGCCCCCTCGACGATCACCGACGGGGTGCCGGGCGCGGGCATGTCCGGGAAGGGCAGGTCCTCCATGTCCACCTCGACCTCCGGTGGGGGCTCGGAGGGGACGGGCGGGGGCGGGGCCTTCTCGCCGGCGGTGATCTGGAGCACCGCCTCGCTGCCGCGGAGCGAGACGAGCTGGAGCTCCCCGTGGGCGATGGGGACGCCGTCCGGGCCGTAGAGCGCGAAGCGGCCCGCCGTGCCGGGGGCCGGGAGCTCGACCGTCGCCTCGATGCGCACGGTGCGGCCCTTGGCCGAGTGGACGGCGTAGCGCGCGCTCTCGCTCCGCCCGGCCCAGCGGATGTCGACGTACGCCTGTCCGGCGCTGCCTGGAACAGGGCTCATTGGATCAGGGTACGAGACCCCCAGGCGTGGTGGAAGTTTCCGCGGACGGGGAGGGGTCGCTGCGGCCGGCCCGGCGTCCGGCGCGGGATGCGTTCGAGGAGCGGCGAAGCCCCCGTCGGGTCGAGGGCCCCCGGCGGCACCGGGCTCGATCCGCGGAGGGAGGTAGTAGGCTCGGGGCCATGCTCGGCGAGCTCGACTGGGACACCTACTGGCGCTTCGAGGCCTTCCGGCGCGCCTGCGATCCGCTCGACTTCCGCCGGTGGAAGCGCGACAGCCAGCGCGCCCTGCGCGAGCTCTACCCGGGCGAAGGCGTGCGCCTCCTCGACTCCACGGCGGGCATGGGCGACCACACGGTGAACCTCGCGGAGGAGGGCTTCGTCGTGGAGGCCTGCGACGAGAGCGCGGTGGCCCGGGCCGAGACGGAGGCGGCCGTGCGCGCGGCGGGGCTCGCGGTGCCGGTCTTCGAGGCCGCGTGGGAGCGGCTCGCCGAGACCCACGCCGCGCGCTGGGACCTGATCTTCAACGACGCGCTCCACTGGACCTGGGACGAGGCGGCGCTGCGGGCGCAGCTCGCGGGCTTCCTCGGCGCGCTGAAGCCGGGGGGCGCGCTGGTCTTCTTCTTCGCCGACGCGCGCATGCCCGAGGAGGGCGCGGGCCTCCAGCTCCTCGAAGAGGACTGGGGCGGGCCGGAGCCGCGCGTCGCCTGGTCGCACGCGAAGGACGGGCGGCGAGTGACGCTGACGGTGATGAAGGAGCGCGGGCCCGACTACATCGACGCGCACCACCTCTTCCACGACCAGCGCGCGGGCGGCGCGCCGACGCTCGAGACGCTCACCATGCGCGAGGTCTACCGCTGGGACTGGCACGCGCTCTCGCGCCTGCTCGCGGACGTCGGCTTCGTGGACGTGCGGAGCGACGTCTTCCCGAATCGGGCGAAGGGCTACGACTTCGCGATGAACCGCGCCTTCCGGCCTCGCTGAGCCCCTCGCTCGGGCCGCGCCGGGGCGGCCGCCCGGAGGAACGGCGCGATCAGCGCGTGGAGCCGCTCGGGCTCGATGGGCTTCTCGAGGACCCGCTCGCCGACCCCGCCGAGGAAGGCCGCCGCCTCCTCGGTGAAGACCCCGCCGGTCATGATCACCATGCGCGCGGCCTGCTCGGGGAAGCGCTCGGCGAGCGCCGCGTGGAGGTCGCGCCCGCCCATGCCGGGCATGACGAGATCGCAGAGGATCACGTCGAAGCGTTCACCGGCCTCGAGACGCTCGATCGCCGCGCGGGCCCCGCGCTCCACGACCACCGCGTGCGCACCCAGAGCGCGCGCGAGCGAGAGCCCCACGAGCCGATCGTCGTCGACCACGAGGATGCGCCCCTGCGGGTCGCGACCCGAGGGCGCCGGCTCCGCGGAGGGGTCGCCCGCCTCGTCTCCGCTGCCCGCGGCAGGCGCCTCGGGCTCGGATGCGCTCGCCGGCTCCGGCCCGCGCGGCGACGAGCCCGTGAGCCCCACGCGCGCGCCCTCCCCCGCCGCGGGCAGGACGATGCGCACGCTCGTGCCCACGCCCGGCTCGGACTGGAAGGTCATCTCCCCGCCGAAGGAGCGCACGATGCCGTGGCAGATCGGCAAGCCCAGCCCGGTCCCGACGCCCCGCGGCTTGGTGGTGAAGAAGGGCGTGAGCGCCTGCCGCTGCACCGCCTCGGACATGCCCTCGCCGGAGTCGACGACCTCGAGGAACGCGTCCCCCGCCTCGGTCCGGCCCGCCCGCAGGCCCACGAAGCGGAGCGTCTCCACCTCCGTGATGGCCTGGGCCGCGTTCACGAGGAGGTTGACCACCACCTGGACCAGCCGCGACTCGTCGCCGAGCACGACCGGCGTGTCCTCCGCCACGGCGACCTCGAGCTCGGCGTGGCGCTCGATCTCGTGCGCGCTGAGCCGCGTGGCGATGTCCACGACGCGCTTCAGCTCGACCGGCTCGAGGCGCTCCTCGGAGGCGCGGGAGAAGGTGCGGAGCCCCTCGACGATGGCCGCGATGCGCTCGGCGCCGTCGAGCACGTCCCGGGCCATCTCGAGCGCCTCGCCGCCGAGCCCGGCGACCTCCATGCGCTTCACCAGCTCGCCGGCGTTGGTCTGCACGTAGGTCAGCGGGTTGTTGATCTCGTGGGCGACGCCCGCGGCGAGCGTACCGAGCGACGCGAGCTTCTCGGCCTGGCTCAGCCGGTCCTGCATCTGCTTCTGCGCCGTGATGTCCTGGAAGACGCCGAAGACGCTGAGGACCTCGCCGGCCTCCGAGGGCACCTCGGGACGGCCGATGGAGCGGACGTGACGCACCTCCCCGCCCGGGCGCACGAGGCGCGCCTCGAACTCGAAGGGCGCTCGGCGCTCCACGGCGGCCTCGACGAGGGCCTGGACGCGGGCGCCGTCGTCCGGGTGGTAGGCCGCGATGGCCGCCTCGTAGTTGGGGACATAGCGCTCCGGGTCCACCCCGAAGATCCGGTAGATCTGCGGCGACCAGAACACGTGCCTGTCTTCCACGCGGAGGCGCCAATGGCCCACGTCGGCGAGCTGCTCGGCGAGCTCGAGGAGCTCGAGGCGCTGGGCCGCCTGGATGCGCGCCTTCCGCTGCTCGAGCGCGTCGACCACCGCGTCGGCGAGCTCCTGGAGCACCTCGCGCTGGGACGCGCTCAGCTCGCGCGGCCGGCGATCGATGACGCAGAGCGTACCGAGGCAGCCGGCTTCCGTGCGGAGCGGCGCGCCGGCGTAGAAGCGGATGTGGGGCGGCCCTTGGACGAGGGGGTTGTCGACGAAGCGGGCGTCGCGGGTCGCGTCCGGCACCTCGAGGAACGCCCCGTCCCCGATCGCGTGCTCGCAGAAGGCGTGCTCGCGCGGCGTCTCGGCGGTGTCGAGGCCGACCCGGGCCTTGAACCACTGACGCTCGGCGTCGATCAGCGACACCAGCGCGATGGGCGTCTCGAGCAGCCGACTCGCCAGCCGGGCCAGCCGATCGAAGGCCGGCTCCGGCGCCGTGTCGAGCACCACCATGTCGCGAAGGGCCGCCAGACGCCGCACCTCGCTCTCGCTCGTTCCGCTCACCGCACGCGCTCCCGACCGAAACCGTCCCCCAGGTTAGGGATCTGGCGAGCGCGAGGGAAGCCGTTTCGGTGCTTTCGGGCGGGCCTTCGAAGCGCTTCGGCTCGGCCTCAGCCTCGAATCGAAGCGCCCTGGCGGCGGCCTACTCGAAGACCGTGTGCGTCTCCGGGTCCTTCGTCCGGTAGTTCTCGTCGACGTAGTCCATCAGGTCGAGCATGAAGGTCTCCATCTGCGCCCCGTCCGGCGTCCCCGCCGGCGCGTCCGCGTAGAAGGTCCCCTTCACGCACTCGCCGCCGCGGCAGCGCCCGTCCGGGAAGACGAAGATCATCTTCTGGAAGCGGTTCGCCTCGGGGACGGTCCGCGCCGTCATGAAGTTCCAGATGATGATGCCCGTCGCGACGAGATCCTGCGGCTCCTGGCCGTAGCCGTGGAGCAGGTAGACGACCGGGTAGTCGACGTCCGCGTACTCCTCGTCGAAGTAGCCGGGCGGCAGCACGATGGACACGGGCCCGGTGCGCCCGGTCGTCGGCGAGGTGAACTCGAAGGTGAACTGGTTGCGCTCGGGGCAGCCGGGCGAGACCTCGGTGCAGATGCGGTCGGTCACGACGCGCCGGTCGCCGCCGGGCCAGCGCGCGCTCATCCAGGCCATGACGCTGAGGATGCGGTTGACCACCTGCGTGGGCGTGCCGACGTGCTGCCCGTCGCCCTGCACGATCGAGCCCTCGGGCGCGTCCACGTCGCCGTAGCGGATGTGCACGTACTTGCCCGTCTCGCGCCAGTCGATGTCGTTGAACTTGAACTCGTCGTCGCGGAAGGAGCCGTCGTAGCTGAGCGCCGCGTGCGAGTTGTAGAGGTTCAGGGGCAGGCCGCGCGCCGAGAAGGCGCCGGCGAGGTGGTTCTGGTTGGTCGCGAAGTTGAAGAGGTCGCGGATGCCGCCGTCGCCGAAGAAGTCGAGGTCGTGGAGCACGGCCTCGCTGTCCTCGAGGACGAAGCCGCGCGGGTTGTTCGCGAACATGTGCGCGAGGCCGCGGGCGAGGGTCCAGCAGCCGTCCGCCTCGCCGAAGTCGAAGCCGCCGTCGGCGATCTGGCGCGTGCCGTCCACGCCGTCGAGGCCGCTGTCGGAGAAGCGCTCGCCGACGCCCGCCTCCGGGCTCGGGTTCGGGCTGGCGCAGCCCTCCACCGGCTCGCCGACGTAGTCGCGCAGCCAGTTGTTCTCCGTGCCCGTCGGGTTGTACTGGAAGTCGTAGTCGTCGCCGTTCGGGTCCGGGTTGGTGACCGGGTCGTAGCCGGGCTCGTCCGGGTTGCAGACCTGGTCCAGGCCACAGTCCTCGTAGGGCTCGCGGCCCATGCGGAGCACGGGCTCGCCCGGGTCGCGCACGCCGTCGTCGTCGATGTCCACGGCGAGGGCGACCTCGATCGGCGCGTTGTTGTCGCCGTCCGGATCCCAGACGCCGATGTCGCGGCCGCGCGGGCTGGTCTCGCTCGGGATCTCCGCGCCGTCGCAGAAGGTGATCACCGGGTAGGTGCCCTCCGGGTTGTACTCGTCGTCGAAGAAGCCCGTGCCCGCCGTGCCGTCGTAGGGGGCGATGCGCACCGGCTCGGCGCAGCGCTCGGCGGCGGTGCGCTCGCGCTCGGAGTCGGGGATGCCCGGCGGGACCACGTTCGGGCCGGTCGGGTCGACGGTCGCCGTGGAGTTCGGGTTGCCGTACATCATCGCGAGGTCGCGGAAGATGCGGATGTACTCGTCGCGGTCGAAGGTGCCGCCGTGGCCGCGCCACTCGTCGACGTAGTACCAGTGCTCGAAGTCCTGGCGGACCTGGAAGAGCTGGTCGTTCTCCGGCGTGCGCTCGACCTCCGCGCGGTCGCAGGTGCGCTCCTCGGGCGGGAGCTCGGCCTCGGCCTGGCGCTCGGCCTCGGTGCAGAAGCCGCCGAGGTGGTAGGTCCGGATGTAGTCCATCAGGTGGATCCAATCGACGGGCCCCCCGAGCGGGCCGACGAAGTCGAAGCGCTCCGGGTTGTGCATGCCGATCAGGGCGGCGCCGCCCGAGCCCATGGAGACGCCGGTGATGCCGCGGTAGGAGAAGGTGCGCTCGCGCTCCTGCGGGCCTCCCTCGCGGACGAGCGCCTGGTAGGTGCCGAGGCGGGGCGCCCAGAAGGTCACGTAGCCGGGGTTCGTCTCGTAGTCGGGGCTGGCGACCGGGACGACCCGCGCCTCGCTCACGCCCGGGCCCGTGTAGGCGAAGGCGACGTCCCCGCGGCTCGCGTGCTCGGGGAGGAGGGCGAGCTTGATGGGGAGGGTGAGCGGGAGCTCGCGGGGGAAGCGGGCGTGGACCGGGCCGAAGGTGATGGCCGGGCCGAGGGCGACGTAGCCCTCGGGGATCTGATCGGCGGCGCAGGCGACGGTGGCCTCGAAGGGATCGACGTGGAACTCGTCGTCGCGCTCGGCGCCCGCCGGCAGGGCGAGGCCCACCGGGCCGTCGAGGCGGACCTCGTCGCCCCACTCGAGGTCGCCGGTGACGTCGGCGGTCTCGCAGGCGGGGACGGTCTCGTCGGCGACGACGACCTCGAGGGTGGCCGTGAAGACCTCCTCGTCGGGCGTGCCGGCGCGGTCGGTCCAGGTGGCGGTGATCGTCGTCTCGCCGACGGCCACACCCTCGAAGGCGACCTCGACGCGGCTCGTCCCCTCGGGGATCGTCGCCTCGGCGTCGAAGGAGACGACGCCGTCGCTGCTCGCGCCGAGCTGGAGCGTCACGTCGTCGCAGAAGTCGCGCTCGAGCGAGAGGCGCGCGCTGCGCGTGGCGCCGACGAGGAGGTCGAGGCGCTCGGTGCCCCAGCGGATGCCCTGCGGGTTGCAGATGGCGGGGCGGCTGCCGGCGTCCTCGGGGGCGGCGTCCGCGGTCGCGGCGTCGATGGGGCCGGCGTCCGGGGCCGCGCCGTCGTCGTCGCCGCAGGCGAGGGCGAGGGCGAGTCCGGAGAGAAGGAGAAGGTAAGCGGAGGAGGCGAACAGCTTTCGCATTTCTGCGGCACTCTAAACGAGATGGACACGGGATGGTTACTCTCCCGACCTACGGCTCGTGCGCGGACCGAGCCCGGACGAGGCCCGAGGGCGCTCCGACACCGGTCCGACACCGGCGCGCGCGGGCTCCCGCCGTCCATTTGCTGAACGCCGCGTCCGGCGTTTCCGGGCTCGCCGGCGGACCCGAGTCCGCATGCCGCGCCGAGGAGCGGCCTTCGGCGCGCGGAAAGGGGGCGTGCGCGCCGGCATCGCGCTTGCTTCTCTGTGCCGCGATGCGCACCGCCCTCGCCGCCAGCCTGCTCCTCCTCGTCGCCTGCTCCGGGGGAGGCGCGGGCCCGCTGGACGCCGCCTCCACGCCCGACGGCGGCCCGCCCGCGCTCCGCGACGGCGGCGCGGACGCCGGGGACGCCCCGCGCGCCCTCGACGCGGCGCTCCCGGCCGAGGACGCCGCCACGCCGACGCCCGAGACCCTCGCCGTCGCGCACCCGCGCGAGCTCCGCGGCGCCTGGATCGCCACCGTCTTCAACATCAACTGGCCGAAGACGAGCGGCCGCGCCGCCCAGCAGGCCGAGCTCCGCGAGCTCCTCGACACGGCCGAGGCCACCGGCCTGAACGCCGTCTTCTTCCAGGTGCGCGCCGAGGCCGACGCCTTCTACGCCTCCGAGCTCGAGCCCTGGAGCCGCTTCCTCACCGGCACGCAGGGCGAGGATCCGGGCTGGGATCCGCTCGCCTTCGCCGTGGAGGAGGCCCATGCCCGCGGGCTCGAGCTGCACGCCTGGCTGAACCCCTACCGGGCGCGCGCCGGCCGGGCGACGACCGCCGCCTCGCACGTGACGAACGCCATGCCCGAGTCCGTCGTGGCCTATGGCGATCTCCGCTGGCTCGACCCGGGCGACCCGGCCGCGCTCGAGCACACGCTCGCCGTCGTGCGCGACATCCTCCGCCGCTACGACGTCGACGGGCTCCACTTCGACGACTACTTCTACCCCTACCCGGAGTCGGGCGTGCCCTTCGACGACGACGCGAGCTACGCGGCGCACGGGGGCGGCATGGCGCGGGACGATTGGCGGCGCGCCAACGTGAACCGGATGGTGCGGCGGGTCGGCGAGCTGGTCGCCGAGGAGCGGCCGGACGTGCGCTTCGGCATCTCGCCCTTCGGCATCTACCGGCCGGGCATGCCCGCGGGGGTGGTGGGGCTCGACCAGTACGCGGCGCTCTACGCGGACCCGCTGGCCTGGCTCGAGGGGGGCTGGGTGGACTACCTGGCGCCGCAGCTCTACTGGCGCTCGACCTCGAGCGGGCAGAGCCACGGCGCGCTGATCGACTGGTGGGCGGACCGGGCGGCGGAGAGCGGGCGGACGCTGCTCGTCGGCAACAACCTCTCGGGCGACTTCGGGCGGAGCGAGTACGAGACGCAGCTCGACCTGCGGGTGGCGGCGCGGGAGCGGAACGCGCTCGGGAACATCTGGTGGTCCTTCGCGCCGATCCGGGCGAACACGGACGGGGTGCGGGACATGCTCGCGGGGCGCTACGCGGCGCCGCGGGCGACGCCGCGGCTGGTGGACGCGGCGGAGGTCGAAGTGGCGGTGCCGGAGGTGCGCGTGGCGGCGGATGGGACCGTGGAGATCGCGACGGCGCCCGAGGGGCTGCGGCACTGGGCGGTGTACGACGAGGGCGGGGTGCTCGCGCGGCTGGTGCCGGCGGGGGAGGCGCGGCTGGAGCTGCCGGCGGGGCGCTGGGCGATCAGCGCGATCGACCGGGCGGGGCGGGAGAGCCTCGGGGTGATCGTGGAGACCGACGGCGGCGAGGAGCCCGAGCCCGAGCCCGAGCCGATGGGGGCGTCCTGCACGCACAGCTTCGGCGGCGTCTACGCGCACACGGCCTGCTCGCCGAGCTACCAGTGCTGCGACGGGAGCTGGGTCGAGGGCCGCGGCTGCGGGGAGTGCCGGTGCGTGGAGGCGACGGGCGAAGTCGGGTGTGAGTAGCGGAGGAAGGCAAAGCCGCCCCGCCCCGTGCCCGTGCCCGTGCGACTCCCGTGCCCGTGCCCATGCCCATGCCCGTGCCCGCCGGATCAAGGAGGCCGAGGAGCGAAGACACTCGCCCTCCGCTCCCGACCTTCGAGCACGAGCACGAGCACGATTCGTCTGAAGCAACTCGACCTCCGTCAGATCCGCTCTCCGCAGGTCGACGTTTCGCACGCCCAGCACTCACGAGATCGACGAGAGGGGCAGATTCGAACACCCG
>PABA01000125.1 GCA_002699025.1 Sandaracinus sp. | reverse complement strand
GGGCGGCTCGGCGCTCGCTGCGCTCGCGTCACAAGCCCCGGTTCTTCGACGTGACGGAGAGGCGGCTCCGTGGGGCCGGGCGTCTTCCGCTCGCTGACGCTCGCTATCTTTGGCTTACCAGCGCCGCCGTGGGCGGCTCGGCGCTCGCTGCGCTCGCGTCACATGGGTCGGTTCTTCGTGGGGACACGAACGCGGCTCCGTGGGGCCGGGCTACGGGGCGGATGTGGGGGCGCTCCCCTTCGCAGATGGGTGACTTCGCCGCTGTCGCGGCGGGGGCGCTCCCCCTTGCAGCGGCGTGACTTCGCCGCGTTCGCGGCGGGTGGCGGGTGCGCTCCCCTTCGCAGCAGGGTGGCTTCGCCGCGCTCGGGGTGGGCGTGCTGCTCGACGACGTCTGGGGGTCGGTGGGGCCGGGCGCTCGGGCGGGAGCCTGCTAGCGTCGGCGGCATGTCGGGTGAGGATCGGGTGGCGCAGCTCTTGGGGCTGGAGGTCGGGGCTTCGGAGGAGGCGCTCCGCGGCGGCGCGGAGGCGAAGATCGCGGCGCTGGGTCTGGAGCGGCCGGCGCTCTTCGACACGAGCGACGTGGGGGAGGAGGATCCCCGGGAGCTGCTCTGGTGGCTGCTGCGCATGGCGCCGGCGAGTGGGCGCGCGCCCGCGGCGCCGACGGGGGAGGACGCTACCCACGTGAAGACGTTGCGCGCGCTCCTGCAGACCCGGCCGGCGGCGGACGCGACCTACCTCCAGATGCCGGTGGACCCCGCCTCCACGCTCGCGCGGGCGCGGCAGGTGGCAGCGCACCTGGCGGAGCGGCCCGGGCCCGTGGTGGCCGTGGGGGACGACGACGCGACCACGCTCGCGCTCGCGCTCCTCGGCGTGAAGGAGGAGCTGCACGTCGTCGACCTCGACCCGCGGCTCCGCGCGTGGCTCGAGGCGGCCGGGCGGGAGCTCGGAGCGACGATCCACACCCACGCCGTGGACGTCTTCGAGGACGCGGCCCCGGCGGCGCTCGTGGGGCGCTGCGCCGCGGCGATCACCGATCCGATCCGCAGCTTCGAGGCGACGCTCGCCTTCCTCGAGCTCGGCGCGGCCTGCCTCGGCGACGCAGGACGGCTCTTCTGGGCGGACCACCCGGACTGGAACCTCGAGCTCGAGGTGGTGCTCCGCGCCCTCGGCGATCGGGGCCTCGTCCTCGAGCGCGTGGAGGAGGCCCTCCACCGCTACCCGCTCGAGGAGCGCATGTTCCCGGACCTCGAAGGCAAGGCGGCGGCGCTCGGCGTGGACGCGCGCTGGCTGCGCGAGCTCGTGGCATCCGTGAGCGGCTGGACCCACCTCTACGTGCTGGGCGCCTCGCCCGAGCGCTGAAGCCTCGGCGGGCGCCCGCGCGCGCAGCGGTCGGCGCGCCGCGCGCCCGCTCGATCCCCATGAGGCCCGTGCAGGCCCGTACGCGCCGGGCTAGCGTTCGCGCATGGCTTCCAGGCTCGCGTTGGCTCTCTGTCTGTTCATGGTCGCCGCCTGCGGTGACGACGATGGCTCCGGCGTCGACGCCGGGGCGGGCCTCGACGCCGCGGCGGAGGACGCCGGCACGGGCGAGGACGCCGGCACGGGAGAGGAGGACGCTGGAGGCGGCGATGTCGTGACCGCGTTCTGCGAGGCCGCGATCGCCCGCGACGAGATGTGTGGCGAGACGCCGCCGGACCTCGCCGAGTGCGTCGCCGAGCAGGCCTGCACCCTCGGGGGCGTCTTCCGGCCCGACGCCGCGGCCGAGGTCGCGCGCTGCGTGGGCGACCTCGCCTGCGACGCGAGTGACGACCCCTGCTACTCGGCGACCGGCCTCGGCCTGGACCCGAGCGAAGGCGCCGCCGCCTACACGGTGGCCTGCACCACCCGACGCGACGAATGCGGCGCCCCCTTCAGCGACGACTTCTGCTTCTTCGACCTGGCCGCCGAGGGCGTCTACGAGGCCCTCGGGGCATGCCTCGAGCAGGACTGCGACACCGTCCGCCCGTGCCTCCTCGACGTCGTCACCTGCGCCGAGTGAGCCCTTCAGAGGACCTCGTCCGGGGGGCCGTCGGCGACCAGGCGGCCGTCGACGAGCTGCAGCACGCGATCGCAGCGGCCGGCGAGGTCCGGGTCGTGGGTGACGATTAGAAAGCCCGTCCCCGACTCGGCGTTGAAGCGTTGGAGGAGCTCGAAGACCTGGTCCGAGGTCTCCGTGTCGAGGTTGCCCGTCGGCTCGTCGGCGAGCACCAGAGGCGGGTCGTTCATCAGCGCCCGCGCCACGGCCACGCGCTGCTGCATGCCGCCGCTCAGCTCGCGGGGCCAGCTGTCCGCGCGCTCCCCGATCCCCACGGCCTCGAGGAGCGCCTCGGCCTTCGGCCGCATCGACGCCGTGAAGCCGCCGTTCACCGCGGCCGCGGGCATCATCACGTTCTCCACGACGCTCAGCGCCGGGATGAGGTGATGGAACTGGAAGATGAAGCCGAGCGACTCGCCCCGGAGCGCCGTCAGCGCCGCGTCGTCGAGGGTCGCCACGTCCCGGCCGAGCAGCCGTAGGGTCCCGGCGGTCGCCCGGTCGAGGAGCCCGAGCAGGTTCAGGAGCGTGCTCTTGCCCGAGCCGCTCGGCCCGATCAGCGCTGCGAGCTCGCCGCGCTCGAGCGTCAGGTCGATGCCGTGGAGCACCTCGACGACGACCTCGTCCCCGAAGGACTTCGTCACGCCCTCGAGCTCGAGCAGCCGCTCGCCTGCCCTCGCTTCGTTCGCCTCGTTCGCCTCGCTCATCCCTGCGCTCTGCCCGTCCCGTGCTCGTCGCGTCTCTCGCATCGCCGCCGCTCGTCTGCCGCTCGCCCGCGACGCGCTCCGCCGCTCACCCGCCGCTCAGCCGTCCCCGCGGATCGCCGCCGCCGGGTCCATCCGCGCCGCCCGCCGCGCCGGCAGGATCGCGCTCGCGAGGCCGGTCCCCAGGCTGATCAGCATGGCCATGAGCGCGAGGCGCGGGCCCACGGTGATCGGGAAGAAGGTCACCCGCTCGAGCAGCTGCGTGAACGCGGCGCCGATGGCCGTCCCCAGCACCGCGCCCACCACGCCGATGAACGCGCCCTGCCAGAGGAAGATCGCGAGCACCGTCCGCTGCTTGGTGCCGATCGCCCGGAGGATGCCGATCTGCCCGCGCCGCTGCACGACGCTCACCACGAGCACGCTCGCGATGCCCATGGCCACGGCCAGCATCACGAAGACGCGGATCATGAGCGTCGACTGGTCCTGCGACTTCAGCGCCGTGAGGAGCTGCTGGTTGCGGTCGATCCAGCTCTCCACCTCGAGGCCCGTGCGCGCCGCGACCTGCTCGGCCACCGCGTCCGCCTCGAAGATGCCCTCCACCGTCGCGTCGATGGCCGTCACGTCCCCGACCCGGTCGAGGAGCGTCTGCGCGCCGCGGAGCGAGAGCACGACCCAGCGCCCATCGAGCGCTTGCTGGCCCACGTCGAAGATGCCGGCGATGCGCACGTCGGCGTCGCGCCCCTCGGTCGTGAGGCGGAGCGGATCGCCGAGGCGTACGCCGAGCTCGTCGGCCAGGTCGTCGCCGATCAGCGCCTCGCCCGAGCCGAGGCGGTAGCGGCCCTCGACGAGGTAGCGGGGCAGGTCGACGATGCGCCTCAATCGCGCGGCGTCCGCGCCGACCACGGTCACGCCCTCCTGCGCGCCGCCGCGGATGGCGAGGGCCGAGCCCGTCACCTTGGGGCAGGCGGCGACCACGCCCGGCGTCGCCTCGAGCGTGCGGAGGGCCCGCTGCCACTGGTCGAAGGGGCGGCGGCGGGGCGCGGGCTCCTCGATCCGGCGCGCGTAGAGCGTGGGCGCGGCCGCCTCGTAGAGGGGCCGCGGCGGCGGCTCCTCCGGCAGGACCGTGAGGTGCGCCTGGCTGCCGAGGGTCTTGTCGACGAGGTTCTCCTGCAGGCCGACGATGATCGCCGAGACGAAGACGAAGGCCGCGACGCCGACGGTCGCGCCGGCGAGGATGAGCAGGGTCTGGGCGCGGCCGTCGCGGAGGAAGCGCCAGGCGAGGGTCGGGGCGAGCATCAGCGCGCGCTCCCCCTTCGAGGAGCGCGTCCGCGGACGGACCTGGCGGGAGAGGCCCACCCACCGAGCGGGTCTCCGGAGTCAGTCGCCAAGGGGGATCTCCCCCGTGAGCTCGCCGGCCTCCGCGGCGCCCACGGCCCCGTTGCCCTCGCCGTCGAGGCCGGGCCGGGTCGCGCGCAAGCGCACGGGCTCGCCGGGCACCCGATCGACCTCCGGGCCGAGCACGGGCGTCTCCCCGTCGAGCCCCTCCCGGATCTCCACGACGTCGTCCCCGCGCAGACCGAGGCGCACGTCGCGGCGCCGCGCCACGCCCTCCTCCACGACCAGCACCCAGGGCTGCTCGCCGGCCGCGTCGCGGACGAGGGCCGTCGGCAGCACCAGCGCCTCCTCGGCCTGGCCGGTGACGATCTCGACGCTCACGGTCATGTCCGGCCGGAGCGTCGCGCTCTCCCCCGCGGGCGCGCTCTCCACCGTCGTGGCGTTCGCCTCGGCGTCCTCCGTCCCGAGCGCCAGCGCCACCTCCACCGTCCCGCGCTGCGCGTCCACGCTCGGCGCGATGCGGGTGACCCGCGCCTCGAGCCGCACCTCCGGGAAGGCCTCCGGGGAGACGCGGGCGCGCTGGCCCCGCTCGAGCTGGGCGAGGTTCGACTCGTCTGGGCGCACGACGACCTCGAGCGGCCCCTCGCCGGCGAAGACCAGGAGCGGCTCGCCGGGGCGCACGACCTCGCCCGGCTCGACCAGGCGCCGCAGCACGACGCCGGCCGAGGGCGCGCGGATCTGCGTCCGCTCGATGGCGACCTGGGCGGCGCGGAGCTCGGCCTGCGCGCGGGCGAGGGCGGCGGCCGCGGCCTGGGCCTCGGCGCCGTCCGTGCGCGTGGCGGCGAGCTCGAGCGTGGCGGCGACGCGCCGGCTGCGGGTGGCGTCCCGGGACTGCCGTGCGCGCTCGAGCGTGGCCTCGCTGGCGGCGCCCCGCTCGTGGAGCTGGCGCTGGCGCTGGTACTCCGTCTCGGCCTGCTCGGCGTCCGTCCGCGCCTGCCGGAGCTGCTCGGTGGCGAGGCGCCGGCCGATGCCCGTCACCCGCTGGAGCCGCGCCTCGGCCTCGGCGACGGCGGCCTCGGCGGCGGCGCGCTGGGCGAGCGCCTCGTCGTCGGCGAGGCGCACCAGGAGGGCGGCCTGCTCCACCCGATCGCCTTCGTCCACGGGCACCTCGGCGACGGTGCTCTGGACCATGGCGCCGAGCTCGCTCTGGCGGCGCTGCTCGATGCGCCCGCTCGCGACGAGGGTCTGCACGAGCGGCCGGCGGACGGCCGTGAAGGCCTCGGCGCGGGGCCCCTTCGTCTCGCGCACGAGGAGCGTGCCGCCGATACCGGCGGCGAGCCCGAGGGCGAGGAGGGCGGCGATCCAGCGTTTCTTCATGGGCGGGGCATCCGGTCGGCGCGCGCCTACGCTACACCGTCTCGGCTCGGTGCGTCGGCCCGAGGGTGACGAAAGAGCAGCCCGAGGACGATGGCGAGGGCCGGGAGGGCGAGGCAGCCGTAGAGGGCCGGCAGATAGGTGCCGAGGTGCTCGCGGGAGGCGGCGAGGAGCGAGGGCCCGAGGGCGCTCGCGACCACGAGGCACATCATCTCGACGCCGACGATGCTGCCGAGGTGGCGGCGGCCGAAGAAGCGCGGGTAGGCGACGGTGCCGAGGGGGTTGAAGAGGCCGCCGGAGATGCCGAAGCCGGCGACGGCGAGCCAGAAGAGGGAGTCGAGGTGCGCGCAGGCGAAGACGGCCGCGCCCTGGGCGAGCATCATCGTGACCAGGAGGGCGCGCACCGGGAGCCGGTCGGCGAGGGCGCCGCCGGCGAGGCCGACGACGGTGGAGACGACCGACATGGGGAGGAAGATGGCGACGGCGGCGCTGCGATCCATGCCGGCGGAGGCGCCGAGGTCGACGATGTGGAAGGTGATGCCGGTGATGACCAGGGCCTGGGTGGCCATGGCGAAGGTGAGGGCCCAGAAGGCGAGCGTGCGGAGGGCCTGGCCGCGGGTGTAGGCGCGCTCGGTGCGGGCGCGGGCCTCCTCCTCTTCGGGCGTGGCGGCGGGGTCGCCGTCCATGCGGAGGCCGCAGCGCTCGGGGTTGTCGCGGTAGAGGAGGAGCGCGAGGGCGGCCATGCCGAGGCCGACGACGAGGGCCATCTCGCGCCAGGCGCCTCGCCAGCCGGCGCGGCCGATCCAGGCGTCGAAGAGGAGCGGGGCGGCGCCGAAGCCGAAGGAGACGAAGACGCCGCTGATGCCCGAGGCCAGGCCGCGGCGGCGGTCGAACCACTTCCCGAGCATGGTGCGGCTGACCATCGTCAGCATGCCCTGGCCGGAGAAGCGGAGGCAGAAGAAGCCGACGACGAGGGCGAGGACGGCGGGGACGCCGCCGCCGAGGGCGTCGCCGATCGCGTCGACGTGGCTGAGGTAGAGGAGCGTGGCGCCGAGGGCGAGGGCGGCGAGCGCGGCGGTGGCGCGGGCGCCGAGGCGGTCGAGGCGGGCGCCGCCGAAGGGGAGGGTGAGGCCGCTGAGGAGCGTGCCGGCGAGGTAGGCGTTGGCGACCTGGAGGCGGGTCAGGCCGGTCGCGTCGATGAGGGCGTCGGTGAAGACCGAGACGCCCATGGTCTGGCCGGGGATGCTCGCGAGGACGCCGAGCGTGCCCACGCCGACGATGACCCACCCGTAGAAGAAGGGGAGGCGCCGGGGGCGGAAGGGGCGGTCGGGGTTCAGGAGCACGCGGCGGCCATAGCGCGACTCCCGGGCGGGTGCCCGTGCCCGAGCTCGTGCGGCGGCCCTGCGCGGACACGGGTCGGCGCGTTCGCGCTCCGACGCTCACCGAAGCGCACCGAAGCGCACCGACGCTCACCGCGGCGCTTCGACGCTCATCGACGCTCACCGACGCGCACCTAGCGCTGCTGGTGGATCTGCTGGCGGAGCTGGGCGAGGTGCTGGCGGAGCGGCACGATGAACTCCATCGAGTAGGTGTGCATCTGCGACTTCTGCGCGCGGAGCGTGTGCCACTTGCTCAGCGCCAGGCGCGCCGCGGCCCGCACGAACTCGGCGCCGAGCCGCCCGTGCTTCATGCGCGCCTTGAGCAGACCGAACGCGCTCGCCACCAGGTCGACCTCCTCCCGCGAGAGGTTCCGCAGCGCGACCTCGTCCTCCAGGAACTGGCGGATGATCCGACCCCGCCGCCGCACCAGCACGATCACGATGATCACGAAGGTGAGCACGAAGAGGAACCAGACCGGCAGCATGCAGAGGAAGATCATCCCCCCCTCTTCGCCGGCCATGTCGGCGAGCGTGGCCGAGCCGTTCCACATGGCGTGCAGGAGCACGGCGCCGAGGTAGCCGCCGAGCGGCGCGGCCCAGCGCACCCAGGCCTTCTCGGTCTCCCGCGCGAGCCCGAGCCCGATGCCGAACATCGAGGTGTAGACCGGGTGGCCCCAGGGGAAGAGCACGCCGCGCATCAGGAAGGTGACCTCGAGCTGCCCGGCGCCGGCGGCGCGCGAGTAGTAGAGGATGTTCTCGATGGTCGCGAAGCCCAGGGCCGTGAAGGTCGCGTAGATGATGCCGTCGACGATCCCGTCGAACTCGCGGCGCACGAAGAAGAACACGCCCCAGACGCCGACGGCCTTCCAGAACTCCTCGACCAGCGGCGCGCTGACGACGGCGGAGAGGATCTCGCCCGTGGACTCGCCCTCGGCGACGTAGCCGACGACGCCGACCAGGCTGTTGATGAGCCCGGAGAAGCCGCAGGCCGCGATGCCGCCCCAGAGGAGGCAGCCGATGAGGAGGTACCAGGGCTCGGGGTCGTAGCGGTCGAGGAGGCGCGGGAAGGTCAGGTAGACCACGCCCGCCGGGAGCGCGAGGGCGGCGCCGAGGCACATGGTCGAGCAGGCGCCCTGCTCGAAGACGGCCGGCGCCAGGAAGAGCAGGAGGAGCAGCCCGCCGCCCACGAGCTGGCCGAGCAGGTAGAGGGCGAGGCCCAGCTGGCGACGACCCTTCTGCGGGTCCGGGAGCGCGGCGCGCATCGGGCCGCGAGGGTACCGCGAATCGCGCGGCGGATGCGCCGGGGCGTGCGGGGCCCTATGAAGAGGGCATGGCGAGCGACTTCGAGCGCATCGGGGGCGAGGCGGCGCTGCGGCCGCTGATCGACGAATTCGTCGACCGCTGCTTCGACGACATGATGATCGGCTTCCTCTTCCAGCGGGCGAGCCGCGACCGGGTGAAGCGCTTCGAGTACGAGCATGCGGCGGCGCACCTCGGCGCGGGCGTGGCGTACGGCGGGCGCGACCTGCGGGTGGCGCACGGGCCGCACGCGATCCTCGGCGGGCAGTTCGCGCGGCGGCTGCACATCCTGCGCGAGACGCTGGCGAAGCACGGCGTGCCCGAGGACGTCGCCGAGCGCTGGCTCGCCTACCACGAGTCGCTGCGGGGCGAGGTCACGGCGGACCCGACCTCGGACTGCAACCCGGAGGCGGCCGAGGCGCGCGTGCGGGCGTTTCGAGCGGAGCGCAAGGGGGGCCGGTCGTGATCTTCCGGCGCAAGGACCCGGAGCTCGACCTCGGCCCGCTCGAGCAGCTCCTCGCCGAGCGCCTGCCGGACGCGGACGAGGGCCTGCGCGGGATCGTGGCGGGCATCGCCGGGCTCCTGGCGTGCGTGGCCTACGCGGACGGGGTCTACGATCCGGCGGAGAAGGAGACGGTGCGGGCGGAGCTCGGGCGCATCCACGTGCTGGACGAGGCGGCGGTGGAGGCGATCGCGGCGCTCCTCGAGCAGCACGGGCACGCGCTGGCGCACGGCGGCGACCACGCCTGGGCGGCGACGCTGAAGGAGGCGCTGCCGCTGGACGAGCGGCTGCACGTGATGGACGCGCTGCTCGAGGTGGCGGCGGCGGACGGCGAGCTGGCGACGGCGGAGACGAACTACCTGCGGCGGCTGACGACCAAGCTCGCGCTCAGCCAGGACCACTACACGGCGCTCCAGTCGCGGCACGCGGACAAGCTCGGCGTGCTCCGCTGATCGGGCCGGCTCGGCGCCTCCGCCCGCGGGCCGAGGCGGTTCCGTGGAGCGGGCTCGCGCGACGCGGGCCGCGCGCCGGGCCCGCACCTGCTACACCGGGGCCTCCGTGAAACCCTTCTCCCTCTTCGCCCCCTGCGCCCCCGGCCTCGAGCCCCTCCTCCTCGCGGAGCTCGAGGAGCTCGGCGTGCGCAACGCCGAAGCGCTCCCGGGCGGCGTCGCCTGGGCCGGCCACCACGGCGCCATCTACCGCGCCAACCTCGGCCTCGGCCTCGCGACGCAGGTGCGCGTGCGCCTCGGTCGCTTCCGCGCGAGCAAGCTCCCCGAGCTCCGCCGCAAGGCGCGCCAGCTCCCCTGGGGCCCCTGGGTCGGGGAGGGGGGCGTCGACGTGCGCGCCGTCTGCAAGCGCTCGAAGCTCCACCACGGGGGCGCCGTCGCCGAGCGCGTCGCCCAGGCCGCCGCGGAGGCCGTGGGCGAGGTGCCGATCGCCGAGGGCGCCACGCGCGTGCTGGTGCGCATCGTCGAGAACGAGGTCGAGGTCTCCGTCGACACCTCCGGCGAGCCGCTCCACCGGCGCGGCTATCGCCTGGCCACGGCCAAGGCGCCGCTCCGCGAGGACCTCGCCCGCGCGCTCCTCCGCGTCAGCGGCTGGGACGCCGAGAGCCCGCTCGTCGATCCGATGATGGGCGCCGGCACGATCGCCATCGAGGCCGCGCTCCTCGCGCGTCGGCTCCCGCCGGGGGGGCGGCGCCGCTTCGCCTTCGAGGACACGCCCGGCTTCGACGCGCCCCGCTACGCGAAGGTCCGCGCCGAGCTCGAGGCGAAGACGCGGCCGGCGCTGCCCTTCCCGATCCACGGGAGCGACCGCGACGCTGGCGCCCTCGAGGCGGCCCGCGCGAACGCCGAGCGCGCCGGGGTGCTCGCCGACCTGCGGCTCCGGGAGGCCTCCCTGAGCGACGCCTTCGCCGAGGTCGACGGCGCCACCGCGCTCGTCACCAACCCGCCCTGGGGCGCGCGCATCGGCGACGGGGACGCCCTCCGCGACCTCTACGCGAGCCTCGGCGAGCTCGTCCGCGCGCGGGAGGGCCTCCGCCTCGCCTTCGCCTGCGGGGACCCGGACCTCGCCCGCGCCGTGGGCCTGCCCATCCGCTCGGCGCTCATGACCGACGCCGGCGGCACCAAGGTCCGCTTCTTCGTCGGCGCCTGAGCGGGCCGCGGCGCGGCGGCGCCCCTCGCCGTCGGTGCTCCGAGCGCGGCGGGGCGGCGTGGCGACGAGGAGGTGGCGCGGTCGCGGTCGCCGCCGAGGCCCCCGAGCGCGGAGCCTCCTCGTTCCCGGCGGCCGAGCGCGGTCCGTCGGGCGCCTGTGTGGCGCCTTCGCGGTCGCCGCTCCGCGGTTGACGCCGCGTTCCGGCCCGCGGTACCTCCGCCGCATGGCGAACGAGGGATACCACGAGCCCGTCGAGGTCCTCTCCGAGGAGACCAAGGATCGGCACCGCGCCATCATCTCGCTCATGGAGGAGCTCGAGGCCGTCGACTGGTACGACCAGCGCGTCGACGCGACCAGCGATCCCGAGCTCGCCGAGCTCCTCGCGCACAACCGCGACGAGGAGAAGGAGCACGCGGCCATGACCCTCGAGTGGCTGCGTCGCCGCGACCCGAGGCTCGACGAGGAGCTCCGCACCTACCTCTTCACCGAGGGGCCCATCACGCACCTCGAGGAGGCGGCCATGGGCGGCGGCGAGGGCGGCGGCGGCGAGGGCGGCGGCGACGAAGGGACCGAGGCGAAGGTCTCCCCGGCCGACGGGTCGCTCGGCATCGGCAGCCTGCGGGCGAAGGCGAAGTGAAGGCGCGCACGCCGCGCGAGAAGGAAGCGAAGCGATGAACGAGTTGATGCGCGAGCTGGCGCCGATCACCGCGGCGGCCTGGGGCGAGATCGAGGAGGAGGCGAAGCGGACGCTCACCACCTACCTCGCGGCGAGGAAGCTGGTGGACTTCTCCGGCCCGCACGGCTGGGAGCACTCGGCCGTCTCCCTGGGCCGGAGCGAGAACGTCGGCGTGGGCCGGGAGGGCGTCGAGGCGCGGCTCCGCCAGGTGCAGCCGCTGACCGAGCTGCGCGTGCCCTTCACGCTGAAGCGCGCCGAGCTCGACGCGATCGCGCGGGGCGCCGAGGACGCGGACCTGGACCCGGTCGTCGAGGCCGCCAAGAAGATCGCCCTCGCCGAGGACGCGGCCGTCTTCCACGGCGCCGAGGCCGCCGGTATCGAGGGCATCGCCCAGGCCGCCGACGCGCGGAAGGTCGCCCTGAGCGACGACTACCTCCAGTACGCGATCAGCGTGGCCGAGGCGACGCACCAGCTCCGGGCGGCCGGCATCGGCGGGCCCTACGCGCTGGCCCTCGGGCCGCGCTGCCACGAGGGCGTGCACAAGACCTTCACGAGCGCCGGATTCCCGGTGCTCGAGCAGGTGCGCCGGCTGGTCGACGGCCCGATCGTCTGGGCGCCGGCCATCGACGGCGCCGTCGTGCTCAGCCTGCGCGGCGGCGACTTCGAGCTCACGGTCGGTCAGGACCTGAGCATCGGCTACCTCCGGCACGACGCCGAGACGGTGACGCTCTACCTCCAGGAGAGCTTCACCTTCCGCTGCCTCGACCCGGAGGCCGCGGTCCCGCTCCGTTACGGCTAGCCAGCCCGGATGAGTCCACGCGGCGTGATGATCCTGCGAGGTCTCGGGCTCGCCGTGGACTCTCCGCGAAGCCAGGAATCCAGGCTGTGATTCGGCGAAGCGCGAGCTCGCTGCGGGGCCGAGGGATGGGGCGAGGGCGCGTCGAGTGTTGACGAGTCCGGGCGAGGAGCGGTAGGCGCTCCTCGCCGGCCTCCCGTTCATCGCGGCGGGCTGCGCAGGTCCATGCGGAAGCCGAGCCAGACCGTGCGCACGCCGTGGGCTTCGCCGTCCGGTCCCGGTCCGCGGAGCGGGAGCGGCCCGGCGTCGAAGCCGCCGACCTCGAGGATGGTCTCCATGTAGGAGGGGAAGATGGTCGCGAACCAGCCGGCCATGGCCGCGGGCACGCCGTGGAGCGTGGCGCGGAGCACGCCGTCCTCGACCTCCTCGACCTCCGTGCGCACGAAGTCGAGGTAGAGCCCGAAGAGGCGGGGCAGCTGGGTGGCGACCGTGCGGTTCGAGAGGATGCGCACGAAGCTCCGGTAGATGCCCTTCACGTCTTGCTTCGCCTGCCAGCGCGAGCGCGCCTGGAGGAACTCGCCGACGTCGCGGCCGGCCAGGCGCGCGCAGGGCGTCGCGGCGGCCACGAGGGGCCAGATGTCGTACCAGCGGTTGGCCAGGAAGCCCTCCTGGAAGAAGGGCACGTGGGAAGGCTCGATGGCTTCGAGCATCGCCGGCAGCCCGCCCGGGAGCTCGCGCGAGACGTACTGCAGGTGGCCGCGGTACGCGGCGCCCTTGATGCGGAAAGGGCTGCTCCCCGCCGGGAAGGGCCAGACCATGGACGCAGCGTGACCGCCCCGGTCCGTCGCGCGCAAGCTTGGCGGCGGCCTGCGGGGTTCGCCGCTCAGTCCGGGCAGGGCTCCGCGAGCCGGAGCGCGGGGTAGCGCGGCTCCCAGAAGAGCGCGTCGATGCGCGCGTCGAGCGCAGCTTCGTCCACCTCGGGGGCGTCCCCCCGCGCGACCGCCTCCCGCGCCACCGCGCGCGCCACGACCCTCGAGAGCCGGCGCAGCTCCCCGAGCGGCGGGAAGAGGGCCCCGCTCCCCTCGCCGCTCGCCTCCCCGGCGAGCGCCCGCGCGGCCACGGCGAAGAGCGTGTCGTCCACGCGCCGCGCCCGGCTGGCGAGCACCCCGAGCCCGACGCCGGGGAAGACGTAGACGTTGTTGCCCTGCGCCGGGCGGATGGTCCGGCCCGCATGCTCCACCGGCTCGAAGGGGCTCCCGGTCGCGATCAGCGCGCGGCCCTCGGTCCAGCGCACGAGGTCCGCCGGCTTCGCCTCCGCCTTCGCCGTCGGGTTCGAGAGCGGGAAGATCATCGGCCGCGCGCAGCGCTCCGCCATGGCGCGCACGACCGGCTCGGTGAAGAGCCCGGCCTGGCCGGTGGTCCCGAGGAGCGCCGTCGGCTCGAGCGCCTTCACCGTCGCCTCGAGGTCGGCGCCCCCGGCGAGCCCCAGGGCCGCGGCGCGCGCCGGCGCCCAGGCGAAGGCCTCCTTGTGCGCCTCGAGCGGCCGCTCGGTCGTGAGCAGCCCGTGACTGTCGAGGAGCGCGATGGCCCGCTCGCAGCCCGCCGGGTCGACGCCCTGGCGCGCGAGCTCGGCCCGCACGATGCGCGCGATGCCCACGCCCGCGGCTCCGGCGCCGACGATCACGATGCGCTGCTCGGCCAGCGGCGTGCCGGTGAGGCGCGCGCCCGCGAGGAGCCCGGCGAGCACCATCCCGGCCGTGCCCTGGATGTCGTCGTTGAAGCTCGGCAGGCGCTCCCGGTAGCGGTCGAGGAGCCGGAAGGCGTTCGCCTTCTTGAAGTCCTCCCACTGCAAGACCGCCTCCGGGAAGACCTCGCGAATCGCTTCGACGAGCTCCTCGACCAGCGCGTCGTAGCGTGCGCCCCGCAGCCGGCGCCCGCGCCAGCCGAGGTAGTCCGCGTCCGCGAGGAGGGCCTCGTTGTCCGTGCCGACGTCGAAGCTGATGGGCAGCGTCGAGGTCGGGTGGATGCCGGCGCCGACCGTGTAGAGGTCGAGCTTGCCGACCGGGATCCCCATGCCCCCGGCGCCCTGGTCCCCGAGGCCGAGGATGCGCTCGTTGTCGGTCACACAGATCAGACGCACGTCGGCCGCCCAGGGCGCGTGGCGGAGCACGTCGGCGATGCGGCCCTCGTGCTCGGGGGTGATCCAGAGCCCACGCCCGCGGCGGAAGATGCGGCTGTACTCCTGGCAGGCCTTCCCGACCGTCGGCGTGTACACGATGGGGAGGAGCTCCTCGAGGTGGTCGACGAGCACGCGGTAGTAGAGGACGAAGTTCCGCGCCTCGACGTCGGCGAGCTCCACGTAGCGCTCGAGGGGCGTGTCGCCCTGGGCGTGGAGCTGGCGGTAGGTGAGCGCGGCCTGCTCCTCGAGCCCCGTGACCCGGTGGGGGAGCAGGCCCGTGAGGTCGAGGGCGTCGCGCTCCTCGCGGGTGAAGGCCGTCCCGCGGTTGAAGCCGTTGTCGTCGATCAGCGCCATCCCGCGGCGGCGGACGGCCAGCGTCTCGCGGCCCTCCGCGTCGATCTCGAGCGGATATCTCTCCAAGGGTCCCCCTTCGCGAACCAGCGGCGCGCCGAGAGCCCGCCGCGCCCGCACCCTAACAAACGTGCCCCGAGCCCTTCCCGTGGGCGCCTCGCGGGCGCGCTCCCCATCGACGGCTGGTCGCCCGAGGTAGGCTCGCGGGCGATGGAGAGCTTGCGGGAGGTGCGGCTGCGCGGAGGCCGCCTCGTCGTCGCCTGGGCCGACGGCGCGGAGACGGAGCACGAAGCGCGCTGGATGCGGGACCACTGCGCCTGCGACGCGTGCCTCCACCCGGAGACGCGGCAGCGCCTGGTCGCGGCGCACGCGCTGGCCGGGCCCGCCCTCGAGCCGGTCGAGGTCGCGCGCGCTGCGGGTGACGGCGACGCCGGCGTGGAGGTTCGCTTCGCCGATGGACACCGCGCCCGCCTCCCCGCGGCGCGCCTGCGCCCCGCCCCCATTGCTCCGCGCGCTCGCGTGCCCTGGCTCGCCGCCGACGTGGACGACGCGCCCTCCGCCCGCTGGGACGCGCTCCTCCACGACGACGCCGCGCTCGCCGCCTGGCTCGAGGCCATCGCCCGCCGCGGCTTCGCCTTCGTCGACGGCGTCCCCGTCGCGCCCGCGGCGACGCGCGCGCTCCTCGAGCGTGTCGGGCCGCTCCGGTGCACGCTCTTCGGCGACCTCTGGGACTTCACCGCCGACCTCGCGCACGGTGACACGGCCTACACGACCCTCGCCATCGGCCCCCACACGGACGGCACCTACTTCACCGATCCGCCCGGCCTCCAGGCCTTCCACTGCCTCGCCTTCGACGGCGCGGGCGGCGAGAGCCTCCTCGTCGATGGGCTCGCCCTCGACGCCCGGCTCCGCGAGGAGCTGCCGGAGGGCCGCCGCCTGCTCGCCGAGACGCCCGTGCCCTGGCGTTACCTGGAGCCGGGCGTGCACCTCCGCGCCGTGGCGCCCGTCCTCGACCTCTCCCCCGGGGGCACGCTCCGCTCGCTCCGGGTGAACGACGGAGACCGCGCGCCCTTCGAGCCGCCGTCAGGCTGGTACGCGGCCTGGAGCCGCTTGCTCGCCCTCGCCGAGGACGCCGCCTTCGTCTTCCGCTTCCGCCTGCGCCCGGGCCGCGTGCTCCTCTTCGACAACCACCGCGTGCTCCACGGCCGCGCCGCCTTCGAAGGCCATCGCCGACTCTGCGGCGCCTACCTCGACCGCGACGTCTTCGAGAGCCGGCTCCGCGTCCTCGGCGCGGCGCACTGAGTCTCCGCGCTGAGCATCCACGCTGGGCCTCCACGCTGCGCCTCCGCGCCGACCCCCGGCGCTCGGGCCCGGGGAAGAGGGCCGGGCTCGCCGACGACCGGGCGGGCTCGACGGGCGAGGGTGAGGGCCGTCCGTGGATGTCGCAGCGGACGGACCGCGGTCGGCTCAGTCCTCGGTCATCCAGTACCAGCCGCCCCAGAGCCGGCCGGTGCGGCCGCGGTTGTAGCAGAGCCCGTCGATGCCCTCCGGCGCGTAGACGAGGGCCGACTCCACGTCGTTGTCGAGCCAGAAGAGGGTGCGCCCTTCGTCGCAGCGCCCCGGCTCGACCCGGTCGACGTAGAAGGCGCCCGCCCATCGGCTCGGTGGCCTCGCGCCCGGCGCCTCGGGCGGATCCGCGTGGTGCGCCCGTCGCGCCTCGAGGCTGTCGCGGGCGAGGGCGAAGTGGAGCCTCAGGGGCGCGCCGAAGGCGACGAGCAGCGTGACCAGCCCGAGCCAGCCGACGAGGAGCCGCTGGCCCCGGGTCTCCAGCAGGAGCCGTCGCCCTCGGAGCCGCGCCGCGCCCACGCGGAGGAGCGCGATCGCCACCGGTGCGAGGAGCGAGACCGCCCAGAGCGTGGGCACGACCAGCAGCCAGGCGAGGTAGTAGAGGCTCGGGAAGGCGGCGTACCAGAGCACCAGCCCGCCCAGGGCGCCGGCCGGGAGGAGGCCGACCCCCTCGAAGATCGCGATGCGTTCGC
Source organism: Sandaracinus sp. (assembly GCA_002699025.1). Classification (GTDB taxonomy): domain Bacteria; phylum Myxococcota_A; class Polyangia; order Polyangiales; family Houyiibacteriaceae; genus Houyiibacterium; species Houyiibacterium oceanicum. Next base: position 11,362 of record PABA01000125.1, on the reverse strand, counting down.
GCTCCATCGCCCACTCTACGGCGCTGCGCGCAGCGGCTTCCCACGCAGCGCCTTCCCACGCAGCGCCTTCCTACGCAGCGCCTTCCCACGCAGCGCCTTCTCGCGCAGCGGCGTCCCGCGCAGCGGCTTCCCGCGCAGCGGCGTCCCGCGCAGCGGCTTCCCGCGCAGCGGCTTCCCGCGCAGCGCTTCCCCGCGCAGCGGCTTCCCGCGCGCGTCTTCGATCGGAATCGGGCCGCGCGCTCCGGCGTTCGGGATCGTGCCGGCCCGCTCCTCGGCGGGCCGCGGAAAGGAGGTAGCGACGTGAACGAGAACCGGTTTTCCACGATGAACGGCTCTTCCCGCCGGTGGCTCCGGGAGCTCGAGCTGGAGGACGCGCTCGAGCCCGAGCGGGCCGACGACATCGACGGCGAGCCCGAACACGACGGCTGGAGCCCCATCCGCCCGCGCCGTCCGCTCGCCCGGCTCGGCGACGTGGCGCCCGCGCTCGCGCGCCGCTGAGCGGACCCGACCCGAAGCCTCCCCGTCGCCCTGGCGGGGAGGCTCTCCTCTCCCGGGCCGCTTCGGCTCGGGCATCCGGTCTTGGCTCGGTCTTCGGCTTCGGCTTCCGGTTCGGGCTTCCGCTTCCGCTCCCTGCTTCAGCCCCCCTCTCGAGCTGGCTGCTCTGGCTCCGGCGGGTTGGCGATGAAGGCTTCGCGTCAGCGTCAGCGTCAGCGCCAGCGTCGGCGCCAGCGCCAGCCGGTGCTCGCATCTCCCGAGTCAGCCCTCCGGTCGGAACGCCTCGGGGCGCAGCCCATGGCGCGCCGCCAGCCGCCGCACCTGCGACCGCGACGTGCCGAGCGCGCGCGCGACGGCGCTCACGTTCCCTTCGTGGGCGCGGAGCAGCGCCTCGAGCTCCCCGCGCGCGTCCTCCGGCGACGCGGCCGGCGACCCGGGTTGCTCCGCCTCCCCGCGGAGGGCTTCCGGGAGGTGGACGAGGCCCACGGGGGCGTCGCCTGCGACGGCGAGGGCCGCCGTCAGCGTGTGCTCGAGCTCGCGCACGTTCCGCGGCCAGTCGTGCCGCAGCAGCGCGCGCCCGGCCTCGGGGGTCAGCCTCGCGTCCTCGCGCTTCGCTCGCGCGAGCAGGTTGCCGACGATCAGACCGAGGTCCTCCGGGCGGCGGCGGAGCGGCGGGAGCGTGACGCGGTAGCCGGCGACGCGGCCGCAGAGATCCTCGCGGAAGCGCCCCTCGGCGACCCGCGCGTCGAGGTCCTGGTGCGTCGCCGCGACGAGCTTCACGTCCACCTTCACCGGGCGCTCGGCGCCGAGGGCCAGCACCTCCCGCTCCTGCAGGACGCGGAGGAGGATCGCCTGGGCCTCGAGCGGGAGCTCGGCGATCTCGTCCAGGAAGAGCGTCCCTCCGTCGGCGCTCCGCACGAGGCCCCGCCGGCTCTCGCTCGCGCCCGAGAACGCGCCCTTCCGCGCCCCGAAGAGCTCGCTCGCCGCCAGGCTCGGCGAGAGCGCGCCGCAGTTCACGGCGACGAAGGGCCCGGAGCGGCCGCTCGCTCGATGGATGGCGCGGGCGACGAGCTCCTTGCCCGTGCCCGTCTCGCCCTGCACGAGCGTCGGGACGGGCGCCGCGGCGACCCGGCGAAGCCGGGCGAGCTCGCGGGCGAAGGGTGCGTGGAGCGTCGTCAGGGGCGCGTCGGCGAGGGAGGTCCCGCTCAGGTCCGCGTCGGGCGCGTCGGCCGAGGCGCCAGCGGCGCGCAGGAAGAGGAAGATGGTGCGGCCCGTCGTGAGGAGCGCGCGATCGGCGAGCAGGGCGGGCTCGTCGAGGGGCGCTTCGCCGAGGAAGGAGCCGTTCTTCGAGCCCGCGTCCTCTGCCCGCCAGCGCTCGCCGACCCGGACCAGGCGCAGGTGCTGCGAGGACATGAAGCCGTCGGGGACCGTCAGCCGGAGGCGCGCGACGCCCCCCTCCCATTCGCGCACGCGCGCGCGCTGAGGTCCGCGGCCGATGGAGACCTCGTCCAGGCCGTCCGAGTTCCTCATGGCCGAGGCACAGGCGCCAGGGAGAAGCGCGCCGGGCGGGCCGTCGGCTGCGCGCAGTCCATGGCGAGGACGAGCTGCGGCGCGGTGACGAGCGGGCGCTCCTCGGGGCGCTCGCGGCCGCCGTCGGTGAGGGTGAGCGTGCGCGTCACGGCGTCCTCCCGACGGGCCCCGGCGCCCGCGCGTCTCCTGCGCGCCCGGCCGCTCCCGAGCCCCCGGCGCGCTCGGCCTCCCACCGCATCCCGAGCGCCTCGGCGCGGGCGCGGGCCCGCCGGCGGGCGGCGCGGGCGCGGGCGCGCTTCCCCTCGAGCTCCCAGGCCTCCGCGTACGAGGTCCAGGCGCGCGGGGCGCCGATGCGAAAGATCGCGGCGAAGAGGCGGAGCCGGCGGAGGGCGCGGCGCGCGGCCCGGCGCGCCTCTCGAGCTCCCCCCGCGCGCCAGGCGGCGAGGCGCGCCTCGACCACACCGGCGTAGCCCTCGAGGAGATAATGCGCCGTCGGCACGGCCAGCTCGTCGCCCCGCGCCTCGGCCCGGTCGGCGGCCTCTTCGGCGGCCCCGAGCGCGCCGCGCGCGAGGTGCAGCTGCGCTCGGAGCCCTTCGAGGCGGAAGCGCTCGAGGAGCTGCCCGGGCGACTCGCCGAGGAGCGCCGCGGCCGTATCCAGCGCCTTCTCCGCGGCGTCCGGCCGGCCCGAGCGGAGCGCCGCCTCCGCGCTCCCGAGGAGGCCCCACGCGCGGTGCTGCACGTTCTCGAAGCGCCGCCCCAGCGCCTCCACCTCCTCGAAGAGCGCCGCGGCGCGCGCGTGCTCGCCCCGGTAGAGCCGCGACATCGCCTGGACGGTCTGCCCGTCGCCCGCGAAGCGCGGATCGCCGAGCGCCTCCCAGATCGCGAGGGCGCGCTCCAGATCCGCGTCCACCCGCGCCCAGTCGCCCGTGCCGATCCGGTAGACGCAGAGGAGGAAGCGCGCGTAGGCCTCGGCCGCCGGGTCGCCCACCGACTCGGCCGTCTCCATCGCGAGCTGGGCGTAGCGCTCGGCGAGTGGGTGGATGGGCAAGCTGCCGATGGCGAGGCTCGCCGTCGCGTAGGCGCGGACGAGCTCGGGCGAGGGGCCGACCGTCTCCGCGAGATTCAGCGCGCGGAGCCCGGCGTCGAGCATGCGCGGAGCGTCGTTCTCGAACCAGTGCGTCTCGACCAGGCGCTGGTGCCCGCGCGTCGCCTGGAGGAGCGTCGCCCGATCGGCGGGCCGGGCCGACGCGCCGAGCCGGCGCGCGAGCTGGCGCCCGAGGCCGCCGAGGAGGCCGGCGCCGAGGGCGAGCGGCCCCGGTCCGGAGGCCGGGTAGCCGCGGAGCGCGAGCGCGTGCAGCAGGTGCGTCTGACCGCGCGACGTCTCGCCCAGGCCGAGGAGCGCCTCGGCGAGCCCCTGCTCCCAGCGCGTCCGGCGCGGGTCGTCGTCGCGGGCGCGCTCGAGCGCCACGCCCCAGGCGTCGGCGGCTTGCCGGTAGGCGGCGCGGGCGAGGGCCGCCGGGGCCGCGGCGTCGAGCGCGTCGAGGGCCTGCGCGGTCTCCCCCGCAGCCAGCCAGTGGCGGGCGAGCGTCGCCGGGCGCACCCCGGGCTCTTCGCGGAGGAGCTCCGCGGCCCGGCGGTGGAGCGCGCTGCGGCGCCCGGGGGAGAGCGCGTCCCGCGCCCCCTCGAGCAGCTTGTGGTGCGCGAAGCGCAGCCGCCCGGCGCCCTCCGAGAGCACCTGGCGCCGCGTCAGCTCGTCGGCGGCCCGGAACGCCTCCCCCTCCTCGAGCTCCGCCAAGGATCCCGCACGATCGAGCGTGAGCTCCTCCCCGAGCACGGCCGCGGCCTCCACCAGCGCGGCGCCCGCCGGGGAGAGATCCGCGAGGCGCCGCCGCACCAGCTCCCGGAGCGAGCCGGGCAGGGGGAGCTGCAGCGTCCCGTCCGGGCCCGGTGGCCGATCGAGCCCCCAGCGCCCTCCCGCGTCCCGCCGCAGCAGGCCCGCCTCGAGCGCCGCCCGGAGGTACTCCGCCACGAAGAAGGGGTTCCCTTCGGACTGGGTCGCGAGGTAGCCCGCGAGCGGGCCCGGGCTCGGGTCGGCCAGCATGTCGCCGATCAAGGCGCGGACGGCGGGCTCCTCCAGCCGCTCGACGCCCACCACCTCGACGCCGGCCACGTCGACGAGCCGACGCAGCCTGGGCCCGGCCTCGTCGCTCCGGTAGGTGCCGACGATCGCCACGCCCGCATGCGGCAAGAGCTCCCGGGCGAGGTGCCGGAGCAGGTCGAGGGTGAGCCGGTCCGCCCACTGGAGGTCGTCGAGCACGAGCAGGAGCGGCTGCTCGGCCACCAGCGCGCGGAGCGAGCCCGCGACGGCCTCGAAGACCCGCGCCCGGGAGGCGTCGGGGCCGAGCTCGGTCGGCGGCCGCGGCGCGACGATCGGGAGCGCGTCGAGCGCCGGCACGTAGGGGGTGAGGGCTGCGGCGCGCGCCCCGAAGACGCGCTGGGCCTCGGCCGGGCCGCGCGAGTGGCACCGGTCCGCGATGCGCTCGAGCGGATCGACCCACGCCTCGAGCGGGGGCCCGCCGCGCGTGCACTCGCCTTCGAGCACGAGCGCGCCCCGCTGCGCCGCGCGGACGCCGAGCTCGTTGACCAGCCGGGTCTTGCCGATGCCGCTCTCGCCCCCGACGAGCACCAGCCGCCCCTCGCCGCGCCGGGCGCTGCCGATGGCGCGCTCGAGCCGCTCCAGGCACGCCGCCCGCCCGACGAGGCCCGGCCGGTAGAGGTAGTCGCGGCCGGCCGGGAGCGGACCCGGGGGCGGCGCCGCGCCGAGCGCCTCGAGCTCCCGGGCCACGTCGTCCGCATGCCCGAGCCGGTCCCGCGGCCGCTTCGCCAGAAGGCGGAGGATCAGCGCCTCGAGCCGCGCCGGCATCTCCGGCGCGAGCTCCGAGGGCGGCCGCGGCGCCTGGTCCAGGTGCCCGCGGAGCACCGCCTGCACGGTGAACGCGGCGAAGGGCTTCGTCCCCGTGACCATCTCGTAGAGGATGCAGCCGAGCGCGTAGAGGTCCGCCCGCGCGTCCACGGCTTCGCCCCGGATGATCTCCGGCGCCATGTAGGCCGCCGTGCCCGCGAGCTCCCAGCGCACGTCGAGGTTCTCGCGGCTCGAGCGCGCGCGCAGCGTGCTCGCCAGCCCGAAGTCGACCAGCACGGGCGCGTCCCCGGCCCGGAGGAGAATGTTGTCGGGCTTGAGGTCCCGATGGACCAGGCCCTCCCCGTGGAGGTAGGCGAGGCTCGCGCAGAGCGCCCGGGCGATAGTCAGCAGCCGCGGCAGCGGGAGCGGCTCCCCGCCCGCCTCGCCCCCGACCTCGTCGCCCGCGTCGCCGGCGAGCGTGCGCGTCCACCACGGCGCCTCCCGGGTCGCGCCGAGCGCCTCCGTCACCCCGCCCCGCTCGCAGAGCCGGCCGAGCGTCTCGCCCTCGATCAGCTCCATGGCGTACCAGGGGACGCCCTCGTCCACGCCGTCGGCGACGATGCGGACGATGCCCGGGTGGCGCACGCGCGCCAGGGCGCGGATCTCGCGGCGGATGCTCTGCACGAGCCGCTCGCTCGTCGCGTCCACGGTCTTGAGCGCGACGGTCTCGCCCCGCGCCTCGTCGACGGCGCGGAAGACGGTCGCCATGCCGCCGCGGCCCAGCGCTTCCACGACCCGGTAGGCGCCCAGGGTCCGGCCGATCGGAGACGACATCGAGAGCGCCGATCTGTATCAGAGATCGGCGTTCGCTGTCCTCGGGGGGCCGGTCCAGGCATGGCGGCTTCGGGGGCCGGGGAGAGGCGCCGGGCCCCGCGCGGAGCCCGGCGCCGTCGCTCCCTCAGCGGGCGCGCGCGGGGCGGCACATGCCCGAGTTGCAGACCTCGCTGCAGCACTGCCAGGCGGCCGTGCAGGGCGAGTCGATGCCCCGGCAGGCGCGCGCCGTGGTGCAGGCGCCGTCCGTGCACACACCGCTGCAGCACTCGTAGTCCTCCGAGCAGGCCGTGTCGCCGCCGCCGCAGGTCTCCTCGCCCACCGTGCAGATGCCGCCGCTGCAGTCTTCGGAGCAGCAGTCGGCGCTCGCGTCGCAGGCGAAGCCGTTCGCCGTGCAGGCGGCGAGCCCGAGCGTGCAGACGCCGCCCTCGCAGCTCCCGCTGCAGCAGCGCGGGTCCTCCCCGCAGGCCGCGCCGAGATCCTGGCAGACCGCCTCCGGGTCCGTGCAGATGCCCCCGCCGCAGGCGTCCGAGCAGCACTCGCCGTCGTCCGTGCAGGCCTCTCCGGTCGTCGTGCAGCTCGGGCCGGCGTCCTCCTCGGTCGAGCCCGCGTCGGGCGTCGACATCATCGTGCCGGCGTCGTCGTCGGGCAGCGTCGAGCCCGCGTCCGGGTCCATGGGGGTGCCCGCGTCCGTGCCCATCACCGTGCCCGCGTCGTCGCCGGGGGCGCTGCTACCGTCGTCGTCGCCGCATCCGGCGCTCAGCGCGAGCATCGTCGTCAGGAGAAGGCACCAGGTCTGCTTCGCTCGATCCATCACATCACTCCTTCGCGCCCTCGCGGCGCTCGGGAGGACCTTCAGCACGCGGCGTGCCGAGCGCGGCCCAGCGGGGAAACGGCGCGGGGAACGGGCGGGAGCCCCCGAGCGCCGGCCCCGCAGGTGGACCAGCCGGTCCAGGGGCCTGGACCGCGGGTCCACCTCTCGCCTCCGATCCCGGAACACAGCGAGGCACCGGCTCGTGGCGGCTCGCGCGATGCGCCGGTCGGTCTCGGTCCCCAGAGCGGTGGCGTCGCTCCGGCTGCAGGCGCTCGCCCACCACCGGTGTCACCGCCGAGCTCCCACGGCGGAGCGGGCCTCCGGGCTCAGGGGGCGGCCAGGATCGGCGCGGCGTCCACGAGCACGGCCCCGCTCAGGGGGGCGTCCCGCGGCGCCGCCCGCAGCGCGAGGAAGCGCGTGCCTGCCACCGGCTCCACCCAGCCCCAGCTCGACGGCCCCTCGTGCGCGCGGCAGCGCTCGTCGTCGCAGACGTAGAGGCGCCCGCCCAGCACGAGCGCGACCGTGCCGTCCGCGCCTCCGGCGGAGTGCCCGCGGAGCGCGAGGTTGTCCGCGCCGCGCCGGCGGAGCGGCGGCACCACCTCGAGCGGTGTCAGGCGCTCACCCCGGAGCTCGAGGAGCCGAGCGTCCGCCGTCCCCACGAGCACCCGCTCGCCCACGCGCACCACCCGATGCCGCGGCGGCGCCTCGGCCCCCCCGCCGCCGCCGCCTCCTCCGCCTCCTCCGCCGCCTCCGCTCCTCGAGGTCGCGGTCGCCGCCGGCACCGGCAGCGGGGTCGCGCCCTCCGACGTGATCCGGAAGAGGTCCCCGCCGTCCATGCCGTCGGCGTGGTGGAGCAGCGCCTCCCCGCCGCCGAGCGGCGCGAGCGAGACGAAGAGCCCCGGCGGAGGGCCCTGTCCGACGAGCTCGACGAGGGAGAGCACGCGCGCGAAGCGATGCCCCGCCTCGGTGGCCACGCCGCGGAAGAGCGTGTCGTCGGTCCAGAGCCAGAGCGCGTCCCCGTCCGCCATCGCGCCGCGCGGCGTCCCCTCGAGCCCCTCGCACGGGTAGGGCACGCGCTCGGGTTGCCGCTCGGGGCCCGGACGCACGCGCTCCACGCCGCTCGGCCGCACGCGGAGGAGTCGCTCGCCGACCCAGAGCGTCTTCCCCCGGATGCCGGCCTGCAGCCCGAAAGCGAGCGAGCTCACGGAGATCGTGCGCCCCTCGAGCTCCACCTCCACCTCTTCGAGGCGGCCGTCCTCGTGGACGGCCAGGAAGCGTTCGCCCCCGCACTGGAAGACCGGCCCGGGCAAGCCGAGGCGCGCCCAGGGGAGCCGCATCAGCGTGCAGCGCGAGGTGCCGAAGTGGCCCGGGTAGTGGGGCCCCGGCAAGGGCAGCGCGAGGGGCGTGAGCCCGGGGGAGCCTGCGTTCGCCTCGTCCTGCCGATCCGTCCCGCTCATCCCGGTCTCGTTCGCCTCGCTCGTCTCGGCTTCGTTCGCCTCGGCTTCGTTCGCCTCGTTCGTCGACCCCGAGCCACCCCCGTCGCAGGCGGCGGCCGCGACGAGGGTGAGCGGGAGGGCGAGGGCGAGGGCACGCATCGGCCGAGCGTACCGTGGCCCGTCTCCCCACGTGGTCGTCGCGCCGCCCCCTCGGCCCGGGAAATCGGAGCTCCAGCTCGTTTCGCCGTGGCCTTGCTGACTCTTCGGCGCTCTCTTGCCCTGGGAATCCGGGGTCCCGCCGTCGCGCGCACCGTGGTACTGGCCTCCCGCCGGGCGCCCGTCCGGCGAGGGAGAAGAAACGACCATGAAGAACCTCATCACCCTGATGCTGCTCGGCGCGCTGGCCTGCGGCGGCTCGACCCAGAACACCGAGACGACCCCCGAGCCCGAGCCCGAGCCCGAGCCGGCGCCCGTCGCGCAGGTCGAGCCGGTGACCGCGGTCGCCGTGGATCCGCCCGACGTCCACATCGAGGGCGACCACATCACGATCGACGGTCACATCAACTTCGAGACCGACAGCGACGTGATCCTCGCGGACTCGAACGAGCTGCTCGATCACATCGCCCAGCTGATCTCGAACCACACGGGCGAGATCGCGCACCTGAAGGTGATCGGCCACACGGACGCCGCCGGTGGCCACGACCACAACCAGGAGCTCAGCGAGCGCCGCGCCGCCGCCGTGGTCGACGCGCTCCGCACCCGCGGCGTGAGCATCGAGCTCGAGGCCAGCGGCGTCGGCGAGCTCGAGCCCGTCTGCGAGGAGGACACGGACGAGTGCCACGCACGGAACCGCCGCGTGGAGTTCCTCATCGTCCAGGACGAGCCGGCCGCCGAGCCCGCCCCCACCGACGCCTGATCTCCGACGACGCGCGGAGCCCCCTCGCGAAGGGAGGGGCTCCGCGCTTCACGCGGGCGCTCCCCCACCGTCGCCCACCGAGGTCCACTCGCTTTGGTGTCGCCTCGGACGAGGGGCTCTGCCCGGTGTTCGCGGAGTACCCTTCGGGGATGGGCTGGGTCTCGGTTCTCTTCGCCAAGAAGGTCATCGACTTTGCGGCGCCCAGCCAGCCTGACCCGGGGGCTTGGGCCGGAGCTCTCACCGCCTCGTGGGGGGTCGACCTCGCGGAGGCGGGCCCCGAGCAGATGCTCGTTGCGGCGGACTTTCTCGCGCTGCTCGAGCGGGTGGCCGCCGAGGTGCCCGGTGGGCGCGCCATCGCGGCGCAGGTCGGTGCCTCCATGCGCTGCGACGAGTACGGCGCCTTCGGCCTGGCCTTCAAGACGGCCACCGACCTCGAGGGCTCCTACCGACGAGTCGAGCGCTACGGGAAGGTCATCACCAGCGTGGCGAACTTCCGGCTGGTTCGCGCTGGCGGCGCGGGCTTCTTGGAAGTCCTCCCCGAGCCCGAGTCGCGGCTCGGTCATCGCCTGGTGCACGAGCTGGCCCTCGCCGCGGCCCTCGCCCTGAGCCGGGAGGTGTCCACGGCCGAGCTGCGGCCGATCGCCGTCCACCTGACGCACCCCGCCCCCCATCGGCCATCGGAGATCGAAGAGTGCTTCGGCTGCCCCGTGCGCTTCGGCGCCGATCGGGACGCGCTCGAGGTCCCCGCGGATCTGCTGCGCCTTCCGAACCGGCTCGGCGACCCGGCCGTCTCCCGCTTCTTCGAAGGACACCTCGACGACGCGCTCTCGGCGCTCCCGTTGGACGCGCTCGCTCGGCGTGTCCGCGCCGAGATCGGCCGTTCGCTGAGCGAAGGCGTTCCGCCGCTCGCGGATACGGCCGCCCGTCTCGGCATGAGCGCGCGAACGCTGCAGCGCCGCCTCGCGGAAGGGGGGACGAGCTTCAAGGCGCTCGTCGACGACGCGCGGCGCGAGCTCGCCGATCGGCTCCTTCGCGAGTCGGCCCATGGCCTCGCGGAGGTCGCCTTCCTCACCGGTTTCGCGGATCAGAGCAGCTTCGGCCGCGCGTTCAAGCGTTGGTACGGAACGACGCCGGCCGCCCACCGGATCTCCGCCCGACGCTGATTGGCGCGCCGTGCACAAAGACTGTCGCCGGAAGCCCAGAAGGGCGCGGCGCGCGCCGTCATGACTGAAGCACACCGACGGAAGGAGCGTGTGCGATGAACGAATCGAGAGTGGAATCATCGGCCGAGGGGAGCCGGCTCGAGCGTGTGGGCGTGGCGTCGCTGCTGGCGCTCGCGGGGCTGTTGCTGCTCGCCATCGGCGCCGCGGTGATGGGGGCTCCCCATGCGTTCTACGCCGCCAACGGGATCACCCTCGGGACGGGGGCGAGCGAGCTCTCGGAGGTTCGCGCACCCGCCACGTTCCTGCTCCTCGCGGGCTCCGTGATCGTGCTCGGCGCGTTTCGCCCGCCACTGCGCTCGCTCGGGCTCGGACTGACGGCCGGCATCTACGGCGGCTACGGCCTCGGTCGCCTCGTCGGCGTGGCCGTCGAGGGGCTGCCGGACGAGGGGCTCGTCGCCGCCATGGCCCTCGAGCTCACGGTCGCGACCCTCGCCCTCGGCGTGCTCGCCGTGCGTCGAGCGCACCGGCCGGCGGTGGGGGCGGCCGCCACGCCTGGCTGAGCGCGCTGCGCGCCATCTCGAGTGCGGAGCCGACGCCGTGTGGAGCCCGAGAGTCCCGAGCCCCAGCACCGAGCGAAAGCACGAAGCCCCGGCTTCCGCTCGGGAAACCGGGGCCTCTTCGGAGCCACCTACCAGACTTGAACTGGTGACCTACGGTTTACGAACCCCAAGGTGCACCCCTGAAATCACTCGGCTTTCGCCTGATGATCCCCAAAGTCGACCGCCCATTGGGGTGCAGGAGCGCCTCGCCATCGACGTGCTGCTGGCCGCTGCGAAGAGCTCCCCGGACCTCCCCGCCCTCGCCGTGAGCCTCGCCGAAGCCATCCTGAAGCCCGACTCCACGCTCTCCGTCGAGGACGAATCCGAAGCCAGCTGACACCGGGGGCCATCGTACCAACGCTTCGCGGGAGTCGAGATGCGTAGGGCGTCCTCAGAGATGTCAGCGCAGGACCTCTGCGAGGGGTCCGGCAGTCTCTTCGACGCCGCCGGCCCCGAAGCTGTCCGTGGGTGCACCCACGCCGGTCGCCACGGTGCTGAAGAGGTCGGCTAGCCCTCAAACAAGCGCTCGCCCATCGCCTCCTTCGGGTGTCGTGCCCACGCAGGCCGCCGCACGCAACTCGACGACGGGCGGAGCCCGAGGCGGGTTGAAGCTGTCGGTGTTCGGATAGCCCTCCGTCGGGAGGTTGAAGGTTGAGGTCGAGGAGCCGACCTGCCC
>PABA01000124.1 GCA_002699025.1 Sandaracinus sp. | reverse complement strand
GGGCACGGGCACGGGTTTTCTCTTCGCCCTCTCGGGGCCCGTGCTCTGATCTCCCCGGCCTGCGGGCACGGGCACGGGCAGGGGCACGGGTTTTCTCTTCACCCTCTCGGGGCCCGTGCTCTGATCTCTCATGCCTGCGGGCACGGGCAGGGGCACGGGCACGGGCACGGGTTCTCAGCCTCTCAGGGCGCTGAAGAGGATGCTCGGGACCTTCAGCGGGCTCGGGCTGTGGTGGAAGTCCGTGAGCTTCTTCCCCACCTCGTGCGAGGTCCGGTGGTTCGCGAACCAGGCCGGCTTCGGGAAGACCTTGAAGGGCCCGCGGATCACCGACTTCTGCGGCCGGTCGAAGAGGTAGGTGTTGTGCACCACGCCGATGCCCGAGCCCACGTCCTCGAGCGTGTGCCCCGGGTAGGCGCCCCAGGCCGGCGACACGAACGCATAGCTCAGCGCCGACCAGTGGTTCACGGCCACCGAGCCGTAGCGCAGCTTCGCGATCGCCTCGTCCACGGCCTTCGCCACCTGCGGATCCTTCATCGACTTCGGGTGCACGATGATCGAGCAGCTCAGCGTCCCCCAGAGCGTCTCGTTCGCGAACTCCACCGCCCGCTCGATGAACTCCACCGGGTCCGCCGCCTCGAGCGGCACCTCGCTCGTCACCCCGCACCACGACTCGGTCGTGAAACAGATGTCGTCTTCCTTCGCCGGGTCGAGGTCGCTGATCAGCGTCCAGGGCACCCGCCCCTCGCCCTTCGGCCCGAACTGATGCGCCTTCGGGTGCTGCTCGACGAAGCTCTGGTAGCGATCCTCGGCGCCCGGGTAGTAGGGCTGCCGCGGCCGCGCCTGCTGGAAGGCGCGCTTCATGGCCTCGAGCAGCGCCGGCCGCTGCGCCCATCCGGCGTGGGTCACGATCACGCGTGTCGCGTTGCAGTTGAAGCCGGCGTTGTTGGTCAGCGAGCTGACCAGGTTCATGCCCTGGTACTCGAGGTCGCCAGGCGCCCAGGGCCCGGGGACGACGAGGATCGGGCTCACGTTCCCGAGCTCGCTGCTGATCGGCTTGGTGTTCCGGGGCTCGCCGCGGCGCTTGCGCTCGGCGCCCTCCTCGCCGACGCCCCAGACGATCGCGTCGTGGGTCTTGTCCGAGCCGGTGATGTGGATCGAGTCGACGCCCTCGTGCTGGCAGAGGTAGTCGCCCTCCTCGGCGCCGCCGTAGACCACGCGGAAGAAGCCGCGGCGCACCAGCTCGCGGAAGGCCTCGTCGAAGATCGGCCCGAGGTACTCGTTCACCGGGTTGGTCTTCAGGCAGACCACCTCGCCCTCGGCGAAGAGCTTGTAGAGCGCGTCCATCGGGCCGATGGAGCTCACGTTGCCGGCGCCGAGGACGAGCGCGACCTTCCCCTCGCTCGGCATGGCGTCGTAGAGGACGGCCATCGTGTCGGGCAGCGACGAGGGCGTGACCGAGGTGTCCATCCAGATCTCGGCCTCGAAGCCGCCGAAGAGGAGCGCGTCCCACTTGTCGGTCGGGAAGACCGGCGCGACGACCTGCCCGTCCGGGCGCACGCTCGCCTTCTTCGGCAGCTGCGGCGCGCCGTGATCGCGCACGTCGCGGAGCGACTGCTGGAGCAGGCGGATGTTGCGGATCACCGCCGAGGGCCCGGCGAGCCACTCCTCGCCCTCGGGGGGCGTGCCCCGCGGGATGCCCTTGGCGCGGCAGGCCGCGTCGACCCAGCGCTCGGCCACCGCGAGGGTCGAGTCGGCGAGCTCGTCGAGGAGGGCGATGCGCTCGTCGATGGAGAGCTTCACCCACTCCTCGGCGCCGTCGCGGAGCGCGGCGAGGGCCCGATCGATCTCGTCCTTCGAGGTGGGCGGGAGCGTGTGCTCGGCCTCGGGGAGCGCGTAGGAACCCTTCTGCTGCGTGGCCGCTTCGGTCATCGGTCCTCCAGTCGGGAGGAATCCTGCGGAAGCGGCCCCCGCTCCGCAAGCGCGGCCGACGCCGAACGCGGACCGGGCAGCGCGACCGGGTAGCCAACGAGCAGCGCGACCGGGCAGTGCGACCGGGCAGCGCGACCGGGTAGCCAACGAGCGGAGCGGACCCGGCAGCTGCCGGGCAGAGCGGACCGGCCAGAGCGGACCGGGGAGCGGTCGGACGAGCGACCGAGCAGAGCGACGCGCGGAGGTCGGGACGCGTCTCCGGCCGCGCGTGGCGTCCAGAGCGACGGGCCCGCCGCGCACCTACTCGATCACGCCCTCGCTGATCCGGCGCTGACGGCGCTTCGCCGCGTACATGCGCTCGTCGGCCGCGCGGAGGGCCGCCGAGAGGGCGCTGGGGCGACGGGCCGTGGCGGCGCCGATGCTCGCCCGGAGCGGGCGCACGCGCATGATGTCGTTGTGGCGCTCGAGGTCCTCGCGGAAGCGCTCGACGGCCTCGTTGCGCTCCTTCACGTCGAGGCCCGGCAGGAGCACGACGAACTCGTCGCCGCCGAGGCGCGCGACCACGTCCTCCTTGCGGAACGCGTTGCGGAGCACGGCCGCCATGCGCTGGAGGACCCGGTCGCCCTCCGCGTGGCCGAAGCGGTCGTTGGTCTTCTTCAGGTCGTCGAGGTCGACGACGAGCACGCTGATCGGCGCCACGCGCCCCTGCTCGAGGCGCGCCTTCTCGGCCTCGAAGAAGGAGCGGTTGTAGAGCTCGGTGAGCCCGTCGTGCGTGCTCAGGTAGCGGAGGCGCTCCTCCTCGGCGATCTTCTTCGAGACGTCGCGGAGGACCGTGATGACGTAGTCGTCCTGGCCGCGGCGCATGTGGCTGAGGGAGACCTCGACGCAGACGTGGGAGCCGTCCTTGCGGCGGGCCTCGAGGCGACCGTAGTCGCCCATGCTGCGGCGGCGGGGGCGCTTCAGGTACGTGGCGCGGTGGTCGACGTGCCTCTTCCGCTGCTCCTCGGGGATCAGCATCTCCACCGAGCGGTAGAGCAGCTCCTCGCGGTCGTACCCGAAGAGCTCCTCGGCCTGCCCGTTCGCGAGGACGATCCGCCCGTCGGCGTCCGCCACCAAGATGGCGTCGGGCGCCGACTCGACGATCGCGCCCAGCAAGCCGGAGTCGCGCGCGATCTCTTCTGCGCTCGACTCGAGCGCCTCCGCCTTCCCAACCAACATGGGAGGGGGAGATTGCAGTCACCGTGCCACGCCGAAAGCGAAGCAGATCCGATGTCGTCGACGCGCACCCGTCGGCGTGTCGGGGAAATCTGTGCGCTCGCGCACGCGCGGGGCGCACACCGTGCGATCGGAAAAATCCGTACCTCGCTCGCGAGCGACGCGTCGATGAATCCCCGGACATCGCCGCTCGGGGATGGATGCGGGGCGCCGAGCCGGCCATTCTCGGGCGCATGGTGCTTCTCCGAACGACGTTCGCATGTGTCCTCCTGCTCGCGCTCGCCGGCTGCGGCGACGACGACGGCGCCCCGGACGGCGCGATGGACCGGCCGGACGGCGGCGGCGCAGACGCGGGCCCCGTCCTGGACGATGGCGGCGGCGTCGATGGCGGCCCGGGCGTCGATGGCGGACCGGGCCTCGACGGCGGCGGCAGCGAGGATGGCGGCGCGCCCATGCCGGGGGCCGTCTGCGCCGAGCGGACGGCCGCGATCGTGGACGCGACGGGCGCGACGATCCGCGTGCGCCCGGCCGGCGACGGGCAGGTCGAGGTGGACGGCGAGACGCGCACGCTCCGCCAGGTGGTCTCCGGCGCCGCCGAGGGGACGACGATCCTCCTCGAGGACGGCACCTACACGCTCCCCGAGGCCTCCGGTGGCAGCTACACCGGCCTCTACTTCACGACGCCGAACGTGACGCTGCGGAGCGCCTCCGGCGACGCGAGCGCGGTCGTGATCGACTCGGCCTACCGGAGCCACGGCGGCAGCACGGCGCCCATCACCGTCGACGCGCCCGGCGTGGTGCTCGCGAGCTTCACCGTGCGGCGCTCCATCTTCCACCTGATCCACCTCTGGAAGGACGCGGACGGGGTCGTGATCCACGACGTCGATCTGATCGACGGGGGCCAGCAATTCCTGAAGTCGAGCCCCGGGGACGGACTGAACGTCGACGACGTGGAGGTGAGCTGCAGCCGCTTCCGGATGACCGACGCCGGCCGCGACAACGTCTGGGGCTACGGCTCCCCCGACGGCAACACCACCTGCTACACGGGCGGCATCGACACGCACGACGCGCGCGACTGGCACGTGCACGACAGCGTCTTCGAGGGGATCTACTGCGACGCCGACGGGACGCCACGCCCGGCGCACGGGCAGGCCGCCGACCAGCGCGGAGGCATGACCTACACCGGCGGCCTCGCCGAGCACGCGATCCACATGTGGGACAGCGAGGAGGGGAGCGGGCATAGGATCGAGCGCAACCACATCGTCGACTGCGCGCGCGGCATCGGCCTCGGTCTGCGCGCCGAGGTCTACGGGACGACCATCCGTAACAACATGGTCTTCAGCCGCTTCCCGCGGAGCGGCGAGCACGACGTGGGCATCATCGTGGAGCGCGCGCACGAGAGCGCCGTCGTGAACAACACGGTCTTCTTCGCCTCGCCCGACGCCTACCCGAACGCGATCGAGTACCGCTGGGGCTCGACGAGCGGCCTGCGCGTGCTGAACAACCTGACGAACGGGCGCATCCGCGCGCGGAACGACGCGACGGCGACGCTCGGGGGCAACGTGGAGGCGGCCGAGGCGAGCTGGTTCGTGGACGGCGCCGAAGGCGACCTGCACCTGGCGCGCTGCGACATCGCCGAGGTGGACGGCGCCGGCGAGAGCGTCGCGGGGCTCGACGACGACTTCGACGGGGAGGCGCGCGAGGGCGCCATCGACGTCGGCGCCGACCAGTGTACCTCCGCTCGCTGACTGGTCTTGCTTACCAGCGGGCCCGTCAGGCCCTCGGCGCCGCCTCCGGCGGCGTCACACGGGTCGGTTCTTCGACGCCGCACGAACGCGGCTCCGTGGGGCCGGGTCATGGGGAAGAGGTGGGTGCGCTCCCCTTCGCAGCCGCCTGACGTCGCCGCGTTCGCGGCCTTCGCAGGGGGGACTGCGGCCGCGTCTTGCTCGAGCGGCGGGCAGGGACCGCAGGGGCAGGGGTTCAGAGCGCCGATTCGATCAGGGCCCGCACCTGGCCGGCGGAGGCGAGGCCCTCGACCACGAAGCCGTCGTCCTCCCGGCGCCAGCCGCGCACGGGCTCGACCTCGCGCTCGAGGGGCTCGCCGTCCTCCTCGAACGCGAGCACCGCCCGCTCGCGCTCCTCGCGCTCCTCGACGTCGATCCCATCCTGCTCGAGCGTCGCCTCGACCGTGAGCGCGAGCGTCACCCGCTCGCCGCTCTCCGCCAGGAAGCCGAGCTTCAGCCAGCGCTGCGCGTAGCGCGCTCGCAGCTTGCCCGCCCGTCGCGGCTCCTTCTCCACGGGCTTCTCGTACATGTAGTCGTTCAGCTCGAGCTCGAGGCCGATCGGCGCCGCCTCGTCGATCGGCAGCTTCGCCAGCAGCTCCCGCACGAGCAGCACGCGCCGGTCGTCCTCGAGCTCCGGGTCGAGCGACTGGGAGGCCACGTAGGCGAAGAGCATCACCAGGCCGACCACGCCCATCGTGTAGTAGTGGCCGAGCACCATCAGCGTGACGCCGGCGATCAGGCCACCCGTCGTGACGGCGCAGCCGAGCCGCTGCCAGCGCGCGTGGCGCCGCCCCCGATCGAGGAGCGCGGCGAGCTCGGCGTCGACGTCCTCGCGGGGCGCCGAGCCCGCGATCCGGGTGCCCTTCAGCGCGATCATCCGGCGTCGTCGCAGCGGAGGAAGTGGAGGTAGACGCCGTCGCCGGCCGTGAAGACGAGCGCGTAGGTGCCGCTCGGGTGGCGCGCGAGGTGCGCCCAGCGCCCGGTGCCGTCGGGCGCGGCCAGCGTGAGCGGCTCACCGAGCGTGGCGCCGCCCTCGGTCGGCTCGACGACGCGCACCCAGACCTCGCGCGCCGCGCCGCGCTCCCGGCCCTTGGGGTGGTCGGCGGCGAAGACGGCGCGGCCCTCGGCCGCCGCCGCCGAGACGTGGAGCGCGCCGTAGCCCTCGCTCGGCACCAGCGCCTGCGGCGCCGAGGCGCTCTCGCCCTCCTTCCAGACGAGCCCCACGGCGGTCGCGGCGGCCATGCCCACGGCCGTGTAGCCGATCAGCGCGCGCTCCCCGAGCACGACGGGCGCGAGGGCCGCCGGGTCGTAGACGCTCGAGACCGGGCGGAGCACCTCCACCGGCGGCGGGTCGGTCGTCAGGTCGGCGCGGTAGAGCACGGAGGTCGCCTCGCGCGGGTCGATGAAGATCAGGTCCTCGGTGGCGCCGTCGGCGAAGACCGGCGCCGCCGCGCCCATGCTCTCCTGCGTGAGGTCGTGGCGCGCGAGCTCGCGACCCGTCGGGTCGAAGGCCGCGTAGTGGACGCGCTGCCCCTCCTCGGTGCCCTCCGTCCAGGCGACGGCGTGGCGGCCGCCCCGGAGCCCGATGGCCGGCGCGAAGCGCTGATCGGCGTGGGGCCCGAGCTCGCGCCAGGGCGCCCGGCGGCCGCCGAGCTGCACGATGGTGAAGCGCGCGTCCGCGGCCCCGTCGAGGGTGACGAGGCCGACGTGCCCGTCGTCCATGCGGCCGAGGCCGGGGCCGGCGACGCGGGGCACGGAGAGGGCGTGGGGCAGGTCCTCGCGGAGCACCGGGCGCGGCGCGCGCGTGGGGGAGGCCGTGAGCAGCCAGACCTCCTCGCCATCGCCGGCGGCGTTCGCAGCGTAGCCGGCGAGCGCGAAGCCGTCCTCGCCGACCGCGACGACGTGCGCCGGGCCGGGGCGGGTCCAGACGCGGAGGGGCTGCTCGCCGAAGGTCGCGCAGCCGCGCTCCGGGGCCGCCGCCTGCACCGACTCGGCGCTCACGGCGGGGAGGGCGCCCGCGGGCACCTCGGCGGCGAGCGCCTCCGGATCGTCGAGGCCGGCGAGCGGATCCTCCTCGCCCTCGTCCGCGCCAGGGGAGGGCGGGGTGGGCTCGGCCGGCGCTTCCTCGGCCGCCCCCTCCGTCGGCGGCGCGTCGTCGACCGCCGGCTCCGGATCGTCGTCGCAGCCGAACGCCAGGACGAGGGCGAGGCAGGGGAGCAGAGCACGCACGGCGTCGATGCTGCGCGAGCACCGCCGGCGCGTCCAGCCGGTCGAACCGGCCCCCCGCGATCGCGATCGGGATCGGGATCTGGACCGGCCGCGCGACCGCACTCCGCGAAGCGGCATGGAACCCGCACGCGAGCGAGAGCGCAGAGCGGAAGCCCAGAGCGACCACGGATCGCGATCCGCCCCGCCGCGCACACGCCGCCGCCACCTCACTCCGCGAAGCGGCATGGACCCCGCACTCGAGCGACAGCACGGACAGCGGAAAGCGGAAAGCGGAACGCATCGCGACCGCAGGGAGCGATCTCGCCCGCTCGCCGCACACGCCGCCGCCACCTCACTCCGCGAAGCGGCATGGACCCCGCACGCGAGCGACAGCACGGACAGCGGAAAGCGGAAAGCGGAACGCATCGCGACCCCCTGGTCGCGACCCGGCATGGACCCCGCACGCGAGCGACAGCACGGACAGCGGAAAGCGGAAAGCGGAACGCATCGCGACCGCAGGGAGCGATCTCGCCCGCTCGCCGCACACGCCGCCCCCTCACTCCGCGAAGCGGCATGGACCCCGCACGCGAGCGGCAGCACGGAAAGCGGAAAGCGGAAAGCGGACCGCATCGCGACCGCAGGGAGCGATCAACGGGAGCGCAGGGCGAAGGCCTCCCCGTCCGCCCGAAGGAGCCGAGCGCCGCGTGGCGCCGCGCGAGCTGGAGGATCTCCGGCTTCGTCGTCACGTCGCGCACGGCCTTGCGCACCGAGGTCCAGCCGTGGCCCGCCGCCATGCGCAGCCGCGTCGCGCTCGAGGGCGGCCCCGCGTCCGGCACCGCGTAGCCGAGCGCGCGCGCCACCTCCCCGGTCACGTGCGCGACCACCGCCTGCTCCTCCGCGCTCAGATCCTCCCGCCAGCGCTCCACGCTCGCGGCGCTGATCGGCGCGGCGACGTTCGTGTGGTGGCCGGCGCGCTCCTCGCTCTTCTTGAGGCGCAGCTTCTCGCTCGGCGCCTCGAGCATCGCCGGGTCGAAGTCGATGTCGAGGTGCGCGCAGACGCGCCGCGCCGTGCCCTCCGGATCGGTCGCCAGCTCCTCGTAGTCGTAGCGCAGCACGCGCTCCCCGAGCGCCCGCTCCATCTCGATCCCGATCGCCGTGTCGTCGCGCCAGCGCCGCGCGCCGACGAGCGCGTTGAGCTGATGCGCCGGCGAGCGCGCGAGGGACGAGACGACGGCGCGGGGATCGCGCGTCGGGTGGAGGAAGACCGCGTCGGGGAAGAGGCGCGAGAGCAGCGCCCAGTAGCGCACGAGGCGCGGCGTCTTCTGCCCCCAGACCCGCGCGCCCTCCCGTTCGGCGAAGAGCGCGTGCGCCCGGCGCACGACGGCGGCCATGTCCTCGCAGCCCTCGAAGTCGCGCTCCGTGAAGCACTGCCCCCACTCGATCAGCTCGGGGTCGCGCACCCAGAGCGCGAGGCGGCGGGCGAGGGGGACGTGCTCGGCCTCGAGGTACTCGGCGAGGAAGAAGGACTCGGGCGGGATGGCGACGTCCGGATGCGCCACGAGCACCCGGCGGAGGAGGGTGGTGCCCGTGCGCGGCGCGCCGACGACGAAGAAGGGACGGGGCATGGGTGGGGGACGTTGCGCCAAGCCTCCCCCGAGCGCCACACCCCCACTCCTCCCTTCGCCTCCGGGGGCTCGCCGCGTGGGGGAGAGACTTCGGTGCCTGGTCCCGGACGGGGCAGGGGCGAGGGGGCGCTCGCGTCGTCGACGGAGCGAGGCATGCTACCGCCCCTCGACCGCCTCTTCGCTCCCCACCGCTCCCCACCCCGTCCCGAGCGCACCCCATGCACCTCGCCTACCTCTTCGACCGGGTCCTCCCCGCCCACGAGACCGACTCCGAGCAGGCCCTCCGCACCGTCGCCGCCCTCGCCCGCCGCGGCGTGCGCGTCACCCTCGTGCTCCCGCACCCGCCCGGCCGGCCGCCCACCGCCGACGCCCTCCGGCGCCACTACTCGGTCGAAGGCGACTTCGAGGTCGCGCCCATCCCGACGCCCCTCGCCGGCCAGGACACCGTGCGCAAGTGGAGCCACGCCCTCCGCGCGCTCCGCTCCAGCGCCGCCCGCGACGCCGACGTCGTCTACACGCGGAACTTCCCGACCCTCTTCGCCGCCGCCGCCACTCTCGACCGCCCCTTCGCCTACGAGACCTACCGGCCCTGGTTCGATCAGTTCCCGATCCTCCGCTGGCCCTTCCGCCAGGCCATGCGCCGCCCGCAGTTCCTCGGCGCCGTCCTCCACTCCGACTTCGCCCGGCAGCGCTACCTCGCCCTCGGCGTCGACCCGGACCGGCTGCGCGTCGTGCACAACGGCTTCGAGCCCTCGCACTTCCGCCCGCCCATGGATCGGGGCGCCGCCCGCGAGGCCCTCGGCCTGCCGAAGGACCGACCCATCGTCACCTACACGGGCCACGTGAACGCGACCAAGGGGCTGAACGTCGCCATCGACATGGCCAAGCGCCTCCCCGACGTGCTCTTCGTGATCGTCGGCTCGCGCGGGCGCGGCCTCGTGGAGCGGTTGGCGGAGCCGCTCGCGAACGTGCGCGTCGAGCCCTGGGCGCCGATGGAGACGGTCGCGACCCACCTCTTCGCCGCCGACGTGCTGCTCCAGCCGCCGAGCCGCGTCCCCCTCGGCCTGATCGGCAACACCGTCCTGCCGATGAAGCTCTTCCTCTACCTCGCCGCCGGCCGCCCCATCCTCGCCCCGCGCTCGCCCGACACCGCCGAGCTCCTGCGCGACGACGACAACGCCGTGCTGGTCCCGCCCGGGGACGCCGTCGCCGCCGCCGAGGCCCTGCGCCGGCTCCTGGCCGATCCGGAGCGCGTCGCGCGCCTCGGCGCCGCCGCCTTCGCGACCTCCGAGGGCCTGACCTGGGACGCCCGCGCCGAGAAGATCGAGCGCTTCCTCTGTGACTCCCTCTCACGGCGGTCGTGAAGCGGCACCACGGTCGCGCGCCTCGACCGGCGAAAGAAACCGGCTGGGCGGCCGGTACGCCGGTTGCAAGACCGACTCGTGCGGTCGCGCCGGGGTAGGGCCCCGCCACCTGGCCGCAGGAGTCCCCCCATGACCGATACGATCTCCTCGCTCCCGCCCCGCCCCACCGACGCGCCGGCGCCCGCCCGCGGCAAGCTCGGCGTCCTCCTCCCGGGCATGGGCGCCGTCGCCTCGACCTTCATGGCCGGCGTCATGCTCGCCCGCCGCGGCCTCGGCGCACCCATCGGCTCCCTCGCCGAGCTCGGCACCCTCGAGGGTGGCGCCCGCGTGCGCGAGGCCGTCCCCCTCGCCGGCCTCGACGACCTCGTGTTCGGCGGCTGGGACCTCTTCGACGAGAGCGCCCTCGACGCCGCCCTCACGGCCGACGTCCTCTCCGCCCGCCACCTCGAGCCCATCCGCGACGAGCTCGCCGCCGTGCGCCCCATGAAGGCCGTCTTCTTCCCCGAGTTCGTCAAGCGCCTCCGCGGCGAGCACGTGAAGACCGCGCGCTCCAAGCGCGACCTCGCCGAGGAGACCCGGGCGGACGTGCGCCGCTTCCTGCGCGACAACGACCTCGAGCGCGCCGTCGCCGTGTGGTGCGGCTCCACCGAGGCCTGGCGCGAGCCCGCCCCCTGCCACCGCTCCCTCGAGGCCTTCGAGCGCGGCCTCGACGAGAGCGACCCGGCGATCAGCCCCTCGCAGATCTACGCCTGGGCCTGCCTGATGGAGGGCGTGCCCTACGCGAACGGCGCCCCGCACATGACCGTGAGCTGCCCGGCCCTCGTCGAGCTCGCCCACGCGCGCGGTGTCCCCGTCGCCGGGAGCGACTTCAAGACCGGCCAGACGCTCATGAAGACCATCCTCGCGCCGGGCCTGAAGGCGCGCATGCTCGGCGTCCGCGGCTGGTTCTCGACCAACATCCTGGGCAACCGCGACGGAGAGGTGCTCGACGACCCGGAGAGCTTCCGCTCGAAGGAGGTCAGCAAGCTCGGCGTGCTCGACCACATCCTCGAGCCCGAGCTCCACCCGGACCTCTACGGCGACCTTTATCACAAGGTGCGCATCAACTATTACCCGCCGCGCGGCGACCGGAAGGAGGGCTGGGACAACATCGATCTGCGCGGCTGGCTGGGCTACGACATGCAGGTGAAGATCGACTTCCTCTGCCGGGACTCGATCCTCGCGGCGCCCCTCGTGCTCGACCTCGCGCTCTTCCTCGACCTGGCGCAGCGCGCCGGCGAGCGCGGCATGCAGGAGTGGCTCTCCTTCTACTTCAAGAGCCCGATCGCCCCGCCCGGCGTGCGCCCGGAGCACGACCTCTTTCGCCAGCACCAGACCCTGCTCGCCACGCTCGGTCGCTGGGCCGCCGCGCCCGCCCGCCTCGAGGCCGCCGAGTAGCCCGCTTTCGTCGCTCCCTGCAGTCGCGACGGCTCTCCGCCATCCGCTCTCCGCTTTCCGTGGGCGGCGGTCGACCGCCTCGGCGAAGGCCGCGTTCGCGGAGCCGGGCGTCGCTCCCTGCGACGGCTCTCCGCCATCCGCTCTCCGCTCTCCGCTCTCCGTGGGCGGCGGTCGAGCCCATCGGCGAAGAGCCGCGTTCGCGGAGCCGGGCGCTCCCTGCGACGGCTCTCCGCTGTCCGCGCCGCTCTCCGCGGTCCGTGGGGGTCGCTTCCCGCGGTCCCGACGGCGGTCCGCTCTCCGTGGGCGGCGATCGATCGCGCGTCGCGCGTCAGCCGAGGAGCTCGACGCAGCGCCGCTCGATCTCGCGCCGGAGCGTCGGGTCGTCGGCCTCGAAGGCCAGCGCGTCGAGGGTCTTCACCAGCGGGGCCGTCCACGCCACGAAGTCCTCGGCGTCCGCTTCGAGGAAGCGCGCCAGCTGGCGGAGCGCCGCCGCGGCCCGTCGATCGCCGCCCGCCCGCACCAGCTCCTTGGCCGCCTCGCGCGCCTCCTCCGGGCTCGGATCGGCGAGCTCCACGCCTGCCCGGGCCAGCAGCCAGAGCGCCAGGCCGCGCGACGCGGCGTGGGCCGCTTCGACCGAGTCCGTGCACATGCCGAAGGCGTGGGGCGCCCGCCGGTAGCCCTCGCGCAGGAGGTCGCGGAGCACCATCGGCCGCACCTCGAGCTCCAGCGCCCGCGCCAGCTCGAAGCCCTGCTGGGCGACGTGGGGGTCCTCGTGGACCAGGAGGGTCAGCGCTCGATCGGCCAGCTCGCGCGGGTCGCTCATCGGCCGAAGGCTAGTCGAGCGGGTCCCGAAGCGCGCGCCCCAACGCGAAGAAGGCGACGCCCCGGAGAGCGTCGCCTTCTTCGGCGTGGAGCCGCGTCGCGCGGCCGGGCCTCAGCCCTCCTCGAGCGTCTCCTCGGCGGCCTCCCCGGTCTCCGGGTGCTCGACCGCCGGGTCCGCCGCGTCGCCCGTCGCGCGGGACGGCGGCTGCTCGTCCTCGGGCAGGCGGGCGTGCTCGGGGAGCTCGCCCGAGAGCGACTCGAGGAAGGCGACGATGTCCGACACCTGCTGATCCTCGAGCTCCTTGCCGAGCTGGACCTGGCCCATGATGCGCACGGCCTCGGCGAGGTCCTCCTGCGAGCCGTCGTGGAAGTAAGGCGCCGTGTCGGCGACGTTGCGCAGCGTCGGCACCTTGAAGAGGTGCCGGTGCGACTCCTCGCCGGTCACGTTGAAGCGGCCGAGGTCGGCCTCGGTGATCTCACCGCCACGCAGCTCGAAGTAGTCCTGCACCAGGCCCATCTTCTGGTACATCGTGCCGCCCACGTTCACGCCGACGTGGCAGGCCGTGCAGCCGACCTCCTTGAAGGTCTCGTAGCCGCGCCGGGCCTCGGCGCTGATCGCCTCCTCGTTCCCCGCGAGGTACTCGTCGAAGGGCGAGGGCGTGATCAGGTAGCGCTCGTACTCGGCGATGGCGTCCGTGATCGTCTCCTTGGTGATGCCCTCGTCGGCGTAGAGCTCGGCGAAGCGCTCGGCGTACCACTCGTCGGCCTGCACGCGCTCGATGGCCTCGGGGAAGGTGGTGCCCATCTCGATCGGGTTCTCCACCGGGCCGCCGGCCTGGTCCTGCAGATCCTCGGCGCGACCGTCCCAGAACTGGCGGAAGTTGTAGTGGGCGTTGAGCACCGTCGGCGAGTTGATGGGGCCGAGCTGCCCGCCGATGCCGGTCGAGGTGGCGCGGGGCTCGGCGCCGCCGTGGTCGAGGCTGTGACAGCTCGCGCAGCTGACCGTGCCGTCCCCCGAGAGGATCGGGTCGTGATAGAGGCGCCGGCCGAGGAAGACCTTGTCCATGTTCACGTCGACGGGCTCGATCGCTTCGATCGGCTCGGGCGTGTCCTCGGCCTCCGTGGCCTCCGTGGCTTCGGTCTCGTTGGACGCGCTCTCCTCCTCCTCGGCCTCGTTGCACTGGCTGCAGCCGACGGAGAAGAGCAGGGCGAAGATGAGGGAGAAGATTCCTTGGCGCATGGGTGGTCTCGGGATGGGGTTGAAGGGCCGCTTCGACCAGTGGGGCCGCGGATTGGACCACGGGAACCGGCGAGATGGAAGAAGGGCGCGAGAGCTCGCGCAGAGAACGAAGCGAAAGCCGTGCCGCCCCCGAGACGCGCCGGCTCCCTGAAATCACGACGCTTTTCCCGTCCTCCGCGCCTTCGGATCCACCGATATGTCGGTGTACCGATATCTCGGTGTGACAGGTCCGTCGCCTGGCGGCGGTCTGGCCGAAGGGCGTGAGCACCCACCGAGCTTCGATCGCCGCAAAGGTCGAGGCGCCGGCATGCGACAGGCACATCGTCGCGCGGACGCCGTGAAGCGGACGCCGGAAACACGCACGCCGTGAAGCGCGCGCCGGGAACGCGCACGCCGTGAAGCGCGCGCCGGAAACGCGCACACCGGAAAAGCGAACGCCCCATCGATCGCTCGACGGGGCGCTCGGGCGCGCGGCCTGGTTGCTCCCCCATGACCGCCCGCCTTCGAGCGGGCCTACTCCCCCGAGAGGCCTGCTCGATCGAAGGGCCGGGTGTAGCAGGCCCTGAGCGAAGCGCCGCCGGGACTTCCCCGACGATGCGCGAGCGGCCGCGCTCGACGCACGGGCCCCGCTCCAGACGCCCGGGACCGCGTCCTTCGCCGGGTGTACCCTGCGGGCACGGGGCCGGGCAGACGGGCATGGGGGTGAGCGACACGAGCCGCGCGGAGCGCGAGCCGGACGAAGCCCGTGACGGGGCCGAGGCGCCGTCGCGCGCCGGAGAAGATCGCAGCGGCCTGCGGGCGCGCCGCGACGACGTCGCCTCCGCCCGCGACGCCATCGCCGTGGGCGAGGCGAGCCGCATGCGCATCGTCGCCGGCGCCATGCTCGCCTGGTGCGTCGGCGGCGCCCTCGTGGTCTCCGTGCTGCCCGGCGCGCCCCTCGCCCGCGCGACCGGCTACCTCTCGACCGCGGCCCTCGCCATCGGCTTCGTGGCCATCTTCGTGCTGGCGGGCCGCGGCGCGCTCCGGGATGGCGCCGGCACGGTGGGCCTCGCCGTCTTCCTCGCCGCCGGCGCCGTCGGGATGGGCTACGCGCTCGGGGTCTTCTCCGCCTTCCTCGGGCTGATCGCCATCGGCCTCACGGTCTTCGCCTTCAGCGCGCCGCCGCGCCCGACCTTCGCCGCGGCCCTGACCCTCGCCATCGGCTATCTGCTGCTCGCCCTCCCCGTGCACCTCGGCGTGCTGCCGGACGTCGGGCTCTTCGTGCAGGCGCCCGACTCGGCGCTCGCGCGGATCGTGCTGATCGTCGGCACCGAGCTCGGGCTGCTCACCGCCTACGGGGTCGGGCGCCTGGCCCGGCGCAAGCATGGCCGGGTGGTCGAGGAGCTCGAGGCGGTCGTGCGCCGGGCCGCGCGTCGGGAGGCGCTCCTCCGCGAGGCCCAGGAGGAGCTCGCGCGGGCGGACGGCGTGGGCGAGACGGGTCGCTTCACGGAGCAGGAGCTCGAGGGCTTTCGGCTCGGCCGCGTGCTCGGGCGGGGCGGCATGGGCGAGGTCTACGAGGCGACGGGGCCCGAGGGGGAGGCGGCGGCCGTGAAGCTGCTCCGGCGCGACGTCCTCGGCGACGGCGACATGGTGCGGCGCTTCGCGCGGGAGGCGCTCGCCGTGGCCGCCGTGGACTCCCCCCACGTGGTCGAGGTGCTCGCCGTCGGCGGAGAGGACGCGCCCCTGCCCTTCATCGCCATGGAGCGCCTCGAGGGCGAAGACCTGGCGAGCCGGCTCCGGAGCGTGGGGCGGCTGCCGCTCCGGGAGGTCGTCGAGCTGGTCGAGCAGGTGGCTGCCGGCCTCGGGGCGGCGCACGAGGCCGGCGTGGTGCACCGGGATCTGAAGCCGCACAACCTCTTCCGGACGGGCGGCGCCGAGGGGGCGGCCCCGGTCTGGAAGATCCTCGACTTCGGCGTGTCGAAGATCGCCGGGAGCGAGACGCTCACGCGGGACGGGCTGGTCGGGACGCCGGGCTACATGGCCCCCGAGCAGGTCGACGGAGGCCCGGTGGATCGGCGCGCCGACCTGCACGCGCTGAGCTGCATCGCCTACCGCGCGCTCACGGGCGAGCCGCCCTTCGGCGGAGGCGAGATGGCGCGCGTGCTGCGCGAGATCGCCGAGGGCATGCCGCGGGACCCGCGCGCCCTCGCCGGCGTGAGCGAGGAGGTCACGCGCGCGCTCCGGGTGGGCCTGGCCAAGGAGCCGGCCGACCGCTACCCGGACGCGGCGACGCTGGCCGAGGCGTTCCGGGACGCGGCGCGGGGGGAGCTCGACGCGCGCTGGCGGCAGCGAGCCGACGCCCTGGATGCGCGGCGCCCGTGGCAGCCGGCGGAGGCGAGCGACGTGGAGGTCACGCGGGTGGTGCGGGGCGCGAGCACGGGGCGGTAGGGGCGGGGCGTACGAGGCGGCCGGTACGAGGCGGCGTACGATGAAGCGGCTCGGGGCCTCGCTGTCGTTCCTGGTTCCGTTGTCCCTTCGTGAACCCCTTTGGCCTGCGGGCACGGGCACGGGCACGGGCATGGGCACGGGACTGAAGCCTTTGGACTCCGTTGTCCCTTCGTGAACCCCTTTGGCCTGCGGGCATGGGCACGGGCATGGGCATGGGCATGGGGCTGAAGCCTTTGGACTCCGTTGTCCCTTCGTGAGCCCCTTCGGCCTGCGGGCACGGGCAGGGGCAGGGGCACGGGCACGGGTTGGAGCCTTGGGCTTCAGATGCGCATCGGCATGATCACCCCCACGAAGTCCGTGGGGCCCTCTCCGACGGGGCGGATGACGCCCGGGTCGAGCTCGCCGCTCAGCTCGAGCGCGACCTCGTCGTGGCTCAGCGCGCCGAGGGCGTCGAGCAGGTACTTCGCGTTGAAGCCGATGCTCAGCGGCTCCCCCGCGTAGTCGACGTCGACCTCCTCCATGCCCTCACCGACGTCCGGGTTCTGGCTGACGATCTTCATCGTCCCCGCGTCGATCGAGAGCTGCACGCCGCCGCCGCTCTTGTCGCTCGCCACCAGGCTGATGCGCTTGAGCGAGTCGATCAGCTTCGTGCGCAGCGCCACCACGCGCTTGCTCTGCGACTGCGGGATGACCTTGTCGTACGGCGGGAACTGCTCGTCGGCGAGCTTCACGCTGAGCTGCAGGTCGGCGCGTCGGAAGAAGGCGTTGCCGGCCGCGGTCGCGATGTCGACGCTGGGCATGATCGCGTCTCCGCCCTCCTTGCCCGCGGCCTTCGCGTCGGCCTTCGCGTCCTCGAGCACCCGCTTGAGCTCGGCCACGCCCTTGTGCGGGACCAGCATGCCGAAGCCGAGGGTCGGCGCGCCCTCGCCGAGCGTCACCTCGGCCTTGCTCAGCCGATGCCCGTCGGTCGTCACCATGCGCACCAGCTGACCCTCGCCCTCGAAGAGCGTGCCCGCGAGGTGCGGCCGCGTGTCGTCGCTGGACATGGAGTAGCTCGTGAGCTGGATCAGCTCCCCGAGCGCCACCGCGTCGAGCGTCGCCCACTCGGCCTCGCCGGCGTTCGGCAGCGGCGGGAAGTCCTCGCCGGGCATGCCGGGGATCTTGTACTTGATCTTCCCCTGCTCGAGCGTGACGGCCTGGTTCTCGCCGACGCTGAGCGTGATCTCGCCTTCGGGCAGCGCCTTGACGATGTCGAAGAGCGTGCGGGCCGCCAGGGCGATGCTGCCGCCTCGCTGGATGGAGGCGGGGATGACCGCGCTCACGCCCAGGTAGAGGTCGGTGGCAGAGAGTCGAAGCTTCTCCGGTCCCTCCGCGCTGAGCAGGAGGTTCGACAGGATGGGCATCGAGCTCTTGCGATCCGCGACGCCATGCGTGCGAGCGAGTCCCTTGAGGAAGTCTCGCTGCTGAATGGTGAGCTCCATGACGCTTGCCTCGATGGGGTGAGAGGTGAGGGACGGGAAGGGGTGGAACCGAGAAGGATGGGGCCGGGAGGAAGGGTGAGAGGGGCGCGCCAGGGGAGGAATTGAAAAGGAATTTAAATTAACGTCGTCGTCTTAAGGGGTGTGGATTGTGGTGGTTTGTTTGGAACCGACCGAGATCCTTGAGCTTCTCTCCGTGACGCGCCCGTGAACGAAATCGCCTGAGCTTGTGGATGACTTCGTCCCCGTTTCTCCCACAGGGTGGGCCCCAGACCTACCCACAGGGATGTCCACAGATCCCTGTGGGGTCGGCTCGGCCGTAGACCCCGCGGCGGGGTGATCGCAGACGGATCCCCGCACCCCGTCTATATTTCACCGGTGCGGGGCGTGGCAAGACGGAGCGTCACGTGTCGTCACGTAGCGTCGTGGGGCGGGTCGCGGGGATCGGGCTCGATGCTGAACGAGATCGTGGCGTCGGCGCAGTGAGATGCATGATGTTCATCGACGGTCGGGCTGCGCGCGCGGCTGTAGGTTTCGAAAGGAGGCTCCCATGAGCCGAGACACCGAGACGTCCTCCGAGAACGCCCCCACCGGCCAGAGCGCCGTCGAGTTCCCCACCGCCATGCGCGCCCACGTCGCCCTCGCCGTGAAGGATCTCGAGGCGTCGCTCGCCTTCTACGAGCGACTCTTCCAGCAGGCGCCGACGAAGCGCCGACCGGGCTACGCGAAGTTCGAGGTGCTGGAGCCGCCGCTGAACCTGACGCTGAACGAGGCCGCCGACGCGCGGGCGCCGGGGTCCTGTGCGCACTTCGGGATCCAGGTGAAGTCGACGGACGCGGTGGTGGAGGCGCATGGGCGCATGCGCGCGGCCGGCTTCGCGACGATGAGCGAGGAGGGCGTGACCTGCTGCTTCGCGGTGCAGGACAAGATCTGGGTCGTGGACCCGGATGGGCACCGCTGGGAGGTCTTCGTCGTGCTCGACGCCGACACGGAGGTGCACTCGTTGCCGCCGAAGACGGCGGGGGAGCGGCTCCCGGCGAACGCGCCGGAGGAGCCGGCGGCGGAGGTCGCGGCCGAGCGGTCGCCCTGCTGTGGTTGAGGCGCTCCCGACGCGCGCGCTCGTCGAGGCGCTCGGCCGGTACGTGGCGCGCCGCGTGCCGGCCGAGGCCGTGGACGACGTGCTCCAGGACACCCTCGAGCGCGTGGCCCGGGCCGAGCTCCGCGATGCCGAGGCGCTCCAGGGCTTCGCGTTCCGGGTCGCTCGGAGCGCGGCGGCGGACTTCCATCGGCGCCGCCGCCCCGAACGGCCCGTGGCCGAGCTGCCCGAGCGCGGCGTGGAGGAGGTGGCGGAGGCGGCGGTCGCGGAGGCGGAGGTCGACGTGCGCCCGCTCGCGGCCTGGCTGCGCATGGCGGTCGAGGAGCTCGACGAGCCGCTGCGCAGCACGATGCGCCGGGTGGAGCTCGAGGGGGCGACGCACGCCGAGGCGGCCGCCGAGGAGGGGGTCGCGCGCTCGACGATCAGCGCGAGGGTGGCGCGTGGCCGGGCCGAGCTCCGGCGGGCGCTCGTCCGCTGCTGCGAGGTGGAGCTCGACGCGCGCGGCGCCGTGATGAGCTACCGCCCGCGGAGCTGCGAAGGCTGCTGACGATCCGCGTGTCGAAAGACCCGGAGCCGGCGCGAGGCGCGCTCAGCCCGCTCAGCCCGCCGAAGTTGAACCTGACGTCAGGTTCAACTTCGCTCCGAAGGACTCTCGCCCGGCCGGGCTGACCCCTTGCAGCCGCCCAGCCATGCGAGATCACGTGGTTTTCGCCGCCCGCGCCGCCTGACGCCCGCCCGGCCCCGAGCCCACGCGAAGGCCGAGATGTCCGCAGGACGCCAGTCCGGCGCCGACGTGGGGTGTCTTCCGCTTCAAAGTTGAACTTGACGTCAGGTTCAACTTCGCTCCGAAGGACTCTCGCCCGGCCGGGCTGACCCCTTGCGGCCGCCCAGCCATGCGAGATCACGCGGTTTTCGCCGCCCGCGCCGCGTGACGCCCGCCCGACCCCGAGCCCACGCGAAGGCCCAGGTGTCCGCAGGACTCCTCGGCGTCCGCAGGACTCCCGGTGCCCGCAGGACTCCCCGGTGTCCGCAGGACTCCCGGCGTCCGCAGGACTCCCGGCGTCCGCAGGACTCCCGGCGTCCGCAGGACTCCCCGGCGTCCGCAGGACTCCCGGTGTCCGCAGGACTCGGGCGGTCGGGGCGGCGGCGGGCGGTCGACCGGCGAGGGCCGAGGCCCCCGTGGCGCATCACTGCACGTGGTAGCGGAACGCGAAGAGGAGCTGCGTGTCCGAGCTGTCGCTCGCGATGTCCTGGCGGAGCGCGATGTCGATGCCCACGCGCTGGTCCACGTAGCCGACGGCGGCCGTGAACTGGTTGAGCTCCCGGCCGTGCTCCCGGCGGAAGCCGATGCGGAGGGGCACCTGCCCGGCCACCAGGTACTCGGCGCCGAAGCCGAACACCATCTGCGACTCGTCGTCCATGGTCGTCAGGTCGACGAAGACGTCCGACGCCAGCGTGAAGGCGTTGGCGATGGTGTAGCTCACCGAGCCGCCGAGCAGCAGCGGCGCGATGGGCGAGTCCGTGCGGATGATGTTGTGGCCGAGCAGCGCGATGTGGAGCCCCTCGGTGGGCGTCACCCGGATCGCGGCGTCCATGGTGAAGGCGCGGAGCTCGGGCCCGACGCGCTCGTCGTTGGCGTTCCGCTCGCGCGAGCGGAGCTTCACGTAGCGGCCGCTGACGCCGATGGCGATGGCCTGGCTCAGCGGCATGCCGAGCGCGAGGCGGCCGTCGAAGCCGCGGTAGTTGCGGTCCCCATCGCCATAGAAGCCGTGGAAGCTCAGGCCCGCGGCGATGCGGTTGGTCGTCGAGTCGGCGATGGCGCCGCCGAAGGTCCAAGCGCCGTCGCTCACCCCGTACCCAGCGAAGGTCTCGGCGTGGTACAGGCGCGCCATGGAGAGGTTCGCCGGGTTGTAGGCGATGGCCGAGGTGCCGACGGCGGAGGCCCGGGCGCCGGTACCCATGCCCATGCCGCGGGTGGTCTCGTAGGTCTCCTCGCGGGGGATGTCGCTGGCCGGGATGGCGTCCCCGCTGGGCGGGAGCTCCTCCTGCGCCTCGGCGCCGCTGGCGGCCCCCAGGCCGAGGAGGAGGCTTCCGAGGATGAGCGTCGTTCGCGCTCCCCCGCGGCTCGCCCGCCGCTGATCCGTCGCTTCTGCCATCATCGTCGCCCCGCTTTTCACGTCGCCCGCTCCCGCAACCTGCGTCCGGGAGCCGCTCGCCCTAGCGGCGGCGAACGTAGCAGCGGCCCTGTAGCCTTCCAAAAAAGCGGTGGGACGGGCCCTCGGGGCGCGCCGCGTATGACGGATTCGCGCCTTGACGTGACACGTCGGCTTCCGGACCGCCCGCGGGTTGTCCCCATCCCCCCGGGATCACGGGAGGATCCCCCCAGGGATCAGGGCCGATTCGCCCCCGCGAAGGATCCTTCGCACCGAAAAACGTGAGATTCCGGTGAGTTGCAGAGATGGTGAGAAAAACCGGACCGTCGCTCGAGCCTGTGGAGGGATTTCTCCACAGGCGAATCTCACGCGATCCCCAGGATTTAGCGTGATCGGTCGAAAGTGCCGTAGACGTGACGACGATCGACTGCTAGCTTCGCTGTCCCTTCGGAAACGAGGGGGGCTCGGGGAGGTTTCGAGCCCACACGGGGAACAGAAGAGGGTCGTCGATCCCGCTCTTCGTTCGGAGCGGCACCAGCTCGGTGCGCTTCACGGATGATGCGGGTGGCCCTCGCGCGGGCGTCTCGGGGGAAACGTCGAGGGTGACCTGCGCGCTCCGTGTGGGAGAGGAGCGTTCCCAGCGCCGGCTGTCCATGACTCATCGTCCGTGACCCGCCGTCCTGTGATGCGCTCGCTACGCCAGAACGCTCCGCTCGCCCCCGACAAGCCAGCCCCCTGAACCCGGAAGGTCTTCCTCCCCACCTGTGGAAAGGTTGGGGAGTGGCCTCCCATTGCCTCGAGATCGCTGAGGAAATCTCCATGATCGACCTGTGGGAACGCGCGCTCGACACCCTTCGCGGCCGCCTCTCCACCGAGAACTTCGAGACTTGGCTCGCGCCGGTGCGTTGCCAGGGCGTCGAGGACGACGCGGTCGTCCTGCGCATCCCGAACCGGTTCTACGCCGACTGGATCAGCAACCACTACACGGACCTGCTGCTCGAAGCGCTGGCGGAGGCGGGCGGCGAGGATGGCTCCCCGCAGAAGCTGCGCTTCGAGGTCGACGAGGCGCTCCAGGAGCAGGTGCAGGCGAAGCGCACGGAGTCGAAGCCGGCGCCACGGCCGAAGGCGCGGGCGAACGGCGGTGGGGCGCCGAAGGGCCCGGCGCCGTTCCGCGTGTCGGACCTGAACCCGAAGTACAGCTTCGACAACTTCGTCGTCGGGCCGTCGAACCAGCTCGCCCACGCGGCCAGCGTGGCCGTCGCGTCGGCGCCGGGGAAGCGCTACAACCCGCTCTTCATCTACGGCGGCGTGGGCCTCGGCAAGACGCACCTGATGAACGCCATGGGCCACCTCATCCTCGAGGACGAGCCCAGCGCGACCATCCTCTACCTGAGCGCCGAGCGCTTCACGAACGAGTTCATCTGGTCGCTGCAGAACCACCGCATCGACGAGTTCCGGCGCCGCTACCGGGAGGGCTGTGACGTCCTCCTGATGGACGACATCCAGTTCCTCGCGG
Organism: Sandaracinus sp.; assembly: GCA_002699025.1. Taxonomy (GTDB): domain Bacteria; phylum Myxococcota_A; class Polyangia; order Polyangiales; family Houyiibacteriaceae; genus Houyiibacterium; species Houyiibacterium oceanicum. The sequence goes on along the minus strand of PABA01000124.1, from coordinate 61,143 downwards.
GGCGCGACCAGACGCAGGAAGAGTTCTTCCACACGTTCAACGCGCTCTACCACTCGGACAAGCAGATCGTCGTCACCTCCGACGTCTACCCGCAGCAGATCGCGGAGATGGAGGAGCGGCTCATCAGCCGCTTCCAGTCGGGCATGGTCGCCGACATCCAGGCGCCCGAGGTCGACACGCGCGTGGCCATCCTGAAGAAGAAGGCCGAGGCGGAGCAGATCCACCTGACCGACGAGGTGGCGCACTTCATCGCGCAGGTGGTGAAGAGCAACGTGCGCGAGCTGGAGGGGACGCTCTTGCGGCTGGCCGTGAAGGCGGAGCTGCTCGCGCGGCCCATCGACCTCGACCTCGCGCGCGACTCGCTGAAGGCCGTGCTGCCGGCGCCGGAGACGGCGCTCACGGTGGAGGACATCCAGCGGGCGGTCTGCGGCTACTTCAACCTGAAGCTGAGCGAGCTGAAGTCGAAGCGCCGGCACCGCGCCGTGAGCTACCCGCGGCAGGTGGCGATGTACCTCTGCCGGCAGCGGCTCGGCACGAGCTACCCGGAGCTCGGCGAGCGCTTCGGCGGCAAGGACCACACGACGGTCATGAGCGCGGTGCGGAAGATCAACGGCCTCCTCGAGAAGGAGGACGAGAAGACGGCCCGCGCGGTCGAGGCGATCGGGCGGAAGCTCGGGTTCTAGCCCGTTCAGCCCTCTCCGACCCAGACCTGCTGCGCGTTCACGAACTCGCGGATGCCGTGGGGGCCGAGCTCGCGCCCGTAGCCGCTCTTCTTGATGCCGCCGCTCGGGAGGCGCGGGTCGGTCTTCACGACGCCGTTCACGACCCACTGGCCCGTGGCGACGCGCCGCGCGAAGGCCTCGCCGCGCTCGGCGCTCGTCCACACGCTCCCGGCGAGCCCGTACTCCGTGTCGTTGGCCATCTGGATCGCCTCCTCCGCGTCGGCGACCTTCGTCACGCTCGCCACGGGCCCGAAGACCTCCTCGCGGAAGGCGGCCATCTCGGGCGTCACGTCGGCCAGCAGCGTGATCGGGTAGAGGCTCCCGGGCCCATCGGGGAGCTCGCCACCGAGGATGGCGCGCGCGCCCTTCGCGACGGACTCGCTCACCTGCCGGTGCACCTCCGCCCGCAGGTCCGCCCGCGCCATCGGCCCCACGTCGGTCGCCGCGTCCGCCGGGTCGCCGACCTTCAACGCGCCGAGCCGCGCCTTCATCTTCTCGAGGAAGGCGTCGTAGACCGGCGCCTCGACGAGCATGCGCTTGGGCGCGATGCACGACTGGCCGGTCGCGATGGTGCGGCTCTTCACCAGGATCTCGCTCGCCCGGTCGAGGTCCGCGTCGGCGAGCACGATGGCCGGGTCCGAGCCGCCGAGCTCGAGCACGCAGGGCTTGATCTCGCTCGCGGCGATCGCGGCGACGGCCTGCCCGCCGCGCGTGGAGCCGGTGAAGCTCACGGCGGCCACGCGCCGGTCGCGGATGACCTCCTCGACGGCGGGCGTCTCGATCAGGAGCGCGTCGAGGACGCCCTTCGGGAAGCCGGCGCGCTCGAAGAGGGGCCCGAGCGCCGCGCCGCAGCCGGGCACGTGCGGGTCGGGCTTGATGAGCACGACGTTGCCCGCCATGAGCGCCGGGGCGGCCACGCGGAAGGCGAGCCAGAAGGGCGAGTTCCACGGGAGGATCCCGAGCACGGCGCCGAGCGGGAGGTACTGCACGTAGCTGCGGACCGCGTCGGACTCGAGCTTCTCGGTGGCGAGGTAGGCGGCGCCGTGGTCCGCGTAGTGCTCGCTGCACCAGGCGCACTTCTCGATCTCGCCCTTGGCCTCGCGGAGCGGCTTGCCCATCTCCTCGGTCATGAGCGGGGCGAGCTCGTCCACGTCCTCTCGGAGCTGCGCGGCGACGGCGCGGAGGAGCTCGGCGCGCTCTTCGAAGCTGGTGTCGCGCCAGCTGCCATAGGCGTCGGCGGCGGCGGCGAGCTTGCGCTCGACGACCTCGGGGGAGTCGGGCTCGACCTCGCGGACGGTCTCGCCGTTGAAGGGGTTGGTGGCTCGGAGCATGGGGGCCTCCTCGGGAGCGCGTCTCGGGCGCTCGGGTCTGTCTGGGTTCGCGTTCGTTCGGGGGTCGCGCGCGGCTCGGCGGTGGCGCGGGGGCTCGACCGGGGCGCGGCGGGGGCGCGGGGCGCGGCGGTGGCGCGGGGCTCAGCCCACGACGTGCATCTCGTGGTCGAGCGTGAAGAAGGACTCGCAGCCGTCCTCGGTGACGAGGATCGTGTCCGAGATCCCGCAGGTCTTGTCGCCGTCGACGCCCCACATCCACGGGATCAGGTGGAAGGTCATGCCCTCCTCGAGGATGCGGTTGTCGCCGGCCTTGAGGCTGATCATGTAGCCCTCGTCCCAGCTGGGCGGGAAGGCGATGCCGATCGAGTAGCCGCTGCGCGTGATCAGGCTCGCGCCGACCTCGTTCGACATGATGATCTTGCGGACGAGCACGTCCACGTCGGAGACGGTCACGCCCGGGCGCACCAGCTCGTGCACCTGGCGGATGGCCTCGATCATCACGTCCTGCGCCTCGCGCATGGAGTCGCTCAGCTCGCCGAGGACCACCGTGCGCATCATCGCCGTGTGGTAGCGGCGGACGCAGCCGCCGACCTCGAGAAAGGCGTGCTCGCCGGCCTGCATGGTGCGGCCCTCCCAGGTCGCGTGGCCGATCATCGAGCGCGGGCCCGTCGTGACGTAGGGCAGCACGGCCGGGTACTCGCCGCCGGCGGCGAACATGGCGCGGCAGATCTCGCCGGCGATCTCGTTCTCCGTCGCGCCCTCGCGGACCGCGTCGTAGCCCGCGACCATGCCCGCCTCGGCGGCGTGGGCGGACCTGCGCATCAGCTCGATCTCCCACTTCGACTTCCGGATGCGCCCCTCCTCGACGATGCCGAAGCAGTCCTGCAGGTGCACGTCGGTGAAGGACGTGTGCATGCGGTCCTGGAGGTAGGCCGGGAAGAAGTAGCTGTTTCGCTCGTAGCCGATTTGCTTGTCGGCGAGGCCGAACTCCTTGAGGGCCGAGTAGAGCATCTGGATCGCGTCGCCCGTGTCGGCGAAGGGGCGCGTCTTCTCGACCCAGGTGCGCGCGTGGACGTTCGACTCCTCGAGCTCGCGCGTGATCATGAAGGGCTCGTCGTCGAGGGGGACGACGAGGGCCTGGAAGTAGGAGTAGCCGGTGGTCTGATAGTCCGTCAGGTACATCAGGTTCTCGGGGTCGCTGATGATGACGGCGTCGAGGAGTCGCTTCTCCATCCGCTGACGCAGCTCGGTCAGGCGGCGCTGGTACTCCTCCATGGGGAAGGTCATGTCGTCGCGGTCGCGCATCTCGTCCTGCCTCCGGGTGCTCGAGGGCCCGGGCTGCGGGCCTGGCCCGACCTTAGAACGAGTGGCGCGCGAATTGGCCGAAAAATTCGAGGAATTCGCTCCGAGAGCTCCTTCGATGGCGAAGGACCGGGGGCGGGGCGGCTCGAGAGGGTCGGGGGAGCGCGCGGGGAGCGCGCGGGCGCGCGAGAGGCCGGGATTCGAGGGGGCTCGGTGGGCGGTGAGGACCGCTCGAGTGGCCGGCGGTGGCGCCTCGGCTAGCCGGATCGGGGCCGCGGGGGCCTTCGAACGCGAAGAGTTTCGAGGCGAAGCGTGTGGCACGGCGCGTGCTGAGCACGGAACGAGGGGGATGCCGAGCATGGACGACCGCACGCACTATCCGTTCGCCGAGGAGGTCACCGGCGAGCCTTTCGAGGCGACCACGGTGCCCGTCGCCGAGACCTTCAGTCGGGCGCTCGCGCGGGCGTCGGAGGAGGCCGAACGGGAGGTCGTGCGCCGGGCGCTCGGGGCGATGGCCGAGGAGGAGGCGCCGACGGAGCGCTTCGATCGGCGCGCGGTGAAGCTGGCGCTGGCCCGGCTCGAGCGGCGCGTGCCGCCCCCGCCCGCGGCGCCGGCGACCGATCTCGGCGGCTTCCTGGCCGCGCGCGAGGCGGCGGCGCTGCGCGAGGAGTCGGCGGCGCTTCGCGAGGAGTCGGCGCAGACCGGCTCGGCGGCGCTTCGCGAGGCGTCGGCGCAGGCCGGCTCGGGGGTGGACGCGGAGGAGCCGATCATCCCGCTGGTCCGGCGAAAGGGCGCGGAGTGGATCGACGGGCTCCCGGATGCGGCGCGGCGCGTGCTCGAGGACGCGCGGGAGCTCCAGCCGAGCTGGCCTCTCCGCGAGCGCCTGCCCGGGTCGGTGGCGCGGCCGCGGCAGCGCATCCCCTCGCTTCGTCCGCGGCAACGATGAGGCAGCGACGATGAGCGCGCCGCTCCACGTGCCGGCCGAGACGGGGCCGCATGCCGCCTGCTGGATGGCCTGGCCCTACCGGGAGGACGAGTGGGTCGACCTCGCGGGGGCGCGCGCGGAGATCGCGGCGTTCGCGCGGGCCATCGCCGAGACCGAGCCGGTGGAGCTGCTCGTGGCGCCGGGCGTTCAGGCGCCGGCGCTCGGGGAGGGCGTGCGCGTGCGGCGCATGGCCTACGGGGACGCCTGGACGCGCGACACGGGGGCGATCTTCGGCTGGCGGGATGAGGAGCCGGTGGCGCTCGTCTTCCGCTTCGACGGCTGGGGCGGGAAGTACCGCATGGCCGGCGACGAGGACCTCGCGGAGCGGATCGCGGCGGCGCTCGACGTGCGCGTGGAGCGGCATGCGCTCGTCCTCGAGGGGGGCGGCGTGGAGCTCGACGGAGCCGGCGCGCTGATGACGACGCGCGACTGCCTCGAGCGGCGGAACCCGGGCGTCGACGTGACGGCGCGCCTCGAGGCGGCCTTCGGCGTGGAGCGGGTGATCTGGCTCGAGGGGCAGCTCGAGAACGACCACACGGACGGGCACATCGACACGCTCGCGCGCTTCCTCCGTCCCGGGGAGGCGGTGGCCATGGCGCCGGTCGACGGCGACCCCAACGGGGAGACGCTGCGGCGCCTGCTCGGGCAGCTCGAGGCCGCGGGCCTGAAGGTGCACGCGCTGCCCTCGCCGGGGGCCGTGGTGGGGGCGGAGGGCACGCTCCTGCCGGCGAGCTACTGCAACTACTACCTGGCGAACGGGCAGGTGCTCGTCCCGACTTACGGCGTGGACGCGGACGCGGAGGCCGTGGAGGCGCTGGCGGCGCTCTACCCCGAGCGGCGCGTGCGCGGGCTCGGGGCGCGGAAGATCCTCGAGGGCGGGGGCGCGTTCCACTGCATCACGCAGCAGCAGCCGGCGCGACCCTGAGTGGGGCGCGGAAGATCCTCGAGGGCGGGGGCGCGTTCCACGGCATCCCGCAGCCGCAGCCGGCGCGACCCTGAGTAGGGCGCGGAAGATCCTCGAGGGCGGGGGCGCGTTCCACGGCATCCCGCAGCCGCAGCCGGCGCGACCCCGAGCGGGGCGAGCCCGGCGATCGGCGCGCGCGCCCTTGCGGAGCACGCGGGCCGGCCCCCAAGCTCGTGTCGATGAAGCGCTGTCCCCTCTGCGGTGGCGAGGTGCACTACGTGGGCTTCTCTCGCGTCGAGTGCGTGACCGAGGGCTGCACCAACTACGCCGCGCGCGTCGCGAGCGAACGGAGCGAGGCCGAGCGCGAGCCCGATGGAGAGGCCGCCGACTACGAGCTCTGGGCGCAGGCCTTCGCGTTCTTCTGAGCGGACGCCCTCAGACCGGGGTGAGGAGGGGCTCGCCGCGGAGGTGGGCGCGGACGTTGCCGAGGGCGATCTCCGCCATGCGCCGGCGGGTGTGCTCGGTGGCGCTCCCGATGTGCGGGGAGAGCACGACGTCGTCGCGCTCCAGGAGCCCCGGGTGCACCTTCGGCTCCTCCTCGAAGACGTCGAGGCCCGCGCCGCGGAGCGGACCGGCGTCGAGCGCCTGCACGAGCGCGGCCTCGTCGACGAGGGCCCCGCGCGCCGTGTTCACGAGGATCGCGCCGGGTTTCATGGCCGCGAGCTCGGGGGCGCCGACGGCGTGGCGCGTCTCGGGCGTGAGCGGCGCGCAGAGGCAGAGCACGTCGGCGCGGGCGAGGAGCTCGGCCTTGGAGACAGGCGCCGCGCCCTCGCGCTCGGCCTCCGGGACGGGGCTTCGGGTCGTGTAGAGGACGCGCATGCCGAAGCCCTGCGCGCGGCGGGCGACGGCGCGGCCGATGCGCCCGAAGCCGAAGACGCCGAGCGTGGCGCCCGCGAGCTCGAGGCCGAGGAGGCCGGTCGGCTGCCAGGCGCCGATGTCACCGCTGCGCGCGACGCGCTCGCCCTCGCGGAGGCGCCGGGCGACGGCGAGGAGGAGCGCCCAGGTGAGGTCCGCGGTGGCGTCCGTGAGCACGTCCGGCGTGTTGGTGACGCGCACGCCGCGCGCCTTCGCCGCCGCGAGGTCGACGTTGTCCACGCCCACGGCGTAGTTGGCGATCAGCTCGAGCTCGGGACAGGCGGCGAGGAGCGCGTCGTCGATCCGGTCGCTCAGCAGGCTGACGATCGCCCGGCAGGGCGCGGCGCGCGCGCGGAGCTCGTCGGGGGTCGGTGGGCGGGGCGCCTCGAAGACGTCCACCTCCGCGTCGCCCTCGAGGAAGGCCGCGGCGTCCACGGGGAGCCGGCGGGCGACGAAGACGCGCGGGGCCATGGCGCTCAGCCCTCGCCGACGAGGTCGAGCTCGGTGCCCACGCCGGCGGCGGCCGCGGCGGCGACCAGGCGCTTGGCGAGGGCGACGTCCTGGAGCGCGAGGCCGGTGGAGTCGAAGACCGTGAGGCCGTCGCGCTTCGCGGGCACGTCGCCGACGATGACCTGGCCGAGGGTGCCGGCGAGCTCGCTCTCGGCGTAGGTGCCGTCGTGGAGCGGGACGTTGATCTCGCCGCTGTGGGTCGCCTGCTCGCGCTCGTCGATGAAGACCTGCGCGTCCTTCAGGATGGCGACCTCGAGCTCCTGCTTGCCCTCGGCGTCGGCGCCCATGGCGTTGAGGTGGGCGTGGGGCGCGAGCCAGGCGCGCTGCACGACCGGGCTCCGCGAGGGGGTGGAGGTGCAGACGATGTCGGCGCCGCTCGCCTCCTCGACGCTCACGGCGCGGCCCCCGAGCTCGGCGGCCAGGGCCTCGGCGCGGGCGGCGTCGCGGTCGGCGAAGAGGGCCTCGAAGGCGTCGCCGAAGACGGCCTGGTGCGCGCCGTGGAGGTAGCGCGCCTGCACGCCCGCGCCGACGAAGCCGACGGTCTTCGGAGACGCGATGGCGAGGTGCTTCGACGCGACGCCGGCCGCCGCGCCCGTGCGGAGGGCGGTGAGGAGAGTCGCGTCCAGGATGGCGGCCGGGTAGGCGCTCGCCGGGTCGCTGAGGACGTAGACGCCCATGACCGAGGGGAGGTCGAAGCGCTCCGGGTTCTTCGGGTGGCTGTTGACCCACTTCACGCCGGCGGCGTCGCCGAGGGAGGCCGGCATGGCGCGGAAGTCGCCGTCGTGCTCGGGGAGGTCGAGGTAGACCTTGGGCGGCATCTGGGCCGTGCCCTTCGCCTGGGCGGCGAAGGCTTCGGTGACGGCCTCGACGGCGTCCTTCATGTCGGCGACGCGCGCGACGTCGGCGCGGGTCAGGATGCGGGTCCGGCGCGGCTGGCTCATGGGCGAACGGGTAGCACGACGACGCGCGGGTGCCTACGGAGGCGCGGGGTGCGGGCGGACGAGGCGGGCGGAGGACACGCGGAGGCGAGCGGAGCGCAGGGTGAGGGCGTGCTGCGACGCGAGGGCGGGCGCGGCGCGGGGTGAGGACGGGCCGCGGCGCGAGGGCGAGCGTGGCGAGACCCCGACGGTTCGCCGGCGAGCGGGACGTCGGCGACGCATCGGGCGAGGCGCCCCGCTCGGGCTCACGAGGGGCGTCACGAAAGTCGATAGGGATTATTGGAGTCTGGCGCATCCTGGCGCCATTTCATGACGAAACCGCCCTCCGGGCCGGCTCGATAACCCCTGAGTACGGGGAGGACACGGCCCACCCCCCAACGCTACCGGGCGGTGGGGTAGAGAGGTGGAGGAAGAGAAGATCGTAGGGCTCGGGCGGGGGGCGTGGCAGTTGTGGCGCATTCCGCCGGCAGGCTTCGCGACCTCCCCAACCGGCGCGCGGTCCTGCCCGGAAGTGTCGGTTGGCGCGCTGGTCGGTCGCCGTCCCGCGCAGGACGTCCCGGCGCGCTGGTCGTCTCCATCCCGGCCCTCCGCGTTCGTCATCGCGCCGGAGGGTCCCGGCGCGCAGAGCGGTCGCATCCCGCCGGAGGGCGCGCGATCGGCTCCCCGGGACCCGCGTCCTCTTCGCGCTCCCCCGGATGGGCCGCGACCGCGCTTGCGTAGCGCGCGGGCTGGCCGCACGTACCCCTCCCGTGCGCGTCGACGTCATCATCCCCGCGCTGAACGAAGAGCAGGCCTTGCCGCGCGTGCTCGCGGCCATCCCGCGCCCGCCCGTCCGGCGCGTCGTCGTCGCGGACAACGGCTCCACCGATCGCACGGCCGAGGTCGCCCGCGCCGGGGGCGCGGAGGTCGTCCACCAGCCGGAGAAGGGCTACGGCGCGGCCTGCCTCGAGGCCCTCGCCCACCTCCGCTCGGACCCGCCCGAGGTGGTCGTCTTCCTCGACGGCGACTACTCGGACCACCCGGAGGAGCTCCCGCGCCTGCTCGCGCCCCTCGGCGCCGGCGCCGACCTCGTCATCGGCTCGCGCGTCCGCGGTCGCCTCCAGCGCGGCGCCCTCACCCCGCAGCAGCGCGTCGGCAACGCCATCGCCTGCGTCGCGCTCCGGGCGCTCTACGGCGCGCGCTACACGGACCTCGGCCCCTTCCGCGCCATCCGCTGGGAGGCGCTCGAGCGGCTCGGCATGCGCGACCGGAACTTCGGGTGGACGGTCGAGATGCAGATCAAGGCCGCCCAGCGCGGGCTCCGCCACGCGGAGGTGCCCGTCTCCTATCGGCCGCGCGTCGGCACCTCGAAGGTGAGCGGGACGCTCCGCGGCAGCGTCGGCGCGGGGGCGAAGATCCTCTGGCTCCTCGCCCGGCACACGCGCGCGCCCCACCCCGGAGCGAACGCCCGGTGAAGCTCGCGCTCGCGCTCTTCGGCAAGCCGGTCGTGCCCGGCCGAGTGAAGACGCGCCTCGCGCCCGCCCTCGGCGAGGCCGGCGCCGCGGCCCTCTACGGCGCGTTCCTGGAGGACGTCGTCGCCCGCGCCGGCGCCCTCTTCCCGCCGACGCTCTGGGTCGCCGGCGACCCGGCGCACCCCTCGCTCCCGGACCTGCCCCGGCGCGCCCAAGAGGGCCGCGACCTCGGCGCGCGCATGGAGCACGCCCTCGCCTCCGCGCTCACTCGCGCGGACGCCGTGCTGCTCGTCGGCACGGACGTCCCCACCCTTCCGGCGCGCCTGCTCCGCGCCGCCGCCGCCGCCCTGAGGAAGCGCGAGGTGGTCTTCGCCCCGAGCCACGACGGCGGCTACGTGCTCGTCGGCGCTCGGCGCCCGCTCCGTTTCGGAGACGTGCGCTGGTCGTCGCCCCACGCCCTCGCCGACTCGCTCCGCGCCGAGCCGGAGGCGGCCCTCATCGAGCCCTGGTACGACGTCGACACGCCGCGCGACCTGGCGCTCCTCCGGGCGCACCTCGCCCTCGACCCGGCCGCCGCGCCCCGCACCGCCGCTGCGCTCCGCGATCTCCCTCACGCAGCCGAGACGCGCGCCGCCGCCGCCCCCTGGTATCCTGCGGCGCGATGACGAACGAGAAGCTGGCCAAGCGCGTTCAGCAGGTGCCCGAGGGCACCGTGCTCTTCCGGGACGGGGACCGCGGCGACGAGATGTACGTCATCCAGCGCGGGCGCGTGCGCATCTTCACCGAGGTGAAGGGGCGCGAGAAGCTCCTGGCCATCCTCGGGCCGGGCGACTTCTTCGGCGAGATGGCCATCCTGAACGACAAGCCGCGCACCGCCTCGGCGGAGGTCGTCGAGGACGCCCAGCTGCTCAGCATCGATCCGAAGACCTTCGGCGCGATGATCGTCTCGAACACCGAGATCGCCGTGCGGCTCATCAAGAAGCTCGCCCGTCGCCTCGACAGCGCGAACACGCTCATCGACCTCCTGATGCACCGCGACCCGAAGGCGCGGACCATCCTCGGGCTCGCGCACGAGGCCGAGTACAACGGGCAGCGCCGGGAGGACGGCTCGGTCGTGGTGCCGCTGGACCGCGGCGGCTTGGCCAACCAGATCGGCCTCTCGGCGGACGAGGTCTCCACCGTGCTCCAGCGGCTCGGCCGGCTGAAGATCGTCGAGGAGACGGCCGAGGGCTTTCGCATCCCGGACGTCATGCGCCTGCACGAGTTCCTCGAGTTCCTGCAGATGCGCGAGAAGTTCGGCGACGAGTAGGCGTGGGCGGCAACTACGCGGTCGTGACTGCGCGGTCGTGACTGTGTCGTCGGTCGTGACTGTGTGGTCGTGACTGCGCGGTCGAGGTCGGTGCCGAGCTCGACCTCGAGAAGAGCCCGAGCTCCAGCAAGCCCGAGGCCCAGAACGAGCCGTGTCCGGGCCTCGGCGGGGGCGGCCCGGGCGCTCGCGACGGGTCCCGCGGAAGGGGCAGGGGTGATCGCCGGTCGGGGACCGGCGGAGGTCAGAACGGGATGCGCAGGCCGACCTGGGCGATGACGCCGTTGCCGAAGCGGTTCGTGTTCCAGATGTACTCGAAGTTCAGATCGAGCGTCGCCTCGCGGAAGGCGTCGAGCGCCGTGTCCTCGAGGAAGCCCATGCCGAGCAAGAGCTGGAAGCCCGCCAGGTGGCTGTGGAACGTGCTCATCTTCGGGTCCGCCGTCACGTAGGCGTCCTCGGGCGTGTCGTCCGCGTATGCCGGCTCGTAGAAGAACGCGCGCCGCTGCCGGTAGTGGCGCCACCTCAGCCGCAGGTGCGTGTACCGCGCGAGCTGCTGGTACACGCGGAGCTCCGGCGTGATCGCGGCGATGTCCCAGCTGTCCCAGTACGCGCGGTAGATCACGTGGACCGACGTCCGCGTCCGCCGGATGTGCCCGGCCAGGCGTCCGGTCAGGCTCTGCCGGTGGCGCACCCCCGGGTGGTTCTCCGGCCGCAGCACGTCCGCCACCGCCACCCGCCGATAGGCGTTCGCCAAGAACCCGTTGAGGTAGTTGTACTGGTAGGTGACGTTGAAATAGACGACCGGCGAGAGCACCTGCTCGATGCCCGCCGTGAGCGAGAGCGCGTTGAAGCTCTCCTCGAAGGCGTCGGCGCTCGTCCCCTCGCCCATGAAGTCCGGCCGCGTCCCCGTCCCGGCCTGGAAGCGCTGCCGGATCTCGTCGTGGATCACGTACGCCCCGAGCCGCAGGGTCGTCGCCCGGTCGTTCAGCGCGAGCCCCGCGTTCAGCCCCCCGCCGATGGAGAGGTAGTCCGGCTCCCGGCTCACGCGGAAGGAGCCGGAGAGGTCGAGCTGCGCGTCGCCCAGATCGATCTCGCCGCCGAGCCCGACCGTCCCCTCGTGACGGATCTCCGTGAAGCGCACGTCCTCGAGCACGCCCGCCGCCTGGCTCGCGCTCGTGATCGCGTCGACCAGATACTCGGCGTTGACCCGCAGCCCGTTCGGCGCCTGAAGCCGCGTCGAGACCGCCGGCGCGATCACCCGCGTCGAGCGCTCCCAGTAGTAGTTCCCGCGGAGCTCCACGTCGCCGGTCCAGGTGCCCGACGCCTCGTCGGCCGACGCCGGGCGCGCCGGGACGAGGAGCGCCGCCGCCGTGCTCAGCGCGAGCGCGACGAGTCGAAGCCGCGAGTTCACCGGCGCGTCATAGCCGCTCGGCCCGCGGCGGGCCATGAGGACGCTCCCGTTTCCCCGGGTCGCGCCCTCCTGCTCTACGCCCCGACCCATGCCTCGCACCCGTGAACTGCTCGCGCCCTTGCCCTGCAGCGGTGGGAGCCGTCAGTTGCAGCCGCAGCCGCCGCCGGTGCTGCCATGCCCGCCGGTGGCGCCCTCGCGCGAGTCGTGCACGTGCGCCCGGAAGCCCATCTCCATGCCCTCGCGCTCGACGTCCATGCCCTTCCGGGAGAGCGCCTCGCGCTCGTAGGGCGCCACGCTCACGCAGCCCCCGAGGAGCGCCGCGGAGAGCGCGAGCGCGCCGATCAGTCGACGAGCCATCGCACCACCTCGACGACCGGAGAGAGCGCCGCCCGCGAGATCGCGCGCAGATCCTCGTCCTCGCGGATCTCGTCGGCCGCGTCCGGGCCGACCGCGTAGTAGCGCTCCACCAGCCAGCGCCCGAAGGCGTGGCTCATGAGGTAGCGATCGCGGAAGCGCCGCAGCGCGCCGATCTCGGACGCCATGGGCGTGCCGTAGGTCGCCGTGGCGACGAAGCAGGGGGAGACGGTCGTGAAGATGATCTCGGTCGTCTCGACCTCGGCGACCTGCACCTCGCCGCCGGCCCCGCAGGAGTCCACGGCGCGCACGCCGACGTAGTAGGTGTTCTGCTGCGTGAGGTGGCCGAGGTCGACCTCGATCCGCTCGCCGGGTGCCGCGTCGGTCGGCACCACCAGGGCGACGTCCTCGAGGCCGGCGATCTTGGCCTCGTTCCCCCAGGAGCCGAAGTCCATGCCGGGCTCGAAGGGCACGCGCGCGACGCGCACCTGGTAGCTCCGGAGCGAGCGGCGGCTCTCGGGCGCCAGGAAGGAGACGTGCGCCTGGTCCCAGGAGCGCTCCTCGTGCGGCTCGACGAGGAGCTCGCCGACGGCCATGGGCGGGTCGTCCACGTCGCAGATGCCGACGCACTCCCCGGCGTCGCAGAGGAAGCCGGCTCCGCAGGCGGAGTCCCCGTCGCAGCCCATCCCGCACTGGGGCGGCGGGTCCTCGCTCTCGCAGACGTTCGAGGGCACGACCACGACGGCGAGGCGCTCGCCCTCCGGCTGCGCCATGAAGCGGTCGGCGCCGCTCCCCGGGGCGCCGGTGGGATCGTCGGCGATGGTGCCGTCGATCGGGCGGATGTCCCCGTCGCGGCCCTGCACGGAGCCGTAGCCGACGGGGGCCTCGGCGACGTAGGTGCCGCCCGAGGAGTCGAGCGTGAAGGGCACCTCGAAGACGACCGAGGGCTGGCCGCGGTAGGGGTAGCCGTAGGTCTGCGCCCAGTAGTCCCAGTGCGTCGTCCCGCCGAGCGAGGGCGTCGGGAAGCGCTCCGGGTCGTACATCTCGTTGTAGTCGCCCTCGACGTTGACCTCGGCGTAGACGACGTACTCGCCGGCCGGCCAGTCCGCGGGGACCATGAACTGCACGGTCCACTCCTCGGCGCCCGGGGGCGTCGCCATGGTCACGGCGTCGATCTCGGGCATCACCTCGCGCACGTCGTCGGCGAACTCGAGGACATCCGGGTGGTCGGCGCCGCGCGCCTCGCGGAGGTCGCGGCGCGGCGGGTAGAGCGAGGTGGCGTCGAGCTGACGCATCTCCATCGCGTCGCCGCCCTCCATCTCGAAGGGCTCGGCGTAGCCGCGCTCGACGTCGTCCTCGGTGATGTAGCGGCCCTTGTCGCTGTTGAACTGGCTCGCGCAGGTGACGGCGTCGAGGGCGTCGCGGGTGGTCGTCGCCTGGTTGAAGGAGAGGCAGTAGTAGTCGTCGGGGGAGGCGTCGTTGCTCGTCCGCGAAGCGAAGCCCTCCGAGAGCCGGTCCTGGAAGATGACGCGGCGGAAGGGCTCCTGGGCGGTGACGCGCCGATGGGCCCAGACGGGGAGCACGCCCTCGCGCCGGCCGTAGGGCCAGTGGAACCCGCTGTTCATCTGCAGCGCGCCGGGCCGGTTGCCGATGCCGCGCCGGGCCGTGGCCTCGGTCAGGCGGATCGTGCGGAGGAAGGTCCCGTCCGCGCTCTCGATCCAGATCGCGATCTGCGCCCGCTCGGTGGGGGTGAAGGAGATCTCGATGACTCGGTCCTGGGCCTCCCCCGGAGACGACCAGGCGAGGGCCACCCCGGCCAGCAAGACGAGCAAGCCACGACGCATGCCGGCCAGTCTAGTGTCGGTTGGCGGAGGCGCCAAGGCGCTGGCTCACGGCCGAGGCCCCACGTTTTGCGAGGTGAACGGATCCTTTCGGCGAAACCGTCGTTCGAACGGCCGCCGGGCGCTCAGCGACGGGGGCGTTGGGGCCGCCGTGGCCGCCGGGGCGCCTTCTCCTTGCCGCCGCCCTCGAGCCGCTTGATCTCGTCGCGGAGCTCGGCCGCCCGCTCGAAGTCGAGGTCCTCCGCCGCCGCCAGCATGGCCGCCCGGAGCGCCTCGATGCGCTCCTCGAGCGGCTGGTCTTCGCCCGCCCCCTCGACCCGCGGCACGGCCGAGTAGTCGGTGGTCCCCATGGACACGTCGAGGCTCCGGATGGCCTTGCGGATCGTCTGCGGCGTGATCCCGTGCTCCTCGTTGTAGGCCTGCTGGATCGCCCGCCGCCGCTCGGTCTCGTCCATCGCGACCTTCATCGCCGCCGTGACCTTGTCGGCGTACATGATCGCCCGCCCCTCCACGTTCCGCGCGGCCCGGCCCACGGTCTGGATGAGCGAGCGCGGCGAGCGGAGGAAGCCTTCCTTGTCCGCGTCGAGGATCGCGACGAGCGAGACCTCGGGCAGGTCGAGCCCCTCGCGGAGCAGGTTGATGCCGACCAGCACGTCGAACTCGCCCTTGCGGAGGTCGCGCAGGATCTCGACGCGCTCGATGGTGTCGATGTCGCTGTGCAGGTAGCGCACCCGCACGCCGAGCTCGCCGTAGTACTCGGTGAGATCCTCGGCCATGCGCTTGGTGAGCGTCGTGACCAGCACGCGCTCGTCCTTCTCCACGCGCAGGCGGATCTCCCCGAGCAGGTCGTCGACCTGCGACTTCACCGGGCGCACCTCGATGGGCGGGTCCATGAGGCCGGTCGGGCGGATGACCTGCTCGACGAAGACGCCCTCGGTCTTGTCGATCTCGTAGTCGCCCGGCGTGGCGCTCACGTAGATGGCCTGCACCACGTGGCTCTCCCACTCCTCGAACTTCAGCGGGCGGTTGTCGAGGGCGCTCGGCAGGCGGAAGCCGTGCGAGACGAGCGTCTCCTTCCGCGCCCGATCACCGCGGTACATGGCGCCGATCTGCGGGACGGTCTGGTGGGACTCGTCGAGGACGATCAGGAAGTCGTCCGGGAAGTAGTCGATGAGCGTCGGCGGCGGCTCGCCGGGGTCGCGGCCCGAGAGGTGCCGCGAATAGTTCTCGATACCCTGGCAGTAGCCCATCTGCTCCAGCATCTCGAGGTCGAACATGGTCCGCTGCTCGAGGCGCTGACGCTCGAGCAGCTTGTTCGCGGCCTCCAGGTCCTGTAGCCGTTCGCGCAGCTCGTCCCGGATGGCGGCCACGGCCTTCCCCCGCTGCTCCTCCGGCGTGACGTAGTGGGAGCCCGGATAGATGGCGTATCGATCCAGCTCCGTCAGCACCTGGCCGCGCAGCGGATCGATCTCGCAGATGCGGTCGATCTCGTCGCCGAAGTACTCGATGCGCACGGCGATCGACTCGGCGTGGGCGGGGAAGATCTCGACCGTGTCGCCGCGTACGCGGAAGGTGCCGCGGTGGAAGTCGACGTCGTTGCGTTGATACTGGATGTCGACGAGGCGCCGGAGCAGGCGGTCGCGGAGCAGCTCCTGGCCCACCTCCAGCGAGATGAGCATCTCGTGATACCACTCGGCCGAGCCGATGCCGTAGATGCACGAGACGCTGGCCACGATGATCACGTCCCGACGGGCGAGCAGCGAGCGCGTGGCCGAGTGGCGCATGCGGTCGATGCTGTCGTTGATGATCGCGTCCTTCTCGATGTAGGTGTCGGTCGTCGGGATGTAGGCTTCGGGCTGGTAGTAGTCGTAGTAGCTGACGAAGTACTCGACGGCGTTGTGCGGGAAGAGCTCCTTCATCTCCTGCCAGAGCTGGGCCGCGAGCGTCTTGTTCGGCGCCATGATGAGCGTCGGCCGGTTCACCGTCGCGATGGTGTTGGCGATGGTGAAGGTCTTGCCCGAGCCGGTGATGCCGAGGAGCGTCTGGTGCTTGTCGCCGGCCTCCAGCCCGGCGACGAGCTCGCGGATGGCGGTGGGCTGGTCGCCCTTGGGGGCGAGGTCGGTGACGAGCTCGAAGGAATCGGCCATGGCGCTGTCCGTCAGTATGCGGGCGCGCTGCGACGTTCGCGCGCGGCCGGCGAGGATCAGGTCGCGGGGAGGAGCGTGAGCGTGACGCTCTCGCTGCCCTGGAAGGTCTCGCCGACGACGGTGACCTCGAGCGTGAGCTCGGCCCCCTCGAGCTCGAAGAAGTTGAAGCTCAGGAAGTCGTCGACGGGCTGCGAGTAGAAGAAGTCGCCGTCGCGGGCGAGGCGCACGGCGATCTCGAAGCCGCTCGTGACCTCGGCGTCCGGCGAGGCGTTGCTCACGCGGTAGGCGACGCAGAGCTCGTCCGGGTCGCCGGGGAGCGCCTCGACGCGGATGGCGGGCTGGAGCATGTAGCCGCCCTGGGCGCCGGCGATGAGCCTCGTCTCGCCCCCGTCCGGGTAGGCCTCGAAGCCGGAGCTCGGCGCGTTGTCGAGGTAGTCGCGGTAGCCGCTCGTGCCGACGGCGACGGCGCGCACCGGCAGGTCGGCGCGCGGCTCGGGGAAGTCGCAATAGCCGGGGGTGTCGCCACAGCCGCTCAGAGAGAGGGCGCTCAGGGAAAGGGCGCTGAGGAAGAGGCCGCCGAGGGCGCCCGCGAGGAGCGGTGCCGCGAGGGGGGACGGAACGACGCGCACCCGCCGAGTCTAGTGCGCGGCGGGTGCGGCGGCGAGCGTTGGCGTTCGAGGCGGGCTCAGCCGTTCTTCGCGACGAAGTCCTTCATGAACGTCGTGAGCTTCTCGACGTTCTCGAGGGACATCGCGTTGTACATGCTGATGCGGATGCCGCCGACCGAGCGGTGGCCCTTCGTGTTCACCATGCCGGCCTCCGCGGCGTCGGCGATGAACTTCTTCTCGAGCTCCTCGGTCGGCAGGTTGAAGACCGCGTTCATCACCGAGCGCGAGCCCTTCTCGACCGGGCAGCGGTAGAAGCCGTCGTGGGCGTCGACCACGCCGTAGAGCGCGTCGGCCTTGGCGCGGTTCTGCTTCTCCATCGCGGCGGCGCCGCCCTGGTCCTTCACCCACTTCAGGACCTTGCCCATCACGTAGATCGGGAAGGTCGGCGGCGTGTTCTGGGTGGAGCCCTTCTCGCTGATGAAGCCGTAGCGGAAGATGTCCGGGATGTCCTGGGCGCCCTTCTCCATCCAGTCCTTGCGGACGATGACGACCGTGACGCCGGCCGGGCCGAGGTTCTTCTGGGCGCCGGCGTAGATCAGACCGAACTTCGAGACATCGATCGGGCGCCAGAGGATGTCGCTCGACATGTCGGCGACGAGGGGCGCCTTCGTCTCGGGGAACTCGTGGAACTGGACGCCGGCGATGGTCGCGTTGCTGGTGAGGTGGACGTAGGCGGCGTCGTCCTTCAGGTCGAGGTCCTTCGGGGCGCGGACGTAGCCCTCGCCTTCCTTGCCGGAGCCGGCCCAGCGGGGCGCGCCGTAGCAGCTGGCCGCCTTGAAGGCCTTCTTCGACCAGGCGCCGGTGTCGACGTAGTCCGCGCTCGCGCCGCCGAGGAAGTTCATCGGGACGAGGGCGAACTGGCCGGTGGCGCCGCCCTGCATGAAGAGGACGTCGTGCGTGTCGGGGACGGAGAGGAGCTCCTTCACGAGCGCCGTCGTCTCCTCGTGCACCGCGGAGTACTCCTTGCCGCGGTGGCTGTGCTCGAGCATCGAGATGCCCGAGCCGTGGTAGTCGACGAGCTCGCTCTGCACCTCTTCGAGGACCGAGAGCGGGAGGGTGGCGGGACCGGGGCTGAAGTTGATGAGGCGGCTCATGGCGACCGGAGCGTGCCGCGGGGCGCGGGCGCGTTCAAGGGTCGGCGGCGGGTTGGCGCCAAATCGCGAAGGGGCGTGGGCGTGGGGGGCGGGACGGAACGAAAACGGCCGCCTTTCGGCGGCCGCATCGTTCGAGGGGGGTGGAGCTGAGGGGAATCGAACCCCTGACCTCTTGAGTGCGATTCAAGCGCTCTCCCAACTGAGCTACAGCCCCTCGGGAAGCGGCACTATACACACGGGCGCGGGGTGCGCAAGCGCATGGTGCGCGGTCGGGGCTCGTGAGAGAGGATCGGCCGCCGCGGCGCCGCTGCTCGCCGCGCGCGCGGGAGGCAGAGGAAGCATGAAGGTCGACTACTACGGCATCGACGAGGAGCTCCGCGAGGAGGAGCGCCAGGTCCGCGACAACGTGCGCCGCTTCGTGGAGGGGCGCGTGATGCCGGACATCGCGCGCCACTATCAGGACGGCACGTTCCCGCTCGAGCTGATCCCGGAGTTCGCCGAGCTGGGGCTGCTCGGCGCGAACCTCGAGGGCTACGGCTGCGCGGGGATGGGGGACGTCTCCTACGGGCTCGCGATGCAGGAGCTCGAGCGCTGCGACAGCGGCGTGCGCTCGTTCTGCTCGGTGCAGGGGTCGCTCTGCATGTTCCCGATCTGGGCCTACGGATCGGAGGAGCAGAAGGAGCGGTGGCTGCCGGGGATGGCGAAGGGCGAGATCATCGGCTGCTTCGGGCTGACCGAGCCGGACTTCGGGTCGAACCCGACCGGGATGATCACCAAGGCCGTGCGGCTGCCGGGCGGCGGCTATCGGCTGAACGGGACCAAGCGCTGGATCACGAACGGCAACCTCGCGAAGGTCGCGATCGTCTGGGCGAAGCTCGAGGGCGAGAAGGCGGACAAGCCGGGTCAGGACGTTCGAGGCTTCCTGGTGCCGACCGAGACGCCGGGCTTCACGGCGATGAAGATCGAGGACAAGTTCTCGCTGCGCGCGAGCGTCACGAGCGAGCTGATCCTGGAGGACGTCGAGGTCGGCGAGGACGCGCTCCTGCCCGGCGTGAAGGGCATGAAGGGGCCGCTCTCCTGTCTGTCTCAAGCTCGATACGGCATCTGTTGGGGCGCGATTGGCGCTGCGATGGGATGTTATGAGACAGCTTTGTCGTATGCGAAGGACCGCGTGCAGTTCTCGCGACCGATCGCGGGGTACCAGCTGGTGCAGCAGAAGCTGGTGCACATGCTCAGCGAGATCACGAAGGCGCAGTGCCTGACGCTGCGCCTCGGGCGGCTCAAGGAAGCGAAGAAGGTGCGGCCCGCGCAGATCTCGCTGGCGAAGCGGAACAACGTGCACCACGCGCTCGAGATCGCGCGGATGGCGCGGGACGTCCTCGGCGGGAACGGCATCATGTACGAGTACCCGGTGGGTCGGCACATGATGAACCTGGAGACCGTCTACACCTACGAGGGGACCCACGACATCCACACGCTGATCGTGGGCGCGGACATCACGGGCTTGCCTGCGTTCGACTGAGGGCGAGGCCGGCGCTCGGCTTCGGAGGCCGGTGGGCGAGAGCCTGCCGGCCTTTTCTGTGCCGCCGTCGTCCAGCGGGAACGGCCCTCCGGGTTGCGGCGGGTTCGGGCCCGGCGGATGGCGCGCATGAACGTTCCCGGGGGCTCGGCCGGGGAGTTCGCGCTCAGGCGACGTCGAGACCCGCGCGACGCTCGAGACCTGCGCGATGCTCGAGACCCGCGCGAGGCTCGTGAGCTGCGCGATGCTCGAGACCCGCGCGACGTTCGCGAGACCCGCGGGACGTTCGAGAAGCGCGTGACGCTGGAGAGCCGCGCGACGGTCGAGACCTGTGCGACGAGCCGAGGAGCCGCTTGCGCGCTGTCCGTAGAGAGGTCGAGCTCTGCCTCTGCCTGCGTCACGACGATGCGGCGGAGGTTGCCGGCTGCGTCAGGCGCGAGAGTCAGGGTTTCACGTGAAACCAAAAAGGCGGGGGTGGAAGGCCACGCTCACGCAGTGCGGGGGCTTCGGCCCGTCGGGGTCCGGAGGCTCACCTGCACCGCCAGGCACTGCCGGGAGGCAACGCTCTTGCGGCTTCGCGCTCCCGACGGCCGCGGTGCTCAGGCTCGTCGCAGCGCGTCGAGCACCCCGGCGGCCTCCAGCCGGTCCGCCAGCTCGTCGTCTTCCGCGTCGGGTCCGGACGCGGCAGGCACCTGCCACACGGCACATTGCGCGCGCGCGCGGAGGATCTCGCCGTTGCTGTGGCGGCTCTGATCGGCGTCGGCGTGGACGACGAGCGCCACCCCTCGCACCTCGATGCTCCGCGCTCGGATGGACTCGATGGCCGTCAGCGTGTGCGAGAGCACGCCCAGGGCGTCCCGCGCGACGAGCACGACGGGGAGCGCGAGGGCGCCCGCCAGGTCGATGACGTCGCGCTCGCGGTCCACGGGCACCAGCGGTCCTCCCGCGCCTTCGACCAGCACGTGCGGGTGGCGATCGATCAGCGCGCGCAGGCGCTCCAGCATCGGGGTCCACGCCGGCGCCGGCTCTCCGGCGAGGGTCGCCGACCAGGGCGCGAGGGGGCGCCGTGCCCGGTAGAAGGCGGGATCGGCGGCGAGATCCACCCCGCAGGCGCGCGCCAGGACCTCGGCGTCCATCGCCACCGGGTCGACGCCCGTCTCCATGGGCTTCACCGCGACGACGTCCTCGCCACGCCGAGCGAGCGCCCGCGCGAGGCCCCGCGTGAAGAAGGTCTTGCCGACCTCGGTACCGGTGGCGGTGATGAAGAGCTTCATGCCGGGCTCCGGATGGCCGCGAGGGCCTCGAGGAGGTGGTCCACGTCGGTGTCCGTATGCGTCGCCATCGGGGTGATCCGCAGCCGCGCCGTTCCCCGTGGCACGGTGGGGGGCCGGATGCCCACCACCAGGACGCCGCGCTCTTCGAGCGCGCGACCGAGCTCGATGGCGCGTTCGTTGGAGCCGACGAGCACCGGGATGATCGGGCTCTCCCCCTCGGGGACCTCGTAGCCCAGGCCCCGCGCCTCGCGCCGAATGCGCTCGGCATGCTCGAGGACCCGCCTTCGTCGGTCGTCGGCGGCCTCCACCAGGGACGCGGCCGCGCGGAGCACGGGGAGGAGCGCGGCGGGATAGGCGGTGGAGAACACGAAGCTCCGGGCGCGGTTGATCAGCCAGGCGCGGAGCGCGGGAGCACCCGCCACGAAGGCGCCGGAGGCGCCGAAGGACTTCCCGAGGGTGCCCACGAGGACGTCCGGCTGGACGCCGGCGGCGGCGCAGACGCCGGCGCCCTGCGGACCGAAGACGCCGAGCCCGTGCGCCTCGTCGACCATGAGCCAGGCGTCGTGGATGTCCGCGAGGCCCCGAAGGGCCGCCACGTCGGCGACGTCTCCGTCCATGCTGAACACCGCGTCACTGACGATCAGCGCGTTCCCCGCGCCCCGGCGCGCCCGCAGCGCCTGCTCGAGGGCCTCCAGGTCGCCGTGGGGGTAGACCTCGACGCGGGCCCGGCTGAGGCGGCAGCCGTCGATGAGGCTCGCGTGGTTCAGGGCGTCGCTGAAGACCACGTCATCGGGGCCGACGAGCGCAGGGATGGTGCCGAGGTTGGCGGCGAAGCCGCTGGTGAAGAGCAGGGCCTCGGGGAGGCGGACCAGGGAGGCGAGGAGCCGCTCCGTGGCTTCGTGCTCCTCCAGGTGGCCCGTGATGAGGCGCGAGGCGGGCGCGCCGACGCCGGCAGCCGAGCGGAGGGCGTCGAGCAGGCGCGGGTCGGAGGCGAAGCCGAGGTAGTCGTTGGAGCAGAAGTTGAGGAGGTCCCGGCCGGCCTGACGCACGCGGGGTCCTGCCCCGTGAAGGGGCCGGAGCTCGCGAAGGAGCCCCGCAGCGCGTCGCGCTTCCAGTCGCCAGCGGAGCTCGTCCTCGATCGTCACCGGCCGGTTCTACCGTCCCCGGGACGACCCGCAAGCCCATGGCGGAACCTGCGTCCAAAGAGCCTGGAGAGGGCCGTGTTCCAAGAGAACCACTCCAGGAGGTCGGGACATCAGAGGACGGCCACGCCGATGCGTTTCACGTGAAACGGTGCCACGTAGGGCAGCAGCGGCGTCACGCCGTTTCACGTGAAACGGTGCCACATAGGGCAGCGTAGCCCCACGTAGGGTTTCACGTGAAACAGGGCCCGGCTGGCTCAGCTCAGCTTGGGCAGCACGCCTCGTGGGTCACCGGACAGCGCTTCGTCCAGCGTCGCGTAGGCCTCGCGAAGCGCATCGCTCCGGCCCTCGGGTAGCACCACCTCGACGTGCAGGATGAGCTTGCCTCGCGGGCCACCCCGCTTCGGGGCGCCCTTCCCCTTCAGCCCCAGCTTGGCTCCCGTCTTGGCGCCCTTGGGGAGCTTCACCTGCACGTCCCCTCCAGGCGTCGACACCGGCACCTTCGATCCCTCGTACGCCTCGAGGGGTCGAACCGGCAGCCTCATGTGCAGCGTGTCCCCCTCGTACCAGAGATCCGGATGCGTCCCCACGGAGACCGAGAGGATCAGGTCCCCATCGGAGCCCCCCCGCGCGCCCTTTCCGCCCTGGCCTCGGAGCCGCAGCTTCTCGCCATCCCGAATACCGGCCGGGATCCGCACCTTCAGCGACTTGACCTCGCGCCGGCGCGGCAGCGTGAAGCTCACCTCCTTCTCGGTCCCCCGAAGCGCCTCGAGGAAGCTCACCTCGACCTTCGCCTCGTAGTCGCGGCCCGGCCGGGGGCTGGTGCGCGAGCCCGCGCCGCGGAAGAGGTCTTCGAGGTCGAACCCGAAGCCTCCCCCGCCGCCGCCTCGGGCGCGACCTCCGAACATCTCTCCGAAGTCGAAGCCCGCCGCCGCAGCCTGCCGCGCGCGATAGGCCTCCGGGTCGAACCCTTCCCGAAGCCCTGCCACCCCGAACTCGTCGTAGAGCGCGCGCTTCTCGGCATCCGACAGCACGCCGTAGGCCTCGGACACCTCCTTGAAGCGCTCCTCCGCCTTCTCGTCTCCAGGATTCCGATCCGGATGGAGCTCCTTCGCCAGGCGGCGGTAGGCCTTCTTGATCTCGTCGGTGGAAGCGCCCTTCTTCACGCCGAGGGCGCCGTAGTAGTCCTTCTCGGACATCGGACTCACCATAACCACACGGCGCTCCGCATCAACTTCCCTGCCACACCTGGACTGCGCGCGGAGCGACAACTCTGGCGCTCTAGACACACTACATGCGCCACTTATGGCGCTGCGGAAGGGTTCAGCCCCTCGGGCCCGTCTTGCTGCCACACCCCCCTCGTGGTACCGCCCGCGCCGTGACCCTCGTCGATCTCCACCGCCTGCCGCGACACGTCGCCATCATCATGGATGGCAACGGGCGCTGGGCGCAGGACCAAGGCCGCATCCGCAGCATCGGCCATCGCGAGGGCTCCCGCGCCGTCCGCCGGACCGTTCGCGCCGCCCGACGCCTCGGCGTCGACGCGCTCACCCTCTTCGCCTTCAGCGAACAGAACTGGCACCGGCCGGGCCCCGAGGTCGCCGCCTTGATGGAGCTCCTCCGCGAGTACCTCATCAGCGAGCGCGAGGAGCTCATGGAGAACGGCATCCGGCTCCGGGCCGTCGGCCGCGTCGACAAGCTCCCGTCGAGCGTCCGCGACGTGCTCGACGCGCTCGTCGCCGACACGGCCCACCTCGACGGCATGACCCTCACCCTCGCCCTCTCCTACGGCGGTCGGGAGGAGCTCGTGGACGCCGCCCGCGCCCTCGCCAGCGAGGTCGCCGCCGGACGCCTCACGCCCGACGCCATCGACGAAGCAGCGCTCGAGGCGCACGTCCCGAGCGTGGATGTGGGCCGGGTCGACCTCCTCATCCGGACCGGCGGCGAGCAGCGCATCAGCAACTTCCTCCTCTGGGGCGCCGCCTACGCCGAGCTGCATTTCACCCCGCGGCTCTGGCCCGAGTTCGAGGCGGAGGACCTCTACCAGGCGATCCGCGCCTTCCAGTCGCGGCAACGCCGCTTCGGCCGGGTCACCACGCTCCACGCGGAGCCCGAGCCGATCTCCTCCGCCGGAGAATGAGCCCGCGCCCCGGCTCCGCCCGATGACCCGCCGGCCATCCGTTCGCGCGTTCGGGTTTTGACCCTCGCCCGCGCCCGCTATGCTCGCGCCGCCCCCGCTCGGGGCCACCCTCCCCCGGTTTCTCCATGAGCGAGCCCGCCGCCGACGACGCCGACACCCCGAAGCCCAAGAAGCTCGGCAGCACCGCCCTCCGCTTCGCCACGGCGATCCCCCTCGTGGTGGTCGTCGCGCTCCTCCTCTTCTATCTGCCGAAGTGGGGCTTCCAGGTCTTCGGCATGCTCTGGATCGCGATCTGCGCGCGCGAGCTCATGCGCATGACGCTGCCCGAGTCGCCGGTCGCGCGGGCCTGGGGCCTCGTCGCCACCACCGGCCTCGGCGCCGTGCTCCTCTTCGCCGAGCACCCGGCGGCGCTCCCGACGGCCGTGCTCGGCCTCGCGATCGGCGCGCTCGTCGCCGCGCTCGCGCGCCCGCTCCCCATCGAGTCCGCGAGCCGGCGCCTCGGCTGGCTCCTCGGCGGGCCGATCTACGTGGCCGGCACGCTCGCCTGCCTCGCCCAGCTCCACGCGCACACCGACGGGGGCGCCTGGGTGCTGCTCTCGATGTTCCTCGCCTTCCTCAGTGACACCGGCGCCTACTTCGCGGGCCGCGCGTTCGGGAAGCACAAGCTCTCCCCCGCGCTCTCGCCGAAGAAGACCATCGAAGGCTCCGTCGGAGGCCTGGTGGCCGCGGCCCTCGGCGCCGTCGCGCTCCAGCAGACCCTCCTGGCGGGTCGCTTCCCGCTCATCGACGCCGTCCTCCTCGCCTTCGTCGGCGCGGCCCTCGGCCAGGCGGGAGACCTGCTCGAGTCGATGATCAAGCGGAGCTGCGGCGTGAAGGACAGCGGCAACATCATGCCCGGCCACGGCGGCCTGCTGGATCGCTCGGACGCGCTCATGTTCACGGGCGCGGCGACCTGGCTCTACGTCACCTGGCTGCTGCCGATCCGCGGCTGACAGCGCTCGCGCCGTCGAGCACGCCGCCATGAAGCTCGCTGCCGTCGAGCACCCCGCCGTCGAGCTCTCTGGACCTCGGTCTTCGCTCGCCCACCCCGGTCGCGTCCTCACGGCCTGCCAAGCTGAGAGCGCGCGGGGTGCCTGCCTTCGGCGGGCTCGAAGGCGCGTCCGGCGGGGCCCGGAAAAGGGACATGTCCCGCTCCTGGGGGGCATCGCCGGCGGGCCTCTTGGGGTACGCTCGCAGCCGCCGTGCTGATGTACGCGTACCTGGGGGCGCTCGTGTTCGGCGGCGTCCTCCTCTTCTCCTCGATCCTCCTCGGCGGCCACGACGACGGGGACTTCGACGCCGATGGAGACGTCGACCTCGATGCCGACCTCGATGTCGACGCCGACGCGGACCTCGATCTGGACGTCGACGGGGACGTGGACGCCGACGTCGATCATGGGGGCGGGCTCTCGAAGGACCTCCAGCTCGACGGGGGCGGCGCCGATGTCTTCTGGGCGCTCCGGAGCCTCCGCTTCTGGACCTTCTTCCTCGCCTTCTTCGGGCTGACCGGCATGGTCCTCGACGGGCTCGGGCTCGTGGACAACCCCTGGGTCACGCTCGCCCTCGCGCTCGGGATGGGCGGGGCGACGGGCTTCGGCGCGGCGGCGGCCATCCGCGCGCTCTCCAGCGACCGCACGGCCGAGGGCGCCGGCAGCGGGGACTACATCGGCAAGACCGCGCGGGTCGTCGTGCCCCTGCGCGGCGGCTCCGTGGGCAAGGTGCGGGTCGAGGTGAAGGGGTCGCTGGTCGACGTCCTCGCCGTGACCGACGAGGGCGAGCTCACCTCCGAGGACGAGGTGCTCATCATCGAGATGGAAGGCACGCGCGCCCGGGTGGCGCGCATCGACGACTGAGCGGCCCGCCCCGCGCGCGGGGTCCGGGTCGGAGGCCGCGCAGGAGCGGCCGAGGGGGCATCGGATGCAACAACCTTTCGGACAGACGCAGCAGCCCTACCCGGGCGGGGGAGGTCTCGCGCCACCGCAGGACGCGGGCTTCTTCGACGGCCTCGACTCGGGGGCCTGGACCATCGTCTTCATCGCGCTCGGCGCGGCGGTGGGCGTGCTGGTGCTGATCGCGATCGCCAAGTCGCTGCTGCACATCGCGCAGCCGAACGAGGCGCTCGTCTTCAGCGGCAAGAAGTACAAGCGCGCCGACGGCACGGTCTTGCCCTACCGCATCTTGCGGCAGGGTCAGCGCGCCTGGCGCATCCCGATCCTCGAGCGGGTGGACCGCATGGACATGCGCCTCCTGCCCATCGACATCGTGGTGCAGAACGCCTACTCGGCCGGCAACATCCCGCTGCAGATCCACGCGATCGCCAACGTGAAGGTCCACGCGGGAGACCAGTACCTCGCCAACGCCGTCGAGCGCTTCCTCGGGCAGTCGCTCCAGGCCATCCAGCTGGTCGCCCAGCAGACCCTCGAGGGTGCGGTCCGCGAGGTCATCGCGACGCTGACTCCGGAGCAGGTCAACGAAGACCGGCTCGCCTTCGCGGAGCGGCTGAGCACGGCGGCGCTGGACGATCTCTTCAAGCTCGGGCTCCAGCTCGACACGCTGAAGATCCAGACCGTCTCCGACGACACGGGCTACCTCGACTCGCTCGGGCGGCCGCAGATCGCCGCCGCGCTCCGCGACGCGGAGAACTCGGAGAACGAGGCGAGCCAGAAGATCACCCGCGCGCAGGCCGCGGCGTCGCAGCGGGCGGACGTCGCGAAGGCGACGGCGGAGACGGCCATCCTCGAGAAGCGCAACGAGCTCCGGCGCGTGCGCGCGACCCTCGAGGGTGAGGCGCAGTCGGTGGAGCGCGAGGCCGAGGCGGCGGCGAAGACCGCGCGCGCGACGGCCGAGCGTTCGCTCCAGGAGGTGCGCGCGAGCCTGGAGGAGAAGCGCCTCGAGGCCGACGTCGTCATCCCCGCCGAGATGCAGCGGCAGGCCCGGGCGATCCTCGCCGTCGGTGAGGCCGCGCCCACGGCGCAGAACGGTGCGGCGGCCGTCGAGGTGCTCGACATGATGGGCGAGGCCTGGCGCTCGATGGGGCCGAAGGCGAAGGAGATCTATGTGATCCAGCACCTCGAGCAGATCGTCGGGACGGTCGTCGATCAGCTCCGCGACGTGGACGTCGAGGAGGTCACGGTGCTCGACCAGGGCGACGGCTCGGGCCTCGCGAGCTACGCGGCGACCTATCCGCAGATGGTCGCGGCGGTGATGAAGAGCCTCGCCGAGTCGACGGGCGTGGACGTGCCCGGGATCCTCAACGGAAGGGAAGGTGCCTGATGGGTGCGGGACTCGCGCTGATCGGGATCGGCTTCATCGGCGTCGTCGCCGTGATGCTGGTCGTCCGGAACCTGCTCTACGTCTGCCAGCCGAACGAGGTGCTGGTCTTCAGCGGCCGGCGCCGCGACCACGGCGGGCTCATCACGCACTACCGCATCGTCAAGGGCGGGCGGGCCGTGCGTTGGCCGCTGATCGAGACCGTCGACAAGGTCGACCTCACGAACATGATCATCGAGGTCACGGTGCGGAACGCCTACTCGAAGGGGGGCATCCCGCTCACCGTGCAGGGCGTGGCCAACATCAAGATCCCCGGTGAGATGCCGTTGATCCACAACGCGCTCGAGCGCTTCCTCGGGCGGAGCCGCGAGGACCTGATGCGGGTCGGCCGGGAGACGCTCGAGGGCAACCTGCGCGGCGTGCTCGCCGGGCTGACGCCGGAGGAGGTCAACCGCGACAAGGAGGCCTTCGCCGCGAAGCTCACCGACGAGGCGGGCCACGACCTCGAGAAGATCGGCCTCGTGCTCGACACGTTGAACATCCAGAACGTGAGCGACGAGGTCGGCTACCTCGACGCCATCGGGCGCATGCGGGCGGCGGCGATCCGGCGCGACGCGCAGATCGCCGAGGCCACGGCGCAGGCCGACGCGGCCGAGGTGAAGTGGTCGAACTACATGCAGGGTGAGGTCGCGAAGCTCGAGGCGGCGATCGAGGTCGCGCGCAAGGAGAACGAGCGCCGCATCGCCGACGCCCGGACCAAGCGCGAGGCCATGATCGCCGAGCAGCACGCCGAGGTGCAGGCGCTCCTGGCGCAGGCGCAGGCGGAGCTGGCGATGCAGGACGCGCGCATCGCGCAGGTGAAGCTGCAGCTCGAGGCCGACATCGTGCGGCCCGCCGAGGCGCAGCGGGACCAGGCGATCGCGCGGGCCCGGGCGGATGCCTCGAAGATCATCGAGCAGGGGCGCGCGACGGCGGACGTGCTGCGGGACCTGGCGACCTCCTACCGGGGCCAGGGCAACGCGGGGCGCGACGTGCTGCTGATGCAGAAGCTGGTGCCCGTGCTGCAGCAGGTGGCCGGGACGATCCAGCAGCTGCGCGTGGATCGGCTGACGGTGATCGGCGGCGGCGACTCGGGGCTCGGCGGGAGCGCCGGCGCCGCGGGCGGCGGCGGCAAGGGCGCCGGGCTCGGCGGGCTCGCCGGGACGCTGGTCAGCGCCCAGGAGCAGATCAAGGCGGCGACGGGGATCGACGTGGCCGGCGTGATCAAGGAGCACGTGGGGACCGGCGAGGCACCGAAGAAGCCGCGCCGGCCGCGCCCGCCGCGGACCGGCAACACGCCGCCGCAGGGCTTCGGCGCGGTGGAGCGCGGCGCGCCGCCGCCGCCCGCGGAGTAGCGAGCAGCAGAACGCACGCGACGGCGGCGCTCCCGATGATGGGGGCGCCGCCGTCGCCGTTCGGGGGAGGGGGCGTGGGCCCCGAGGGCTCGGCGGGGTGTGCGGCCGTGCGCTCGGCGAGCGGCGAGGGCGGGGCTGTGAGAACGGCGCGGGCTCGGCGCCCGCCGAGGGCTCGGCGGGGAGTGCGGCCGTGCGCTCGGCAAGCGGCGAGGGCGGGGGCTGTGAGAACGGCTCGGCGCCCGCCGAGGGCTCGGCGGGGAGTGCGGCCGTGCGCTCGGCGAGCGGCGAGGGCGGGGCTGTGAGAACGGCGCGCGCTCAGCGCACGCTGATGTGGAAGTGGTGGTGGTGGAAGCGGTACCAGCCGCGCCCCATGTCGGTCTCTTCCCACGTGATCGAGTGGCCGCGGCACACGCCGCCCTCGAGCCATCCGTCGGCGCAGAGCTGCGTGAGCGCCGAGTCGATCAGCGGGCCCACCTGGCCGTCGACGCCGATGACGCGGAGGTCCGGGCTCGCGTGCAGGTGCCCGAGGAAGAGCGCCGTGCGCCAGGGGTCCAGGCGGTCCGGCGCGCCGGTGCAGTGGTACTGGTCCTCCCCGGCGACCACGTGCGGGCAGACGGAGCGCAGCCGGTTGTCGCCGGTGCCCGTCTGGAAGTACGCGAGGTCCATGTCGCTGCCGTCGACGTGCGTGCCCGCCGGATGCCCCGGGCTGCCCTCGCGCGTGCCGGGGATGCTCCCGTCGGCCTCGCTCATGTCGCCGAGGCCGAGCGCGCCGCCGTTCCCGAACGGCCACTCGCCGCCCTGGCAGGCGGTCATGGCGGCGGCGTAGCGGACGAGCATCATCACGTCGCGGCGGATCCAGGACCGGTACTGGTCGGCCGCGGTCTCGCCGTTCAGCGGGTAGTCGTCGTAGCCGAGGCCCATGCGCGGGTCGAAGGCGACGAGCGCGTCGCAGTCCTCGGTGCAGCGCCAGTCGGGCACGCCCATGCTCCCGACGGCGCAGGCCGCCGGCGGCGTGCCGGGGGGCGCCTCACCGATGTCGACGATGCACGCGCCGCTCTCGGCGCAGACCTCGCCGGCGTCGCAGGAGCCCGGCGTGCAGGGCGGCGCCACGCAGGTGCCCTCGTCGCCGCAGACGAGCTCGCCCGCGCACTCGTCGTCGCGCTCGCAGGGGAGCACGCAGGCGGTGCGGTCGGCGTTGACCACGTAGCCTTCGTCGCAGACGCAGCCGTCCCCCTCGGGGTGCGAGTTCGGCGGGCAGTCGTCGCCGCCCTCGCCACAGAGCTCGCTGCAGGACGCCGTGCAGGTCGAGCTCTCGTCGGGCACGCAGGAGCCGTCGGAGTCGCAGCTCCCGGCGCAGCTCACGGCGTCGCAGTCGGGCCAGCAGACGCCGCCCTCGAAGCCGTCGAGGCCCCAGCAGCGCGAGCCGCTCGGGCACTCGCCGGTGGACCCGGCCTCGGCGCAGGCGGCGCTCGCGCGCGTCATGCAGATGCCCTGGACGCAGAGCCCCGGGTGCGTCGGCGTGCCCTCGCACTCGTCGTCGCAGTCGCATGCGGCGCCGGGCGGGAGCGTCTCCGCCGCGGCGGCGTCGACGGCCGACGCGCCGCCGTCCTCGTCGGTCTCCATCGAGCCGGCGTCGTCGATCGCGGGCATGCCGGCGTCGGTCCCGGGCTCGGTCATCGGACCGTCGTCGTCGCCGCCGCAGCCGGCGAGCACGAGCACGAGCGCGAGCGGTGCGCAGAAGGCGCGGTTCATCGAATCCCCCATCCTGGTCGTGGCGCCACGGCGCCGAAGGCAAGCGCGAGGGGCCAGGCCGCGCCATCCCACGCGCACCCGCTTCCCCCGAAAGCGCGCGGGGCGTAGCGCGCGGCGGCCAGGGCGTCCAGCCGCGCGACCCCGCTGCGGGCCCGAAGGATCGTGCGAGGGCGCGTCGACGGTCCGGCTGCGGGAGCGAGCGACGAGGGCGCGGGGACGCGCGGTGGCGAGGGCGCGGGGACGCGCGGTGGCGAGGGCGCGGCTGCGCCCGACGAGGGTCCGACGCTGGACGACCTGGACGGGCCGACGCTGGACGACCTGGACGGGCCGACGCTGGACGACTTGGACGGGCCGACGCTGGACGACCTGGACGGGTCGACGCGGGACGACGAGGGCGAGAGCGAGGGCCCGTGGACGCTCGACGGGATCGAGGCGGAGGTCGAGGCGGATCGGTCCGGCGAGCGCTGAGCTCGGGCGCGAGGCGACTCAGCCGAAGCGTCGGCGCGCCTCGGCGACGCGCATCTCGAGCTCCTTCGCGAGGCGTCCCCCGCGCCCTTCGATGACGTCGCAGAGGTGGAGCGCGATCGGCCCGAGGTCCCGCTCCATGGCCCGCTCGAGGAGCCGTTCCTGGGTCGGGTGCGCCGCCGGGAACGCGCCGCTCTCGCCCTGCTGGCGCGCCCAGCCCAGCGCCTCCTCGAAGAGCGCGGCGAAGCGCTCGTCGTCCTCCTCGGTCTCGAGCAGACCGGACCAGGCGTCCGACACGATGAAGCGGTCCGCCGCCGGTTGCTCCCGCACGACCCGCACCCAGAACGCCCGCGCCGCCTCCACGTCCCCCGCCTTCAGCTGGCAGCGCGCCCGGTTCATCTCGTAGTGCAGGCGTCGGCCGGGCCCGACCAGCCCGATCACCCGCGTGAAGAAGGGCACGGCCTCGGCGTCGCGCCCCCGGTCGCAGAGCTCGTAGGCGATGTCCGCCGCCGTCGGCTGATCCAGCGTCTCCGGATCCACGTCGAACTGCGCCTCCAGCCCGCCCTTCCGCGCCCGCTCCTCGTCGCGGATCGTCCGCGCGAGCGCCACGAAGCGCGCCAGCCCCTCGCTCTCGCGGGCGCCGCCTCGCCGCGCCTCCTCGACGAGCGTCAGCGCCTGCTCGGCCATGCGCAGCTGGTCGTCGACCATGATCTCGCAGGCGTCCTTCACCCCGAGATAGGCCACGGCGAGCAGCGTCCCCGGCGTGCGCGCGCCGCCGTCTTCCCAGTGCGCCTCGATCGCCGCCTTCGCGTCGCTCGCCTCGAGCCCGTCACCGGCCGCGGCCCGGACGGCCGCCCGGAGCGCCTCCGGGAGGTCGTCGAGGGCGAAGGGGATCGGGAAGTGGGGATCGTGCATGGCGTATCGTATCGCGATACGCCGCGCCTCCCGCCCTACTTCCCGCCTCGCGCTCGGGGCATGCTGCGCGCCGTGACCCGAGCCGTGACCCGAACGGTCCACGTCCGCTCCGATCTCGCCGCCCCGGTCGACGCCGTCTGGGCCGAGGTGAGCACGATGCGCGGCGTCAACCGCGAGCTCGCACCCTGGGTGCGCATGTCGACGCCGGGCGGGCGCGCGGTCTCGCTCGAGGCCCTGCCCCGCGGCGAGCTCGCCTTCCACAGCTGGCTCCTCCTCGGCGGCGTGCTGCCCTTCGACCGCCACGCGCTCGTCCTCGCGCGCGTCGACCCGGGCCGCGGCTTCGACGAGCGCTCCCGCTCCTGGCTCCAGCGCCGCTGGGACCATCGACGGACGCTCTCGCCGATCGAGGGCGGCTGCCGGGTCGAGGACGAGGTCGTCTTCGAGCCGCGCCTGCTGCCGGGTATGACCCGGCGCATCGTCGGGCGCCTCTTCGCCGGCCGCCACCGCGCGCTGCGTCGCCGCTTCGGCACGCTCTCGTGAATTGAGGCCTCCAGAGATCCCCCGGCGACCGGGCGGAGGTAGGCTCGGCGCATGGGGTGGTTCGACTTTCTACGAGAGCGCGAGCGGGCGCGGGCCGAAGCCCGGGCGCGCGCCGAGAAGGTGGCGGCGGACGAAGGCTGGCGGGCGGCCGTCTGGGCGGACCCGTCGAGCCGGGACTTCGTCGCCCGGGTCTACGAGCGCGTCGCCGAGCGCGACGCGCGGCTCGCCTTCGAGCTCGACCGCGCGCGGGACGCGCTCTTCGGGGGCAACGAGGCGCGCCGGGCGCTCCTCGAGGAAGGCGTCGGCGACGCGGGCGCCTGGCTGGCGATGCAGCTCCACGGCGAACAGGCGCGCCG
The DNA here is from genome assembly GCA_002699025.1 of Sandaracinus sp. GTDB lineage: Bacteria > Myxococcota_A > Polyangia > Polyangiales > Houyiibacteriaceae > Houyiibacterium > Houyiibacterium oceanicum. The sequence continues at coordinate 28,458 of PABA01000124.1, read as the reverse complement.
GGTAGCGCCGCTCCTGCTCGGCGGCCTCGACCTCGGCCGGCCGGCTGCGCCGCTGCTGCCGGACGCGCTCCGCCCGCAGCTCGTGCCCTTCCTCGCGGGCTCGCCGCACGAGGCCGATCGGGATCTCCCCGCGGCCGAGCTCGACACCATGCCCTGGCCGACGCGCTTCCACGTCGCCTGCGCCATGGCCGGGCGGAGCGACGCGCGCGCGGACGGAGCCCTCGGCGAGGCGCTCGCGGCCTTCGCCGACGGCGCCGCCGACCGGGTGGGGCTCGACCGGGACGAGCACGCCTTCGGGGCGCTCGTTCGCGCGCTCGGCTCACGCGCCGAGAGCCGCGCGGCGCCGAGCTGGGTGGAGGCCCTGGCCCGTTGCCTGGACCATTGCCTGGACGAGGGCCCGTGGGCCTACCTCGGGCTCGTGACGCTCGCGACCGGCGAAGACGACGCCGGCACGGAGCCCCTCGAGGCGCGGCTCCACCGCTGGATCGACGACACGCCGGAGACGCGCGCGGTGCGCCTCGGGGCCGCGCTCGCCCTCGCCGCGCGCGGGCACGCGGTGGGCCTCGAGGACGCGCGCTGGGCCCTCCACGAGCTCCACCTCGAGCGCTACGGCTGGCCGAAGGCGGACGACGTCGTGCTCGTGCGGCGCCTGGCCGGCGAGCTCTTGCTTCGGGTCGCCGACGACGACGCGCGGCGGCAGGTCGCGAGCTGGGCGACGGCGCCTTTCTGGCTGCTTCGCGAGATCGCCGATCGGGCCCGCGAGGAGCTGGGGCTCGGGCCGCTCGCGCGCACCTGGTACGACCCGGCGCGGGTGCGGCGGACGCGCGCCGAGGCGGGGCCGGAGGGGCTCCTGGCGGCGCTCGAGGAGGAGGGCGCGGTCTTCCTCGATCCGATCGTGGAGGCGCTCGCCGAGGGGCTCGAAGAGGGCGAGGACGCGGAGCTCCGGCGGCGGCTCGCGGCCTGGTGCCGGGCGCGCCTCGAGGGGCAGCGAAACCACTACCTCCAGTACGCGGACGACGTGCCGGCGGACTCGAAGAAGGCGCTCCGCTTCCTCCAGGCGCTCGACGAGGACGAGAAGGAGGCCTGGCTCGGGGACACGACGAGCGCCTGGATCCGCGCCTTCGTCCTCGACGAGGGCGATCTGGAGCGCGCGCGCCCGGAGGAGGCGCCCCCGGAGGGCGTCCGCGTGCGTCGCTTCGACGCGGCGCCCTTCGTCGTCGGCGCGCACGTCAACGGCCTCGCCCTCTCCCCGGACGGCGCGACGCTCTGCGCGGTCGGTCAGGAGGCGGCGCGGCTCCTCGACGCGCGGGGTGGCGCGGCCATCGGCGGCCTCGAGCTCCGCTGGAACTGGGGCTACGACTGCGCTTTCGCGCCGGACGGCGCCCGAGTCGCGGCGTGCTTCCATGGTGGCCACGTCGAGCTCTACGACGCGGCGAGCGGCGAGCGCGTGCGTGAGCTCCAGGGTCATGGCGGCGTCCCCACGGGCACCCGCTGCCTCGCCTTCGCGCCGGACGGGGCGACGCTCGTGAGCGGCGGCGGCGACGGCCGGCTCATCGCCTGGGACGTGGCGAGCGGCGAGGCGCGGTGGGTGCACGAGGGCGGGCCCGGCAGCTACCAGGACGTCGCCTTCCTGCCCGACGGACGGGTCCTGGCGAGCCACGTGAAGACGAGCGGCGGCGAGGCCAACTTCCTCGAGGTGCTCGACCCGGCGAGCGGCGCGGCCGAGCGGCACGACGTGGACGCCTCCATGTGGGCGCTGGCCGTGGACGGGGCCGGGCGGCTGGCGCTCGGCGGTGAGGCCAAGAGCGTGCGGGTGGGGCGCTGGACCGAGCGCGGCTTCGAGGAGGAGCGGCGTTTGCCGCTCGCGAAGGTCACGCGGCTCGAGTGGGATGGCGCGCGGCTCTGGGCGACGAGCGAGGAGGGCGCGCTCATCTGCTTCGAGGATCTCGACGCCGAGGACGGCGCGCCGCGTGCGTTCGTGGAAGAGGGGCCGCCGCTCTGGGCCCTGGCGCTCGGTGCGGGGCGCGCCTTCGCGGCGGGCACGGCCGGTGAGGTGATCGTCGTGGAGGGCGACGCGCGCGTGGAGCCCGAGGGCGCGCGCCACGCGACGCGGGTGGTGGACGCGGTGGAGCTGCCGGACGGGCGGATCCTCTCGCTCGACTGGGACGGGCACCTGCTCGCGTGGCCCGCGACCGGGGGCGTGGCCGAGGAGGTCGCGGCGCTCGGCGTGACCGGCGAGAGCCTGGCGCTCGTCGACGGGCCCGAGCCCGCGGCGCTCTGCGGGACGCGTGACGGGCTGAGGCTCGTGCGCGTCCGCGACGGGGCGCTCCTCGCGGAGACCGACGCGCGGGCCGACCACGTGGCGGTGGACGCGGCGGCGGACCTCGCGGGGACGGGCGGTGCGACACCGGACGGCGCGACGCCGGACGGCCCGACGGTCGCCTGGTCGTCGGACGAGGCCCTGGCCTTCGCGCGCCTGCCGGACCTCGCGCCCGTCGGCGAGCCGGTCGAGGTGGGGAGCGACGACGTGAACGCGCTCTGCGCGGCGCCGGGGGGCGGGTTCCTCGCGGGGAGCGAGGCCGGAGAGCTCGCCTTCGTGAAGGAGGGCGCCGAGGTGTGGCGCAAGGCGGACCACGGCGCCGATCGGCTCGAGCGGGGCAACCCGCACCGCGACGTGTGCAGCGTCGTGGCGGCCCCCGGCGGGGAGCGCGTGGCGAGCGGCGCGACCGATCACGTCGTGCGCGTCTACCGCTGGCCCGAGGCGACGCCCGAGCTGCGCATCGCGTGCGGCTTCGGGCTCTTCAACCGGCTCGCCTTCGACCCGAGCGGGCGCCTGCTCGCGATCCCCTCGAGCGGTCGGCTCGAGCTCTGGGATCTGGACGCGCGGCGTCGCCGCTGGGTGCTCCCCTTCGGCGCCTTCGAGAGCCACGAGCTCATGGGCGTGGGCTTCCTGCGCGACGGCCGCCTCCTGGTGCGCACGAAGTCGGGCGGGCTCTTCACGGTCACGGACGGGGAGCCGGCCGGCGACGGAGAACGCGGCGCAGGCCGCGCGGCGGTCGAGGGGATGGAGCGGGAGGGCGTGCGATGAAGGTCGACGGAACGGAGCTCGAGGCCGTGCTGGCGCTCGCGGGCGTGGCGCCGGTCGCCGAAGACACGGACGAGCTGAAGGCCCTCGAGGCGGCCATCGGTCAGCGCCTCCCGGAGGAGAGCCGCGCCTTCCTCCGCGCGCGGCCGACGCTCGAGCACCCGGACGCCGAGGGCCACCCGGAGATCGACGGGCACCCCTTCGCCTGCGGGCTGCCGGACGTCGACGCCTTCCTCTCCGCGCTGGGCCAGGGGCTGCTCGGCCGCTACCTCGCCTGCTGCCACTTCGTCGGCCTCTACCCGGTCGGCGTCCGGCTCGGCTACGGCGACTTCATGTGGCCCATGCTGGTGCTCGAGGAGCACGCGCCCGGCGTCGGCGGCGTCATGTACTACGACGAGCGGGAGCTCGGGACCTGGGCCCCGACCTGCTCGGCGTTCCTGCTGCACGAGCTCGGCGAGCTCTGGGAGCAGATCGACGGCGAGCTCGACGGGATGGACCCGGAGGAGAAGGCCGAGGCGGAGGTGGACCCGGCCGAGCTCCGGGATTGCTTCGCGATCGAGGGGTTCGACTGGCGCGCGCACGCCGAGCGCCCGGCCGGGGAGCCCCTGCCGGAGGCGCTCGCGGCGTCCTGGGGGGCGCACTGGCGGCCGCGCATGGGCATGCTCTCGCGGAGCTGGCTCGCCGGCTTCGTCGGCGGCGGCGTCCAGCGCTGGCAGCTCGACGCGCTGCCCACGCCGGCGGAGTGGGAGGCGGCGAAGGCGACGGTGGGCGAGCGCTACGGCGACGCCATGTACTGGCTGCTCGCGCACGCGGCGCTCGACAACGGGCCGGAGCTCGCGGAGTGCCTCGCGCGAACGGAGGCGCATCCGGGCGCGTTCGTGCAGGCCATGCGCGAGGCGGTGGCCGGTGGCGCGCTCGCGCCGCGCTTCGCCGAGGCACGCGAGGCGCTCTACGCGCTGGCGCGCGCGGCCGGCTGACGTCCGAGCGGAAGCGCTACTCGTCCGCTTCGAAGTCCGTGCGGTGGTGCGAGCCGTCGCAGAAGGGTCGGCTCTTCGAGGCGCCGCAGCGGCAGAGGAGGATGCGCGGTCGATCCGTCAGATCGATCGGCTCCCCATCGGGGCCGTGCAGCTCGAGCTCGCCGAGGTCGCCGTCGACGACGAGGGGGCCGCGGGCGCGGCAGCGGATACGGAGCTTGCTCATGAGCGGGGGGCCTCTTGGGTGGGGGCGCAGCGGGCGCAGTAGGTGGCGCCGGTGCGCACGTGGTAGCGGACCGCGTCGCCGACCTCGATGGGCTCGCCGCAGGCGTCGCAGAGGGCCCCGGCGCTGAGCACGAGGTCTTCATAGCCTTCGAGCGGGAGCGCGCGGCCGCGGACCTTCTTCGGGATGGGCGCGTCCTTGACGATCTGTTTTCGAAAGCGCTCGCTGATGGCGCGGAGCCGCGCCACCCAGCGCTCGTCCAGCCCGGCGTCGCGCGCGCAGGTCGAGAGGAGCGCCTCGCGGTAGTCGAAGAGCTCGTCGCTGATCACCATCCAGTGGTGCGCGTTGCGCGGCCGGTCGCCGAAGTAGTCGCGCGTGCCGAGCAGCTTGTCGCGCAGGAACTCGTACTGCTTGTCGATCGCGCGGCCCTTCGTGACGTGCTCGAAGAAGCGCGCGAGGCGCGCGTCCTCGTAGACCCGGCCGTAGAAGTCCTCGAGGATCGCCCGGAGCAGCTTGCCCTGCTCGAGCGCCTCCCACATCGCCGGATCCGGATCGAGGTCCCCGGCCCGCCGCTTCCGTCTCTCGCGCTTCGCGTCCGCCACGGGAGGAGGGTACCAGCCTCGGCCTCCGGCACCGACAGCGCCGGCTCGAGGACCGGCCAGAGCCGATTCGGCCGGACGGGATGCCCCGTTCGCCGCCACCGAGCCGCGGCGCGAACGCTCAGCGGAAGTTCTGGACGGCCCAGACGCGGCCGGCGGCGGTCGTGTGGAAGCCGCAGGCCACGCGCGAGTAGCGGCTGCTCGACATGTTGATGTAGTGGCCGTGTTCGCTGAAGGGCTCGCCGGGGCCTTCGTCCCACATGGCCTGGAGGCACCCGGAGATCACCTGCGTCTCCGAGCCCCAGCCGGGGCACTCGTTCTGCGCCGAGCCGCCGGGGCTGCAGATGCGGTCCCGGAACCCGCCGTGCGCGCCGGCGCCATCGGCGTCGTATTCGGCATGCTCGTCGGCGCAGCTCTCGCCCTCGACCCAGCGCTCCAGCGGCGGCAGGCACTGGCACTCGCGCCGGAACTGGTTGATCCGGCGCACGCAGTCCTCGCGGATGTCGCCGGTGCTCGGCGGGGGCGTCGGGCGGCAATCGGGGAGGGGCGCGTCGAGGGGGCCGTCGGCGCAGTGGTCGGGCATGCCGGCGTCCTCGGGGGGCGGCGGCATCCAGGCGTCCGTGCCGGCGTCGAGCGGCGGGGGGGAGCCCGCGTCTTCGCCCTCGCTCCCCGCGTCCGTGGCGGGCTCCCCGGCGTCCGCGTCGTCCGTGCCGGCGTCGATCCGGGGCGCGCTCGCGTCCTCGCCCGGGTCGCCGGCGTCCACGCGCTCGGTGGGGCCCGTGTCGCGGCCGGAAGGCGTCCCGCCCGTGGAGCTCAGCTCGCCCGTGCAGCCCAGCGCGACCACCAGGAGCGTGCCGAGCCACCACCGCGTCCGCACCACCACCGCTTCGAGGATAGGGCAGAGGAGACGAGAACACCCCCCGAGGAGCCGGTGTGTCGGGGAAACCACCGAGTCCAAGGAGGGTGTTCTGCCCTCTCGGGCCGAGCGCCGCGGTGTTGGGATGGGATGGGGTGCGACGCCCGCTCTTCAAGCTCAAGTCAAGCGTGGGCGCCGAAGCGCCCGATGCGGATCGGGAATTGTGCTGCTTTCGGGTTGTTTACGGATGGTTGGTCGCCCCGCGGACGGGGCATGTCGGTGATTCCGCCGTGAGTGGAAGAAAACAAAGCTAGAAGTTCGACTTCCAACTTGCCCGACGCCGAGAGGTATGCGTGACCTGGCCGCGGGCCGCATTGAGTTGCCTCACGGGCTGCCGATTTCGCGCGGTGCTCTGAGCGCTTTCTCACGGAGCCCGATCGCGGCGACGGCTCAGCCGGCCGTTCGCGACGACGCCATCCGCGCCGCAGCGGTGCCTGCGCGCGGCACACCGGCCCGGCTTGCGCACGGCACAACGGCCCGCGGCGCACCACGAGCCGCGCGGGATGCGGTCCTACTCCGGCGCGTCGCAGGGCACCGGCCCGGCTTGCGCGCGGCACACCGGCCCGCGGCGCACCACGAGCCGCCCGGGATGCGCCCTACTCCGGCGCGTCGCAGAGCCGCGCCGCCACCAGCTCCGCGATCGACGCGATGGCCGGCCGCATGTCCGGCTCGCAGATGCTCGCCAGCAGCCCGTCCCCGGTCTCGGCGAACTCCCGCACCACCTCGACCAGCCGCCGCGCGGGAGGCGCCCGCCCCACCCCGCCGAACTCGCACGCCGGCGCCAGCTGCCCCGGTCGCGTCTCGTCCTCCCGGTACTCCATCCGCTCGTCCGCGAGCAGCGCCTCGAAGTCCACGTCCAGCGGGTCCTCGGTCAGCGCCCGCGGCACCCCGGTGATCGCCGCGACGATGACGTCCCCGCGCCGGTCGAGCGCCAGGTCCTTCAGCGTGCGCACGTAGCGATCGGTCGGGTGCAGCAGCTCCGGGTGGAAGGCGCAGCGCGTCCCGAGGGGCCCGAGCTCGCTCGTCGCCGCCGGCGAGGGGTCGAAGATCGACTCGTCCGCCGCCGAGCAGTCGTCCTCGTCGGTCACGAAGATCACCGCCACCAGCGAGTCGCTCCGCAAGAACCCTTCGTGCGGGCCCCCCGCCTCCCGATGCGTCGTCAGCGCCTCCCGCGACGCCTCCAGCTGCTGCTCGAGCCCGCAGCCGTTCGTGCCCAGCTCGGCGAGGCACGCGAACTCGCTCTCGAACGCCTCGCCGTTCGTCCCATCGAACTGCAGCCAGCTCGGCTCCTCGAGCGCGAAGCCGGCGCACTCCGCCGCCTCCGAGCGGCTCTCGCTCACGAAGATCCCCTCGTCGCCCGTCGCGCTCGGGCAGCCGATCACGCCCGGGTTGTCGCCGACCCCCATGTCCGTCGTCACGATCCCCGCGCGCAGATCGTCGAGCGGCGGGAAGTCCGGCTCGCCGTCCCCGTCGCGGTCGGGCGGGTTCGTGAGCGTCTCGATCAGCACCGGGAAGTTCGCGACGAGCTGCGCCTGCTCCTCCTGCATGGAGTTCGAGTTGTCGACGACCCAGATGAGGTCCACGGGGAGCGCGACCCGACAGGGCTCCGGATCGATGACCCCGCCGTCGCGCTCCCCGCCCGCGTCCGGGCCGCCGCCGCCGCCGTCCGCGTCGCCGCCTCCCCCGTCGTCATCGCCCCCGCAGGAGGCAGCGAGGATCAGGCCGAGGGCGAAGGCGAGCGCGCGTGACATCGGTCACATTCTGCCACGGAGCGCCGCCCGGCGTGTCCTCCGTCCACCCGGCGTGCACCCAGCATCCTCCCGGCGTCCTCCCGGCGCCCACGCGGCTGCCCGCGCCCTCGGACGCCTCGGCGAAATTGCGCCACGCAGGGATCGTGCCGAAGTTGTGTCGGTGGATTCGCGAGTGCTACCTTTCGATGCCCCTCGACGTGGACGGCCCCGCGTCGAATCGCTTCGCTCCGGGGAGCCCGTGACCCCCACGCCCTCTTCCCCCCTGCCCCTTCTTTCCCCCCTTCCCCGAGCCGCCTCTCCGTCGGCCCGCGCCGGTGAAGTGAGCCTCCAAAGGGGGCGGTCGAGCTGACGATGGTTCCGCTGGCCGAGCTCGTGGAGAAGGTGCGGGCCTATCACCCGCAGGCGGACACGGCGCTCATCGAGAAGGCCTACGCCTACTCGGAGCGCATGCACGACGGGCAGATGCGCAAGTCGGGCGATCCCTACTTCATCCACCCCTCGTCGGTCGCCGGCGTCATCGCCGAGATGCGCCTCGACACGGCGAGCGTCTGCGCCGCGCTCCTCCACGACGTCGTCGAGGACACGGACGTCACCGAGAAGGACATCGCGCAGCAGTTCGGCGAAGAGGTCGCCTTCCTCGTCGACGGCGTCACCAAGCTCGGCAAGGTCAACTTCGCCTCGAAGGAGGACCGGCAGGCCGAGTCCTTCCGCAAGATGCTCGTCGCCATGGCGCGGGACATCCGCGTGCTCCTCGTGAAGCTCGCGGACCGTCTCGACAACATGCGCACGCTCACGCACATGAAGATCGACTCGCAGGAGCGCATCGCCCGCGAGACGATGGAGATCTACGCGCCCCTCGCCGGCCGCCTCGGCATCAACTGGCTGAAGGTCGAGCTCGAGGACCTGAGCTTCCGCTACCTGCACCCGGACGCCCACGCCGAGCTCGAGGCGAAGGTGAACGACGTCACGCAGGACCGGGACCGCTACGTCCAGGACGTCTGCGCGAAGCTCAAGAAGATGCTCATCTCGCGCGGCTTCGCCCTCGAGGTCGCCGGCCGCCGCAAGCACCTCTACTCGATCCACCGGAAGATGAAGCGGCAGGGCATCGAGTTCGAGCAGGTGCACGACTTCGTCGCCTTCCGCTGCATCATGGAGACGGTCGCCGATTGCTACGCGGCCCTCGGCGTGATCCACAGCGAGTGGACGCCCGTGCCCGGGCGCTTCAAGGACTACATCGCGCTGCCGAAGCCGAACATGTACCAGTCGCTGCACACGACGGTCATCGGCCCCTCGAGCCGGCGCATCGAGGTGCAGATCCGCACCCACGAGATGAACCGGACGGCCGAGCTCGGCATCGCCGCGCACTGGCAGTACAAGCAGGGCGGCGGCGGCGGCCTCGACCAGCGCGACGCGGCCCGCTTCGCCTGGCTGCGCCAGCTCCTCGAGTTCCAGCGCGACGTCGCCGACCCGGCCGAGTTCCTCGACTCGGTGAAGCTCGACCTCTTCCCGGAGGAGGTCTACGTCTTCACGCCCGCCGGCGACGTGAAGACCTTCCCGCGCGGCGCGACGCCGGTGGACTTCGCCTACGGCATCCACTCGGAGGTCGGCCAGCACTGCTCGGGCGCGCGGGTGAACGGCGTCATGGTCCCGCTCCGCCACAAGCTGCGGAACGGCGACGTCGTCGAGATCCTCACGAGCAAGAACCAGCAGCCGAACAAGGACTGGCTCGACTTCGTCGTCACGGGCAAGGCGCGCTCGCGCATCCGGGCGCACCTCCGCGCGAAGGAGCGCTCGCGCTCGGTGAAGCTCGGGCGCGACCTGCTCGAGCGGAAGATGCACAAGCGCGGGCTGAGCTTCTCGCGCTGGCTCAAGAACGGCGCGAAGAAGACCGTCGGCGACGACTTCGGGCTCAACCACGAGGACGAGCTCTTCGCGCAGATCGGCTACGGCAAGATCGACGTCGACAAGGTCGTCGAGGTCGTCGACCCGAAGGAGCCGAAGGCGCGCAAGAGCCTCGAGCCGAGCTTCTTCGAGAAGACGGTCCGCAAGGTCACGCGGCGCGACGACGACACGATCCGCATCCACGGGATGGACGACATCCTCGTGCGCTTCGCCAAGTGCTGTAACCCGGTGCCGGGCGATCCGGTGGTGGGGTGGATCACGCGCGGGCGCGGCGTGACGATCCACCGGCGCGGCTGCCCGCGGGCCATGGAGCTCGATCCGCAGCGGCGCGTCGAGGTGCAGTGGGCGAGCGACTCGCACATGGAGCTGCCGGTGCAGCTCAAGGTCGTGACGAACAACCTGCCGGGGATCCTCGCGCAGGTGTCCGGCGTGTTCACGGAGAACGGTGTGAACATCAGCGAGGCGATCTGTCGGAGCCAGGAGGACGGCAAGGCGGTGAACCTCTTCAACTTCACCGTCGACGACCTGGCCCGCCTGCGGACCGTGATGCGCGGCATCGCGAAGATCCACGGGGTGCAGGATGTCGAGCGAGTCTGAGCGCGAGGCGGCGGCCAAGGCGCACTGGGACGCGGTCTGGGGCGGCAAGACGCCCGAGGACGTGAGCTGGTTCCAGCCCTCGCCGACGCCCTCGTTGCGGGCGCTCGAGGTGGCGGGGGTCGGGCCCGAGGCGCGGCTCGTCGACGTGGGGGGCGGCGCCTCGCGGCTCGTGGACGCGCTGCTCGAGCGGGGCTTCCGGGCGCTGACCGTGGTCGACCTGGCCGAGGCGGCGCTCGAGGCGGCGAAGGCGCGGCTCGGGGTGGAGGCGGAGAAGGTCCGCTGGGTCGCCGGGGACGTGCGGGCGCTCGAGCCGGAGGCGATCGGGCCGGTGGACGTGTGGCACGACCGGGCGGTCTTCCACTTCCTGACCGAGGCCGAGGACCGGGCGCGCTACCGGCGGCTGCTGGAGGCGACGCTGGTGCCGGGGGGCGTGGCCATCGTGGCGACCTTCGCGCCGGACGGGCCGGAGAAGTGCAGCGGGCTGCCCGTGCGGCGCTGGAGCGCGGAGGCGCTCGCGGAGGAGCTCGGGCTCGCGCTCGTGGAGGGGTGGCGGGAGACGCACGAGACGCCCTGGGGCAGCGAGCAGCGCTTCCAGTGGGCGGTGTCCGCTCGCTTCGCTCGCTAATTGGGGCTTACCAGCGGGCCCGTGGGGCCCTCGGCGCCGCCTTCGGCGGCGTCACACGGGTCGGTTCTTCATGGGTACACGAACGCGGCTCCGTGGGGCCGGGTCACGGGGCAGAGATGGGTGGGCTCCTCTTTGCAGGTGAGTGACTTCGCCGCGTTCGCGGCCGGAGCGCTCCCCTTCGCGGAAGCCGGGCTCTGCCGCGTTCGCGGCCGGTGCGCTCCCGCTGCGGCAGCGTGTCTTCATCCGCTCGCGCGGCCGGAGCGCTCCTGCGCTCCACCGGGATTCGCTGCAGCGTCGCTGGGGCGCTCCGCTTCGCAGAGGCCTGGGAGGCAGTGGGGTGACTTTGTCGCGTTCGTGGGGGGCGCTCCGACTTGCGGTGGGGTGGCTTCGCCGCGTCGGGGCGGGTTCGGCTCGCTGGGACGGGGTCGCGATGCGCGACGGGCCGCCGCTCTCGGGGGAGCGCGGCGGCCCGTCGTGGTTCGCGTGGTTCGTGCCGCGTCAGCGGCGGCGACCCCGGCGGCCGCGTCGCCCGCGGCGGCGGCGTTCCCCGGGCAGGAAGGCTTCGCCGATGCGTGGCAGGGCGCGCACCATCGCGCGGCCCTCGTCCGTGTGCCACCCCACGCCGAAGAACGGCCCTCGGCGGGCGGCGCGGCCGTCGACGCGCGTCTCGATCGGGCTCTCGCGCGGCAGGCGCATGTCGACGAGGTGCAGGCGCTCCGGCAGCTGCACGCCGCCCTCGGCGGCCTCTTCCGGATGGGGCTGGATGTGCCCGTCGGCCACCGTGAAGCGGATCGTCCGGATCGTCTCCCGCTGCTGCCGGAGCTCGCACTCCCACTGGCCCGGGTGCTCCTCGAGACGGGCCGCGCCCGGGAGCTGCGAGTCCTCCCCCATGGTGATCGGCAGGACGATGTGGAACTGCTCGAAGGCGTAGCGATCGCGCTCGTCCTGACGGCCCTCGCCCCAGCTCGCCATCACGTCGACCCGCCGGTCCCGCACGTGGTTCACGCGCGGATCGAAGGTCGTCGGGATCCGCTCGCCATCGACGCTGCAGCGCACCCGCAGGTCGTTGCCCAGGTCGGGGCCGTCCGGCCGGACACCGTTGGAGTCCTGCTCCGCCATCCAGAGGAAGAGCCCCACGTAGTCGTTCCGCATGTTCCGCGCGTTGGTCGCGTTGCGCTCGCTCCGCCGGAACTCGTGGATCACCGCGCTCAGGATCTCGCCGTTGTGGACGATGTAGTACTGCGACGCGCGCCGGACGCGGGCGAACTTGCGCACCTCGATGGTGTGCGTCCGCACCAGCGTCTCGGAGTCGTCGTTGCCGTCGATGAAGTACACCTCGATGGTGATCTCGCCGGTGGCCTGGGTCGTCTCGTCGTCGTCCTCGCAGCCGCGCCCCTCCATCAGCCCGGGCACGCCCTCCTCGTAGTCGTACCCGGTGTGGCGCTGCCTCAGTCGCGCGTCGCACAGCACGGTCGCGAGCGTGCGCCGGCCCTGCTTGAGCACGTACTTCAGGCCGCTGTCGACGGGGATCTCGTCGCCGACCAGCGTCGCGTCGAACTCGAGGTACCAGCCCGCGTCCACGCGCTGGCCGTTCCGCGACTCCTCGGTGTTCTCGAGCTCGAAGTAGGCGTCGAAGTCGTTGTAGAACACGCCCTCGGGCAGCTCGGCCCGGGCGGTACCGGCCCCGAACGCGAGCAGCGCCAGGGCGCCGATGAGAGTGTGTCGATGCATGCTCGTTCCCCTTTCCCGGCGCGTCGGCCGGCGCCGCGACGGCCGCGGCTGGTGGCCCGCTCCTCGGGCCTCGGGGAGCCCCTTCGCAGGGGACGTGCCACCGGCGTTCCGTGCTCGACTCCGGGTGCCCGGCTTGGGGGAGAGGCGCCCGAACCCTCGCTGCGAGCGGGGCTCTCGTCCGCCCACGCCGGGATGCGCCGGACGCTCGCTTGTCCCCATCCGGTGCTAGTGTTCCGGACGCTCGGCGATGTGACGACGATTCGTCGTCGCGGTCCGACGGAGCTTCGTCGATGATCACCTCCTCCGACGGCCCCCCTGCCGATTCCTCCTCCTGGCGTGTGCTGCGCCGGCTCCTCGGCCGCCTGCGCGCGGTGAGCCATCGCGACGACTGGCTCGAGGAGGCCCTCGACACGCTCGTCGCCCTGGTCGACGCCGACCGCGGCCTCGTCTCCATCCGCGAGGCCGGGGGCGACTACGTCGTGCACGCGCGCGGCGCGGAGGGGGCGCTGCGCAAGGAGGAGTGGCAGGAGGCGAGCCAGTCGCTCGTCCGGCGGGTGCATCGGGAAGGGCGCAGCATCGTCTGGGAGGCGGGCGAGGACGGGAGCGCGAGCCTCGCGAGCCTCGGCATCGTCGCGGCGGCCGCCGCCCCCATCGGGCCGGTCGGCGGGGAGGGCGCGCCCGTCGGCGTGCTCTACGTGGACCTGCGACGACCTCGCCGCCTCCTCGGGGCCCGCGACCTCGAGCTCCTCGAAGCGGTCGCGGACATGGTCGCCGTGCTCCTCGATCGCCACCGCGCCCTCGCCCACGCGCGCACGGTCCTCGCCGACACGCGCGCCGCCGCCCAGGCGCCCTCGCTTCGGGAGCTCCTCGCGCCGGAGAGCATGGCCGGGCTCCGCGGCGAGATCGCGAGCCTCGGGGACGCGACCCCAGTGCTCGTCACCGGCGAGTCGGGCACGGGAAAGACGCTGCTCTGCCGCGCGATCGCGGAGGCGGGCGAGCGAAGGCCGATCGTCCGGGCGCTGCTCGGATCGAGCGACGACCTGAACACCATCAGCTCGGAGCTCTTCGGTCACGCCCGGGGGGCCTTCTCCGGGGCGACGCGTCGGCGGGTCGGGCTCGTCGAGCAGGCGGACGGCGGCGTGCTCGTGCTCGACGAGGTGCTGAGCCTGCCGGCGCACGCTCAGCAGCTCCTGCTCGACCTCACGCAGTTCGGCACCTACCGCCCGCTCGGCTGGACGGGCCGCGAGCCGCGCCGGACGGACGTGCGGCTCCTCTCGGCGACCAACGGGGACCTCGACGGTGCCGTCGCCGCCGGTCGCTTCCGCGAGGACCTCCTCTACCGCCTCGCTGGCGCGCGGCTCCACCTCCCGCCGCTGCGCGCGCGCCGCGAGGACGTCGTGCCCCTCGCCCAGGGCATGCTCGCGCGCCTCGACCCGGAGCGGGCCTGGGGCTTCGCGCTCCCCCTCCGGCGCCGGCTGACCGACCCGGCGCTGCGCTGGCCCGGCAACCTGCGGCAGCTCGCCATGGTGGTGCGGCGGGCGCGGGATCGGGCGCTCGCCGAGGACGCCGACGCCGACACGCTCGACCTGCGCCACGTCCGCGACGCGGATCTGGTCGGTGGCGCGGGCGGTTCCACGGCGCCGCCCCGGCAGGCGCCCGCGCGACCCGCGACCCCGAGCACGCCGGGGGACGCCTACGCGGCGCTCCAGGCAGAGCGCGCCGCGCTCGAAGAGCGGGAGCGGGCCGTCCTCCGCGCCGCCCTCGACGCCCACGATGGCGTGGTCGCCCGCGTCGCGCGGACCCTCGGCGTGCCCCGCACGACGCTCGTGAGCCGGCTCGAGCGCCTCGGCGTGGAGCGGCGCGGGCGGGGAGGGCGCGCGTGAGGTCGCCGGGCCCGATCGACGCGCTCGCCGACGGCCGCTTCCGACTCGGGCCGCGGCTCGGGAGCGGCAGCTACGGCGAGGTGTTCCGCGCCTACGATCGGGTGGACCGGCGCGAGGTCGCCCTGAAGCTCCTACACCAGCGGGACGCCGCGTCCCTCGCCCGCTTCAAGCGCGAGTTCCGCGCCGTGGCTCCGCTCCGCCACCCGCACCTCGTCCCCCTCCACTCGCTCCATCGGGACGGCGACCGCTGGTTCTTCACGATGGACCTGGTCGACGGCTTCGACCTGATCCCCTACGTGCGGCCGGGCGGCGTCGTCGACGGCCAGCGGCTTCGGCGCGTCTTTCGGGAGATCGCCCTCGGCCTCGGCGCGCTCCACGCGAGCGGCCACGTGCACCGGGACGTGAAGCCCTCGAACGTGCGCCTCCAGGTCGACGGCGCGGTCCGCGTGCTCGACTTCGGCTTCGCCACCGAGCTGGAGGGGGCGCTCAGCGAGGAGCTCGTCGGCACACCGATCTACATGGCGCCGGAGCTGCTCGCGGAGGCGGGGCGCCCGACGCCGGCGAGCGACTTCTACGCGCTCGGCGTGATGCTCCACGAGTGCCTCGCCGGGGCGCCGCCCTTCGACGGACGCCTGGTGGAGATGCTCGTGCGCAAGCAGGAGGAGGACGCGCCGCCTCTGCCGGGGCCGGACCTCGGGCTCGGGCCGCTCGTGGCGGGGCTGCTCGCGCGCTCGCCCGAGGCGCGCCCCACGCTGGACGCGATCCTCGAGGCGCTCGGCGAGCCGGCGCCGAGCGTGCGCGCGACCTCGAGCGTGCCCTTCGTCGGGCGGGGCTCGGAGCTGGCGGCGCTGGAGGAGGCCTTCGCGGAGGTGAAGCGCGGGCGGGCGGCGAGCGTGTGGATCGAGGGCGAGGCGGGGGCGGGCAAGAGCGCGCTCCTCCGCCGCTTCCTCGGCGGGCTCGGCGGCGAGGTCGTGGTGCTGCGGGGCCGCTGCTACCCGCGCGAGGCGCTCCCTTACAAGGGCCTCGACGCGGCCGTGGACGGGCTCGCCGACCAGCTCCGGCGCTGGCCCGACGACGAGGTCGCGGCCCTCGTCCCGAGCGGCGCGGCGCCCCTGCTCGCCCTCTTCCCGGTGCTCGGCCGCGTCCCCCGGCTCCGGGGCGCCCGGCGCCCCGTCGGCTATGAGCAGGCTCAGCTCCGCGTGGAGGCCTTCGCGGCGCTCCGCGCCCTCCTCGGGGCGATCGCGCGTCGCCGGCCGCTCGTGCTGGCGCTCGACGATCTGCAGTGGAGCGACGAAGAGGGCGTGGCGCTCCTGGAGGAGCTGCTCCGCCCCCCGGCGCCGGTCCCGATGCTCTTCGTCGCGAGCCGGCGCCCCACGACGGGGGCTCTCCGGCCGGCGCTCGAGCGGCTGCGCGAAGCGACCGGGGGGCGGAGGCTCGTCCTCGGGGCGCTCCCCCGGGACGAGGCCGCGGCGCTCGCCCGGGCCTGGCTCGGGTCGACGGCGCCGGCCGCCGAGCGCATCGCCGAGGAGACCGGCGGCAACCCGCTCTTCGTGGAGCTCCTGGCCCAGGCGGGGCCGGGCGTGAGCATGGCGGAGGCGCTGCGCCGCGCCCAGGCCGAGCTCGAGCCGGGGGCGCGGCGCCTCCTCTCGCTCCTCGCCCTGGCGGGTCGGCCGCTCCCGCTCCCGGTCGCCGCGGCGGCGGGCCACGTCGAGCGCGCCGAGCTCCTCGCGGCGTTGGACGGGCTCCAGGCACGCCGCCTCGCCGTGGTGGACGAGAGCCTGCACCCGCCGGTCGCGCTGACCTACCACGACCGCATCGCCGAGGCCGTGGTCGCCGAGCTGGAGCCGGACGCGCTCCGGGAGGCGCACCACGCGCTCGCTTGTGCTCTGGCGGCGCGCGGGGGGGACGCCGAGGCGGTGGCCTTCCACTTCGACCGGGCCGGTGAGCTCGACGAGGCGCTCCACTGGCTCGAGCGGGCGGCGCGGCGCGCGGAGACGGCGCTCGCCTGGGAGCGCGCGGCGGTGCTCTACGAGCGAGCGATCGCCTTGCGACGCGACCGGGCCGAGCCCGTGGCGCGGCTGCAGGTCGCGCGCGGGGACGCCCTCGCGCACGCCGGCCGGAGCGCAGACGCCGTCGCCGCCTTCCGCCCGGCGCTGGCGGCGGCGCGGGCGGGGGCGATCGCCATCGACGAGACGGACCTGCTCCGCCGCATCGCCGAGCAGCTCCTGCGCTCCGGGCGCATGTCGGAGGGGGTGGGGGCGCTCGGCCAGGCGCTGGCGCTCTTCGGGCTGCGCTACCCGGCGCACCCGGCCGAGGCGCTCGCGACGCTCCTCGCGACCCGGGCCCGCCTCCGGCTGCGCGGCACCCGCTTCCGGGAGCGGCCCGAGGGGGAGATCGCGCCCGAGAGCTTGCAGCGCATCGACCTGTGCTGGTCCGCGGGCGTCGGCCTCTCCTTCGTCGACAGCCTGCGCGGCGCGGGCTTCCTCGCCCGGAGCCTGCTGGACGCCCTGGACGCCGGGGATCCCTATCGCATCGCGCGCTCGCTCGCCTACGAGGCCGCGTTCCAGGCCAACCAGGGGCGGCGGGGCGAGCGCTCGGCGCGGGCGACGCTCGCCCGGGCCACCGAGCTCGCCGAGCGGATCGGGGACCCGCACCTCCGGGCGCTGATCCCCGGCGCGCGCTGCCTGATCGAGTTCCACAACGGGCGCTGGCGCGGGGCGCTCGCGCGCGCCGACGAGGCGGCCGGGCGCTTCGTCGAGGACGCCGTGGGCATGGCCAAGGAGGTCGTCACGGTGCAGCTCCTCGGCGCGGCCGCGCTGGTCTTCCTGGGCGACTACGACGCGCTCCGGGACCGCATCCCGCGCGTGATTCGGCTGGCCGAGCGGCGCGGCGATCTCTTCGCCCTCACGAGCTTCCGCTCCGGCTTCACGAACGCGCTCTGGCTCGCCGACGACGACCCCGAGCGGGCCCGGCGCGAGGCCGTCGAGGGGTTCCGGGGCTGGGAGCCGAAGGAGTACGTCATCCAGCACTTCTTCGATCTCTGGGCGCGCACGCAGATCGATCTCTACGAGGGGGACGGCCTCGCGGCGGCGGCGCGGGTGGACGCCGGCTGGGCCCGGCTGAAGGGCTCGCTCTTGACCCGCATGCCCTTCCTCCGCATCGCCGCCCACGATCTCGCCGGGCGGGCGCGGTTGGCGGGGGGCGCCCCGAAGCGCGTCGTCTCGCGGCACGTCCGCGCGCTCCGCAAGGAAGAGCTGACCTGGGCGGCGCCGCTGGCCGACGCGCTCGAGGCGGGCCTGCTCCGGCGGCGCGGCCGGGCGCGGGCGGCCGAGGCGGCGCTGGCGCGGGCGGAGGTCGGCTTCGAGGCGGCGCACATGCGGGCGCACGCGGCTTCCGTCGAGCTCGCGCGCGCCGACGGGCCGACGCGGGCGCGCCGGGCCGAGCGAGCGCTGGAGGCGTGCGGGATACGCGCGCCGGCCCGCTGGGCACGCATGTGGGTGCCCTGACGCCGGGCGGCGGTGCGCGTGGGCGGCGCGGAGCGGGTATGCTCGGGGTCGTGGTGGGTGAGGCGCCCATATCCAACCCGTGGGAGACGGAGGAGGAGACCGCCGTCATGGCGCCCTTCTCGGCGGGCTCCTTCTTCGGCGATCGCTTCCGCATCGACGCGGCCCTCGGCGCGGGGGGCATGGGCGCGGTCTATCGCGCCACGGATCTCCGCACGGAGCAGCCGGTCGCGCTCAAGGTGCTGCTCAAGCGCAAGCACGAGGAGGAGGCGCGGCAGCGCTTCGCGCGGGAGGCGGAGATCCTCAGCAAGATCTCGCACCCGGGCATCGTGGGCATCCGCGGCTACGGGCACGCGCCGGGCGGCGTCCCCTGGCTCGCCATGGAGCTGGTCGAGGGGGAGACGCTCGGCGAGCGCATCCGGCGCAAGGGGGCGCTCGAGCCGGAGGCCTTCGGGCCCGTGCTCACGGCGGTCTGCGACGCGCTCGAGGCGGCGCATCGGGCCGGCGTGATCCACCGCGACCTCAAGCCGGACCACGTCATGCTGCACCGGCGCGACGACGCGGCCGTGAGCGTGAAGCTCATCGACTTCGGCCTCTCGCGCGCCGAGGATCTCAAGAAGCTCACGGCGACCGGCACGGTCATCGGCACGCCCCGCTACATGGCGCCGGAGCAGATCGCCTCCGCCGCCAACACCGGTCCGCGCTCGGACGTCTACGCGCTCGGCGTCATCGTCTACGAAGCGCTCACGGGCGAGAGCCCCTTCGCCGCGTCCGACCACGGCCAGCTCCTCGGGGCCATCCTCCAGGGGCGCATCGAGCCGGCGAGCGCGCGCCGCCCCGAGCTGCCGGCCGAGCTCGACGCCTTCTTCCAGCGCGCCCTCGCCAAGGATCCAGCCCAGCGCTTCCAGACGCCCCGCGAGCTGAACGACGCCTTCCTCGCCGCCGTCGGCCTCGAGCGCGGCGACTCCCCGCGCTTCTCGATCCCGCCCGACGGTCTCTACACGCCCGCCGGCTCCTTCCCGAGCCCGGCGCCGCCCCTCGAGCGCGTGGCCCGCGAGGAGCCCCGGCGCTTCTGGGCGATCGTCCTCGGCCTCGGGCTCGTCACGGCCGCCATCGCCGGGGCCGTCTCCTTCCTCCTGCTGCGCTGAGCCTGCCTCCGGCTCCCCGAGAGGCGGCGCCCCCGCGGAGACGGCCGCCGGCGCCCTCTCTTCCCGCCTGCTGCGCGGAGCCCGCGTCCGGCTCTCGCCGAGGGGTCGCGCCGCGCCGCACGGTCGCGGGGGCCGTCTCCTTCCCCCTGCTGCGCGGATCGCGCGTCCGGGTCTCGCCAACTGGTCGCGTGGCCTCCCTGCGGTATGGTCCCCGCGCGTGTCCGAGACGGAGACCCTCGCGCGGGATGTTCGCGCGTTCGAGGCGTTCGCCCGCGAGCAGTGCCGGCGCCGCATGGAGCTCACGGCCCTCGCCTGCGTCTTCATCAGCTCCTTCGCCTGGGTGATCGGTCGCGTCGTCCTCGCCGGCGACCCGCTCGACGCGCCCGGCCGCTTCTGGCTCGCGGTCCTCGCGGTCGTCTCCGTCGTCGCCTGGCTGGTCTTCCGCTACCTCCCCCTCGCGCGGCGCCACCCGACCGTCTTCGCCTTCTCCTTCCACGGCGCGCTCACGACCATCGGGGCCCTGCACGTCGGCGAGATGAGCGACCTGAACGGGCCGTTCTTCTACATCGTCTACATCCTCCCGCCGCTCCCCATCGCCCTCCCGCTCCGGCTCCCGGCCCGCGTCACCATGACCCTGCTCGGGCCCGCGGCCTTCGGCACGGCCTACTTCGCGCGCTTCCCCCAGTACGCCGAGCACCCGATGATCCACGTGCCGATCGTGGTGCTGATCGCGATCATCCCGGTGAGCATCCTGATGGGCCACGCCGTCTACAAGCTGGTGCGGGAGCGCTTCTTCTTCGCGCGCCGCCTCGAGCGCCAGCAGGCACAGCTCGAGGCGCACGCGGCGCGGCTCCAGCGCGAGGTCGAGGAGCGGACGGAGGCCGTGCAGCACCTCGCGAGCGAGCTCGAGAGCCAGACGGTCGATCGGGAGGACGTCGCCCGCGCGCTCCACGACGACCTCGGCCAGCTGATCGTCGGCGTGCGCATGGAGCTCGACACGCTCGAGCGCACGCTCCGCGGCCTCGCGACCCGCGACGGGCCGCCCCTCGGCCACCTCTCGACGGTCGTCGAGACCCTCGATCGCTCGGTGCGCGGCTTCATCTCGCGGCTCCGCGAGCCGCCCACCGTGGACGACCTCGAGGAGAGCCTCGAGGAGTTGGTCGCGCCGCTCCGGGCGCGCTCGGGGGTGGCCATCGAGACGGAGGTGCGCCTCGACGGGGCCGTGCCGAGCGACGCGACCCGGGAGGCCATGTACCGGCTGGTGCAGGAGGCGCTCTCGAACGCCTTCAAGCATGCCGAGCCGACGCGCATCCGGATCGCGCTCCGCCGCGCCGGGGAGGCGCTCCTCGCGGAGGTCGAGGACGACGGCCGCGGCTTCGACGTGGAGGCGTCGCGCGTGGGGCTCGGCCTGAAGGGTCTCCGGGAGCGCGCGCGGGCGCTCGGCGGCGTGCTCGAGCTGCTCAGCGGCGAGGGCGGGACGACGGTGCGCATGCGCCTGCCCGCGGCGGCGACGATGGAGGTGCGGGCGTGAGCGCGACGCGGGTCCTGGTGGTCGACGACCACCCGGTGGTGGTGGAGGGCATCGAGCGCTTCGCGGCGGTCGAGCCGCGCCTCGAGGTCATCGGCACGGCGGGGACGATCGAGCAGGCGGAGGCGCGCCTGGCGGACGCGACGCCGCACGTGCTCAGCCTCGACGTGCAGCTGCCGGGCATGCGGGGGCCGCGGACCGTGGAGGCCCTGGCGCGCCACGAGGTGCCCATCCTGCTCTTCACGCTGCACCCGATCGACGAGGCGGTGGCGGCGCTGGTGCGCGCGGGGGCGCGCGGCTACCTCGCGAAGGCGAGCCCGATGGACGCCTACCTCGAGGCCGTGGAGGCGCTCCGGACCGGCGAGCGGCGCCTGCCGGAGGCGCTCGAGGCGCTCCTCGCGGCCGACGAGGCGCGGGGGCCGGAGGAGCTGCTCACGCCGCGGGAGCTCGAGGTGTTCCGGCTGCTGGCGCGGGGGCTCTCGACGAAGGAGGTCGCCTTCGAGCTCGGGCGGAGCGCGTCGACCGTCTACACGCACGCGGAGCGCATCCGGAAGAAGCTCGGCGTGGACACGGCGGCGGAGCTCGTGCGCTACGCCGAGCGCTGGCGCTTCGACAGGGGCTGAGCGCGGCGGCCGCGGCCGCGAGGGGGCCCGGCGGGGCCGGGCGTCGACGGGCGTGCTCCGCAGAGGGCCCGAGCACCGTCCGACACGCCGGCGATCCGGGACCCGCTTCGTCGCGTCGACCCGGTCGCCGGAGCGGGGCGCGCGGGCGTGCGCGGGCGAGCGCGGGCGGGCGCGGACCGAGCGTCGGCACGAGCGTCGGCACCGGCGCAGCGTACCGGCTCGGCGAGGGGCTCGACCGTGGCAATGATTGCCACTTCCGCGGCGGCCGAGCTGGCGCACGCTCGTCCTCAGGCGCGCCCGTGGCGCGTCCCCC
Source organism: Sandaracinus sp. (assembly GCA_002699025.1). Taxonomy (GTDB): domain Bacteria; phylum Myxococcota_A; class Polyangia; order Polyangiales; family Houyiibacteriaceae; genus Houyiibacterium; species Houyiibacterium oceanicum. The sequence continues at coordinate 7,057 of PABA01000124.1, read as the reverse complement.
GAGCGCCCCGGCCACACCTTCCCCCCGGTGTCGGGGCGTTCGCTTTCCGTCCCACCGTTCGTGCGTCCGGTCCGGCGCCCATCCGGTCCGGCGCCCATCCGGACCGGCGGTCGTTCCGTTCGGCGTTCGTTCCGTTCGGCGTTCGTTCCGTTCGGCGTTCGTTCCGTTCGGCGGTCGTCCCGTTCGTCCCGTTCGTCCCGTTCGGCGTTCGTCGTCGGGTCGGCTTCGCTGGCCGAGACGGAGCCGGAGTCAGAGCAGGCCGAGCCGCTCGACCTCCCGGCGCGTCGCCAGGTTCACGGTCCGGGCGTCCCCGTCGAAGAGCACCAGCACCTCGCCCTTCGCGAGCTGGCGCTTCACCTGCGCGACCTTCGCCGGGAGGTCCACGTCCTCCCAGCCGTACTCGGTGCCCTCGCGCGTCACGAACTCCTCGATCACGCCCGCGAGCGCGTCGGGCGAGAGGCGCTCCCACGGGATGATCAGCTGGGCCGGGGCGTCGTCGCGGATGACGCGGCTCTCGTCGTCCATGCGTTCGGGATAGCACCCGGGTGTGCCGGCGCCCGGCCATTGTCGTTCGCGCGCCGAAGCACCACCATCCCCCACGATGCACTGGACCTCGGGCGCGAGCGAAGCGAAGGACCGGTCGGCGGCCATCGAGGAGGCGGCCGCCGGGCTCGACGCGGACGCGGATCTCCTCGTCGCCTTCGCGGCCCCGGAGCTCGCCGACGCGGAGCTCTCGGCGGCGCTCCGCGCGCGCTTCCCGCGGGCTCGGCTCGTCGGCGCCACGGGGGCCGGCGTCATCGGAGGCGGGCGCGAGCTCGAGGGCGAGGCGGCGGGCCTCTCGCTCACGGCGGCGCGCCTCCCCGGCGTCGAGCTCGTGCCGGTCGACCCGGAGGCGCCGGCGCTCCCCTCGGGCACCCGCGGCGTGCTCCTCCTGGCCGAGCCCTACGCGAACGTGCCCGCGCTCGTGGCGCGCCTGAACGGCGCGACGGACGCGCCGGTCTTCGGGGGCATCGCGAGCGGCGGCACGCAGGCCGGGGAGTTCGCGCTCTTCGAGGGGGAGTCGGTGCGGCGCGCGGGCGCGGTGGCGCTCGCCTTCGTCGGCGAGGGGCTGCGCATCGACACGCTCGTCGCCCAGGGCTGCAAGCCGATCGGCGACCCGATGATCGTCGTGGACGCCGAGAAGAACGCCATCTTCCGGCTCGACCGCGGGCGGGCCCTCGACGTGCTCGAGGAGCTCCACGCGGACCTCGGCCCCGACGACCGGGCCCTCTTCCGGCACGCGCTCTTCCTCGGCGTGCAGATGCGGGAGAAGAAGGGCGTCTACGAGCGGGGCGACTTCCTGGTGCGGAACCTGGTCGGCGTCGATCCGGAGCGCCGCGCCATCGCCGTGGACGCGCGCGTGGATCGGGGCCATCCGGTGGTGCAGTTCCACCTGCGGGACGCGAAGACGTCGGCCGAGGACCTGAAGGCGCGGCTCGCCGCGCACGAGGGCGACGCGGAGGGGGCGCTGGTCTTCAGCTGCCTCGGGCGGGGGCGCGGGCTCTACGGGGTGCCCGACCACGACGCCGATCGGATCCGGGCGCGCTTCTTCGCCGAGCGCCCGAAGCCGGCGGCGCCCCTCGGCGGCTTCTTCTGCAACGGCGAGATCGGCCCGGTCGGCGGGCGCGCCTACCTCCACGGCTACACGGCGAGCGTGGCGCTCTTCCGCGAGGCCTGAGACCGGGGTTCGCCACCGGTCGACGCGCCCTCGCCCGATCCCTCGGGGTCGCAGCGGCGCTCGCTTCGCCGAGGCGCGGCCTGTGTTCCTCGCTCCGCGAGAATCCACGGCTCGCGCTCCCCGACCCGCCGCTCCGCCTGCGGGCCCTCTGGCGGACGGCGGGCCCGTTCGACCCCAGGAACTTCCCGGGCGCGGTGGTGTCGAACCGCGGCGGCGCGGTGCTGACGCGCCGGGCATACTGAGACGGGAGTGAGACGGTGAGCGAGGCGGCGCATCGGCAGGAGCTCGAGCCCACGCCCCCGGGCGCGGGCGCTCTCGCGGACGTGGGCGCGACCGCGAAGCGCGCGGACGCCGAGCGGTCGGACGCCGAGCGCGGCGCCGAGGTCGAGGACGCGGGTGCGGAGCGCGGCGACGCGGAGCGCGCGCGGGTCGACGGCGTCCTCGCGCGCGTCGCCGCCGCGGACGACGACGCCCCCCTGGACGACCACCGCGTCCTCCACCTCCTGAAGGCCGACCGCCGCCGCGCCCTCCTCCGCCGCGCCCTCCTGGGCGCCCTCGCCCTCTTCCTCGCCGGCCTCGCCTTCCGCTACCGCCTCCCCCTCGCCAGCTACCTCCGCGGTGAGATCGACCTCCACGGCGCCCCCCGCTACGCGCCGCCGCACCCCGTCGACGAGGACGCCCTCGCCGCCATCGACTGGCACGACGTGCACGGCCGCCTCCTCCCGCTCTGGGTCATCACCAAGAGCACGCGCCGCCTCCCCGAAGACGAGCGCCGCGCCCGCGAGCACGAGGCCTACTCCGAGCTCCGCTACGCCCTCGCCGACGACCCGAACCTCCTCGGCCTCTTCGACGAGCTCGAGGCCGCGCTCCGCGAGGACCCCATCGGCCGCGCCCGCCGCGTCGACTACCTCCTCTGGGCCTACAACGACTACCTCGACGCCCACGCGATCCCCTGGCGCCTCGAGGCCACGCTGCACCTCCGTCGCCGGGGCCGCCCCACCTTCCTCACGCGCTCCTACGAGGTCCTCCACGATCTCCGCGACCCCGCCGGCCACCGGCTCCGCCTGCTCCGCCGCGCCGACCTCACGAACGTCGACGAGGGCTTCCTCGGCCACACCACCGGCGGCGGCGACGGCGCCCTCGTCATGCTCGACCAGGTCCTCGAGTTCGGCGTGCGCCACGTCTGGCCCATGCTCCACGGCGGCCTCGACGCCCGCCTCCCGGAGCGCGAGCGGGGCCTCGCCCCCTTCGTGCGCCGGGAGGCCCTCGGCGCCCTCGAGGCGCCCGCCTACACGCTCCTCCACGAGACGGCCGTCGACCAGCAGGCGCTCATCGAGGTCGCCTCCTCCATCCACGCGCGCGCCTCCTGCGGCAACACCTTCCGCATCTACGGCCTCCCCTGGAACGGCCTCGAGCCGCCGGACCAGCGCGCCCTCGTCGAGGCGCTCGATCGGAGCCAGAGCGGCGAGTGCCCGGAGGTCACGCTCGGCGAGGCCGCCCGCCTGCTCGGCGCCTCCGAGCGCCTCGGGCGCACGCCGGCCCTCGCCGACGCGGTCGAGGGGCTGACGACCTGGGTCGCCGGCGCCGTCTCCGTCCACGAGCTCCAGCACGTCGCCGACGAGGGCGAGGGGGCCCAGTGCTCGGGCTGCCCCGAGGGCATGAGCGCGGCCGCCGTCGACGAGCTCAGCGCCTACCTCGCCAGCTTCGCCAGCGAGACCCACGGCTACACGGCGCTCCTCCAGGCCTGCAGCATGGAGCCCGACGGCGAGGACGTGAGCGAGGCGCCCCACGCGCAGGCGCTCGCCATCGCCTTCGACGCCGTCCTCGCGCAGGGCTGCGCCGGGCCGATCCCCGACGACCTCCAGAGGCGCGCGCGGGCTGCCCGCGCGCGCCTCTTCGGCCAGGCCGACCCGCCCGCGCTCCCCGACGACTACCCGCGTCGCGTCACGCTCCTCCGCCGCTGAGGGCGCTCCGCGGGCCGCGCCTCGGCGCGCTCGCGCGTCCCCCGGGAAGGGGAGCGTTCGCCGAGGAGGGCGGTCCGACCGGACTGCACCATTGAACGGTTCCGTCGCAACGGTTAGAGCTGGGCTCGTGACCACCGGGGGGACCCTCGCGAGCCGGCTCCTCGCCGCGCGCTTCCCGCGCAGCGACGACGAGCTGGTGATCGGCGCGCTTCCGGCGCGCGCCCTCGCCGAGCGCTTCGGCACGCCCTGCTACGTCTTCGACGCGGCGATCCTGCGCGAGAACCTCGCGGCCGTCCGCGAGGCCCTCGGTCCGCGCGTCGGCGTGCTCTTCGCGCTGAAGGCGAACCCGAACGCCGCCGTCGCCCAGCTCCTCCACGCGGGCGGCGCGGGCGCCGAGGTCGCCTCCGCCGGCGAGATCCACGTCGCCCTGCGCGCGGGGATCGGCGGCGAGGCCATGCAGTTCGCCGGGCCGGGCAAGCACGGCGAGGACCTCCGGCTCGCGCTCCGCGAAGGCGTGCTCCTCAACGTCGAGTCGGCCGCCGAGCTCGAGGCCATCGCGGCGGCGGCGCGCGAGGCCGGCGTCCGCGCGCGGGTCGCGCTCCGGGTGAACCCGCCGGCCTCCATGACCGGCTCGCGCATGCGCATGAGCGGCGGGAGCGCGAAGTTCGGCATCGACGCGGGCGCCCTCGAAGACGTCGCGCGCCGCGCCGAGGCGCTGGACGGGGTCGCGCTCGAGGGCCTCCACACCTACGCCGGCACGCAGACCTTCGACCACGAGGGCTGGCTCGCCAACGCCCGCTGGCTCGTCGAGCGGGCCCGGGCGCTCGACGCGGCGCTCGGCCGGCGCCTGGCGAGCTTGAACTTCGGCGGCGGCTTCGGCGTGCCCGTCTTCGACAAGGACACGCCCTTCGACCTCGCGGCGGCCGGCGAGGGGCTCCGGGCGCTGATCGACGAGGACGGCGCCGACCGCCGCTACCACGTCGAGCTCGGCCGCTACCTGGTCGCCGAGGCCGGCGTCTTCCTCACGCGCGTGACCTACCTGAAGGAGTCGAACGGCAAGCGCTTCGCCATCCTCGACGGCGGCATGAACCAGCACGCGGCCGCCACGGGCATGGGCACGGTGATCCGCCGCGCCTACCCGATGGTGCGGGCGACGCGGCTGAAGGCGCCGGCGGGCGAGGAGGGCTGTCAGCTCGGCGGCCCGCTCTGCACGCCGGCCGACGTCTTCCCGACCGCGAAGGGCCTCGAGCTCGAGCAGGGCGAGCTGGTCGCCTTCCTCTCCTCCGGGGCCTACGGGCTCACCTTCAGCAACGTGCTCTTCCTCGGGCACCCGGCGCCGGCGGAGGTCCTCGTCGACGGCGAGGTGGCCGAGGTCGTGCGCGCGGCGGGCCGGCCCGAGGACGCGCTCCGGGGCCAGCGCCTGCCCGGCGAGGCGGGCTGATGCTCGCGCGCCTGCGCGCCCACCGGGACCGGCATCCGGACCGGCTCGCCGTCGCGAACGGGAAGAGCACCCGGGACCTCCGCGCGCTGACCCGCGACGCCGAAGCGCTCGCTCGTCGCATGCGCCCGGGCGCGCTCGTCGCGGCCGTCCTCCCGAGCGGGCCGGGCTTCACCGCCGCGCAGCTCGCCTGCCTCGAGGCCGGCGCCGTCTTCTTCCCGCTCCCGCTTCGCGCCACCGCCGCCGAGCACGCGAAGGCCCTCGCGGCCCTCGCGCCGGACGCGGTGCTCGTCCGGCCGGCGGACGCCGCCCCGATCCGCGACGCCCTGGCGGCGCTCGGCCAGGACGCGCCGCTCCACGATCCCGACGCGCCGGACGACGCCCCCCTCGCGCCGCGCCGGGCCCCCGCGCTCCCGCCCGAGGCGACCATGGTGCAGCTCACCTCCGGCAGCACCGGCACGCCCAAGCCGGTCGTGCTCGGCCGGGCCGCCCTCGAGGCCGCCGTCGACGCCTGCGCGGACTTCGCCGCCGCCTTCGCGGGCCACGCCGTCTTCTCGCCCATGCCCCAGTTCCACGCCATGGGCGGCGCCGTGGTCCTCGAGCACCTCCTCGCGGGCTCGAGCGTGCTCGTGGCCAACCGCTTCGTGCCGGGCGACGACCGCAAGCGCATGCAGCGGGCCGAGGTGCGCGCGCTGGTCGGCAGCCCGAGCTACTTCCGCATGCTCCTCCGGCTGCAGATGTGGAAGGGCGACGCGCTCCCCGCGCTCCGGGCGTGCGTGCTCGGCTCGGCGAGCGTCGACGGCGCGCTCCTCGCCGGCCTCCGGGAGGCCTCGCCCGCGCTCTCGCTCCACCTCCGCTACGGGCTCTCCGAGGCCTTCGGCCCGCTCACGCGCCTCGACGTCGCGCCCGAGGACGCGCTCCCGCCGCGCGGCTGCGTCGGCGCCCCGCTCGCCGGGGTCGAGCTCGACGTGCCCGCCGATCCGGAGGCGCCGGACGAGGTCCGGGCGCGCGCGCCCAGCGTGGCGCTCGGTCTCTGGCGCGAAGGGGCGCTCCAGCCGCTCGCCGACCGGGAGGGCTGGCTGGGCACGGGGGACGTCGGCTTCCGCGACGCGGCCGGGCTCCATCTGCGGGGCCGGCGGAGCCAGTTCATCAAGCGCCAGGGCTACCGCATCGATCCGGGAGAGATCGAAGAGGCGCTCGTATCCCATCCAGGGGTCGCCGACGCGGTGGTCGTCGGGGTACCCGATCCCATGGCCGGCCAGCGCATCGTCGCCGCCGTCGAGGCGCGGGAGGCGCCCGAGACGAAGGCGCTCCTCGCCTGGTGCCGGTCGCGCCTGGCCCCCTACAAGGTGCCGCAGAAGATCGAGCGGGTGGAGGCCCTCCCGCGCACCCGCTCCGGGAAGCCGGACCGGGCCGCCGTCCGGGCCGCGATGCAGCCCGCCTCCCAGTCCCCCACCGAACCCCAGAGAAGAGAGCAGGAGCGATGAGCAGCGAGCTGGAGACGCAGGTGACGACCCTGGTCGCCGAGACGATCCACGAATCCACGGGCCTGGAGGTCGACCTGACGCCGGAGACCGCCCTGATCGACGAGGGCTACCTCGACTCGCTCACGGTCCTGCAGCTCTTCGCGAAGCTGCAGGAGAGCTTCGAGATCGAGCTCGACATGGACGACCTCACCGAGGAGAGCTTCGGGAGCACCAAGGGCATCGCCGCCCTGGTCGCCGAGCGCCGCGGCTGAGCGGTCCGGCGCGGCGGCGGCCGCGGGTGCTCGGCGACCCGGGCGGCGTCCCCGGCGTCGCCGCCCGGATTCGCCGGGACGCGAGGGCGAGAGCCGAGCTCGTCGCTCGTGCCGCCGAGCGCCGCGGCTGAGCGGTCCGGCGCGGCGGCGGCCGCGGGTGCTCGGCGACCCGGGCGGCGTCGCCCGCGTCGTCGCCCGGG